>NZ_JBFHFC010000003.1:0-173350 GCF_041583835.1 Thiomicrorhabdus sp. | reverse complement strand
CCGGAGCACCCGGATAGCCTGATTCTGCCTAGCCGTGATGGTGAGGCTTCGAGTCTGTTCGGCCCGGAGGCGTTGCCGGAAACGGCACAGCTTTGCTCTTGTTATGACGTCTCCAAGGGCGATGTGATCCAAGCGGTTGAAGGCGGTTGCTGCACCATGGCCGATATCAAGTCCTGCACTCAGGCGGCAACAGGTTGCGGCGGTTGCGCGCAGTTGGTTTCCAATGTCCTGAATCATGAATTGTCGAAGCGCGGTCATGAGGTCAATACCGATATCTGTGAGCATTTCGCCCATACCCGCCAAGAGCTTTTCCATATCTGTCAGGTCGAAGAAATCAAAACATTTGACGAACTCCTTAACAGTCACGGCAAAGGACATGGCTGTGATATCTGTAAACAGGCTTCCGGGAATATCTTTGCTTCTTTGTGGAACAGTTACGCCTTGGAAAAAGACAAAATCCCGTTACAGGATACCAACGACAACTACCTCGGAAATATGCAGAAAGACGGTACCTATTCGGTCATCCCTCGTGTGCCGGGCGGTGAAATTACGCCGGAAAAACTGATTGTTTTGGGTGAAGTCGCGAAGGAATACAAGCTGTACACCAAAGTCAACGGCGGGCAGCGTATTGTGCTTTTCGGAGCGCAAATGAACGATTTACCGGACATTTGGCAGAAGTTGCTGGATGCCGGTTTCGAATCCGGACAGGCTTATGCCAAAGCCTTGCGTACGGTGAAATCCTGTGTCGGTTCAACATGGTGCCGTTATGGTCTGGACGATTCGGTCACCATGGCGATCGATATGGAAAATCGCTATAAGGGGCTGCGCGCACCGCACAAAATCAAAATGGGGGTTTCGGGCTGTACACGCGAATGTGCAGAGGCTCAAGCCAAGGACATCGGTTTGATTTCTACCGAAAGCGGCTGGAATCTTTATGTTTGCGGAAACGGCGGTATGAAACCCCGTCATGCAGATCTGTTTGCCACGGAACTGACTCAAGAAGAGGTCTTCCGGTATGTCGACCGCTTATTGATGTTCTATATCAAGACGGCTGACCGTCTGCAAAGAACCGCCACCTGGATGGATAACCTGGAGGGCGGTTTGAGTTATTTACAACAGGTGGTGATTGAAGACAGTTTGGGCATCGGCGATGAACTGGAATCCCAAATGGCCTCCATCCGGGAATCTTACCAATGCGATTGGCAGAGAGCGGTCAGTCAACCCGAGTATCGTCAAAGATTCCGTTCTTTCGTCAATATCGATTCGCCCGCACCGCAACTTTTCGTTCAGGAGCGCGGCCAAATCCGTCCGGCGACAGAGCAGGAAAAGCTGGACGGTATCGCCGTTGAAATTCGAGAAATCGCTTAAGCATATTGGAGAAGTTGCAGATGAAAGCATTTGAAAAAGTCTGTTCATTAAATGAATTGGTGGCAAATTCCGGTGTGGCCGCTTTGGTTAAAGGTCGCCAGATCGCCTTGTTTTATCTGGATGATCAAGTCTACGCCCTGGATAACTATGACCCGGCCGGTAAGGCTTACGTTCTGTCTCGCGGCATGATTGGCAACTTGGGCGAGGCATTGGTGGTGGCTTCACCGCTGTATAAGGATCATTTCAATTTACAAACCGGCCAGTGTCTGGAGAAACCGGAACTTTCGGTTGAGGTGTTTGACGCCAAGATCGAAGACGGCGATGTTTGGGTGAGCGTTGAGTGATCAGCCGGGAGAAAGCGATGAGTGTACAAACCAACCCAGTCAAAACCACTTGCCCTTATTGCGGTGTCGGTTGCGGTATAGAGATGCAGCCGAAAACACAAACGAATGAAATCGTTTGGCAAGCTTTAGGGGATAAGGTTCATCCTGCGAATTACGGCAAGCTCTGTGTGAAAGGGTCTTCGGTAGGCGAGACGCTCAGCTTTTCAGGGCGCATGCTGGCGCCGCAGGTTCACGGTAAAGCGGTGGATTGGGAAGAGGCAATTACTTTCGTTGCCGATGGGTTTCGTAAGGTGATTGCCGAGCATGGTCCGGATGCCGTGGCTTTTTATGTATCCGGTCAATTATTGACCGAAGATTATTATGTTGCCAACAAGCTGCTAAAGGGGTTTATCGGTACGGCGAATATCGATACCAACTCCCGTCTGTGTATGGCGTCTGCGGTCGTGGGCTACAAGCGTGCTTTCGGTGCCGACGCCGTGCCTTGTTCTTATGAGGATTTGGAATTGGCGGATTTGGTAGTATTGGTGGGTTCCAATGCGGCGTGGGCTCATCCCATCGTTTACCAGCGTTTGGTTGCCGCCAAAAAAGAACGTCCTCAGATGAAAGTGGTGGTTATCGATCCTCGCCGTACCGCGACCTGTGATTTGGCCGATTTACATTTGCCGTTAAAACCGGGAACCGATGCCGCTTTATTCAACGGTCTTTTGTCTTATTTGGTTGCCTCGGGCTCTGTCGATTCCGATTTTATCGCTGAGCATACCGAAGGCTTTAAAGAAGCCTGCGAGATGGCACAAGCTGAATTGGGTACCTTGTCGGCGGTTGCGACCACCTGTGAATTGGATGAAGCCGATTTATTAACCTTTTTTCAATGGACGGTACAGCTCGACAGGATGGTGACGCTTTATTCGCAAGGCGTGAACCAGTCTTCTTCCGGCGTGGATAAATCCAATGCCATTATTAACTGCCATTTGGCGACCGGCCGAATCGGTCGTCCGGGTATGGGACCTTTTTCGATCACCGGGCAGCCGAACGCCATGGGCGGGCGCGAAGTGGGCGGCCTGGCGAACCAGCTGGCAGCCCATATGGATTTCTCTTCTGCGGAAGACATCGACCGTGTAGCACGTTTTTGGCAAGCACGAAATATGGCTCAACAAAACGGCCTGAAAGCGGTAGATATGTTTCAGGCGGTTGCCGAAGGCAAGATCAAGGCTATTTGGATTATCAATACCAATCCGGTCGTATCCATGCCGGAAGCGGACAAGGTGAAAGCCGCGTTACAGGCTTGCGGTTTGGTGGTGGTGTCGGATTGCATGCAGAACACGGATACAACCGAAGTCGCGGATGTGCTTCTTCCCGCATTAACCTGGGGAGAAACGGACGGCATGGTAACCAATTCGGATAGAACAATTTCACGACAAAGACGTTTCATCGACGGGCCCGAATTGGCGCGTTCCGATTGGTGGATGCTGACACAGGTCGCGAAAAAATTAGGGTTCGTAGACGCTTTTGATTATCAGACTCCGGCGGATATTTTCCGGGAACATGCTGAGCTGTCCGGTTTCGAAAACGACGGTAAACGCGACTTTGATATTTCTGCCCTGGCAATGATTTCCAATGAAGAGTACGGCGCATTCAGTCCAATGGCTTGGCCGATCAATGAACAGTTTCCGAAAGGCTGTAAAAGAATGTTTGCCGACGGGCAATTCTATACCCCTAACCGCAAAGCAAGATTTATCGCGGTACAGCCGAGACTGCCCCAAAACCCGACTTCTGAAACTTATCCACTGATTTTAAATACCGGGCGTATTCGCGATCAATGGCACACCATGACGCGGACAGCGAAAACCGCAAAATTAATGGCGCATATCGACGAACCTTTCATTCAAGTGCATCCGTTGGATGCGAAGACATATGGCGTAACAGAGGGTTGCCTGGCAAGAGTGCATAACGATCTCGGCGATTTTGTCGGACGGGTGGTTGTCGATGCAGGGCAAAGACAAGGCAGTCTGTTTGTGCCGATGCACTGGACGGCGCAATACGCGAGTCAGGCGAGAGCGGATGTATTGGTGAAAGCGGCGACCGATCCTTTGTCCGGCCAGCCGGAATCCAAGCACAGCCCGGTCGCGCTTGAGGCTTACGATGTGCAGTGGCAGGGATTTGCATTGAGCCGGACTGAATTGGAAACGTCGGATTTCGATTACTGGATCAAAATCAAAGGCAAATCGTATTTCCACTATGAACTTTCCGGGCAAAAGCTTCTGGAAGATGACCGGGCCTGGTCGAAACTGGCAAATTTTGATCAGGATTTAGACGGTTTGGAAAAAATCGAGTATCAAGACGAAGCAACCGGCACCAGACGCATGGCTTGGTTGAAAGACGGTCAATTGGAGTTGGTGGTGTTTGTCAGTGAACAACAGGCTTTGCCCGGACGTCACTGGTTGGGCGACTTGTTTGCCAAGCAGACGCTGGAAGCGCGAGACAGATTCTATCTGCTGGCGGGGCAGGCATCCGGTGCCAAAGACGAAGGAAAAACGATCTGTTCTTGTTTCAGTGTTGGCTTGAATACTTTGGTGGATGCCATTCATTCCCAAGGTTTAACCAGTGTCGAAGCGATAGGACAGGCCTTGAAAGCGGGTACGAATTGCGGAAGCTGCATACCGGAATTAACCGAAATTTTAAACCAAGAACTGCATGTGGAATTGCATTAATCACGTTCGCCCGACGAGGTCGGGGATGGAGGAAAAAGTGATGGATTATTTACCGATTTTCGTCAAGATTCAAAACCAGCCTTGTTTGATCGTTGGCGGCGGTGTCGTGGCGGCGCGCAAGGCAGATCTGTTCATCCAGGCGGGAGCCGAAGTGACCGTAATCGCACCCGAGTTGAAGAATGAAATGAAGCACCATTTGGCGCAGGGCAAAGTGACCTGGTTGCAGGAGACTTTTTCACCGGACCGGATGGGAATGTTGCCTAAGCCTAAATACGTGATTGCGGCGACAGATGATCAAGCGGTGAATCAAGCGGTTCATGCCTACTGTCAGCAAGCGCAAATTCCATTGAATGTGGCGGATCAAACGGAATACTGCGAATTCATTTTACCGGCGATCGTGGATCGTTCTCCGATGACGATTGCGGTTTCGACCGGAGGACGCTCGCCCGTTTTATCTAGGGTGATGAAGGCGCGTTTGGAAACCTTGATCCCTTCGGGAATCGGCGGTTTAACCGACCTGGTAGGGCGTTATCGCGACAAGGTGAAGGCGGCGTTTGCCAAAGCTGACGACCGCAAAGCTTTTTGGGAAAATGTGTTGCAAAGCAGTTTTGTTGACCAGGCGGCAAGAGGTGAAGTCGAGGTCGCTGAAAAACAATTGCAGCAAGCGTTACAAAAAGCAGATGAAGGCATGTCTTCGCAAGGTGAAGTCTATTTGATCGGCGCCGGTCCGGGAGATCCGGATCTGATGACATTCAAAGGATTGCGTTTATTACAACAGGCCGACGTGGTGGTCTATGACCGTCTGGTGGCACCGGAAATACTGGATATGGCGCGCCGTGAAGCGGAACGTATTTACGTCGGTAAAAAAGACCGCTGGCATGCCGTGCCGCAGCACCGTATTAGCCAAATGTTGTTGGAGCTGGCACAGCAGGGTAAAAAGGTGGCGCGCTTAAAAGGCGGCGACCCTTATATCTTCGGGCGTGGTGCCGAGGAAGTGGAACTGTTGGCAGAACACAATGTGCCTTTCACTGTTGTGCCGGGAATAACTGCGGCGGCGGGTTGTGCCGCCTACGCCGACTTCCCTTTGACGCATAGGGATTATGCCCATTCGGTCAGTTTTGTCACCGGACATCAGAAGTCAGGCGACGCCGAAATCGATTATGCGCGTTTGGCTCAGTCCGGCGACACCATGGTGTTTTATATGGGGGTGAAAAAGGCGAAAGACATTCAGAATGGGTTGTTAACCGCCGGTATGGCTTCAGACACCCCGGCAGCGATTATTGAGAAGGGAACCCGTCCGGATCAAAAGGTGACGGTGATTAGTTTGGCCGATCTGGCGTCGACCATCGAGCAACAGAAAATTCAGCCTCCGGCTTTAATTGTGGTGGGTGATGTCATCAAAGTCAGGGAAAGAATTCGCAGTTTGCAACAACAGGCCGAAACCGCCGCAACCGGGCGGGACGATTATTTAAAGCAGCGGGTTGCAGTATGAACGATTCCGCGCGATTAACACCTCTGGTCGGGTCGGCTGAAGATCATCCTTTCAGCGAGTATTTACGGATATTGGGTAAAGGGCCGAAGTCACGTCGTTCTTTAACCGTGGAAGAAACGCGCGGTGCTGTTCAGCATATTTTGCAGGGAACCGTGACCGATAAGCAATTGGGTGCTTTTCTATTGTTGATGCGAGCCAACGGTGAATCTCAGGAGGAGTTGGTCGGCATCGTGAGCCAATTGCGCGAGTCTTTAGGCATGAACCGGATGGCCGAAGACCGTATCGATTTGGATTGGTCGGCTTATGCCGGCAAGTGGCGTTATCCGCCTTATTTTCTGCTGTCGATAAAGCTGTTGGCCGAAGCCGGGTACCGTATTTTGCTGCATGGCGATATGGGGCAGTTCCAAAATCGACAATATGTGGAATCTTTTCTGCAGCCTTTGGGATTTTCATCCGCCGCGTCTTTGAACGAAGCTCGGGATTTATTGCAAGAACCGAACTTGGTTTATCTGCCGTTGAATGTGATGTCGCCGAAATTGAAAGAGATTTTGCATCTCAAGTCGGAGTTGGGCGTCAGAACGGTATTCAACACGGCCGTGAAATTATTGAACCCTCTGAATGCGCAGGCTTCTATTCAAGGGATATTCCATAAAGGGGTTGAAGAATTGCATCACGCGGTGGCCGAAAGTATGAAGACGCCTAAGAACCTGGTGTTTAAAGGCGAAGGTGGGGAAGCGGAGATACGCCCGGATGCCTTGACGCATCTGTATTTTACCGAGAAGGGAAAATCTCAGTTATCCGACCTGACAGCAGGTGCTTTGATAGACAGGCAGGAGCGTCCTAAACAGTGGCTGCAGCAGGACTTGTTGGCTCTGTGGCAGGGCGAGCTGGAGGATACTTATGGATATCATGCCGTGATCGGTTCGGCCGGTGCGGCTCTGATGCTGTTGGAGGGTATTTCCTATGAAAAAGGTGTGCGGAAAGCCCGGGAACTGTGGGAAAGGAGAAGCTTGAAATGTTGAAAAGAAACTTGGAATCCATAGCGGAATTTGACGAGGTTTTCGACTGGCTGATGGCTCAGGCACAAACCCATACGGAAACCGAAAGCGTCGCTTTGAGTAAAGCGTTGGGCAGGGTATTGGCCGAGCCTGTTTATTCTCCTATGGAGATGCCGCCTTGGCGTCAAGCCGCCATGGACGGCTATGCGTATGCTACTAGATGCAATGAAGAATGGTTGGGCATAAATCGCCATGTCTATGCCGGCGATGTCATGACCGAAGTCGGTGAGCACGGTTTGAACGAGGCGGTCGCGATTATGACCGGCGCTCCGGTTCCTGATCATCTGGATGCGATTCTACCGGTTGAAAAATCTTTCGTACAACGCCGGATGCTCAGCCAGGGTGATATGCGGGAATTTTTATTAAAGCCGGAACAAACTCTGGTTGGGCAACATATTCGCGAAGTCGGGTCAGAGATTGCCAAGGAACAGCTTTTGTTGCCAAAGGGGCAGAAAATAGGTGCCAGGGAATTGGCTTTGTTGGCTTCCGTGGGGGTGACGGAAGTTAAGGTGTCGTCTTTAATGAAAGTGGTTTTGTTAACCACAGGGGATGAATTGGTTGCCGTAGGTGAAAATTTAAGCGCCGGACAAATTTATGAATCCAATTCCTGGTTGATCTCTGCCCTGTGCCAAGCGTTGCCGGTAGAAATGCTTGCGGTTGAGCATCTTGCCGATGATGAAGCGGCTACATGGGAAAAGATCGCTTATTGGGGTGATAGGGCCGATGTCGTTTTAACCATAGGGGGAGCGTCGAAAGGGGAAAAAGACCAGATTAAAAGCTTTTTAAAAAGGCAGCCGAATTCACAGGTTTGGCAATTGAATATGAAACCCGCCAAACCGTTTTCAACGACGCAACTGAAACGCGCTCGACTCATTGCCCTGCCAGGCAACCCCTTGGCGGCATTTATGAGCTTTCAGTTGCTGGTTAAGCCTTTTTTATACAAACTTTCGGGACTAAAGGGGTGGCAGTCGCCATCGCAAAAAATGCGTCTGACGACCCCGTTTGAGAATATGTCCGAAAGGGTGGAGTGGCTGCAAGTGGCGATTTCCGATCAAGGGTTGGAAATCCTCAACGCCCGAGAAATCGGCCAACTGGTTTGTTTAACCCGGGCGGACGGTTATATCCGGGTCAATCCTAAACAATCCTGTCAGGCAGGGGATTGGATCGAATTCTGGAGTTATTCATGATTGGTCTGGTGATTTTGGCCGGGGGAGAAGGCAAGCGTATGGGCGGCCGGGACAAAGGCTGGTGTCAATATAACGGTAAACCGTTTATTGAATGCGTATTGGATGAAATCGAGCGGTCTTCCATTCCCGTGCAGGTTGTTATCAGTGCAAACCGTAATTTGGAGCAGTATCGTAATTTGGGGGTTCCGGTGATCTCCGATCTTCGCGAAGGCTATTATGGTCCTTTAGCAGGATTGGAAGCAGCTTTGTCTTTTGGCGTGGAGCACAATATTGAGCGCTGGATTACCTGGCCGGTGGATTGTTTGGCACTGGATTGCGACTATCCGGGCTTGATGGGGGAAGTTTCAGGTGATCAAACCGCCGTGCTGTCAAAACAGGAAAAGCTGGAGTTCGCCCACCTTTCCGTGAGCGTGAATAAATTAGATTCGTTATCCGAATATTTGAACCATAGTAACCGCTCCATTCGAGGGTGGTTGAAAGAGGAAAAGTCATTGATCCGGGAGTGGAATAAACCTTTGACTCATGCGTTCAATGTTAATTCAACTCATCAATTGTTATCCTGAAAAAGTAAATTTATAAAAAATAATTACAATCAACAGCTTGGATTTTAATGGTGGCAGCGTCCCTCTAATCCAAGATGGGTTGGTTAACCCCAATCGCGTTTAGAGTTTCTCACCGCAAGAAACCAGTATTAAAAAACATGCCGTAAATATGTAATAAAACGACAATTTGGGTAAATGTCTTTTATACTTTTTCATTCAAATAGAATTTTGTATGAGGCAAACTTAATGAATGAGAATTGGTTGAAACGTTTGATCGGATCAATTGTGCAAATCAATCCGGATGTGAGAAAGCGTACGGCAATGATTACGATCTTGCTTGGGATCGCAATGGCCTATTCGCCTTATTGGGTGCATGACATTGTTGAAAAAGAAATGGCTACCGAGGTTTCAAATGTGCTGCTATCAATAGGGTGGTGGGTGCTGGGTATTGGATTGGTACTCTATTTTTTCAACTTATGGTCAGATGTGAAATCCGAAAAAGAATCGTAAAGTCAAAAATCTTCTGAACGGTCAGGGTGGTGATTGTTCGCACTAAAGACGGATGTCTTAAAATTTGGAAGAACTTATTTATAAGTCTTTCGTTCATTCGCCGCCATTCATAGCCAAAATGCACTAACATATCCCACATAAATTTAATGCTACTAAGCCCAGATTAAGGAAGTTGAATGTTAGTTACTCACTCAGGTCGTTTTCATGCCGACGAAGTTTTTGCCATTGCGATGATTCTCATGCTTGGAGAAAAGGAAATTGTCCGTTCCCGAGATCAAGAAGTCATCGATCAAGCGGAGATTGTGTTGGATGTGGGCGCGGAATACGATCCTGAAACTTTACGCTTCGACCATCACCAAAATAGCTTTACCCGTGCTCGCGAAGACGGCACGCCTTATGCCACCGCCGGTTTGGTTTGGGAGCATTACGGGAAAGAAATTTTGGCAAAAAAAGGGCTGGAAGGCGATTACGAACAGCAGTTTGCCTTAGAGTGGGTAGATCAGAAAATCATCAAGGATATCGATGCGGTGGATAATGGCCGTTTTGTCGATGATCCACGTCCTTCCGTGTCGATGTTGATCGGCATGATGAACGCTTCTTCGGCCGATGATATCGAACAGCAAGAAGCGGCATTCAATCAAGCGATTGAGTTTACCAGCGTCATTTTAAATAACTTTATCAAAGCGGCCATTAAAGAAGCCGAAGTGGTGGTGCAGCTTGAGGCGTGCGCTAAGAATGTCGATGAAGGCATTTTAGTGTTGGAAGAAAACCTGCCGTTTAAAGACTTTATTCGTTCTCATCCTGAAATTACCCGTGTGGTTTATCCTAAAGGATCGGAAGGTTACGGCGTTTACTGTAACGGTAACGAGAATCATCTTCCGGAACGATTCAGGGGCTTGAGAGAAGACGAACTCAAGGCCGTAACCGGGTTGGATGATGCCGTGTTCTGTCATAAATCCGGATTTATGTCGGTGTGCCGAAGTTTTGAAAGTGCCATGGTCATGGCAAAAAGTCATTGAGATCGAATTGGCCGTTCTTCATAACTCTTTGTGATTAAAAGTGTTTGTATTTAATTTTGGTTTAATTTAAACTCGAATTTATGAAAATTTCTCACTTAGCACTTATCTTTGTTTTTCTGTTCGGGAATTTGCAAGTTACTTTTGCTTCCGAATCGGAAATGCCAGCTGCTTCGGTTCCAACCATGAATGCCGAGCATGCGTGCTGTGAGGAAAAAATGTCGCATCATGAAATGTCGCACCACGATATGGCCCATCACCAGATGGCGTCCTCCGATCACGCTTGTTGTGACCACGCTCATGCATCGAATAGTGGTTGCCCTCAGTGCGGCGATGATTGTCACTGCGGTAATTTAACCTGCCACTTTTTAAGTTATTCGGTCAGTCTTTCCGATAACGCCGGTCTTTCTTTTCAGCCAGTCATGGCTCGATTGAATCATCCTGATTCAGTCAGATTCGCTTCCATTGATCTTCCTCGCGAAGAGCAACCCCCTAGATTCGCCTAATTTTCTTTTCTTGATTGGATCTGACTGGACGTTTTGTTCATTGTCGGATTTATAGTGATTCAATTTCTGTTCACGTCTTTTCAGGATGTACCGTGTTCGTCCGAACAGAATATACGAAAAGGATTTTATGATGATTCGTCAAACTTGGCTGATTCTATCTATCGCTTTACTGTCTCCCGCAGGTCATGTTCATGCGGCTGAACCACCGTCGAATAATACGTTACCGACATTAGGTGAAGACGATGGAGTATACAAATACGTTTGTCCTATGCACCCGCAGATTGTTCGCGACCATGAAGGCACGTGCCCGATTTGCGGGATGAAACTGGTCAAGCAGCGTTTTTCCGAAGCCGAAACGACACCGGAAATCACACTTAAATCAAACGGACAGGCCTCGGGTGTTATCGGGATGCAGCAACAGTTTGCGATCCGTACGGCCAAAGCCGAAAAACATACGCTTTGGAAATACATTCCTACTTTCGGAAAAGTCGTCGCCGATGAAACTCGCGTGGTGCACATTCATCCCCGGGCTTCGGGTTGGATAAGTGATTTAAGCGTGCGCAATAACGGCGATGCCATTGAAAAAGGACAGCTTCTGTACCGTCTGTATTCACCGGAAATCGTCTCCGCCCAGGACGATTATTTACAGGTTTTGCAGAATCAGAGACGATTGGGTTCTCAGGCAAACTCTTTGGTTAACTCGGCCAAAATTCGGTTACAACTTTTGGGACTGGACGATCAAACCATCAAGAGCATCGCCAAAAAGGGCGAACCGATCCATAAAATTCCGATCTACGCACCGCAAACCGGATTCGTTAACGATCTTATGGTTCAGACCGGTATGTATGTTCAACCGCAAACCGAGTTGATGAGTTTGACCGACCTTTCCAGCGTTTGGGTAGAGGCCGAAGTGTTGCCTTTGCAGCAAGATTGGATCAAGACGGGACTCACGGTCGACGTTCTGACTTCCGCCTATCCCGGAAAGCATTGGGAAAGCCGGATCGATTATCTCTATCCGACCGCCGATCCGGTAACCCAGGCCGTTAAGGTACGCATTCCTTTGGTGAACGACGCTTTACGTTTTAAGCCGAATATGTTGGTGGACACGATCATTTACGGCGGCCCGAGACGAAATGTGTTGGCGATTCCGATGGAAGCCGTGATTGATGACGGCGAAACCAAACGTGTGGTGGTTAAAAACGATAAAGGCGGCTTCCAAGTTAAAGAAGTGGTCACCGGTATGCAAACCCAAGGGGTTGCGGAAGTGGTTTCCGGTATTAAGGAAGGGGAAGAGGTCGTCATCTCCGGCCAGTTCTTAATCGATTCCGAAAGTCAGGTTCAGTCCAATTTACGTCGTTTGGTCGGCCAGAAGCCGCAATCGGCCATGTCGTCCGGCACGTCTGTGCACCATCAACACTAGGAGACTGAAATGATTCGTTCAATAATTTCGGCTTCGATAGAGAATCGGGTTTTGGTTCTGATTTTCAGCGCCATTATCGCGATAGTGGGTTGGAAAGCGGTACAGGATACCCCGTTGGATGCCATTCCCGATCTGTCGGATGTTCAAGTGATTGTCAAAACCCCGTTTGCCGGACAAAGTCCGCAGCTGGTGGAAGATCAGGTGACTTACCCGATCTCCAATTTGATGATGTCGGTTCCTAAAGCCAAGACCGTGCGCGGTTACTCCTTTTTTGGCGACTCTTACGTTTATGTGTTGTTTGAAGAAGGGACGGATCCTTACTGGGCTCGTTCTCGGGTATTGGAGTATCTGAGTCAGGTTAAGGCACAATTGCCGAGCGGTGTTCAGCCTATTTTGGGGCCGGATGCCTCCGGTGTCGGCTGGGTGTATGAGTATGCCTTGGTGGACCGTTCCCATCAGTTGGATTTGGCGCAGCTGCGCAGTTTGCAAGACTGGTTTCTAAAGTTCGAGCTGCAGTCCGTTCCCGGTGTATCCGAAGTCGCCGCGATTGGTGGCATGGTGAAGCAATATCAGGTGGAAGTCGATCCTAACAAACTACGCGCTTACCATTTACCTTTGGAAAAGGTGCAGTCCGCCATTCAGCAAAGTGCGGTCGAGATGGGGGCGTCGGTTATCGAATTGGCCGAAGCCGAGTATATGGTCGGAGTGAAAGGTTATGTGACCAAGCTGAGTGATCTCGAACAGATTGCGGTAGGCAGAAATTCACAGACCAATACGCCGTTACTGTTGAAAGACATCGCACGAGTCAAGCTGGGCACCAAGCCTCGTCGAGGTATTGCCGACCTAAACGGTGAAGGTGAAGTAGTCGGCGGTATTGTGGTGATGCGTTCCGGCGAAAATGCCCAGAAAGTGATTGATGCGGTTAAGCAGAAGATCAAGCAACTTCAACCGGGCCTGCCCAAAGGGGTGGAGTTGGTTGAAGTTTACGATCGTTCGGGATTGATCGGGCGCGCAGTCGAAACCTTGCAGCACAAATTGTTGGAAGAGATGATTGTGGTGGCGTTGGTTTCATTGCTGTTTTTGCTGCACTTGCGTTCCGCTTTAGTGGCAATCATCTCTTTGCCGTTGGGTGTGTTGGGGGCCTTTTTCGTTATGCAACAGATGGGCGTAACCGCCAATATCATGAGTTTGGGCGGGATTGCCATCGCCATCGGAACCATGGTGGATGCGGCAATCGTTATGATTGAAAACGCCCACAAACATTTGGAAGCTTATCGCAAACAAACTGGAGAGGTGCCGCAGGGAAAAACGCATTGGCAATTGATTCTTAAATCGTCGCAAGAGGTCGGTTTACCGCTGTTTTTATCCTTGCTGATTATCGCACTGAGTTTCATGCCGATTTTTGCCTTGCAGGAACAGGCGGGACGGCTGTTTACGCCGTTGGCATTGACAAAAACCTTGGCCATGGCGGTAGCGGCCGGCTTGGCGATCAGTCTGGTGCCGGTTCTGATGGGCTATTTCATTCGTGGTAAATTGCCGGATGAATCCAAGAATCCATTGAACCGGGTTTTAATTCGCATTTACGAACCGGTTTTAAAGCGTTTGTTACGCTGGCCTAAAACCATTATCGGTGTGGCCGTATTGGCTCTGGTGACTATGGTTTATCCATGGCAGCAGACCGGTTCGGAATTTATGCCGGAACTGGAAGAGGGCGATTTACTGTACATGCCGACGACCTTGCCGGGGCTGTCGATTGGTGCGGCACAAGCCTTGTTGCAGGATACCGACCGAATCATAAAAGGCTTTCCCGAAGTGAAAAGCGTGTTCGGCAAGATCGGCCGTGCCGATACCGCAACCGATCCCGCACCATTGACGATGATCGAAACCACTATTCAGCTTAAAGATAAGTCCGAATGGCGCGAGGGCATGACGTTATCTAAATTAATCGATGAACTGAACGGCGCGGTCTCCATTCCCGGATTAACCAATGCTTGGGTGCAGCCGATCAAAACACGAATCGATATGCTCTCCACCGGAATCAAAACCCCGATCGGTATCAAGGTTTCCGGCGACGATCTGGCTCAAATCGAGAAGATCGGCAAACGGGTCGAGGCCGTGGTTGCGAAAGTACCGGGAACCTTATCGGCGTTTTCCGATCGATCGGAGGGCGGACGTTATATCGACATTTTGCCCAAACGTGCCGATGTCGCCCGTTACGATTTAAGTATGGCGCAACTGGCGAACATCGTCGGTTCCGCCGTCGGCGGCAAAGTTCTACAGGAAACCATCGAGGGGCGCGAACGTTACAGTCTGAATTTGCGTTATCCGCAAGTTTGGCGTAACTCGGTGGAGGCGCTTAAGCAGCTGCCGATTGTGACGGCTTCGGGAGCGCAAATCCAGTTGGGAATGGTGGCGGATATCAAAGTCCGCATGGGCCCGCCGGTTATCAAGTCGGAAAACGCCCGTTTGAACGGTTGGACTTTTGTCGATTTGAAACCGGGAACGGATCTGGCGGGGTACGTCGAACAAGCGCGAGCCGAAGTGGCCGAGAAGGTCGACTTACCTTCGGGGTATAGCATTCAGTGGTCGGGGCAGTATGAATATCTGCTCAAAGCACAGAAGAAACTGTCTGAAATCGTGCCGCTGACGATCTTGATCATTTTCGTCCTGTTGTATTTGATCTTTAAGAGTGTCAGCGAGGCGTTGATGATCCTGTTGGTGATTCCTTTCGCTTTGCTCGGGTCGGTATGGTTTATTTGGGCTTTGGGCTTCCACTTTTCGATTGCCGTCGCGGTCGGCATGATCGCCTTGGCGGGGGTTGCCGCCGAATTCGGGGTTGTCATGCTGATTTACCTTAAAAACGCAATTGAAGCGGCCAAGGCAGAAGGGCGCTATAACAACGCCGATGATTTACGGGCGGCCATTATGCACGGTGCGGTGCGCCGTGTACGTCCTAAAGCGATGACGGTTAGCGTGATCGTGGTGGGCTTGTTGCCGATTATGTTTGCTACCGGAACGGGGGCTGAGGTGATGCAGCGTATTGCGGCACCGATGGTTGGAGGGATGATTTCTGCGCCTTTGGTTTCAATGATTTTGATTCCGATCCTGACCTATTTGCTGTATTTGAGAAAAGGGTTTTCAAATACGGCCGCCGCCGATGAAAAGGAGTTATAAGATGAAACGAATCCTATTTTGCGTTTTCATTCCCGTTTGCATGAGTTTGATGATGCAGGCCAAGGCGTCGGATACATTGCCGGAAACGGCGCCGGCAGGTAAATTGGCTTTGTCCGACTTGTTTGAATTGGCTTTGCAGACCAATCCGAGTTTAAGCCGTGCCGATGCCGAGCAGGCGGCGGCTTATAGTTCTCTGCAAGATGCCCGTGGCCTGTTGAAACCGGAAGTCCGTTTCAACAGTGAACTGAGTTATGCCTGGATGAAAATGGATGAATTTCCACGTACCGCTAACCAGCTGATAGCGACTTATCCGCTTTATGAACCGCAATTGAACGATTTGAACAAGTCGGCCGATTCGACGTATCAAAGCAAACAGTGGCGTTCCGAGGCGGAAAAGCAGAAGGTGCTGTTCAAGGTGGCGGAGTTGTATTTCACTTACTGGCAGCAGCGCGAAGATTTTCTGTTTCTTAAGAAAGAACAACGTTCGATCGAATCGATCATCAAGCAGGTTCGCCAGCGTTTTCAAGTCGGTTACCAAGACCTGAACGATATCGTCGAAATTCAGTCGCGCCTTGATTTCAACCATGCGGAACTGCTCAAGGCGGAGCAGGATTTTCGTCAGACCGAAGCGAAATTGACGGCGGTGCTGGGAGACGCTTCTACATTTTCTTACGATGCATTGAGTTTTCCGCTTAAGCAAGCGCCGCAATTGGCTCGGCTTGAGCGGGAAGTGAATGTTGCGAAGGCCGAAAATGCTCAACAGGCCTGGTCAAAACTGGTTATTAATAATCCGCTTTTATTGGCTTTGGAGCAACAGGTTCAAGCGGCGCAGAAGCAAGTCGAGTATGTGAAAAACAAAGATTCGGTACAGGTGGAAGCCTTCGGTGCGTTGGTCTATAACGATTCGGATAAAAACTTCTATGATGATATGCAGGGAGCCCGTGGCGGTTTGAGATTGAATGTACCGCTTTATCTGGGCGGTCGAACCGAAGCGGCGGTTTCCAAGCAGCGCTCTCAAGTGAAAGAACTCTTGGCCATGAAGCGTGAAGCCAGTCTGTCTCTGGAAGCTCAAGCCCGGAATGCCTGGTTGGCATTGCAGACCGGTACGACTCGTTTGAAAGCCTTGAAAGCGGCACTCGAGTCCAGTCGGCAGGCGGTTAAAGCCAGCGAGCAAGCGTTGAAAACCGGACGTAGAAATGTACTGGATCTGTTGGATGCACAGCGTCATCTGCACAAGATTGAAAGGGATTTACCTATCCTGAAAGCCGATATTTGGAAAAGCTATTATCTGTTCTATTGGACAATCGGTCATTTGAATGAAAAAACCTAAAGGAGTGTGTAAGAAAATTCTATAAACGGGGTTTATAAATATAGGATTCAAATCAAATTGAGGTTGAGTTAAGTTTGAATCAAGTTTTTGATTTTTATACATAAGTTAAGTTGTTAATATAAATGTTAATTTATTGGAGAAAAGCAAATGTCTAAGAAAACGAGAAGAGAATTTTTGAAATTGGCGGGTGCGGCAACGGCGACAACATTAAGTGGATCTGCATTGGCTTCGGAAAACCCGTTTGGCATCAAACCTCTGAAAGGGGGCTATGAGCAGGTGGCGGCCGTGGAAGGTAATTGCGGCGAAGGTAAATGCGGCGCCAGTATGGGGATGCCGGACGTAACTCCGCCGACCGCACCAAAGCCCGAAGATAAATCGCAAGAAGGGAAATGCGGCGGTAACGTCGAACCGGCCCCTAAACCGCCTAAAGACGAAGAAGGTAAATGTGGCGGGCGTACCAATTAATCGATCCGCTCACGTTCTTTACTGAGTTTTGTTTATCAAAGCCGCACGAAATTCTCTTTCTGCGGCTTTTTTTGTGATTTTTGAAGGGCTTACTTTTTTTCGTTCAGCGCTTCCAAAAGGTCTTCCACTTGTAAACGGCAACAGCCATTGCCGTCCGAGGCATAGGTTTTCGCACGTACCTTATCCCGAGTGTCGGCGCCGTCGACGATGGCCTGAATGACATCGATCTTCTTAACCTCGTTGCAGACGCACAGGTTCCTATCCAAATTTTTCTTTAGAATTTCCGGTAACTTTTCGAGTGCATCTTCCAACATGTTTCATAACCTTGCTTGTAATCGATTCCGATTGACGGGGCGGATATTTTAAGCGATTCACCTTTGCATGAGAGCGAATTTTTAAATCCAGCCGAGAGAACGATTAGCCCCGGCGATTAAGCCGGGCGTGGATTATGGGTTAATCAGGGACAGTACGAATGGTAGAACAAACGCCGATACCGAGGCGGATAACGCCATTGCCAATCCGGCGAAAGCGCCCATTTGCTGATTGATTTGTAAAGAGGTGGCGGTACCCAAACCGTGCGCGGTCACACCCATGGCGACGCCTTTGATGTTATCGTCGTTGATCTTGAACAGTTTGAACAGCCAAACCCCCATGATGGCACCGAGAACGCCGGTAATAACGACAAACACTGCCGTCAAGGTCGGCAGGCCGTTGATCTGTTCGGAAATCCCCATGGCGACGGGCGCGGTGACCGATTTGGGAATCATCGACAAGATGGTTTCCGTACTTGCTCCAAGCGCGCGGGCGATGAAGTAAGCACTGAATCCGGAAACGGTGATTCCGCAAATGACGGCGACCGTCATGGGTAACCAAATTTTTTTCAGTTTGCTTAATTGGTAAAACAGAGGGATCGCCAGTGCAACGGTGGCCGGTCCTAGCAGAAAATGAATAAACTGGGCACCCGAGAAATAGGAATCGTAAGGAATATCCATGACGGAAAGGACGGCGATAATCATCACAATCGAGGTTGCGACCGGTGTTAATAACGGATTGCCACGGCCTTTCCGGTAGATTTGGAGTGCCAGAAGGTAACAGGTCAAGGTGAGGGTCAGCCCGAAAAGCGGACTGGCGGCCAGATAAACCCAGATGGCGGAATAGTCGTTCATTTTGGATTCCTGTTCATCAGTTTCGTCATCAACATCATGGTCCAGGCCGTGACCAACAATCCTAGAACCGTACTGCTCAGAAGGGCGATCGTAATGGCCAGCCATTCGTCTTGCAGCCTACTTAGATGGATCATCAACCCGACGCCCGCCGGGATAAACAGCAACGAGAAATGCGACAGAATCATTTCCGTCGGCTTGAGTAGCTGATCGGCAAAAGAGCGTTTGACCAGCAGACTGAACAGCATCAGCAGCATACCGATGACCGGTCCCGGTACGGTCATATTGAATTCGCGCACAATCAGCTCTCCTACGAGCTGATAAATCAATAAAATCGTCATTACGGATAAAAACGGCATAGCTGTTCCATGTGAGTAAAAGGGGTTTTAGCCTATTCTAATGCCATTTTGGCTTAAATGCGCTAGCAATTAAATAGAATGATGATGCCATCAATCGTCATAGGCTTAATTGTCGTTTTTAAGTCAGGGGGATATGCGGTTTAGGCGGCTTTTTGATTGTCATATAGGTTTCATCTAGCTGTCATCACAAGCGGATTTGTAGTGGATTATGATGACGTTTTTCTATCGATAGGTGGGGGCGGAAACATGAAGATTTGTCTTTTTACCGATACGTTGGGCGATTTGAACGGCGTCTCCCGTTTCATTCAAGATATGGGCGAACAGGCGTTTGCCAACCAAGTTGAATTGCATATCGTCACCTCAACCGGCAAGCCGATTCCGGATAAACCTTATATTCATAACCTGCCTTATCGTTTTAAGATGCCGATGCCGTTTTACCAAGAGTTGGATCTGGTTTTTCCGGGAAAAAAGATCATCAGCGAAAAGCTGGCCGAACTGCAACCGGATTTGGTGCATATTTCCACGCCCGGACCTTTCGGATGGGCGGCTAAACGCTGCGCGCAAAAAGCGGGTTATCCGTTAGTGGGAACGTATCATACGGATTTTCCGGCTTACTTGTACGACCTGACCGGTTTCAAGTGGGTGAAGCACAGAACCGACAAGGTGATGAAGTGTTTTTACCATCCTTTTCAGCACGTGTTTTCACGATCTGAAGCGTATCTGGAAGTCATGGCGAGTGATGTCGGTATCGATTATCAACGTGCTTCGGTTCTGTTTCCGGGTACCAATCTAGAGCGTTTTAATCCGCAGCATCGCGACACGGATGTTTGGCGTCACTTCGGCTTGTCTGACAGCCGTTTGAAAGTGCTGTATGTCGGACGCATCAATGTCGAAAAGAACTTTCCGTTTCTGGTGGAGGTCTGGAAAAAGTTTTGCGAGAAATATCCGCGTATCAAAGCGGATTTGGTGATGGTCGGCGAGGGTCGTTATCGCAAATGGGCCGATGAGTTGCGTCCTCATCACGCTTACTTTCTCGGGCCGGTACAAGGCGAGTTATTATCCAAAGTGTATGCGTCTGCAGACCTGTTTGCCTTCCCGTCGATTACCGATACGTTGGGGCAGGTCGTGATGGAAGCGCAAGCCAGTGGTTTGGGGTGTTTAGTCTCCGATATCGGCGGGCCGCAAACCTTGGTGATCGATAATGAAACCGGACGGATTTTGAAAGCGGACGATCAGGAGGTCTGGGTTGAGGCATTGCAGACGGCATTAAGCCAGAAACCCTTACGCGAGCAGTGGTCAAGAAGAAGTCGACCGCATATGGAGCAATATGATATCGTTGCTTCTTTTCAGCACTTCTTAGAAGTTCACCAGAGAATTCATCGCGAATATGCCGGTAAAACTTAATTTTGAAAATGAGCGCAGAGGCGAATTGTTTGCACTCGCTTTGACACTGATCGAAGCCTGGTTTCCTATTTTTGCCTTTTACAGTGTCGCCGCATTGGGCGGTTTGCACGCTTATTTTTACAGTCTGTTGTTGTCCGCACTGTTTTTAGGCGGTTGGTGGTGGTTGCGTCAAAAACAGCATGAAATCAAACGGACGGCCGCTTATAAAGATTTGGCATTAACCAGTCTGTTTATCACCACGCTGTTTGCGCTGACGTTTATCGGGCTGCAATACACCTCCGCCACCAATGTCGCCATTATTCTTTTTTTGCAGATCTTGTTTGCTTATCTTTTCCTGGGACGACGCCAGGGCGAACGTATGGATGCCAGGCATACCGTGGGTGCAGCCTTGATGACCGTCGGTGCTTTATTGGTCTTGTTTCCCGGCGAGTGGGCGATCAATAAGGGCGATATTCTGGTGTTGCTTGCCGCTATGATTGCGCCACTGGCAAACTTATACCAAAAAAAGGCGCGTGCTCAAGTCTCCAGTGAAACCATTCTTCTGGTCAGATCGGTTATCGCCTTGCCGTTTATCTATGTGTTGGCTGTTATTTTTGAACCCACTCCGGCATGGGCGCTTATTCAACAGCAATGGGTGTGGTTGGGGTTGACCGGTTTTCTGGTGTTTTTTGTCGGTAAATTATTATGGGTGGAAGCGATTCATTTGCTGCCCATCACCAAAGTTAACGCCTTGTTCGCATTTGCGCCATTGATGACTTTAGGGCTGGCCTATTGGGTTCTGAATCAAATTCCGACCGTATCGCAATTAGTCGGCATTATGCCGATCCTGGTCGGTGGCTATTTGATTACCCGTAAATAAGCATTTTGCTTACAGGTTTGTACGGTTTATTTTTGTCTATCCGGTTGGATTCTTTTTTAATTGACCGTTTATAACGTTTCATTGTGGTGCACATATCTACATTGTCGGCGAATATGCTTGGCCCGATATTCCTAAGCTTTTTATTTTAAATGACTTTTCATGAAAAGAATGGCGATTGCTTTGTTTCTCTTCACGAAAGTAATTTAACTTAAGGGAAGGTGGTATGCGGCTGACTTGGACATCGATTGTTCTATTGAATGGAGTATTCGCTGGGGTATTCATCGCAGTAGTGAGTTCTTTAGGTTGGGAATCCAACAAATGGATTTTAGTTCCGGTTATGGCCGTTGGAGGCTTGATTTCAGCAGCGATACTGTACCGAGCTTTATTGGCAGAACAACAAGCGTATATTCATCAATTGCTGAAAGGGGATACAAGCCCAACGACAGAGTTAAGCGAAGGTTGGCGGGAATCATTGACGGCCTTGAAAGAACCCAAAATCCAGACGGGTGGAATGGGCGATTTGCTGCATGTTCTGGAAGACGGTGATTTAGCGGCCGTGGACGTATTAAAGGATCACTTTTCGGAAGAAGAAGTGGCCCGCGTTACAGGTTTGCTTGAACAGAATCAGCAGGCCTCCGGCGTTTTAAACGAAGTCATCAAATCGATACAGAGTGCCGATTTCGGCGGTGAATTGACTTTGAGCAAAGCCCGGGACGATATACAGGAAGCGCAACAAACCGTTGAAGCCATGGCGCAAGAGTTATTGGCGATGCAGCATCAAGGGGCTTCCCGCGAGTCTGCTTTGGCGGCAATCAAAAGTCACCTTGAAAGTCATCCAAATTTCTTGGCTTGCTGGAGCGGGTGGGAACCGAATGCTTACGATGCTCAGGACGAAAAATGTCAATCGGCCGGCTGGCATGACGAGACCGGGCGCTTTATGCCGTTCTGGGGGCGTTCAGGCAATGATCTCGGTCTGGAACCTCTCGTGGATTATGAGGTGCCGGGGTTAGGCGATTTCTATTTAAAACCGCTGCACAGCAAACAGCCGCAAGTGGTTGATCCTTATATGTACCCGGTCGGCGATGACGAGTTTTTGATTACCAGTGTGGTGACGCCGATTATCGATAACGGCAAAGTGGTTGGTGTTGCCGGGGTGGATATTTCATTGTCGCGCCATTTGGATGAATTGTCCGAAGGTCTTAATCCGCAGAACAAGATGACCGTACAAAGTAGCGTCGAGGCGATGCTTAATCTTAAAAGTGCGATCGCCGAAGTCACGCGCGTGATGTTTTTTATGGCCAACGGTCAGTTCAGTCATCGAATCGAAAAGGCACTGCCGGGCGATTTGCTGGGATTGAAAGAAGCGGTCAACGACACGGTTTCGGCGCTGGAAGCATCGATGGCGGAGATTAATCGAGTAATGGAAGCGTTCTCAGGCGGTGATTTGAGCAAGCTGATTGAAGGAGATTATCAAGGCGATTTGAAAGTATTGAAATCGGGTATCAATCTGGCAATTGAGAATTTGCACGGAATTCTCGGACAAACGGCAGGTACGACTCAAACCGTTGTGGAAAATACGCTGGCATTGGAAGCCGATAATCATAATTTGAATTCGCGTACCCAGCAGCAGGCCGCTTCTCTTGAAGAGACGGCGGCGAGTATGGAGGAGTTGACTCAGACCATTCGCAATACCGCACAAGAATCCTCCAGCGCATCAAAACTGGCTGCTCAGGTTAAAGAGCATGTGGAACGTGGTGCGCAGGTTGTGAACCAAACTCAGGCGTCGATGACCGAAATTCATCAGGCGAGCCGGAAGATTGCAGACATTGTGCAATTGATTGACGGAATCTCATTTCAAACCAATCTGTTGGCTCTGAATGCCGCGGTTGAAGCGGCTCGTGCCGGTGAGCACGGACGCGGATTTGCCGTGGTGGCGGGAGAGGTTCGTAACTTGGCGTTGCGCGCTTCACAGGCATCTAACGACATTAAGGGATTGGTGGAGCAGAATCTATCAATGGTGAATCACGGTCAAAGTCTGTCCGGCGATTCCGCGGAAGCGTTGCAACAGATTAACGACAATATCGATGAGTTGGTGCGCATCGTTACCCAGATCAGTTCTGCCGCCGAGCAGGAAATGGGTGCGACGGAACAGGTCAATCAGGCTATTTCGCAATTGGATCGCTTCACCCAGGAAAATGCGGCTTTGGCCGATCAGTCGTCGAAATTGAGTTTGGCCATGTCGGGAAGCGCTAAAGAATTGCAGGCGGTTATGTCAACGATCAAGCTTTAAATTGCAGGGCGATTACGTGGATGAAATGAGCGCGTTCTTAGTCCTTTTTTGAGGCGCATCGATTTTTTTGAGCTTAATATTAGTAGGCTTATTTACGGTTTATCCCTAATTGGTTAGAATCGAATTTCATGTGCAATTATTTCTAATTCAAACTGCATAATTATAATCAAGCGGACAATAAAAGGTTTCAAGGTTGGAAACACACGGCTACAAGATACAAGAGTGTATTGCCACCACGCGACATTCCGAAATTTTTCTTGCGACGCATCCCGACGAACCAAGCGGGGTGATTTGTAAAAATATCAAATCCGCTTTCGTCAGCAGCTTGGATAACGACCATCTTCAAAATGAATTTGAGTTGTTAACGCAGTTCGATCATCCCGCTATCATCAAATCGCACGGCATTCATAATGTACAAGGCAAGAATCTCCTGGTTCGAGATTATTTTGACGGCCTGCCTTTAAGCGACTTTTTAAAAGCGATTCAAAAATATGATCAGCAGACAATTCAGTCGCCCGAAACGGAAGCGCTTCATGCTGCCGTTTTAAATTCCTCTCCGGTTTCGTTTGATCGTTTCCTTTCGATTGCCATTCAGATAGTCGAAGCCATTGAAGCCATACATGAACAGGATGTCGTCCACGGAAACCTGTCTTCTTCCTGTATTTTAATCGATCCAAGCAGCGACAAAATTATGCTGACGGGGTTCGGTTATGCGGCTCGACGTATGAAAGAATCGGTTTCGGAAGAGGGCTTGAAGCCGTCGGAGCTGGCAAGTTTTTATTCTGCGCCGGAGCAGAGTGACAGGATTGACGGCGAGATCGGTCATGCCGCCGACATTTATTCTTTAGGGATTATTTTCTTTCAGATGCTCAGCGGCAGGTTACCGTTCGTCTCCGACGATGCCATCGGTCTTATGCACGACCATATCGCCAAAACGGCGCCACGGTTAACAGACGTTGTGGCGGATATGCCGGCAGCCCTCTCCGGTTTGGTTGCTAAGATGCTTGCCAAGATGCCGGTTGATCGATATTCCAGCGCCACGTCTTTAAAGGTCGATTTAATTCGTTGTCTTGATGCGTTACGTGAAACCGGAGAAATTGCCGAATTTAAGCCTGACCTTTTGGGAAGTATGGCTCAGTTCAACTCGGCCGGGAAGCTTTATGGGCGGGAAACGGTGATTGCGGATTTAACCGCGTCGGTGCAAAGGCAGTTTGAAAATCCTCAGGCTTCTATGAACACGCTTTACGGCGCTTCCGGGGTCGGAAAGTCCAGTCTGGTTGAAGCCGCCTTAAAAGATTTAGAAGGTTCGCCCGGTTTTCGTTTAATGGCAAAATTCGATCAATACCGTCAGAACACACCGTTTGAGATGTTGTATGGCGCTTTACGGGATTTGATCGGACAGATCGTAGCGGGCGAAGAAGATGCATTACGGGTTTGGAAAAGGCGCTTGCAGACCGCACTTGGAAATCAAGCCGGCGTTTTGACGGAAGCCATACCCGAAGTGGAATGGATTATCGGTCCGCAGGCGGCGGTTGAAACATTGCCGCCGTCGGATGCCAAGATTCGTTTAAATTCGATTCTTTGCCGTTTTATTCAGGCATTCGCCAGTTTGGAACACCCTTTCTTTTTGATTTTGGATGACATGCAGTGGGCGGATAGCGCCACACTGGAATGGTTGGAAACGGCTTTGCAGGACGTTTCGAATTTGGCGGTAATTGCTTTATATCGGGACAATGAAGTCGGTGAAGACCATCCGTTTTATGTGTTATTGCAGAAAGCACGTGATTTTGGCGCGTTGCGTGAAGAGTTTGAGTTGTCCGATCTTAGCAAAGAGGCGGTGAACGATCTGATCTCGGACTGTATGCCGTCAAAATCGAGCGACCGGATCAGCGAAATCATTTTCCAAAAAACCGGCGGTAATGCCTTTTTTGTGACCGAATATCTGAAACAGCTTCATAAAGATGGTGTGGTTTGTTTCGACCACTCGGAATCTTGTTGGACTTGCGATCTTGAACGCTTACAGCATCTTCCGGTCAGTGATAATGTGGTTGAATTCTTGTCGCAGAGAATGGTCGCCTTTCCCGAGCGGGTAAAATCGTTGCTTAAAATTGCTTCGTGTATCGGTAACCGTTTTAGCGACCGGGTAGCGCAAGCGGTTTATGCGGATAACGAGCGTTTTGATTTTGCGCTGCAGACGGCCTTGAATGAAGGTTGGATTAGGCGGGAAGCCACCGGTTTGGCAAGTGCTTCAAGCTATTATGTATTCAGCCACGACCGTATTCAGCAGGCAGTTTGGTCGATGCTGGAAGCGGATGAAAAAGCACGGATACATCATGCAATCGGACGTTTTTTACTGGCGGCACAGGCTCAACCTGAAAAAGAAGTTTTGCTTGAATGCGTTAACCATTTGAATGAAGCCAGCGTTCTAATTGACGACGAGCGCGAATGGCAAGATTTGGCGGAACTGAATTTCAAGGCGTCGCAAGAAGCGAAATCGAGCGGCGATTTTGAATTGGCTCTGGATTACATTCAGCGGGCGATGGATGCGATGCCGTCGTTCGAAGAGCAACCGTTGGCCGCCATAATGTATCGAAATCGTGCAGAGTGCGAACATCTTTGTAACCGCCGCGACCAAGCGATCCATTTTTACAATCAAGCCGTCTCAGCCGACAGTGACCTGTTGGAAAAAGGCCAGGTATTTGAATTGATGATTAAATTCTATACCGATATTTCCGAGTTTGAACAGGCTTACGCCATAGGCCGCAGCGCGGTTAAGATGTTCGGTGTGAATATCCCGTCGAAATTTAATCCTGCCTTGTTCGCCAAGGATTTTATTCATCTTCAGGCAAAACTCAGAAAGTACGAGATTGCCGAGTTATTGGATTTGCCGGCCGTCGAAGATGAACGTATACAGATGGTTATTCGCTTATTGTCTGCGATTTTGAAAGCCGCCTACCAGATCAAGCCTGAGCTGTGCGTGGCGATTTCACTTAAGGTGATTGCACTATGCTTGAAACACGGTAATACCCGCGAGGCGGTGGTCGGTTACATTGTTTTCGGAATCATCTTTCAGGGCGGCGTACTCGGGAAACACAAAATCGGTTACGAGTACGGACAGTTGTCTATGGCGCTGGTTGAGCGTTACGGCAATGTTTTGCAAAAAGCGGAAGTGCAATTTGTATTCGGGTATTTTGCCATGAGTTGGCAGAAAGCGTCCGCAGTAACCGAACAGCATTGGTTTGACGCTTACCGTCACGGTCTGGAAGTCGGAGACTGGTTTCATACCGGTTGTGCGGCGGCGGGAATCATCCAAAGCATGTTTATGCGCGGGAAGCCGCTTGACGAGATAGAGGAAGAGATCGAGCAATTTCAAGCCAGTTTGCAGCGTATCGGTGCCGAGGAACATTTGGGAACGGTTCTGGGGGTAAAACAGGCGATTCGAAATTTGCGTGGCGAAACCTACTCCAAAGTTTCGTTCGATCATGCAGAGTTTGACGAAGATGAATATGTCGCTTCTTTGGAACGTTTTGGTTCGCGTCATTTTGCCCATTATTATTACGTGAATAAAATGTTGGCGCTCTATCTGCATAAGGAATATCAGGCTGCGTTGGACGTCGCTCAAAAAAGCCGGAGTTTTCTGGCGGATTCGAAAGGCATGTTGCATGCGGCGGAACACCATTTTCTAAACGCTCTGATTCAAGCGAAACTGTATGACCAGGCTCCGCCGATGAAGCGTCAGCAATATCGATTGAACTTCTATAAAACGATCAATCGTTTTACCGCGTGGACGGATTCTTGTCCCGAAAATTTTTTAGCGCGCTTACGTATTATGGAAGGCGAGCGTTATCGATTGTCGGGGGATTATCCTCAAGCGCTGCGCTGTTTTGATTCCGCGATCGAAACCGCCGGCGTGTTCGGTCAGCCGAATTTACAGGCGATCGCCAATTCGTTGGCGGCGGACGTTTATGAATTGATGAATCAGTCAAAGGCCGTTGCGCTTTATCGTCAGGAAGCCAATGTTTGTTTTCGTCGTTGGGGCGCCAGTATCGATATCGAAGGCGCAAGCGATAAAATCGGCGCCGGGAGATCGCACTTTGATGTGTCGGCCTTGATGAAAGCGACCGAAGTAATCGCAAGAGAGAAAAGGTTGCCGGAGTTATTGGAAACCTTGATCGGTATCATGATTGAAAATGCCGGGGCGCAGCATGGTTTGTTGTTATTGCAGGATAGCGGCCGTTTGTGGGTGCAGGCTGAGGCTTCGGTGGAGTTCGATACCGTTCAAGTGATGCAGCGGGTTCCCTATGTCGAAAACCCGCGCATTGTGCATTCGATCGTCAATTACGTTCAACGTACCGAAGAAGCGATCGTATTGAATGACGCCCGTCAAAGTGCCATTTTCGGCCGTGATGAGATGGTGGTGCGGCGTGGCATTAAGGCCGTGTTGTGCGCGCCGTTGACCTTGCACGGACAGTTTAAAGGGGTGATTTACCTGGAAAATAACGAGGTGGCCGGCGTATTCACAAAGGATCGTATAGAGTTGTTGCAACATCTGAGCGGTCATATTGCCATCGCTATCGATAACGCGCTGATTTACGACCAGCTTGAACAGAAAGTGGCCGAACGTACCCGCGACGTAGATATTAAGAACGAGGCGCTGGAGTCTCAGAATGTCGAGTTAAAGCAACAGAACGATAAGATTCTGGAACTGAACAGTTTAGTGGTGAAGGAGAACGAAGAGCGTAAAAAGGTGGAGGTTCAGTTGCAACAAGCGATTGAAGAATTGAACCGTTTGGCTTCGACGGACGGTTTGACGGGCTTGCATAATCGACGCAATCTGGATCAATACCTTCAACAGGAGTGCGCTCGTTTGTCGCGTTCGGAGAAGCCGCTTGCTTTGCTTCTGTGCGATATCGATTTCTTTAAGGCGTATAACGACTACTACGGCCACCAACAGGGTGATGTTTGTTTGAAGCATGTGGCCGATTTGTTGGAAAGCTCGGTGCTGAGAACAACCGATTTTGTCGCCCGTTATGGCGGTGAGGAATTTGTCATAGTGATGCCGGGTACAACCGAAGAAGCGGCATTGATGATTGCCGAAGATATTCATGTTCAATTGCAGAAAGCCTGCATTCCGCACGATCGAACGGATGTTGCGGACTGCGTGACGGTGAGTATCGGTTTAGGGGTGGCACCGGCCGGTCAGCATTGTTCGCCTGAAAGCCTGTTAAAAATTACCGATGAGGCGCTTTATCTTGCCAAACAGCGAGGTAGAAACCGCACGGTCTCCGCTAGAATGTAAAAAGGCGGGAGTTGCATTGTGTGGTCCGCGTGTCCCGCCGGTTCTTTTTTAGGCGGTTTTAACTAACCGGTCTTAACGTAGCTATGGCGATTAATGCCGAGACGTTTGATCCTGGAGTTTAAGGTGGTCGGTTTAAGGTTTAGAAGTTCCGCTGCGCCATTACTTCCGAAAACTTTGCCGTTGCATAAGGTCAAGGCATTGATAATATTCTGCTTTTCCTCTTCCAGACGTTCCTGTTTGGTCTGAACCAAAAGATCCTGTTTTGCCGATTCCGGTTGTTTTTCTTGAAGCTCGTTTTGTTTTGGAAGGTTTAATTCCAGCCTTTTCTCGTTGGATAAGATGATGGCCCGTTCAATGACGTTGACCAGTTCGCGAATGTTACCCGGCCAGGAATAGGCTTTCATTTTTTGAATGTCGCCGACGGTGAAGTTAATCGGCGGTTTACCGAATTTTAGGCAGGCCAGTTTGAGAAAGTGATCCGCGAGCAGAGGGATGTCTTCGATACGATCCCTCAGGGGAATCGACTCGATCGGAAAAACGTTTAATCGGAAATAGAGATCCTCGCGAAAATTCTTTGCTTGAACTTCCTGTTTGAGATCGCGGTTGGTGGCGGCGATGATTCTAACGTCTACACTGCGGGTTTTGGATTCGCCGACGCGTTCGAATTGTTGTTCCTGCAAAACGCGCAACAGTTTACTTTGCAGTTCCATCGGGATTTCTCCGACTTCGTCCAAGAATAGCGAACCGCCGTCGGCCAGCTCGAAACGTCCGGCTCGGTCACTGACGGCGCCGGTAAATGCGCCTTTGATGTGTCCGAAAAATTCGCTTTCGAACAACTCTCTTGGAATGGAAGCGCAGTTGACGCGAATCAATGGACGATTTTTTCGACCGCTGCTTTCGTGAATAGCGCGGGCGATCAGCTCTTTACCGGTACCGGATTCGCCGCTGATCAGAACGTTAGCGTCGGTCGGTGCCACCAGTTCGATCTGCTGAATGATTTTATGGATTGCCGCGCTTTTACCGACAATTTGTTTGTAGTTGTGTTCGGAGCGGTACTCTTCCTGAAGATAGGCGTTTTCAAGTTCCAGGCGCTTTTTCAGAGTTTGCACTTCGTTCAAAGCGGAGTGCAGTTTCTCTTCGGCGAGTTTACGTTCGCTGATATCCCGGAAAATGACAACCGCACCCACTAAGCGGCCGTTATCCAGAATCGGGGTACTGGTGTATTCAACTTGAATGGAATGGCCGTCTTTTCGCCAAAAAAGTTCGTCTTCGACGTGACGAACTTCACCGTCCCGGATAGCGGCATAAATATGGCAGTCTTCTCCCATGTATTCACTACCGTCACTGTGGCTATGGTGAATCATGGCGTGCATGTTTTTACCGATCAGTTCATCCGCTTTCCAGCCAAGCATGCGTTCCGCCGCCGGGTTGATAAAAGTGGTGTTGCCGTCGACATCGACGCCGTAGATGCCTTCACCGACCGCGCGCAGAATCAATTGGTTTTCGCGTTCAAATTCTCGGAATACGTTTTCAATGGTTTGCCAATGTTCCAGACCGTCACGATGAAGTTTATTGGCTTCGGAAAGCTGGCGGAGTTCTTCCAAGGTTTTTTTGTTGCGTAGGGTGCAGGCGATAACGGACGTTGGCGTGTTGCCCAGGAGGACGGCCGATACTTCAAGGTCTATCGGTTGTTCTTTTGCTGTCAGCGCTTGCAGTTCGTTACTCCAGGCGTGTTTCTTTTCCAGGGCTTCTTCCGTGAAGACAACCAGTTTCGCTAAGCTGGGTCTGAAAAGTTGGGTGACACTCAAGTTTTGGATTTGTTCTTCGGTAAAGCCAAACAGTTGCAGTGCAATCGGATTAGCTTGCAGTATCCGGTTTTCGAAGGGATCGATCATCAGGATCGCTTCTTGATTTTTGTCGAAAAGTTGCTCGTAGAGGGTTTTCATAACGTGGCGTCATAGAGTCAATTTAATTCAGTTTTTAGCCTAAAGCGATAATCATACCGAATTACGATTTTTCGTAGAAGGGCTACGAAAAATCGTTAAATTACGAAAAAAAGTAGGTGTTTTTTACGGCGTGTCTTCTATTAAATTTCTTTATAAACAACGTGTTATTTCTTAATGTTGTCTATGGCATAGGTTCTGCTCAATACAGTTCAAAAGCATCCTGTTGTTATGTGTCGTTATTGAGAATGCACCGAATGGACGCTTAATTTAACCTAAATTGTGCGAGGTATTGAATATGTCTTTTAAGAGCTTGAGTGACCCTTTTAATCCTAATAAGAGTCTGTTGCATAAAACGGATTGCGATTGTCCGATTTGTCAGATTGAGAAAACTTCAGGTGCGATGAGTGCTTCTCAAAAGCAGGAAGCCATTGAAAAAGCGGCCTACGAATCACCGATGGCTAAGAATATGCATGTTTCTGCCGAGCAGGATGAGGTATTGGGTTCTTCTGAAGAAATTATGGATCGTGCGATTGAAAGTGCGGTGGTGAGATCGGTATTCGGGCATAACGAAATGAGCCGACGCTCTTTCCTAAGCATGGTGGGAGCCGGTACGGCCGCTTCGGTTTTAGGTACGGTTTTCCCAATGGAAGAGGCCAAAGCGGCTTTGAAAGAAACCATGGGGATGGGCAAGCTTGAAAAGAGCAAATTGAAGATCGGGTTTGTTCCGATTACCTGTGCAACGCCGATCATCATGGCGCACCCGATGGGCTTCTATGAGCGATACGGTTTGGATGTGGATGTTATCAAGACAGCCGGTTGGGCGGTTGCACGTGATAAGTCGTTGGCGAAAGAGTACGACGCATCTCACATGTTGACGCCTATGCCTTTGGCGATGTCTATGGGGGCGGGTTCAACCGCTAAGCCATTCATTATGCCGACGGTTGAAAACATCAACGGTCAGGCGATCGTGTTGCATAACGATCATAAAGACAAGCGTGATCCTAAGGACTGGAAAGGGTTCAAGTTCGGTGTGCCGTTTGAATATTCAATGCATAACTTCTTATTGCGATATTACGTTGCCGAGCATGGTTTGGATCCTGACAAGGATATTCAGATCCGTGTGGTTCCGCCACCGGAAATGGTGGCTAACTTACGTGCCGGTAACTTGGATGGGTATTTGTCTCCTGATCCGTTTAACCAGCGTGCCGTTTGGGAAAAAGTCGGTTTCATTCATACCTTGACCAAAGACATTTGGGAAGGGCATCCATGTTGTGCATTCGCTTGTAGTAAAGAGTTTGCGGTAGAAAATCCAAATACTTACGGTGCATTGTTGAGATCGATTATCGATGCGACAGAGTATTCGGCCAAGCCGGAAAACCGTAAGGAAATCTCTGCGGCGATCTCGCCTAAGAACTATTTGAACCAGCCGGTTCCGGTGGTCGAGCAGGTATTAACCGGACGTTATGCCGACGGTTTGGGTGGTGTTCAGAATGTACCTGACCGTATCGATTTTGACCCGTTCCCATGGCATTCGATGGGGGTTTGGATTCTAACTCAGATGAAGCGCTGGGGTTATATCAGCGGTGACATCGACTATAACAAGATCGCGGAAGAAGTGTATTTGGCTTCCGAAACCGGTGCGGTTATGAAAGAGCTAGGTTACACCCCTCCGAGCAAGACCTATGAGAATTACACCATTATGGGTAAAGAGTTCGATTACACCAAGCCTGAAGAGTATTTGAAGAGCTTCAAGATTGGTAAGAGCTAATAAGTGAATGAATAATCAAGGATGTTTGTATGTTTAACATGTTAAGACTGAAATCAGCGCTGCTTTCCGTCATCATGTTAGTGGTTCTGTTAGGGATCTGGGAGTGGATGAACCAGATTCCGACGGATACCAAACCGCTGACTGAGTATGAAATGTTGATGGGCGGTGCGTCTCAAGAGGCGAGGGTTCCTCCTCCATCCGAAATCATCAAATTGGCTTACGAGGAGTTGAGTAATCCATTCTACGATGCCGGTCCGAATGACAAAGGGATCGGAATCCAGTTGGGTTATTCGATCTATCGTGTTTTGGTCGGTTTCTTCTTTGCGGCATTGATTGCGATTCCGATCGGTTTTCTGATCGGTATGTCGCCGTTGATGTATAACGCTTTGAATCCTTATATCCAGGTATTGCGTCCCATCTCGCCGCTGGCGTGGATGCCGTTGGCACTGTTTATAATCAAGGATTCCGAGATCTCCGCCATTTTCGTTATCTTTATCTGTTCTATTTGGCCGATGTTGCTTAACACCGCTTTTGGTGTCGCTAACGTTCGCAAGGACTGGATTAACGTTGCCAAAACGCATGAGTTGAGTGCAGTTAAAACAGCTTTACAAGTGATTCTTCCGGCTGCGGCACCGACGATCCTGACCGGTATGCGTATTTCGATCGGTATTGCTTGGTTGGTTATCGTAGCGGCGGAAATGTTGGTGGGTGGAACCGGTATCGGTTACTACGTGTGGAACGAATGGAACAACCTGGATTTGGCCAGCGTAATCTTTTCTATCCTGATGATCGGTGTGGTCGGAATGCTGTTGGATATGATCCTTGCATTTACGGCTCGTTGGATCGCGTACGAAGAATAGGAGAGAGAGATGACGGGACATTTTTTAGAGATACAAGGGTTGAAGAAGAGTTATCCGGGTCGTGGAAACGATCCGGAGGTAACGATTTTCGAACACGCAAACTTCAATATCGAAAAGGGTGAGTTTGTCTGTGTGATCGGTCATTCCGGTTGCGGTAAATCAACGATTTTGAATATTTTGGCCGGATTGGACGAAGCCACCGACGGCGTGGTGATTATGAACGGACGTGAAGTGTCCGGTCCGAGCCTGGATCGCGGAGTGGTATTCCAAAACTACAGTTTGTTGCCGTGGCGTACCACTTTGCACAATATTACGTTTGCGGTGCAGGCGCGTTGGCCGGCTTGGAATAAAGAGCAGGTCGTGGCGCACAGTAAGAAGTATCTGGAATTGGTAGGGCTTAAGGATGCGATGAATCGCAAACCTTCCGAGCTTTCCGGCGGAATGCGTCAGCGTGTCAGTATCGCACGTGCCTTTGCGACTCAACCTCAGCTGTTATTGATGGATGAGCCGTTCGGTGCCTTGGATGCTTTGACACGAGGTGTCATCCAGGAGGAGTTGATCAAAATCTGGAGCGAATCCAAGCAGACGGTCTTTATGATTACGCACGATGTGGACGAGGCGATTTTGCTGTCGGATCGCATTTTGTTGATGAGTAACGGACCTAAGGCGCAAATTGCCGAATCGGTTGAAGTCACGATTCCGAGACCGAGAAAGCGTACCGATATCATTCATCACCCGGATTATTACAACATTCGCAATCACTTGGTGGATTTCCTGGTAAATCGTTCCAAAAACTTTGCGGCTGATCAGGATGTGGTAGATCCGAATAGACAGCCTCAGACTGTTAACTTATTGAAGAAGAGAGAAATAGCATGATGACTAAAATCGAAATGACGGAAGCGATTATTCTTGCGAAAGCGGAAAAGGGTGCTAGCTGGGCAGACATCTCCGAAGCTTCCGGACTTGGCGAAGTATTCGTAACTTCCGCCTGTTTGGGAATGAACAGTCTAAAGGCGGAACCGGCCGAGAAGATTTGTGATTACCTTGGCTTGGATTCGTCCGTTGCGGTTGCTTTGCAGGCATTTCCTCATAAAACATGGGAAAAAGCTGTGCCGACCGATCCGCTTATTTATCGTCTATATGAAATTGTAGGGGTGTACGGCCCGACGATGAAAGAATTGATTCATGAAAAATTCGGTGACGGCATCATGAGTGCGATCGATTTCACGATGGATATCGATAAAGAAGAGAACCCGGCGGGAGATCGTGTCGTGGTTAAGATGAACGGAAAATTCCTGGCTTATAAAGCTTGGTAGCGGCGGGGTGTTTTAAAGCGGCCTGTTGAAACGATTTTAAGTTGTTATTTAAAGGAGAGGTATTATGTCGGAATCATTATTGATTAATGCATCCAAGCTGGAACAAATGATGAAAAGCGAACCGGTTGTCATTATCGACACGCGTTCACCGGAAGCTTACGAGCAGGGGCATATCCCCGGTGCTGTGAATATTCATAGTATTTTCACCTTTTTGGCGACTTCCACTCCCGAAGGATTGGCCGAGCTGAAAGATAATTTCGCGACGGCGTTCGGCGAAGCCGGATTGTCAGGCGAAGAAACAGCGGTCTTGTATGAGGATTCGTTGAACACCGGTTTCGGGCAATCTTGCCGCGGTTACTTTTTGTTGACCTATTTGGGGTATGAGAAAGTCAGTATCCTTCAGGGTGGTTATCAATCTTGGTTGGCGGAAGGTTTTCCGGTCAGTTTGGAAGCGTCGGCTCCGGTTGCCAAGGTGTTTCCGCTTAAGGATACGGGCAACGAATTCATGGTCGATAAAGACGATGTTTTGGCGGCGCTGGATTCCGGTACCGTCATGTTGGATGTGCGTGACGTCGATGAGTGGATCGCCGACAGTTCTTCGCCGTACGGTAAAGATTTCTGTCCGCGCAAGGGGCGTCTGCCGGGTGCGGTATGGATCGAATGGTATCGTATGATGAAGCCGGGCGCGGTTCCGATGCTTAAGTCGCCGGATGAGATTTTAGCGGAATGTAAAACCGTAGGAATCGAGAAAGACACGCCGGTTTATCTGTATTGCTTCAAGGGGGCTAGAGCCTCAAATACCCTGGTTGCATTGAAGTCGGCAGGCATGGATAATGTGAAACTCTATTTCGGCTCTTGGAATGAGTGGTCACGCGATCCGTCATTACCTATTGAAGAGGGCCTTCCATTTTAAAATAGGGTTCAATGATGAATGTTGCCAGTATGTTAGCAACGTCCATCCACACGGTTGTTGCCGTACTGTGGGTGGGCGGAATCTTTTTAGCTTATCGAGTGTTGCGTCCGGCAGCAATGGAATTGCAACCGCCGCAACGCCTATCCCTGTGGGTTGGGGTTTTTAGTCGTTTCTTTCCCTGGGTATGGGCGTTTATCGTCCTGTTAGTGATATCCGGTTATTGGGATTGGAGCGTGCGCTTCGGAGATTACGAAAGAGCGCCTCTGTATCTGCACGCAATGCAGTTGATCGGTTGGCTGATGATTTTCTTGTTCGCTTGGCTTTATTTCGTGCCGTTTGCCAAATTTAAAGGGTTGGTTGCGGATAGTCAATTTCCGGAGGCCGGTAAGTTGATGAACGACAAGATGCGTCCGGTGATTGCAATTAATTTGTCATTGGGTGTACTGGAAGCGGTTATCGGTGTTTCCGGTCCCTTCTGGGGGATTTGATTTTCGATCTCACCAATAAAAAAGCCACCCGCTCGGGTGGCTTTTTTGTATGTGCTTTTTAACCTTTGTCGGCTTGAATAGGCGCAAACGGTTTATTCCTTAAGATGATAGCTGTACGGCTTTGGTTTCTGGTTAAGTTTCTGAGTCTCTTCCTGTAACGCTTTGACTTGTGACTGCACGCTGTCCTGCTGTGCTTTAATGCTTTCCAATTGCGCTTTAAGTTCCGTTAAGCTTTGCTGAATAAGTTCATAGTTTTTCAGGGTTTTCGTATTATCGGCAGCGGACGATTTTCCTGTTGAAACGGTCGGTTGCTTAAGCAGGGTCTGCTTGATTTCGTTCAATGTTTTGGACTGTTTACCGACGAGCCAGTTGATGTCTTTTAGCTGTTTAGCCTGTTGTTCGGTAATCCCTTGTTGTGTGGCAACCAGTGTTTTGGCTTGAAGTTTTTGTTGTTCATCCAGAATCTGTTCCACCAGTTTCTTGATTTCCGCGTATTGAGCGTTTTCCGGTGCATCCAAGTTAGACGATTTCGTGTCGCTAGGCTTAGGCTGTTCCTGCGAAGCTATTTCGGTAACGGCCGCGTTTGGTTGTTGTTTTGTTGCCTCGGTCGATTCCGTTCCGGAGGTGGCGTCGGCTGTGGTTTGTGGCGCTTCTTGCGCTAAGTCGATTTTAACGGATTGCGCATCAGGTACTTTGGAAGTTTGTGGAGCATTGGTTTCCAAGTCGGTTTTGTTTTCATTAAAGCTTTGTTGAATCAACGGCTTCATTCGTTGGATTTCAGCCGTCAACAATTCTAACAGTGATGAGATCTGGTCGACTTTGATCGTGATCTGTTTATTAAATAGAGTGTTTTCGGTCTGAATAATATCGAGTACTTCGCCTTTGAACTGGGCTTGTTTTTTATGCATGTCATAAAGCATCCAGCCGATTGCCGAAGCGGCTATGACGCTGAATGCGACATTGGCCGAGAGCATGATCGCAAAGCTGGATTTAGCCGACTTTAATTCGTTGCCGGCGACCTTGGTCGCTTGACGCCAGGCAAAGTTACCTTCCGACAGCTCCATGATTTGCGCTTTTTGTCGGTTGGCGTGGCTAATTGAGGTTTCGGCCGCTTTGTGACTTTGGCTTGCCGCTTCCTGGGCCGTTCTTGCCGCTTCTACTGCGAGAGTTAAGGCGTCGATTTGATTGGCGGAGTCCAGTTTCTGAAACGCTTCCTGCTTTTCTTTATTCTGATTGACTTGTTCTTCCAGCGCTTCCGCAGATGCTTCCAGCTGCTCCAATTCATCAAGCAAGTCGTCGGTGATTTTTTGATCGTTCATGGGCGCGGGCCTGTCTGCTATTCGGGTTTGAGTTCGGCGATACGGTTTTTGATATTGAGGTTGACCGCCTTTAACTGCTGGTTCTTGGCACGAATGCTTTCGAGTTGCTGTTCGATTTCTTGATTGGAGAGTTGGGTATTCAATCCTTCCATTTCAAGAGTATAGCCTGCATTTTTAGCGGCTTCAAATGCACGTTCCGCAGCGGCGAATGTGGCCTCAATCGCTTTCTGAGTCTTTTCTGCCGACTCGTGTGCTTTCTGTGTCGTTGCGATGGCAAGCAGGGTGGCTTCTTTTGCCGTATTGGTGACCTCGGAGGCAATCTCCTGTATTTCCTGGTCAATGGCAATCGCTTCTTCCATGCTGGCGATCGAATCGCTTGCCTGGGCGTTGACGGTATTGTCGTCCCCATTCTCAGGAACCGTTTCGGGCATCGGGGTAGGGGCTTCCATATCAATATCCGTCATTGGAGTGGGTTCGTCGAAAGAGTCGGTCATCATATCAATATCAACTGCTTCCGAGGTTAATGCATTCGGAGTTAACTCTTCTTCGTCGGAGTCCAGCGCGGCAGATTCGTTGTTTTCCATGGTTGGTTCTTCGGCGGCTTGCATTTCGTCGTCAAGGTCCGGCATTTCCATATTGTCTTCGATTTCTTGCGTTTCAGTATGCATCGATTCCGTCGAGGCAAGCAGATCATCCGTATCGATTTCAGCATCGGAATCAAGAGAGGTTTCGTCTAGGCTTTCCATGTCTTCAATGACGCCGGGTTCCTCGACAGACATCGCTGGGGAAGCTTCGGGTGCTTGCATATCGTTCATCATAGAATCGAGGTCGTCCAGTTCCATTTCGCTGCCCAGGCTGCTGGTTTCATTTTCATCCAGAGCCGATAACTCGGTTTCGTCAGGCATGTCGATGTCCGAAGAGAATTCCGATAACGCTTCGGCACTTTCGGTTTCCGGTATGGAATTCAGGACAGAGTCGACATCGTCCGGATTAAGGTCTTCTTCCAGGTCTTCTAGAGTCGGCATTGGAAGATCGTCTTCGATCTCCTGGGTGTTCGGGATGTCTGCATCGTTCTTTTCGATGGATTCGGTATGCATTGAGTCCATGATCGAATCGATATCGTCAAGATCCATATTCATGTCATCAGATTCTTCTGAAACGCTCGCGGGAGCCGCTTTGGCTTCTGTGGAAACTTCCGGTTCCGCTCTGCTGATTTCTTGGAGCATATTGTCTATATCGTCTTCATCAAGAGGCATGTCATCGTCCTCGTCAGTGTGATGGCTCAGCTCAGGGGCGTCGTCGACTTCAAGCATGGTTTCAGCTTCGGCAGCATTGGCATTCTCAAATTCCGATAACAGGGCGTCAACGTCATCGGAACCGACATCGGTATCGTCGATTTCATCCGGGATTTCTCCCATCATTTCGAGCATTTCCAAGGTTGCCTTATCATCTTGTTCCAAATCGATGTTTGACATGCTGTTTCCCTCAACTGACAGATTTATATTTTTTGATATACGCCTTAAAGCATAAATTATGCCATTGTTTGGGTAGTTCAGGCTTGGAGCAGGTGCTCGAAATCGGACGGGCAGGAGATATCGATAAGTTGTCCGCTTTCAGGGTGGGTAAAACTGAGTTGTTGGGCATGCAACATCAGTCTGGGCATCATTTCAAGACTGACTGGGTCGGCATAGAGGTTATCCCCGAGGATCGGGTGGCCTAGGGACTTCATGTGTAGACGGAGCTGATGGGATCGACCTGTAATAGGGGTCAATTCCACCGTGAAAAAGTTTTGATATTGTTTCAAAATTTTCCAGTGGGTTTCGGCGTACTTGCCGTAGAAAAAATCGATCATCTGTAGGGGGCGGCGTTCCCAGTCACAGCGCATCGGAAGACGAACCGTGCCGCTTTGTAAACTGGGTTTACCGATGCAGACAGCCTGATAGGTTTTACTGGTTTCGCGTTCCTGGAATTGACGGCTCAGTATTCTGTGCGCCTCTTTATTTCGGGCTAAAAGCATGATGCCGCTGGTGTCCATATCTAAACGGTGAACAATCAGAGCATCCGGGTAAAGTGCTTGTAGGTGTGATAATAGGCATTCCTGTTTGTCAGGCCCTCTACCGGGAACTGACAGCAAGCCTGATGGCTTATTAGCGACGATAATCGATTCGTCAACGTAGAGTATCCAATCTTCCGAAAATTCGAATTGATTCTCGAATGTCGAATTTGATGAGGTGGAAGAGGGCATTTAGAACTGGCCTATTGAAAAATTTCGTCTATTTTAACGGAAGCGCAGTGCAGTGGGAAATAAACAGATGGATTGACGTGGCAATCTTTGCCTTGCTGGATTATAGCGATATTTATTAAAGGCATGGCTAAACATAATGTTTAGCCATGCCTTGGTCTTTAGTTAATGTTATAGCTCTTGTGTAAGGGTATTAAATTTATCTTAGGAAGAGCCATTGGGATGGTTTTCCATTCGGAGTTACATATAAATTAAGGCCGTAGTCTATCCCTTCCTGTTCATCTATATAGGCGTCTGCAAATCCATTTAGCTCCATATTATTGTCTCCACAGTTTGAAATGGTAATATCCACAAGATATAGAGAATGATTTGTATCTGGCGTGGTAATAGAACCATCCCAAATACAGCCGGCATTATCGGATCCTGTTACTGTTCCGTCACTTGAGATGGTTATGGTTGTGCTCTCTTCGCGATATTCTTCATAATAGGTTTCTAAGAACTCTCTCCATGAACCGGCAATACGTTCTTGACTAGAAGGCTCGTTGTATAAGCTGCCATAATTGAGTGACCATGTTCCACTAGAGTTGTCGCTAGAGGTGGATGTTGCATCAATTTTATTTTGTTCGTCTATGGTTCCTGATAGGGTTGTAGTAATTCCTTGGTCAGATGTGAGAGTTGCTGAGAACACATCGTTATTAACCAGAAATGTACCACTGTACTGATCTGCCATCTCAATACCGTAGCCGTCTTGGGTAGGTATAGATGAATCAACATAAATTTTTCCATCGTAAGTCATAGCAGCTAATTCATAGGTGACACCATTTTCACTATAAGTTCCATACCAAGTTCCATTTGTTGTTGCACTGGAGGGTGTGATGGGAGATTCTGGATTTTCTGTATTGTTATTTGAACTTCCGCCTCCTCCACCGCAACCAGTCAGTAAAAGGCTGAATGAAAATACAATTGCTGCTGTCGATATTAATTTTTTCATAGTGTGCTCGTTTGGTTAAATTTATTCGTATTGCATCTTATATTTTGATACGTAAAATTACTACCATTTTATTTGTGTGGAGATGTGTGTTGTGTCGATGTAATGATTTGTTAATCGGCCGATTTGATTGTGATAGGATATTCACGATTTTTTACTTAAAGCACATGAGTGGATGATGTAGCAGTATGAAAAATAAAGAAAAAGTAAGAGTTTTATTTGTTTGTATGGGGAATATATGCCGTTCTCCGACGGCGCACGCGGTGTTTCGTAAATTGGTTAGAGACAATGAGCTTGAAAAGGTGATTGAGATCGATTCGGCGGGAACGCATGCCTATCATGTCGGTAATCCACCGGATTCGCGCTCTATGCAGGTAGCGCGTGGCAGAGGTATTGAGATGAAGGATTTACGCGCAAGACAGGTGGATTTTGGTGACTTTATTCAATACGATTATATCTTGGCGATGGATCATGCCAATTACAACAATCTAAAGGATTTGGCGCTTCCCGAGCATTTTGACAAGATTTCCATGTTTCTGGACTTTGCCGAGAACTTTTCGCAAGCTGAAGTGCCTGACCCGTATTACGGCGGTCCTCAAGGTTTTGATCAGGTATTTGATATGGTTACGGATGCATCGGAAGGGTTGTTAAGACATATTCAACAAAAACATTTTTAGTTGAACGGCATCTTTTAGAGAAAGTCGAAATTTAGCAGACCGATGTATTGGTGATGTTTAAACGTAATCCGTAAAAATGATACAAAAAAAGGCACATAATGTGCCTTTTTTTGTGCCTTGAATAAGACATTTGAAATCAAGCGAAGATGGAATTACTCCGACTTATCCGCTTTGGTTTCGGTCGATATTTCCTCAGATTTCTCTGTGGTTTTCTCTACGGTCTTTTGTGCCGGCTCTTGCGCTTCTTTTTTCGCCGGAGCTGCATCGCTTTCTACTTTTGGCGCAGCCGTAGCCGTCTCAACGGTTGCAGTGTCAATCGCTTTGGACTCCGGTTTAGCGTCAGCATTTGTTTGTGCCGATGCAGTTGTCGCTTCAGTGGTTACCGATTCGTGACCAGGAAGTGGCGAGTCAATAGACATGTTCTCAGCGCCAGCCGGTGCACGACGACGACGGTTGTATGAACGGCTATTGTAACGGCTACGACGACGTTGACCTGTACGACGACCACGACCTTCTTCACCTTCTTTGGTTGCTTCAGACGCTTCCGTGGCACCATCTTCCGGTTTTTCTACCGCTTCGTTTTTGGTGCTCTTAGCAGGTTTCTTGGCCGTATCGTTTTCATAGGCTTCTTCAGCCTGTTGAGCCGTTTGGTTTTCTAGTTGCTCTACCGCTTTTGGTTCACGTTCTTTACGAGGGCGACGTTCACGCTGACGACGAGGTTTGCTTTGCTCGCTGGCTGCGGTCGCTTCATCGCCTTTCTCTTCGCGCTTATCGCGGTTGTCGTTACGACGCTTGTTAGGAGGAGTGGTTTTCTCCTGATCGTCCGGACTGCGGCGACGGTTGTTGCGACGGTTTGAAGAACGGTTGCCACCACTACGACCGTCTTTGCGTTGACGGTTAGATTGGCCTTCGCGGGATTTCTTTTCATCCTTCTTAGGTTCTTCTTCTGCCGGGCTGAATAGAGCGTTCCAAACGCGAGACAGTAGCCCCGGTTTCTTAACTTCAGCTGCGGCGGCAGTTGGTGCCGGCGGTGCACTCGGTTGAATGTTTTTCACTGCCGGTTCTTCAGGTTCTGCCGCTTTAGCCGGTTCCGTTACCAAATGATCTTCCGGAAGAATCACTTCTTTGATTTCGTAACTTGCGCTAGTGGTTGAATCGTCACCGTTGCGGGTACGTTCCATAATGTATTGCGGAGTTTCCAAATGTTCGTTAGGAACGATTAGGATGTGCAAGTTATGGCGATCTTCGATTTTGGTGATCTGGTTGCGTTTCTCGTTCAAAAGGAACGTGGCGACATCAACAGGAATTTGTACCGTCACACGACGGGTGTTTTCCTTCATTGATTCTTCTTCCAATAAACGCAAGATTGAAAGCGCTAGGGATTCGACGCCACGAATTACGCCGACGCCTTTACAGCGAGGACATACAATTTGTGTGGATTCGTCGATGGAAGGGCGCAGACGCTGACGCGACATTTCCAATAGTCCGAAACGTGAAATCTTGCCGATTTGCACACGAGCGCGATCCGACTTAACGGCTTCTTTGATCTTGTTTTCTACTTCGCGTTGGTGACGGTTCGAGTGCATGTCGATGAAATCGATGACGACCAATCCGCCGATATCGCGTAAACGCAATTGGCGGGCGATTTCACAGGCTGCTTCCATGTTTGTATGGAAGGCAGTCTCTTCAATGTCACCACCTTTGGTAGAGCGGCTCGAGTTGATGTCGATTGCTGTCAATGCTTCGGTAATGTCGATAACGATCGCACCACCGGACGGCAGAGTTACTTCACGCTGATAAGCCGATTCGATCTGTGACTCGATCTGGAAACGGGTGAAAAGCGGGATGGTATCCTGGTACGGCTTGACCTTGTAGACTTGCTGCGGCATGACGTGTTGAATAAAGTCGCGTGCTTTATGGAAAGTCGGCATGTCGTCGATGATGATTTCACCGATGTCTTGACGCAAATAATCACGAATTGCCAGAATGACCATGTCGGACTCTTGGTGGATCAAGAACGGCGCAGTTTTTTCGACTGCGGCTTTCTGGATCGCATCCCAAAGCTGTACAAGGTAGTTAACACCCCATTGCAGTTCGTCGGTATTTTTTCCGACACCGGCCGTACGGATGATTAATCCCATGCCTTCCGGAACGTCAAGGTCACGCAATGAATCACGAATTTCGGAACGGTCGTCACCTTCAATGCGTCGGGAAATTCCGCCTGCTTTCGGGTTGTTCGGCATCATGACGATGTAAGGACCGGCTAGGGTGATTTGTGTGGTTAACGCTGCACCTTTGTTACCGCGTTCTTCTTTTTGAACCTGAACAATAACTTCTTGGCCTTCGCTTAGTACATCTTTGATGTTGAAGCGTCCGGATTCCGGCTTGGTATCAGGGAAGTATTCTTCGGCGATTTCTTTGAAGGGTAGGAAGCCGTGACGTTCGGAACCATAATCGACAAAAGCGGCTTCTAAGCTTGGTTCGATTCGTGTGATGCGGCCTTTGTAGATATTGGCCTTTTTCTTTTGGTGGTGAGGGGTTTCAACGTCTAAATCATATAAAGTTTGTCCATCGACAAGGGCAATGCGCAGCTCCTCCGGCTGGGTCGCATTAATAAGCATTCTTTTCATGCTGTTCTCTTTTGTTGTATCAAAAGCACCAGATACAGCGATATAGGGGGATTCGACGGGAACAAAGCCGATTGCTCGGAGCAATTTGGTAGCGTTGGCAGCCTACCAAGGCGAGTAAGGTTTCAATTCTGGCGAATTGTTGTTAGATTGCGGTGGGTAAACAGGGGGATTTATTGTGAAGGATTTCGTTAGTTCTTTACGATTTTGTCGTTTGTTCAGCGTCTAACTTTTGGTTTTTTATTAACCGCGGCAACCCGTATGGTGCCATTTCACTTGTCTCTGTTCGATTATCGGCCGGATTTGCCGGCACTTTCCCGTTACAACATTTTTATCGAGCTTAGTCGTTTTTTTATTTTGATTTTCCACTAAGCTCTAGCCAGTCCGGATAAGTTAAATCCGGTCTTTCTGTAATCCTTACGATAAGCCTTTGTCCCGTATCATTAAGCGGACGTCTTATGACTGTTTTCAAAAGCCGCGTCCGTTAACTTGGGTTTTTGCCGGGTTTAAATTTGAGCAATTGGCTATCGATTTATACCGGGCAAGCGCTATATCGTCTGTAAGTCGTGTCTTCGATGTGGTTGCAAAATATTTAATGCAAACACTGCATTAAACTAATGTTTTAAAATTCCTGCACAGTTTTGAGTTGTGCTCATCTCTAACTTCTGCTTACAAATTAAGCCTCGCAAATATATCACTCATTTTCTTGCTATGCAATGACATATTGTGTAACAACAGGTAAACTTACGCCAATTTTAAAATAATATGGTGCAATTGAACCGAAATTTCCTTAGGAATCGGTCGGTTGCCTTCAGTCAGGGAAGCATCAGCTTTATGTCATCAGAGTCGTCCGGAACGTCAAAGTCATCAAAAGTCCAGTTTGTTAATGTTACTTCCGAGGACGAGGGGCAGCGTGTCGATAATTTTTTAATGCGCCATTTAAGAAAAGCGCCTAAGACGTTGGTTTATAGAATTATTCGAAAGGGCGAGGTACGGGTTAACAAGGGGCGCGTTAAAGCGCAGACGCGATTGGTTGCGGGCGATGTGGTTCGTATACCGCCGGTGGATGTACCGGAAGCCAAAGTGATCGTTGAATCGGATATTCCGCATAGCCAGATGCAGCGCATTGAAGACAATATTCTTTATGAAGATAAAGATTTGATGGTGGTCAATAAGCCGTCCGGGGTTGCCGTGCATGGTGGTACCGGAGTGAATTGGGGGTTGATCGAAGTGGTACGTATGTTGCGTCCTTTGGCCAAACGGTTGGAATTGGTGCATCGTATCGACCGGGATACTTCTGGATGTTTGTTGATTGCCAAGAAGGCTTCGGTGTTAAAGGATTTGCAACAGCAGATCCGAGATAATAAATTTGATAAGCGTTATTTAGCGATTGTGGCGGGTCGATGGCCGAAACGTAAGCAAAAGATCGATTTGCCGTTGCGCAAGGATCGACCGGCCGAGGGCGGTTGGCATGTTGTGGTCGCAGAGGATGGAAAGCCGTCTGTGAGTTATTTTAGTGTCGAGAGGCATTTACAGGATTGCGATCTGGTCTCGGTTAAACTGGAAACGGGAAGAACTCATCAGATTCGCGTGCACGCTTTATCTCAAGGTTGTCCGTTGGTGGGTGACGATAAATATGGTGACAGAGAGTTAAATAAGCGTTTTCGTCCTTTGGGGATGAAACGTCTGGCCTTGCATGCCCAGTTTTTAGGGTTTACCCATCCGGTTACTAAAGAGTGGATGCAGATTGAAGCGCCTTTGTGGCCCGATTTTAAAAAGATTGTTGAAACCTTGGCCTTGCCGTAGTCGGTCGGGTCGGAGCGAGTGGAGTTTAGTGTGAAGAAGTATCAGTTGGTGATTTTTGATTGGGATGGCACTTTAATGAATTCGGAGGGGCGGATTGTCGCCTCGATTCAAGCGGCGGCTGAACGTTGCGGTTTGCCGGTATTGCCGGACCATGAGTCGAAACAGATTATCGGGTTGAGTTTGGAAAAAGCGATTCAAGGCTTATATCCCGATGCGGAGCAGTCGCAAGTGGAAGCGATGGCTCAAGCCTATACTCAGTGCTTTCTTGAAGAGTGTGAAGTGGAAATGGAGGCGTTCGATGGCGCTGAAGCGATGCTTTTTAGTTTGAAGAATCAAGGCGTGAAGCTGGCGATTGCGACCGGTAAAAGTCGAAAAGGCCTGGATCAGGTGTTGGCCGAGTGCGGTTTGGGTGTTTATTTCGATATTACACGCACGCCGGTGGAATCCGCTTCAAAACCGAATCCGTTGATGTTGGAGCAGATTTTGGAAGAGTTGGGTGTTCCTGTCGAGCACGCATTGATGGTCGGAGATACGACGTTTGATTTAGAGATGGCGCGAAATATTAATATGGATCGTGTCGCCTTGAGTCATGGTGTGCATGAGTCTCACGAGTTGGATGTGCATGAGCCTTTGGCGCATTTTGACGATCTACAGTCATTGCACGGTTGGCTGATGACGCGTATTTGACGTTAGAGGTTTTACTCTTCTTAATCAATAAACAGGTCCGATCGGACCTGTTTTTGTTTTGTGATGCTTGTTTAGTCTGCCAGCGGTAAGGTGATACCCATTGTTTTGAAGATGCTGGTCAGTTCGATCAAGGGAAGTCCGATGAGTGCATTGGGGTCTTTGCTTTGAATGCTTTCAAACAGCGTGATTCCCAAACCCTCCGATTTGAAGCTACCGGCACATTGATAGGGCGTTTCAGCCAGAAGATAGTTTTCAATGGTTTCGTTACTTAAATTACGAAAATGGACGACGGTTTTATCAATGGTCTGATGGCAGGTTTCGTTGCTCGGGTCAATTACGGCCAGGCCGGTATAAAAAATAATAGATTGGCCGCTGAAGTTTTTCAGTTGTTTGACGGCGTTTTCATGAGTGTGAGGTTTTCCGATCGGTTGATCGTTAAAGGTGGCGCACTGGTCGGAAGCGATGATGATTTTATCCGGGTGTTGCTTTTGGATCGCCCGGGCTTTGAGGAGCGAAAGGCGTTCTACCATCTGTTGAGGAGTCTCGCCGGAAAGAGGAGTTTCGTCGATTTCCGGTGCAAATTGACTAAAAGGTATGTGCAGTTTTTCCAATAGTTGTTTTCTGAATGGCGAGGACGATCCGAGAATAATCGGGGGGAGTTGATTTTTGTGTGTAATCATTTGCATAAAAGTTTTAATATCTGAGTTAAAATATGCGCTGTTGTTTGAAAACAATTCGTTTTCTCAAAAACACAGGGTTTCTTTGTCGCATTAATTGAAAGTATGTCTTTGTTTTAAAGAATGTTTACCCGAGAATGAGCCGACAAATAAAAAAATTAAAAAGCGTGTCTTTTTTTTGACTTAATTAACTGTTACAGGTATGATTCGCCGCTATGTTTGATAAGCTACCCGAACTGATCGATCCTTTAAACTTGGTAAACCATAATAAACATATTATGGCACGAGTCAATCAGGGGCGTTTCAAACGTCTCTCTGAGCTTGTGGTTGACCACGATCGAGAAGTGATTGTTGAGCTGGATTTTTATTATGATAAGACGCTGAAAATGCCGGCGTTTACCATGAAGTTGGAAACCAGTTTGAATTTGCAGTGCCAGCGTTCTTTAGAAACGTTTGACTTGCCGGTCAAATCTGAAGTGAAAGGCGTGATTGCCGAATCGACGGTACTGACTGATGATATTCCAAATGATGTAGAGATTTTTGAGCTTGTTGAAGAAAAAGTCTCGTTGCCGGAATGGGTTGAAGATGAGCTGCTGTTAAGCGTGCCGCTTGCGCCTGTTAAGGACGGAAGCTCAATAGAGTATGAAAATACTTCTGAATCTACAACGGATGAAGAAAATGAATTGGAGAGCGCTTCGGAAGAAGAGAGTTCTCGGAAACCCAACCCGTTTGCAGTATTGCAAGGGTTGAAGAAATAGATTGATTAATTTAGGAGATTGACATGGCTGTTCAAAAGAGTCGTAAAACCCCATCAAGACGTGGTATGCGTCGTTCTCACGATGCTCTAACTGCACCTTCTTTGACTGTTGACGAAACAAGTGGTGAAGTTCACCGTCGTCACCACGTTACTGCAGATGGTTATTACAAAGGCAAAAAAGTCGTTCAAGATAAAGGCTAAGTTGTCTTGAGTATTAATATTGCCATCGATGCGATGGGCGGTGATCACGGCATCTCGGTCACCGTTCCAGCTTCACTAGATGCACTATCCAAATTTTCTGATATTCACATTATCCTGGTCGGTAAAGAAGACCTGATCAATGCTGAGTTGTCCAAGCATCAATATGATGCGAACCGAGTTACCGTTCAACACGCTGATCAAGTGGTTGAAATGGACGACCTTCCTTCCAAGGCATTAAGAAATAAACGTCAATCGTCTATGCGTATTGCCCTTAATTTAGTTAAGGACGATCAGGCACATGCTTGCGTTAGCGCAGGGAATACCGGCGCTTTGATGGCCGTGGCTAAATTTGTCTTGAAAACGCTTCCCGATGTTGACCGTCCGGCTATATGTACCTCTATGCCGACGATGAAAGGGCATGTGCATGTGTTGGATTTAGGGGCGAATGTCGGCGTTGACGGCGAAACCCTTGCGCAGTTTGCCGTTATGGGCTCGGTGTTGGCTCAGGCCGTGGATGACAATCCGAATCCTAGTGTCGGGCTGTTGAATATCGGCGAAGAGGAAATTAAAGGGCATCAGCGTATTAAAGATGCCCATCAGATATTGCAGAATACAAAAATCAATTACATCGGTTATGTTGAAGGTGACGACATTTATAAAGGTCGTTCCGATGTTGTGACGTGTGACGGTTTTGACGGCAATATCGCGCTTAAAGCCAGTGAAGGCGTCGCGAAAATGATCTCCTACTACCTGAAAGATGCCTTCAAGAAGAATTTGTTGACGAAGTTAATTGCGGTTCTTGCTTATCCGGTTTTGAAGTCGTTTAAGGATAAAGTCGATCCAAGACGTTATAATGGAGCTTCTTTGTTGGGTTTGAGAAAAATCGTGATCAAAAGTCATGGCGGAGCGGATCAGTTTTCGTTTCTGCATGCTATTGCCGAGGCTCGTTTGGAAGTAAGTAAGAATGTCCCAGACAGAATTTCTTCCGAAGTTTCGAAATTGATTAAACACCAAACTACAGCACAAGATCATTAGCCTGTAATTTAATTCAGATAAACTTGTTGAAAAACAGTTTAGATAAAAGAAAAAATATCACATGAGTCAGAAAATCTATAGTCGCATTATTGGAACGGGCGGGTATTTGCCTGAAAAAATCTTAACCAATCTTGATTTAGAAAAGATGGTTGAGACGAGTGACGAATGGATTCAGGAACGTACCGGCATCCAGCAGCGTCATATTGCAGCAGACGATCAGACTACCTGCGATTTAGCGGAACAGGCTTCCCTTCGAGCGATTGAAATGGCCGGAATTGATAAGAGTTCGATTGATCTCATTATCGTAGCGACCACGACTCCGGATAAAATTTTCCCAAGTACGGCTTGTTTATTACAGCAGCGCCTTGATATTCGAAACGCACCGGCTTTTGATGTTCAAGCGGTCTGTTCCGGATTCGTTTATGCGTTGAGTGTGGCCGACCAGTTTATTAAAACCGGTATGTCCAAGCGTGCTTTGGTTGTCGGTGCGGAGACATTGTCCCGTATTACTAACTGGGGTGATCGCAATACCTGTGTCCTATTTGGCGACGGTGCCGGTGCAGTAGTGCTTGAAGCATCCGCTGAGCCGGGCATTCTTTCTACCCATATTCATGCAGACGGTCGTTATGAAGATCTTTTGCATGTTCCTTCCGGGCCGTCGAAATTGCCTCAAACCGACGATATCGCCGAAAGAACTATGTCGATGAAGGGTAATGAAGTATTCAAAGTAGCGGTCAATACATTAAGCCGTATCGCGACCGAAACCCTTGAAGCAAACAATATGCAGAAAGAAGACTTGGATTGGTTGGTACCGCATCAGGCGAACTTGAGAATTATCAAAGCGACGGCGAAAAAATTGAAGCTGAGAGACGATCAGACGGTAGTAACGGTAAACAAACATGCCAATACATCCAGTGCTTCTGTTCCGCTTGCTTTGGATGAAGCGGTTCGCGACGGTCGAATTCAGCGCGGTCAAACGATTTTGATGGAAGCGTTTGGCGGCGGCTTCACTTGGGGTTCAGCCCTTATCAAATTTTAAATTTCGATGAGTTTTCATCGTCAGTAAATCACAAGTTATTTAGGTGTTTTTATGTCATATGCATTTGTTTTTCCTGGTCAAGGTTCTCAATCGGTTGGGATGCTTTCGGAATTAGCCGAATCACATAAAGAGGTTCAAAACGTCTTTGCGGAAGCTTCTGATGTTCTTGGATATGACTTATGGGATCTGGTGCAAAATGATGCGTCGGGCAAATTGAATCAGACTGACGTGACTCAGCCAGCCATGTTGGCCTCCGGAATTGCAGTCTACCGTACCTTGGCTTCTCAAGCCGAGTTGGCGCCGAGCTATATGGCCGGCCACTCGTTGGGTGAATACACCGCTTTGGTTGCCAGTGGCGTCATGACTTTGGCTCAAGGGATCGAGTTGGTTGCCGAGCGTGGCCGCTTGATGCAGTCGGCCGTGCCTGAAGGTACGGGTGCGATGGCTGCGGTACTTGGCTTGGAAGACGAACAAGTGGTTGCAGTTTGCGAGCAAGTAAACGGCGTGGTCGAAGCGGTTAACTTCAACTCACCGGGACAGGTTGTTATTGCCGGTGAAAAAGCGGCGGTCGATGCTGCGATGGATGCGGCGACCGAAGCAGGCGCGAGTCGCGTGGTTCCGTTACCGGTCAGCGTGCCTTCCCATTGTTCTTTGATGAAGCCGGCGGCGGATGCCTTGGCGGAAAAGCTGGCGGGTATGTCTTTCTCGGCAGCTCAGACTCCGGTATTGCATAACGTTAATGTCGCGGTGTCAAATTCCGAAGAAGAGATTAAGCAGGCATTGGTTCAGCAGTTGTATCAGCCTGTACAATGGGTAAAAACCGTTGAAGCCATGAAAGCAAACGGGGTTGAACAGTTGTTTGAATTAGGGCCTGGTAAGGTCTTGATGGGCTTGAATCGTCGAATCGACCGTAAAATGGGCATGGTCGCGGTTTATGACAATGCGACACTAGAAAAAGCCATTTCAAGTTTATAGAATAAGTGCTACTCAAATTATCTATAGTAAGGAACGAATTATGTTAACAGGTAAAGTTGCCTTGGTTACCGGCGCCAGTCGTGGAATTGGAAAAGCAATCGCTTTGGATTTGGCGGCACAAGGTGCAACCGTGATCGGTACTGCGACTTCGGATTCAGGTGCGGAAAGTATCAGTGCCTATCTGTCGGAAGCGGGTGCGAAAGGTGCCGGAAAGTGCCTAAACGTCACTAACGCGGAGATGATTACCGATGTATTGGCTGAGATTACGGCTGAATTCGGTGTTCCGACCATTCTTGTTAACAATGCAGGGATTACGCGTGACAACTTGTTGATGCGCATGAAAGACGAAGAGTGGGATGACATTATTCAGACCAACTTGAATTCGGTTTTCCGTATGAGTAAAGCGTGTTTGCGCGGCATGATGAAAGCTAAAGGCGGACGTATCATCAACATCGCTTCCGTAGTGGGTGTGATGGGGAATGCCGGACAAACCAACTATGCGGCAGCCAAAGCCGGTATTATCGGGTTCAGTAAGTCGTTAGCACGTGAAGTCGGTGCTAGAAACATTACCGTTAATACGGTTGCTCCAGGTTTTATCGATACCGATATGACCCGTGCCTTGCCGGAAGAGCAGCGTGCTGCTTTGACCGGGCAGATTCCATTAAGTCGATTAGGCGAGCCGGAAGATATTGCTAAAACTGTGACTTTCTTGGCAGGTGACGGCGGTTCTTACATCACCGGACAGACGTTGAATGTAAACGGCGGAATGTACATGGTTTAAGGTTTTAATGCGGCGGTAAGTACTTGATATATGATCTTAATCAAGAAAAGCGCAATTAAAAACTTGATAATCTAGGCAGATAAAGCGAAAATACCAAAAATTATTTTAACCCTATTTTTAAACACTATAAAAGAAGACTGGAGAATTCCATGAGCAGTATTGAAGAACGCGTAAAGAAAATTGTTGTTGAGCAATTAGGTGTAGAAGAAGATCAGGTAACTCCTGATGCATCTTTTGTAGATGACTTAGGTGCGGATTCTCTTGACACTGTTGAGCTAGTAATGGCTTTAGAAGAAGAATTTGATTGCGAAATTCCTGATGAAGAAGCAGAGAAGATCGCTACTTTGGCTCAAGCTAAAGCATACATCGAAGCAAACTTGGATTAATCCAGGGTTTCGAACAATCGTTTATTGACGAGAAAGCCGTAATTTTTTACGGCTTTTTTTATATGTAAATTTTAAAACGTGTGAGGGTGCATTTTGTCTAAGCGTCGTGTTGTGATTACCGGTTTGGGTGTGGTTACGCCTGTAGGATTAACTGTTTCTGAAACTTGGGACAATTTGTTGGCAGGTAAAAGTGGTATCGATTATCTGACTAAATTCGATACGGAAGCGTTCGCGGTCAAGTTTGGTGGCGTGATTAAAGGTTTTGAAGTCACGGACTACATTGCAGCCAAAGAAGCTAAAAAGATGGATCCGTTCATTCATTACGGAATTGCGGCGGGTGTACAAGCCATTCGCGATTCCGGGCTGGAAGTGACTGAAGAGAACTCGACCCGTATCGGTGTGTCGATCGGTTCCGGTATCGGTGGGATCGGTTCGATCGAAACCCAGCATTCGATTGCCGAGAAATCCGGTCCTCGTCGTATTTCTCCGTTTTTTGTGCCAAGTGCCATCATTAATATGATCTCGGGTAACCTGTCGATCATGTTCGGATTGAAAGGGCCTAATATGGCGATCGGAACGGCTTGTGCGACCGGTACTCACAGTATCGGCGATGCCGCACGTATGATTCAGTACGGCGATGCCGACGTGATGATTGCCGGTGGTGCGGAATACGCGACAACCGAACTTGGTTTGGGTGGTTTTGCCGCTGCGCGCGCTTTGTCGACACGTAATGACAACCCTCAGGCGGCAAGCCGTCCTTGGGATAAAGACCGTGACGGTTTTGTGTTAAGTGACGGTGCCGGTGCCGTAGTTTTGGAAGAGTATGAACACGCTAAAGCGCGTGGCGCCAACATCTACGCCGAAGTGCTTGGGTTCGGTATGAGCGGTGACGCTTTTCACATGACCTTGCCAGCCAAAGGCGGAGAAGGTGCGGCACGTTGTATGGCAGCTGCCTTGCAGAATTCCGGGATTGACGCTTCTAAAATCAATTACATCAACGCACACGGTACTTCGACACCGGCAGGTGACCTCTGTGAAACCATGGCGGTCAAATCGACGTTTGGCGATCATGCCTATAAGTTGGCAATGAGTTCCACCAAGTCGATGACCGGTCATGCTTTGGGTGCGGCCGGTGCAATGGAAGCCGTGTTCACCGCTTTGGCGATCAAAGAGCAGAGACTGCCTCCTACGATCAACCTGGAACACCCGGAAGAATGGTGCGACCTGGACTACGTTGCCAATGAGGCGCGTGATGCCAAGGTCGATTATGCTTTGTCGAATTCGTTCGGATTCGGTGGAACCAATGCCAGCTTGGTGTTAGGTAAAGTATAATTACCTCTTTTCATTCAAAGAGAAGAGCAAGCATGGATAGACTTGATTCTATCGACATTCAACAGGCTGTTACCATACAGCCTGTTTGCGTTTCTGAAAACTGCCGTTTGGATCTGTCCAAACTTCACCAGTTGAATCCCCAGCGTTATCCATTTCTGTTGGAGAGTGTCGCTAAAGGCGTGTTGGGTCAGTACGACATCCTGTTTGCTTTTCCTCAAGAAACCATTCGGCTAGATAGTGTCGAATCGATCGATACTTTTCAAACTCAGGCCAAACAAGCTTTTGCGGATTTGAAAGGACCTGAGGTTGATTGCGACCTGCCGTTCTACGGCGGCTGGTTTGCGTTTTTCAGTTACGATTACGCGCAGGCCGTCGAGCCGAGCCTGAATCTTCCGGAGTCCGAGTTTCCGTTGGCAAACCTGACCCGTGTTCCTGCGGCCGTCATCGTCGATCATGAGAAGGGCGAGATCAGCATCGTAGTCGAAAACGAATTCTCCGATCTGATCGAGCAAATCTGGGAAGACATCGACAGCGCCCTGAACGTTACCGATTCGCAAGTGCCTATCCAGATCGTCGATTCACGCGAAGAACCGGAAAACAAATACCTGGACGGCGTCCGAGCGATTAAGGAATACATTCTTTCCGGCGATATCTTTCAGGTGAATCTGTCCCGTCTGTGGCAGGTCGAACTGGAACATGAACAGGAATATCTGGATGTTTACCGTGCTTTGCGTACGCATAATCCTGCGCCGTTTGCCGCGTTGGCGCATTTTGCCGATGCAAAACGAGAGTGGAGCATCATCAGCTCTTCGCCGGAGCGCTTGGTCAAATACAAGTCGCCCTGGGTTGAGACGCGTCCGATTGCCGGAACACGTAAACGCAGTGCGGATGCTGCGATGGACAAGGCGTTAATCGACGAATTGATCTCGCATCCTAAAGAGCGTGCCGAGCACATCATGCTGATCGATCTCGAGCGTAACGATTTAGGACGCATTTGCCAGCCGGGCAGTGTTGAAGTCAACGAGCTGATGGTGGTCGAAAGTTACGAGCACGTTCATCACATCGTTTCTAACGTGCGCGGCCAGTTACAAGACGGTTTCGATCCGCTGGACATCGTACATGCGTTGTTCCCGGGCGGAACCATCACCGGTTGTCCGAAAGTGCGTTGCATGGAAATCATCGCCGAGTTGGAACAGATGCCGCGCGAAGCTTACACAGGCTCTTTGGGTTACATTAACCGCGACGGTTCGATGGATTTGAACATTTTGATTCGTACCATGTTGCATAGCCGTCACGGCAATCAGTCGATCGTGCAATTTCGCGCCGGTGCCGGAATTGTCGCGGATTCCGATCCGAATAACGAACTGACCGAAACCCGCCACAAGGCAAAAGGCCTGATTAACGCCTTGAGCAGTCAGGAGCATTTCCTGTGAGTATTCAAACCTGGGTGGACGGACAAGTTCAATCCACTCTTGATGTGTTGGATCGCGCGGTTCAGTATGGAGACGGTTTTTTCACCACCATGTTGGCGGCGGAAGGGCAACTTTATAACTGGCCTGCACATTGGAGGCGTCTGTCTGCAAGTGTTGTACGATTGGGCTTTCCCGAAATCGAGGAACAAACCGTTTTGCAACAGTTGCGTCAAGCACTGACCGGGAACTTACAGCCGATTGTGGTTAAAGTGATCGTTTCGCGAGGGCTGGGCGGTGTCGGTTATCAACCGCCCGTGGAAGCTAAGCCGAGAATCATCATTCAGGCTTCGCCGCACCCGACTTATAAAAAAGCATCCGATATGACGGAAATGCATCCGGCTATGGCAGTTGCTCTTTGCGAAAGCATCTGTGCAATTAATCCACAGTTGGCCGGGATGAAGCACCTGAACCGACTAGAAAACGTCTTGGCGCGTGCCGAATTGGCGGGAACCGCGTTTTCCGAAGGCATTATGCTGAATGCGCGTCAGAAAGTGATCTCGGCCACACAGTCGAACGTGTTTCTGATTAAAGGGACGCGATTGATTACGCCGGCGTTAGTTGAAAGCGGTGTAGAAGGAACCACGCGTCATCAGTTGCGGTTTCTTTCGGAAAGTCTGGGATTGGAATGGATCGAATGTGAAATCACTCTGGATGAAATCAGAAATGCGGACGAATTGTTTCTGAGTAATGCCGTCCGTGGCATCATGCCGGTCAAGGAATTCATGGATATGAAATTTGCCGTCGAACGGGTAGTTGAAATTCAACAGGCCTGGTCGCAGTGGCAACAGAATAACGCAATACGGATTTGGGAATGATAAAAACGTTGTTGAGAGGTTTAGCGGCCGCGTCCGGCTTGTTGGTTGTGGCGGCGTTCATTATCGGTTTTCAGGTTCAGCAGTTTTTGATTCAGCCGGTTTCCAATTTGGCGGAATCCAAGGTGATTGAAATCCAACCCGGTTCTTCGGCGTCTAAAGTCGCCGAACAGTTACATCAGGCAGGTCTGTTGGATTCGCCTAAGTGGTTTGTGTGGTATCTACGCTATCATGATCAGCACGGTTTGATTAAAACCGGGGAGATGCGGATTCAGCCAGAGTGGACGGTCGAAGAACTTGCACAGGCGTTGATCAAAGGTGAAACGGTTAAATATCCTGTGACCTTGATCGCAGGCCACACTTTCGAACAGACACTGCTTCAGATAGAGGCCTTGACGAAAATCAAACGTGTTTTAAACGTCGGGCAAACGGAAGCACTCTATAAAGCTTTCTCACTGAAAACGTTAGGGGACGAAAACTATCCTTTCGCGGGGCTTGAGGGCTGGTTTCTGCCGGAAACCTATCTGTATCAGGCCGGTGATTCCGACCTGGATATTCTGACCCGAGCGCACGAAGCCTTGAACACGACTCTACAGGAATCCTGGCAGAACAGAGCTAAGGATTTGCCGTTTAAGACCCCTTACGAGGCTTTGATTATGGCGTCTCTAGTGGAAAAAGAGACCGCTGTACCAGAAGAACGCGCTTTGATTGCAGGGGTGTTTATTAACCGCCTGAAAAAAGGCATGCGTCTACAAACTGATCCGACCGTGATTTATGGCATCGGAGCGAAATATGATGGTAATATCCGTAAGGTCGATCTGCTGAAAAAGACACCTTATAACACTTACCGGGTGAACGGTTTGCCGCCGAGTCCGATCGCTTTGCCAAGTCGTGAGGCGATTACTGCGGTGATGCATCCGGATAAAACCAAAGCGCTGTATTTTGTCGCCAAAGGCAACGGCGAACACTATTTTTCAGAGACGCTGATCGAACATAATAAAGCGGTGCGCAAGTATCAGTTGCTGCGCTAGCGAACGAATCGTGAATTAATAGAAATATGCAAAAAGGAAGTAGGGCTGGATGACAGGCAAATTCATTACACTTGAGGGAACCGAAGGCGCAGGTAAATCAACCAATTTAGCCTTTATGGCGGATTGGCTCAAGCAGCAGGGCATTGATGTCATCACTACGCGCGAACCGGGCGGAACCGAAATCGGCGAAGCGGTCAGAGGAATTCTGTTGAACCAGGCCTACACCGAAATGCATGCCGATACCGAATTGTTGTTGATGTTTGCCGCCCGCGCTCAGCATATCCGCGAAAAGATTATTCCTGCGCTTGAAAAAGGCACCTGGGTGATTTCAGATCGTTTCACCGACGCCAGTTACGCTTATCAAGGTGCGGCACGCGGCATTCCTTTTGAGCGCATTGCCGAAATCGAAGCCTGGGTTCAGCAGGGTATGTTTCCGGATATGACGTTTGTATTCGATTTGCCGATCGAAATCGGTATGGCGCGCGTGGCGTCGCGCGGCGGTCAGACGGACCGTTTCGAACAGGAACAGCACGACTTTTTCGAAAAGGTGCGCGGCGCTTACCTGACGCGTGCCAAACAGGCTGAAGAGCGTTATACGGTGTTGGATGCCAGTCAATCTTTAGCGCAGGTTCAGGCAGAAATCGAAACCTGCTTGAAAGCCCTTATGGAGAACGCATGATTTATCCGTGGATGGCCGCTCAGTGGCAGCAATGGCAGCAGCTGCAGTCGCGATTGGGGCATGCCTATTTGTTGTCCGGACCGAGTGGTATCGGCATTGAATCTTTTGTTCAGCAGTTGGTGCAATCCATTTTCTGCGACCATCGTAATGCGTGCGGTCAATGTTCGGGCTGCCATCTGTTCAATACTCAACAACACCCCGATTTTTTCCATTTGCAGGTGTTGGAAGACAAAAAAGAGATTTCGGTAGATCAGGTTCGCGAATTGGTCTACAAATTGAACGAAACGTCGCATCAAGGTGGTTATAAAGTGGCCTGGGTGGAAGGGCCTGAATACTTGAATCAATCAGCCTTTAATGCCTTGTTGAAGACGCTTGAAGAACCGAGCGCTAGAACGCTGTTTATTTTAACGACGCATCAGCTTGGGCGTTTACCCGCGACTATTTTAAGTCGTTGTCAGAAATTGTCTTTTGCCGCGCCGTCGATAGACGAAGCGCAGGCATGGCTGCAACAAGCCAGTCCTCAGGCGGATGCAGCTTTGATTAAACGTGCCTTGCGTTTGAACTGGGGTGCGCCGATTGCGGCGCAGCAATGGATAGAGCAAGGGTTGTTCGAACAGGACAATGAATGGAAAGCCGCTTTAAAGCAGATGCAGTCAGGTCAGAAAACCGTTCCTCAGTTGGTGGAAAAATGGTTGAAATGGGCGAAACCGGAACAGGTATTCGACTATTTCTATTTCTGGTCGGTTTCCGCCGTTCGTGCGGCTTTTTATAAGGAAGGATCGGATTATTCCGATAACCAGATCCAAAACTGGCTGCGTTTCCAGCAGGCCTGCCTGCAAGCTAAGAGCAGTTGGCAGGGGAACGCCAATAAACAGCTGGTATTGGAATCTTTGTGCTTTGAATGGCTGCAGATTCAACACTCACAAGAACCTCTAGAGAGTGTGTTTCAATCAAATTTAGTAAAAGGGAAGTTAGCGTGATTGTCGATTCGCATTGTCATTTGAATATCCTGCCCGAGGAGAAGGTAGGAACGGTTTCGGAAGTGATCGAAAAAGCGAAAGAATTGGAAGTGGGGCGTATTCTGTGTGTGGCGATTAATCCGCAGCAGTGGTCTGAAGTGCTGGCCCTGGCGGAACAGTATGATGAAGTCTACGCCGCCATCGGCGTACATCCTTGCGAAGACAAAGACGTCGTGATTTCCGACGAGGCTTTGATTGAAGCCGCTTCTCATCCTAAAGTGATTGCGATTGGCGAAGTCGGATTGGATTATTTCCACTTCGATGCCGAGGCGGAATCGATGGAATGGCAGCACGAGCGTTTCAGACAACATATCCGTATCGCCAAACAACTTGGTAAACCGTTGATTATCCATACCCGTAATTCCACGCCGGACTGTTTGAGCATTCTGGAACAGGAGGGCGCGGATGAAATCGGCGGTATCATGCACTGCTTCGTTGAAGATATGGAGACTGCCGAACGCGCAATGCAGATCGGGTTTTATATCTCCTTTTCCGGCATCGTTACGTTTAAGAACGCGTTGGAACTCAAAGAGGTGGCTAAACAGGTACCTTTGGATCGCATTCTGGTTGAAACCGATTCGCCTTATCTGGCACCGATGCCTTATCGCGGCAAAACCAATCAACCGGGTTATACCCGTTATGTGGTTGAGGAAATCGCCAAGTTGAGGGCGTTGTCTTTTGAAGAGGTGGCCGAAGCGACCACCGCCAACTTTAACCGTTTGTTCAAACTGGACTAAGTTTTATGGACGCTTCCGCCGCTCCCGCATCCGTGCCCGTTACCGATCAATCCTCGGGGTATTCGGAACGCTGTTATACCTGGCAGCGAATTTTCGATTTGGTGGTGAAGCATAAGCCGCGTCTGGTTAAAGCGCACATTATCGCCTTGTTGGCGATGTTGGCGACCGTACCGCTGCCATTATTGTTGCCGATTCTGGTGGATGAGGTATTACTGAATAAGCCCGGGCCGATTGTCGGATTTTTGCAGACGTTGGTGTCATCAGACTGGTACGGCCCTATCTACTATATCGTCGCCATTACTGTAATCACCATCGTCTTAAGAATGTTGGGGCTGGTTTTCGGCGTCTGGCAAGTGCAGCAATTTACCGTCATCGCCAAAGACGTCACCTACCAGATTCGCCGTGACCTACTGGCGAGAGTGCAGGGCGTTTCCATGGCGCAATACGAAACGATGGGAAGCGGCAGTGTTTCGGCAACGATGGTGAATGACGTCAACAGTATCGATACTTTTCTGGGTACGACGGTCGGTAAGCTAATCATCGCCGTGTTCACTTTGATTGGCGTGAGTTTGGTCTTGTTGTGGCTGCATTGGCAACTGGCTCTGTTTATTTTGCTGTTGAACCCGGTGGTGGTCTATTTCACCATGCGCATGGGGCGTAAGGTCAAAACCTTGAAAAAGGACGAAAATAGCGCGGTAGACGCTTTTCAACAGGCGTTGACTGAGACTTTGGATGCTTTGCAGCAGGTACGCGCGGCCAATCAAGATACTAATTTCTTCGACCGTGTTCGCGGTCATGCCTTAACGATCAAGCAGAATTCCGAAGCCTTTACCTGGAAAAGCGATGCGGCAAGCCGTTTCTCATTCATGATCTTTTTGATCGGTTTTGATGTGTTCCGCGGTGTCAGTATGTTGATGGTGGTGTTTTCGGGGCTGACGATCGGTGAGATGATGGCGGTATTCGGTTACCTGTGGTTTATGATGGGTCCGGTTCAGGAGATGTTGGCGATTCAATACAGCTACAGCGCGGCAAGCGGCGCTTTGCAACGTATTAATGAAGTGTTGGATTTGAAGCAGGAACCGGTTTTCCAAAGTAAGGTCAATCCGTTCGACCAATCAGAGCCCGTGTCGGTGGCGGTCAAAGACTTGTGTTTCCGCTATCCCGGTAAGTCGGAACGGGTACTTAATCGTTTGAACTTCACTATTCAACCCGGCGAGAAACTGGCGTTGGTCGGTGCGAGCGGCGGCGGTAAAACCACCTTGGTTCAACTGCTGTTGGGGTTTTATCAAGCCGAATCAGGGCAAGTGCTGTATGGCGATCAACCTATAGATCAGATCGGGCAAGCGGTGGTACGTCAGCATGTGGCGACGGTTTTACAGCAGCCGGTATTGTTTCATCAAAGCATTCGTTTTAATTTGACGTTAGGGCAGGAGATGGCCGACGAAAAGCTTTGGTATGCCTTACAACAGGCGCAGTTGGATGAGGTCGTCAAATCGCTCGAACAGGGGTTGGATACGATTGTCGGGCGCAACGGCATTAAGTTGTCCGGTGGTCAGCGTCAGCGATTGGCGATTGCGCGGATGATTTTGCAAGACCCTAAAGTGGTGATTATGGACGAGGCGACCTCGGCGTTGGATATGGAAACCGAACGTCAGCTTTATGAAGACTTGGCGCCGTTCCTTGAGAACCGTACGACTTTGATTGTGGCACACCGCTTAAGTTCAATCCGGCAGGCGGATCGTATTATGGTATTCGAGGACGGACATATCATCGAAAGCGGCAGTCATGACGAATTGATCGCTCAAGAGGGGACTTATCACAAGCTGTACCGTTAAGTTTGAGTGTGAAGTAATCCAGATATAAAGATATAAAAAAGGCCGGTATTCGAAAATACCGGCCTTTTTGCTTTGTGGGATTGCGTGAAACGATTACGCTTTGCAGTCTAGGTGATAGGCAACCTGTAACGTGTTCTGCAATAGGGTCGCGATGGTCATTGGACCGACACCGCCCGGAACCGGAGTGATCCAGCTCGCTTTTTCTTTAGCCACGTCGTATTCGACGTCACCGCACAGTGTACCGTCGTCTAAACGGTTGATACCTACATCGATCACAATCGCACCGTCTTTGATCCATTCGCCTTTCACCATGTTCGGGATACCGACACCGACAACGACTAAATCCGCTTCGGAAACCTTTTTAGGCAGGTCTTTGGTTGCACTGTGGCAAATAGTGACCGTAGCGCGCTCATTTAGAAGTTCTAATGCCATAGGAACACCCACAATGTTAGACGCACCGACAACGACCGCATTCAACCCACGTAGCGGAATGCCTGTTTTAGCCAACATGGTCATAACGCCGTGTGGCGTACAAGGGGCTAACTGAGGCATGCGTGTTGCCAAACGACCGACGTTATAAGGGTGGAAACCGTCCACGTCTTTACATGGGTGGATACGTTCGATAATGGTTTCAGGGTCAATATGCGCAGGTACCGGTAGCTGGACGATAATACCGTGAACGGTGTCGTCGGCATTTAGCTTGTCGATTAATGCCAATACTTCTTCTTGTGAGGTTTCCGCCGGTAAAACTTCGGAAACATCGTTAAAGCCGGCTTTTTGGCAAGCGATCTTTTTATTACGTACATACACTTGAGAGGCTGGATCTTCGCCCACCATGATTACGGCTAGGCCAGGCGGATTTTTCCCTTGAGCAACTTGTTGCTCAACTTCTTGTTTAATGGATTCGCGTAACTCTTCTGCAATGGCTTTACCGTCAAGAATCTTAGCAGACATAACATCTCCCAAATGATGTAGAAATTAAAAAAACATTATGATACCCGATTTTATTTCTTTTCTCTCGCTATTGGACTGGATTTGTTGAGCAATGGGTTGTGGGTAAGGAAAAAGCGATTCAAAATAGGAATCAAATACTTAGCTGAAATTGGCCGGAGTCTCTTTTGGGCGACCATAAAAAAAACAATAAATTTTCATAATTTCTGGTTGACAGTACTGGGGGGCGTCTATACAATACGCCCCATCTTCACGGAGTGTAGCGCAGCTTGGTAGCGCACCTGTTTTGGGTACAGGTGGTCGGGGGTTCAAATCCCTCCACTCCGACCATATTCTTTTTGATGCGAATCCTTTTCGGGTCAATAGTCACAAGGTTCGATAGAGCGCCCATAGCTCAACTGGATAGAGCATCGCCCTTCTAAGGCGAGGGTTTCAGGTTCGAATCCTGATGGGCGCGCCATTTACGGTGTGTCGATCAACCACTATGGTGGGTGTAGCTCAGTTGGTAGAGCCCAGGATTGTGATTCCTGTTGTCGCGGGTTCGATCCCCGTCACTCACCCCATTTTTATTTCTATATTAAATCCTACTAAACCAATATCGTACTTAATTCATCACAAGATCGAATTAACTTCTACTAAATCCATTTAGATTATTTTCTGTATTCGTTTTCTGCCATGTTTGTATTTATTGCTAACCGGTCAGAAGAGCCCAGTTTTGTGATTCCTGTTGTCGCGGGTTCGATCCCCGTCATTCGCACTAACTTTATTCTCTTTGTTTTTAAATGTTTATAGTCCATCTGATTGAACACTATATATACTAAAAGACTTGCTAAGAGAAGAAGTGTTTGACTACTCAATTAAAGAGGTCGCCAATAATCAGTTTGTTCTAATTTAAATGGAATACAGCCAAGGAGGCATCGAGTTATTCTTGCGGAAATATTTAGAGAATTTTTAGTTAAACTTGAATTAAAAATTTCTTCTAGAGTAGCTTTGGCGTATCAAAATACAGCATTTGTATTTTTGACAGGGATAAATAGTGATAGAAAATTTAGGGTCAAAGAGCTTGGTTTGAGATGTCTTGTTATCCGTGTTACAGCGCCAGATGTAGGCATTGTAGTTGGCATTGCCACGGATAGGCCTGATCAGTCTACAGGATATTCCTCTGACCTAGTTTACATAGATATTCCTGATTGGACAGATGAACTTGATGCTCAAGTTCAGGGTATTCAGAAAGAGTTAGGGTATTATGAAAATGCAGTCAGGAAGAGAGATTCTGATTAAATCTATATAAAACAATTGTGCGGAAACAAAATTACTTTTTATTTTGACAGCCCTACACATGATAATTACGAATTTGCATGTTAAACAAAAGAGAGATGGTGTGAAGGAACTTAAAAAAGTTGAGGATTTGGTTTTTTCTTTTTTCTGTGAATCCAATGATTTTAATGGGATACCACTTCGCAATATCTCAGAACAGCTCGATTTGGATTATGAGTACTCTATTGATTTGGTGAAGCAACTTGTAGAAGATGAAGTGGTTGCGATTCAATCAAGCTCAAACCCTCATATTATTGGGATTGGACATTATCCTGTTAAGACTCAGTTGGAAATTTTAGAAGATGCAAAGGGCATAGAGGTTTCTAAGCATTCTTATGGTGATTTTGAGTTCGTTACAGAGCAAACTGAATATCCTGTATGTGTCTATCCAAGTCAGCAATATTTGAAAAAGCAACGAGATGTTAGTGGTTTCGGGTATGCAAAATACACGGTTGAGTTGGCACAAGCAGAACCGCAGTTGAGCTTTAGGTATTTTGAAACAGATATTTTGGAGCGCTATTCTGGTGATCCTAGGTACGATTTCGAATTCGAAGATTTTAGTGGCAGGATCTCCTGTAACTATGACGAGTCTGGTAATGCTATTCTGAGAGAAGAAGATCAAATTTTTTTAAAATCATTTGGACTTGGGTTTGACTCTACATCAAGTAGAGTCATAGCCGTCTTGCTATGCGATTTAGGCCGACTTTCGGCTGAACACCAAATTTTTTGGAGTACCAAGGAAGTCCCATTTTCAGAATGCAAAGTTTTGGGAGATTATTACGATAATATTATTCAGGGTAACTGGATAACTTCCAGATCAGTTTTTTCTGCTTTGATTGATGAAATAAATGCAATTCACAAGCTGACTTCATCAATTTTCGGTGTTCCTCTTTTTCGTAAGGAATTGGATGGGGATAATAGGCCGAGAAACTTCACATTTTTCTTTTCTCCGACTTCTAAGAATTATTATGAATTCATTAACTTGCTCGATAAGTTCCTTTCAGAAAATATAAATAGATCCTTTTTTAAAGGAAAGATAGATTTGGAAGAGTTGATACCTTTAGATGACAGCACATTTGAACGTAAACAAAAAGGGACTCTGTCCTTGCTAGAAGAGTGGATAAGTAAGTTTTTTAGATATCCCGACGAAAATATACCAAAAGAAATAATGAAATCTTTAAGAAAGGTTAGAAGAGAAAGGCAGCTTCCCGCACACAAAATTATTGACAATAATTACGATCCTTCATTAGTTGAGTTGCAAAAAAATATAGTGGAGGAATGTTATCTATCTTTAGGTAGTATCAGAAGGAATCTTCAAACTCACCCAAAAGCAAAGAGTGTAGAGTTAAGTAATAATTTGGATCGGGATAACGTTAAATATTTTTAATTTATAACGTTCTAGTTCATCACCCAATTACTTTGAAAGAGTTGATTAAATCAATGGGGGATGATCCGTCTAAATCGCTTAAAACCGTTCCCAAATTTAACTAATTTGTGAGGCTGGTCTAAATATAAGTCATTGATTTTTAAATATAATTATTGGTGTTTTGATTCCTGTTGTCGAGGGTTCGATCCCCGTCATTCGTTCCATTTTCCTAAGCATCTTTCTTTTAAAAGACTATTTTCTTTTGCTCTTCTGCTAAAAGCTTTAAGACATTTCTGATTAGTTTAAGTATTCAAACGACGCCCAAGAATTTTTGGTTTCTGTAAGGTTGGATTCTTTAGAAGGATTAGCCAATTTTTTTTATTGCGGTGTGCCAGCGGCTATTTCTGAATACGAAGTGACTTGATTGCGTCCTTGATTTTTTGAAACATAAAGCGCTTTGTCGGCTTGTGCAAGCAATGAGTCAATATTCGAGTCTTCTCGTTTACTTTCAACAACCCCCAGACTGGCGGTAAACTGAATTGACAACTGCTCTTGTTTTAGCTCGATTTGACTGATTTTTTGGCGAAGGGTTTGAGCAATATTAACCGCAGCAGCTTCTCCAGTATTAGGCAAAAGCACAGCAAATTCTTCTCCTCCTAACCGGCCGATGATATCTGTTGAGCGAAGGTTGTTTATAAGCGTGTCTGCAAAAGCTTTTAGGGCCTGGTCTCCCAAAGCATGGCCATAAGTGTCATTGAGTTTTTTAAAATTATCTATATCGAGCATAATCAAACTCAGCGGATTTTGTTGCCGGAAAGCCAGCTTCAGTAGCCGTTGGCCATAATCAAAAAAAGCACGGCGGTTATTGAGTTGAGTGAGTGGATCGATATAAGCTAATTTCTCAGCGCTTTCTTTGGCAAGCTCTAGGTCATGTGTCCGAGCTTTAACCTTTTCATCCAGCTCTTGGTTAAGTTCTAACAATTCGTGCTGGTGTTCGTTTAATCGCTGAATCATTTGGTTGTAACTGTCTTTTAAAATGAGCAGTTCATTTTTATCTGTCCAGTGAATAGCCAAGTCGATCGGTTGCGGGGATTGTGTGTTTTGTCGGCGAATTTTGTGGGTAAATTCTTCTAGAGGTCGCCCTAAGTATTTTTTGATAAAGAAATAAATGATAAACCAAAGTGCGAAAGTTTTGATTAAGGAGTTTATCAATATGAGAAAGAAGCCGTATTTGACTCGCTCAAAGACCAATCTGTCATTTGAATAAAGCGTTACCTTTCCCAAGGGAATATCATCTTTAAACGCCGGTCCTTGATAATGAATAGGGAACTCGTGATCGAAAAGTGATTTAGCGCCCAAGCCGAAGAGTTTTTGTTCTGTGGGTTGGCCTTTCGAGTCATAATAATTGACCTGCTTTTGCTCATTAAGCACCGCACCGATTTGCATATCCATTTTGTGGTCGAGAGATTCGATTTTTACACCTACCACGATGGGAAGGTTGTACATGCCTTGTAAAATCGATTGCAGTAACTCTTGATTATAGGTCCAGACCGAATCGGAAATTCCCTTGCCGAAGGTGGCGGGCAAGGTTTGAATTTCTTCATAAAACTCTTTTTTTGTGTTTTCGTACTCTTTGTATAGCTGAACTACCGTGACCAGAACCGCCACCAAAAAATAAAAGCCAAAGATCACGAGCAATAGATGCAGCGCAATAGATTGGCGATAACGGTTCAATAAAGCTCGCATTTAACAAACCATAGTTTATTGGGTTTGCCAATCTTGAATGCCATAACGTTCCAGCAATTTGTTTAAACGGCCATCTTGACGCATTTTTAGAGTTTCTTCAGACAAGATTTTGGCATACTCTGCGGATTTAGGGTTTTTAGGCGAAAAACTGCTGTAAACATCAATGATCACGCTGGTGGTGCCGGAGACTTTTATTTGGTCAGACTTGCCTATTTGTTTGGCCTTGTATTCCAATACGCTTTTGTCTTCGATAACTGCGGTTAGGCGACCACTGATAAGCATTTCAAGCAACCTTTCTAAAGGTTTTTCTCCGGTAATGGCCAGGACGTTTTTGGGGTTTTGATTAATATAATCCATCACGATCGGATCAACATAGTCATACCCTTTAATAACGCCGATCATTTTAGCCTGTTCAAGTGAGTCTTTCCCTGTATAGTGCCAGTCTGAGTCTTTACGGCTGAAAAAGGTACTGTTGCTTTTGCCTAAAGCAAAGTCAGGAAACACGAAATCAGGGGCTTCTTCACGAAAGCAGGCCATGGTACCGTCAAGTTTGCCTTCTCTTACCAGTTGCAATCCACGAGAGTAAGAAACTTCGACGAACTCGACCTTGTGTCCTCTTTCTTTCATGGTTTCCACCAGTAAATCACCCAAATATCCAACCTTGCCTTGGTTTTGACTTGCGATGCAATCGTAAGGACACCATTCATCCGTCGCGATTCGAAGCGTATCTGAAAAAACATAAGTGGGAACAAGGGCGATAAGACTTGCAAATAGTAGGCTGAAAGTCAGAGAGGTTTTTGTTTGCTTGGTTTGAGGGTGCATTGCCGCGTTCCAATAAAATAAGTTCCGGCCATTATAAAGTCTGTACTGGAATAGTTCCATAAGAGTTCCATAAGAGTTATATGGATATGGATTTGACGGTTAGAACCCAAGATTGTGAACCTCGTTGTTGCGGGTTCAATCCTGTAATGAATTAAGAATGATATTGATTTGGTGCAGGGTGAGTGACGGGGATCGAATTAACTTCCACTGAATCCGATTGGATTATTTCTGTATTCGTTTTCTGCTATGTTTGTATTTACGGCTAACCGGCAAGACCCGTTCATTTTGTTTTACCTGCTTTCCTTACTTAACTATCTGATTATTTTTTGATTTTACTTAAAGTCTATTTGTGCTTAAATTAACGGGTGTCTATATTACTTACATTTTGTAGGGTTGGTTTACGCGAAACACGTAAGCGTGTTTAAGCAAGTGCTTCAAATGTTCGGTTGGGTGTTAAGGTCAGCTGATTCAGGTTTTTTGCAACGAATGTAAACGGCTTTTTGTTCTTAAAAGTGTAGCTTTAAAGGTGAGGAGTGGTTATGTCTTTGATCAATTGTCCCGAGTGTGACGGTAAAGTCGCCACCTCTGCAAAAGCTTGTCCTGCGTGTGGGGCTGTCATCGTAACTGTGAATGGAAACGAATGGTCGCAACTGAATGCGAATTATAAATTGATGGTTTACATCGGTTATTTGTTTGTTTGTTTTGCGCTTTCTTTGGCCGTCGTTGAGTTTTTCGGTTGGGCGTTCAGTGACGTTAGGATTAATTTTATTCTTCCTGTCGGCTTTTACTGGTGGGTGCTTGGGTTGCTGACCCTTGGATTGTATGTATCTTTAATAAAAGCGCTCAAAAAAGGCGAGATGAACACTTAAAACCGTGGCCGTATAAATTATCTTAATTTTTTATCGGACGTAATGGCCTGATTGGTGGGATTAAGTCTGCCTGATTTCTTTTTTATTTGTCCTTTTTGTTTGCTTCAGTCTATTTAGTTATGTCTTTGTTTGTCCGCTCTATTCCATTGATTTTATAAGGTTTATGGTTTTTCGGATCGAATAACGCTGTTTGATTAATCGTGTTAGAATCGAAGGACTATCCGTCCTATTAATCAAAGGTGATTTATGTTCGAAATCGCAAAGCAGCGTCTTGAGCCCGTCTTTAAATTCATCGACGTCGATGAAGAAGTCTTTACCCGTCTTTCCGTTCCCAAGCGTTCCATTGTTGCCAATATTCCTGTCCGTATGGATGACGGGAGTCTGCGTGTGTTTACCGGCTATCGTGTTCAGTATGACGATACCCGTGGGCCGACTAAAGGGGGGATTCGTTATCATCCTAGAGTGAATTTGGATGAAGTCACTTCGTTAAGCTTTTGGATGACGGTTAAATGTGCGGTCGCGGGTCTGCCGTTTGGCGGGGCTAAAGGCGGCGTTACGGTTAATCCTAAAGAACTGTCTTTGTTGGAGGTTGAACGGCTTTCCCGTGGATATATTCGTGCGTTTGCGGATGTTCTAGGTGGTAACCGTGATATCCCGGCACCGGACGTCTATACCAATTCGACCATTATGGGATGGATGGCCGATGAATATTCGGTTATTGCCCGTCGCCAGGAACCCACGATTATTACGGGTAAACCGCTGCACTTGAATGGTTCGCAGGGACGTGAATCGGCAACCGGTCAGGGAGCCTTGTTCGTTTTAAATGAATATGCCCAACATCAAGGTTGGAATGTTTCTCAGAAGACGGTTGCGATTCAGGGGTTTGGTAACGCCGGTTATCACTTTGCCCGATTGGCTAATGTGATGGGGTATCGCGTGGTTGCCGTGTCTGATTCCAAAGGCGGAATTTACGATCCTAAAGGTTTGAACGTAACCGATGTGTATGAATATAAAGTGTCGAACAGTGAATTAGCATCGGTGTATTGCGAAGCGTCGGTATGTAATAAGCTCGAATATGAACAGATCACGAACGAAGAGTTGCTGAAATTAAATGTCGACGTTTTGGTATTGGCGGCGATGGAGAATCAAATCACGCAGTTGAATGCCTGTAACATTGAGGCCAAAGTTGTGTTGGAAATTGCGAATGGTCCGGTAACGCCACAGGCGGATGAAATGTTGGAAGAGAAAGGGATTGCGGTGATACCGGACGTGTTGGCGAATTCGGGCGGGGTTACGGTAAGTTATTTTGAGTGGGTGCAGAATAAGGCCGGATTTTATTGGGAAGAGCCCGAGGTCTTAGAGAAATTACAAAAAATTATGAGTCGTGAATCCAACTTGGTGTTTGATTTGTCGAATAAGTATCAATGTTCGTTGAGAACTGCGGCTTATATTCATGGTGTGGAGCGTTTAGCGGGGGCAATCGATCAACGAGGCAACCGTAAAATGTTCAGCCGGTCTTGTTAAATTGGATGATTGCCGTCTAGAGATAGCGGCAATTATGCCTAGGTCATAAACGAATTATATCCTTTATTTTTTTAATGTTAATTGGGTTTTCTAGTAGAATGTCCCAGTTTACATGTGCTTGAAATTGCGAGATATTTTCTTACATTAGAGGAAAATATTATGAGATAAGTATTTATTGGACTCTGTTAAGTGCTTATTTCGTACAAAACGTTACAATTTAAACAAAGCGTTACAATTGAAATGGCGATGTTCCGATTTGTTTGGGTTTTATTTTGAGTTTTTCGTGTTTAGTTAACATTTTTTGTTTTTTTATTTTTGGCCTTTATATAAAAAAACACGAATAATTTTCTTAGTTTTAAGCTGTTCTTATGTCTAGTATCCGGGGAGTGATTATGACAATACGTACCAAGTTAATTTTATCTTTCGCCTTAATGTTGTTGTTAACAGCCATTTTGGGCGGGGCCGCATTATGGGAAACGAAACGACTGTCGGCATCGCAAGATTTAGTGGTGAATGATCGTCTACCGAAGTTGATCGCGGTTGAGCGAATTATTATTTTCGAAACTCGTATACAGCAAAATATTCGTGAGTATTTAATTCAAACGGACGCAGCTGAAAGACAAAAATTATTGGATCGAATTGCCGAGTACCGCAAAGAGAATGCGGATTTACGGAACTATTTGGAAGAATCGATTGCATCCGAGCAAGGTAAGAAGTTATTGGGAGATTTGATAAAAGCCAACGTAGATTTGGTTGAAACCAATAATATGATTGTCGAATGGGTTCAAAACGGTTATTTGGAGTCTGCGGCTAAATCGGTGGTTGCTCCGGAAACCCGTGAAAAACGTTTGGCTCAGCGTAAGGCTTTGCAGGCATTGGTCGATTATCAGAAAGAGCTAGCTAGAGAAAGCGGGAAAGAAGGTTTAAATATCGCCAACCAAACGCAATGGCTGGTCGCGGTTATTTTGATATTGTCATTGGCTCTGGGTGTCGGGTTGGTGCTTTATATTTTGAAAGCGGTGGTTCGTCCGATCAACGATATGAAGCAAGTGATGCAAGACATTGTTGAAGACGGAAACTTTAAGCGTCAGTTGGATGTCAGTTCTCAAGATGAAATTGGTTTAGCCTTGATTTCCTTTAACCAATTGTTGAAAACGTTGGAAGAGTCTTTGGAAGAAACCGGGCAAGTGGTATTGGCACTGTCGGAAGGGGATTTCTCTAAGCGAATCAATGGCGAGTACGTTGGTACTTTGAACGACGTTAAGCAGGGTGTGAATACCTCGGTGGAATTGGTTTCGGAAACCATGCAGGGATTGAGTAAGCTGATGCAGTCGATGTCTCAAGGGGATTTCAAGGCTCAATTCAATGCGAATGTGAAAGGTGATTTCCGTCGAATGGCAGACAATGCGATGGACACCATTACCGCACTGGATCAGATTATTTCCGAAGTAAACGCGATTATGGCTCAGGTTGTTAAAGGTCAGTTCGAAGGTCGTGTCGGAGTGGATGCTCAGGGTGACTTGGCGATTTTAAAATCCTCAATCAACAATACGTTGACGAACTTGGAAGATGTGATTGGTAACATCAAAGATGTTTTAAGTGCACAAGCGGAAGGCGACTTTAATAAGACCGTCACGGTTGCTTGTGAAGGTCAGCTGAAAGAGTTGAGCGAGAGTATTGAATTTACAGCCGGTAAAGTCATTCAGGTTGTGAGTCAGATCAGTCAGAGTACCGAAGTGGTATCTTCTGCTGCAAGTGAGTTGGCACAGGGCTCAAGTGATTTGTCTTCACGCGTTCAACAGCAGGCGGCGGCTTTGGAAGAGACTTCGGCCACCATGGATGAAATGGCGTCTACCGTAAACCAGAACACCGAAAATGCGTTGCAGGCGGCTGATATTTCGCAACAGGCCAGCAAAGAGGCCGCGCAGGGTATGTCTGTTATGACTCAGACGATAGAAGCTATGAACGGGATTAAAGAGTCCAGTCATAAGATTGCAGACATCGTTAACTTGATTGACGGTATCGCTTTCCAGACGAACTTGTTGGCTCTGAACGCTGCGGTTGAAGCCGCTAGAGCGGGCGATCACGGTCGCGGTTTTGCCGTCGTGGCCGGTGAGGTACGCGCTTTGGCACAGAAATCTGCCGAAGCGGCCAAAGACATCAAAACCTTGATTGAAGAAAGTGTGACTCGTGTCGAAAACGGCAGTCGTTTGGCTGAAGACTCAGGGCAGTCGCTTGAAACCATTACCGGTGTAATTCACCAGGTTAATGAGATGCTTGGTCATATTGCTCAAGCTTCCGAAGAGCAGTCGACCGGTGTTGAGCAGGTGAATAAAGCGGTAACCGATATCGATCAGATGACTCAGCAGAATGCGGCTTTGGTAGAAGAGTCCGCTTCGGCCGCAGAAGAGTTGACCGAGCAAGCTGACGAAATGCGTTCAGCGGTAAGTTTCTTCAAAATTAAAGGTATGAGCCATCAGCATGTTGCCGCTAGTTTGGCTAAAGCGCATGCTCAGGTTCAAAAGCCGGCTGAAGCTCCGGTTGCAGCATTGCCGGAAAAGGCCAAGCCTGCTCAATCGCAAGCGCCTAAAGCAACGTCTTCCGGAGCGCCGTCCAAAGCGGATAAGACGGAAGACGACGGTGAGTGGGCGACATTCTAGAGTAAACACTATCTGAATGGGTATCTGAGTAAATTTGATACCTAACTTGGAAAGATCTAAAAGGGATGCATTGCATCCCTTTTTTATTTCTGTTGAAAAAAGTGGGGGCTGTCTAGTTTCATGGCAATTCGATTGTCATAACACCTTCCGGAAAGCCTGGTTGTGTTTACATGCGAATTGGGAGTTGATAGCCGCTTAAAAACGCTTGAATAATCGTTTAAATAGACTGTCAGGGCTTCGAAGTATTTTATTAAATGCTGAGTTTTGATGTTTCAATAGATTGGATTTTGCAAGTTGAGTAAAGTTAAGGATGTTGAGCTAAGGCTTACCTAATCTTCAGTTTTTGTACTTCAGTCTTTGTACTTTAGTCTTTGTTTAGAAAAGTCTATAACTCTAATGTTATGCGTGTCATGCGGAATGATGGGCTTTGTAGAATCTTTCAAAATCATCCACCGGAAGCGGTTTCGAGAAATAGTAACCCTGACAAAGTTGGCAACCGACGTTTTTGAGATACAGCGCCTGTTCTTTCGTTTCAACCCCTTCGGCGATGACCGTCATGTCGAGTGTTTGTCCCATTTTGACAATGGTTTCGAGGAAAACACCACCTTCGGAGGTTTCGTAATCGTCGACGAACGTTTTGTCGATTTTAAGATTGTCGATCGGGAACTTCTTGAGATAAGAAAGAGACGAATAACCGGTACCGAAATCGTCCAGAGAGATCGTGATGCCGTGGTCGTGAATCATCTTCAAGGTATTGAGGTTGTTACTGGTCTGGTCTAAAAACAGGTATTCGGTGATTTCAAAATCTATTTTGGATGCATCGGCCCCGGTTTCTTGAAGTATGGATTTGAATTTGGATTCAAAATGGTCGTCAGTCAATTGTTGAGCGGCAACGTTAATGGAAATGGAGATGTCGATTCCCTTGGCTTTCCAGCGTTGCTGTTGCAACATCGCTTCACGCATAATCCATAGGCCGAGTTCGACGATAAAGCCGTTTTCTTCAGCAAGGGGGATGAAGTCGTTTGGCGGAATTATGCCATCCGTTCGCGTGATCCAGCGTATCAACGCTTCGGCACCGACAACCTCACCGGTTTCTACGTCTACTTTTGGTTGATAGTACAGTTCATACTCATCATGCTGCAATGCTCTGCGCATGGCTTTATCCAGAGCGATGCTTTTCTTGACCTCGGTATTCAGTTGTTCGGTAAAGAAGTGGTATTGCGCACGGCCTTTCTTTTTAGCCTCGTACATGGCGATATCGGAGTGCTGCATTAAAGAGATAATATCGGTACCGTCTTTGGGGTAGAAAGCGACCCCGACACTGCTGGTGATATTAATAGGATGAGTTTGTACCACCCAGGTGATGCTTAGGCGGTTCTGGATACGTTCTATGATGTGGGTCAGCTCGGTAATCGAGTTGTAATCTTCTAAAACAATCACAAATTCGTCACCGCCGACGCGTGCTACAAAATCGTTTTCGCTGAGTACTCCCGATATGGTAGTGGCGATGCTTTGTAACAGTTCGTCACCGATGTGATGTCCCAGCGCATCGTTGACGGTTTTAAAGTTATCCAAATCTAAAAATAGATAGGCGAACTCTTTTTGCGAGCGGGAGGCGCCGGCAATCATTCTTTTAAGGTGTTCATTCAGAGCATTACGGTTGGCCAATCCACTCAAAGAGTCGGTACGAGCCATTTTATAAAGCTCTTTTTGTTCCACGTCCAACCTGGAAAAGGTTTGTACCATGGATGATCGAATTGCTTCCAGTTCTTTGATTTTGAGTGCTTTGGGAATGACGCTTTGATAGTAGGCGTATTGGCGTAACTTTTCTAACGGGTTGGCAACGAACGATTTGAGTAGTAACCAGATTAAAAAGATGCTTAAGGCAGGTAAAAGTCCGAAATAGATGAAGAATTTGGTTTTGTTGTAGCTTAGATTTGAGTAGATTTCTTCTTGATCCAGCAAGAAAAGAAGCGTGAGTTTTTTTAGATGTTTGCCTTCGTAAAAACGGATGATACCTTCGATTCCGGTTTTTTGGGTTAATTGATCGTAGGGCGATTCTTCTTCCCAGCTATATATAGAGTCTTTGGTCGGAGCTTTTCGGTAATGGGGATCGGTGGTCATCAACACATCTCGATCGTCGAGAACCATGATTGCTTTAATAAAATCGTTATTCGAAGCGGAACGGTCAAGTAGAGATCTTGAACCCTCGACTTCTTTTTTCTCGCTAATGTTTTTTGAAAGGATGTAGCTGATTTCGGACATGTCGTCTTGCAAGGTTTTTAAGATGACCGATGCGGTTTGATTTCTCTGTTCTAGATAATAGTCGGCGAAGATACTGTATAAGACTCCAATAAGAAGTAGGATGATCAACAGCATAAACTGTTTAATGCTCAGTAACATCTTAAATAAGCCCTCTAGTAGGGAAGTTATCTTTACTCAAGCGGTCCTTCAATTCCGGCGAAATTTCTTTATTAATCCAGATGATGTCTTCAAGGGAGTGCATGAAGTCTTTATAGCTTAATTCAAGCATATACGGCTTAACCGTTTTGTAGAACTCTCTAGGGTTGCGCTGAAGTTCGTCGATAGCTTTATCGACCAGTTTTTTCAGTTCGACAAACTGCTCCTTATGTTTATAGAGTGTTGCTTCGGTTGTAAATAGTGCATCAACAACGAGCAGATCAAGTCCGGTTCTTGTGGAAGCAATTTCTTTAAAGCCTCGTTTCTCTAAATCGACGTTATAAGGGTTATAGGTGATGATCAATGTCGGGTTTTTGGCTTTTTCTGCAGAAAGAGCAGAGGACTTGGCTTGATCTTGGTTGATGTAGTTAATGTTTTTTTCGTGTAAATGGTGCTGCTTAATGAAATCCCTTAACAGAGTGCTGTTAATAGAGTCCATTTCCAGATAAGCATCGATGGTTTTGTTTGTGTTCTGCAGGGTCTCTATCGATACGTTGCTCATAATGATATCCCCACCGTAAGAGCGGTCGAACATCATGACGGGCAAAATCTTATGGTCTTGAGGCGAGATTATGCTGTATTCGTATTGGGTGCCTACGTATGCATCTGAGTTTCCGGACTGGTAGAGGTACATATTCTCGCTTAGAGAAACGACATGCAGGAGTTTGATGTTTAAAGGTTTTAGCCAGCCTTTTTCTTTAGCATAAAAGAGAGGGGTGTAGCCGATCCAGGTGGTGGCTGAAATTTTAAGTTTTTCGGGTTGGCTTGATGTGCATGACGTTAGTAATAGGAGAATACTAATAAACAGGGTTATTTTTTTCATCATGTTTAAGCGGTCTTTGTTAGTCGTAGTTATGCAGATTGTATTCGACATAACCTTTTAAAGTATATGGTTAGTTTAAGGCATCATATCATAGGATTTATCGTTATAGGAGTGATAAATGTCCGTTGAGTGTTGCTTATTACGGACCCCATAAATATACAGAGTTTAATTAGGGGATATAGCCGTTTATAACGATAAGGAATTAGTTGGCGGCATGAAACAAATTAAATAAACGAGTAGTTGAACCGACGCAGAAGAAGGGCGAGTTGAGTTCGTCTGTATGTGAATTGGACGAAAAAAGCGGCATGGAATAAATTGTTTCTTTTTTTATCTTACTGAGGTTTATTCCATTATTTCGCTTAACAGGTTTTTGATTGCCCGTAGGTCATAGTGTTGAGTCGATTGCAGGTATTCCGATGTCTGTTTTGAAATCGTTTCCGTTAAATGAGGCTTGTTCTCTTTTTTTAAAAGAGGGGAAATTCTGGATTCAATATTATTCGGAGCCATGTTTTCTTGTATGAGCTGTTCACTTATTGTCTGATTAAATCGATCTCTTTCAATCTCTTTACATAAAGTCCAAATCGCGAACAGAATCGCTTGTGCGTACTTTTGGTCGTTTTGCAAAAATATCCGCATTTGATTAGCGATCTCTACCTGGGAGGAAACGTCTATATACTTGAGTGTCAGGCGGTTGAGTTCATTCCATCCTTCTTCATTACGTTTAGCGAGTTGCAGGTACATGGGAAGTCGAAGGCGATCTTTGATTGTCAGGTTTTCCGCGCCCAGTGCTTGATAGGATTCCTGAAGTTTTTCACATGCTTGATCGTACTTTTTTTCTTTTTTAAGCGAAGTGGCTTGTTTTAGAAGTTCTTTAGCGGGAGTAGTCGATTCACCGGTATCAGGCTGCTGGTCAAGGAGGGGAGGTGTTTTCGTCTTTACATCGGAATTGGCTGACGAAAATAGGCTTTTTATGAATTTAAACACGTTATTAATCCTTCAATAGAGCCAGGAACTAGAATCCATTCCATTCCTTTTTATCTGACTTTCCCTGAAAAGACCGGAACATAGTTTTCATTGTTCTTCTTTTTGTCTAAAAAAACTATAACGCAAAGAGGCTGTAAGTACCTATTTATTTTGAAAATTTTAAGCAGATTGATAAATAAAAGAGGGTAAATCAAAGTGAAGGGAATGTAAAAATGAAGAGAATCGTTTTTGTGAATTGTCTGGGTAAAAGAAATCGTCTTGTCAGTACAGAAATATTTGTAAGCAAGGATTTCGCTCGGAGAGCAAGTTCTTAAACGGGAGGACGAGGCTCCGGTCTTAGTTAGCGCTGAAGGTGTTCAACTAAATTGTAATTGGTGGAGATGGGCGGAATCGAACCGCCGTCCGGAAAGCATCCACTTAAAACTCTACATGTTTATTTGGTCTATTCATTTAACCTAGATGCTGCCCGACCAGCAGGGATCACACTAAGCGAGTTTGTTAAGTTTAGCGATGGGCACCCAAACACGTACCCGACGCGATCCTATGTAAGTCGATACAGCGACAGGGGCCATAGGCAACTGGCCTGCGCTGCACCAGCGGGAATTAAGCCGCTAGAGCGTAGTTATCGTCGTTTGCAACTATAACTGTTTGAACTAAGATTTACGTGCATTGTTCAGGCACGACATGCATCTTAAGCTTCAGTCTCCCCGTCGAAACCAGTACATCCCCAAATAGAAATGCGTCAATTTGACGTTGTTTAAAAGTCGGCAGGCCAGTTTAAAACTTTAGGCCGTTTGCTTTTAAACGAGAGAAACCTAATATTAAGGTTTCCAAATTTTAAAAGAACTAAACTTGATTAATTCGCGATTTAACCGCCGTTTATCAAGCTTGGGTATTATATAGGGTTTTAACGTGCGGTTTTCAAGATTCTTTGTTTATCTCGGTTCCACTCGCGTTCTTTTTCGGTGGCACGTTTGTCATGAAGTTTCTTACCTTTAGCCAGTCCGATGTCGCATTTGACCTTGCCGTTTTTACTCCAGTGCATATCCAGCGGAACGATGGTGTAACCGCCGCGATCGACCTGGCCGATCAAGCGATCCAGTTCACGACGGTGCAACAACAACTTGCGCAAGCGCATCGGGTCGTGGATCGTGTGGGTCGATGCGGTGATTAGCGGCGTGATTTGAGCGCCGAAAAGATAGGCTTCATTGTCTTTTAGAAGAATGTAGCTTTCACGAATGTTGACCTTGCCTGCACGGATGCTTTTGATCTCCCAACCTTCTAGAGAAAGTCCGGCTTCGTGTACTTCTTCGATGAAGTAATCGTGACGCGCCTTTTTGTTTTGCGCAATCTGATGGGAGTTATCTTTTTTATTCGATTTTTTCTTCGCCATAAGGGGTAAAACAACCGTGCTTTAATTCTGTTTTAAGTGGATGCGTATTATATCAGGCTACAATCCGGGCGTTAAATTTATACTTAGTTGATTAATTTGCGTCCGCTTAGGCAGAAGTCGATTACGGATTCAGGAACAGCCTGCTGCATTCGTTTGATATCCAGCTCAAAATCGCGATCGGGTGCGTTTCGTCCGTCCAGTTGCAAATGTAGCGGTTGCTGTTTTTCTAGGGAGCGGTTTAGCAGCTTGAAGACGTCTTTGGTATCGTCGGTGTTGGAGGCGCCGCGGAAATCGGGCATTTCCTGATAATTGAATGTGAAGTAGAAACTCATTCCCAATAGGCCGGGTGATTGCTTAACATCGGTTTTGAAGAGTTTGGTTAAGTGATTGTTTTGTCCGCCAAGCAGCACTTTTATGCGTTCGCTGTCGCTGCCGGTGGAAACTTTTAAGTCGTGCTTGGCATTGTAGACAAAACCGTGCTCGGCGAAAGACGCGGCGACGTTGGTCAGGCTGCCATCCGAGTTTTTCAGCTTATCTTCCTGTTCCAGAAATTGCACGCTGAAGTTAGTGTAGTAGGGGCGGCGACGGAAGAAAAACGCGGGTTGAGTGGAAAAATCTTTAGGAATATAGAGAATCTTGGCTTCGTCGATTTTATCGGTGAAGTCGTCGGCGCTGTAGTTGACCACAAAGCTGTCTTTGATGAATCCACCTGCGGAGGCTGGCGGGTTTTCAATTTCCTGGTACTCGCCTGCGGCGGCATTGAACGTGGCGCATATCAAGCCGATGGTAATCAAATGTTTCATATCGAGCCCTCTGTGTTTTGGATTCGGTGACGGATTCTTTTATGGATTATAGCGCAATCTTTGTGGAATTCACGGAACACTCTTTAAGCCGGGTGGCGGAGCTTTGGTATAATTCCCTTTTTTAGGCATTCGCCGCTTTCATGATTACGTGTTTGATGAAATGTGAAACGGATCGGGGGATGTGAATATTTTTAGTCAGTGTGGAATATAGCTGTAGATATGAAAAAGATCACAAGAACGGCCTTGCTTCCTTATTCGGCACAGCAGGTTTTCGACCTTGTTAATGATGTCGCTTCTTATCCGGAATTTTTGCCTTGGTGTGGTGATGCAGAGGTGGTTTCTCAAACCGAGTTTGAAATGCAGGCGAAGGTCACCATTGCCAAAGCGGGTATCAAGCAGACTTTTAGTACACGCAATCACCTTGTGCCGGGCCAGCGGATTGAGATGAATTTGGTGGACGGTCCTTTTAAGGCGTTAAAAGGCGAGTGGGAGTTCAAGGTATTGGATGTCGATGCCTGTAAAATCAGCTTTGAAGTGGAATTTGAGGTCAGTAGCGGTTTATTGAATGCGGCGATTGGTCCGATATTCGAGCAGATTGCGAATACCTTGGTGGATGCATTCTGTGAACGTGCCAAACAAGTCTACGCTTAACTCAAAAGGATAATCCATGCGTATTGAAGTAGCTTACGCTCTGCCGAAAGAGCAGTATTTATTCGAGCAACAAGTAGAGGAAGGCTGTACGGTCGAGCAGGCTTTAAAGTCCTCCAAGTTAATGGAAGAGTTTCCTCTGCTTGACATCGATAAGGTTGGAATTTTCGGTAAGCAGGTAACGTTGGATACGGTGTTGCGTGAAGGGGACCGTATCGAGGTATATCGTCCGCTGAAGGTCGATCCGCGTGATAGAAGACGTCAGCAGGTCGAGAGCGAACGTCGTCAGCAGAAAGATTGAGATATAAATTAAAGTCATTCGATTTGAAGAATCTATGAAGACGCGGAGGTAAAGGTAAGGGATTCATTTAACCTCCCGCCTATGGTTTTGGAAGAGGTCAGAGGCGGGGGATTGGCTTAGATGAGTGCTTGCCGATTAGTGGTCTTGAAGCTGAATGGGTTCTTCGGAGATTTTCCAGGATTCAATCATCTGGTCGGCATCGAATACGACCGACAGGCGTTTAACCGCATCCGGATGGAAATTGTCGTCGGTGGTATAGAATGCGTAACTCCAAATATTTGGATTGAATGGATCTTCACCCATCGGCGGACCGAATAACTGTCTTGTCTGGTCCTTGGTTAAGCCTTCTTGCAATAGTCCAATCGCTTCCTGAGAGATGATGGTGCCTTGTGTTAAGGTGGCTTTGTAGGGTTCAAAAATTGAACATCCCGCCATCATGCTTCCCGATAAGCCTAACGCTAAAAGTAGTTTGGAATGTTTCTGGGCGCTAAGCAGAGCCGCTTTAAGAACAGAGTTCAGGATTGGGGTCATTTTCATTAATATTCTAGTTGGCTCAAAAATGGTTTATTATACACGCTATCGAAGAGATGTGGATGCGTCACAATCACAATAATAACGTATAAGGAATTGAGGTTCAAATGAGCGGAGCGGAGCTGAAGAAAAAGGGCTTGAAGGTTACCTTGCCGAGATTGAAAATTCTTGAGATTTTGGAGAGTGCAGGTGAAGATCACCATTTAACCGCGGAAGACGTTTATAAGATATTATTGGATCAAGGTGAAGAGGTTGGCTTGGCAACCGTTTACCGTGTACTGACTCAATTCGAGCAGGCCGGTATTGTGCGTCGCCTGAATTTTGAGAACAATATTTCGATTTTTGAATTGGATACCGGCGACAACCATGACCATTTGGTTTGTTTGAAGAGCGGCAAGGTGAAAGAGTTTGTCGATGCGGTTATCGAGGAACGTATCCAAGAAATTGCCAAAGAGAACGGTTACGACCTTTCGGGCCATAATTTGGTAATTTACGGAACCTTACCGGAATAACGGTTTGGGTCTGACGGGATTCAGCAGTTCGTTAAGAAAAAGCAGCCAATGGCTGCTTTTTTTATTTTCGGAGTAGGGCGTTACCAAAGGTTGGCCGATTAAGCGTTTTCTTATAAAGAGGATTTTAATTCCCCAGCAGCGAGACTTCTGTCATACCGTTACATTTGTCTATCTTGAATAGAACTTCGCAATATTCGTTTTGTTCGTCCAGTGGCGTCGGATCGTCGGCGCAACTGCAACCGGAAATAATGCCGGTGTAAAAGAGACCTGTTTTTACGAAGATGAAGTCTCTATCTTCCTCCGTATTCAATACCATCACCTTGAAGTCATCGAACAACGCATAGCTTGATAAAGATAGACCCGCTTGTAAAGGTAGTTTTCTGCCATCCAAACGTTGTACTTCCGCAATAAAACGGGGTTTGAAGTCGGCCGTCGTCCAGGTGCTGAGAGAGTCGGTTAATTGAATCATATTGACGGATATTCCGGATTTAAGTTTCTGTACGGAAGGATTTTGAATTCGTTCAGAGAAGATTGTAAAGATTGATTAAGCAGGTTTCGGGCATAAAAAAACCGCCCGGTCACAATGAAATTCAATGCGGCGGAGCGGTTCAGTTTCAACCCGGATTTACTTGGGTTTAATCCGGGATTAAATCACGGTTTATTTGCCCAATACCTTTTTCAAAGCGGATAGGCAGAAAAGAACGTTCTCTTCTTTGGCCGAGAAGCCCATTAGGCCGATACGCCATACTTTACCGGCGAAGTCGCCAAGACCAGCACCGATTTCCAAGTTGTATGTGTTTAACAATTCGGAGCGAACCGCCGCATCGTCAAAGCCTTCCGGAATCCAAACAGAGTTTAGTTGCGGCAAACGAACCGCTTCGTCAACTACGAACTTGATGCCCATTTCTTCAAGACCGGCTTTCAGTTTTTCATGCATGGCTGCATGACGTGCCCAAGCGTTTTCCAATCCTTCTTCTTTAAGCATGACCAATGATTCGTGCAAACCGTAAAGCGCATTGATTGGCGCGGTATGGTGGTAGGCACGTTTGGCACCTTGACCCCAGTAGCCCATAACCAAGTTCAAATCCAGGAACCAGCTCTGTACTTTGGTTTTACGGTTGCGGACTTTATCCAAGGCGCGCTCGTTGAAGCTGACCGGTGACAAACCTGGCGTACAGGAAAGACATTTCTGGGTACCGGAATAGATCGCGTCAACACCCCATTCGTCCACTTTAATCGGAACGCCACCCAATGAAGTTACGGCGTCAACAATGGTCAAACAGTCGTATTTTTGTGCGATATCACAAATCGCTTTCACATCCGAGCAAGCACCGGTTGAGGTTTCAGCGTGTACGAATGCAACGATTTTTGCGTCGCTGTGTTCTTTTAATGTCGCTTCCACTTTTTCGGGAGAAACCGCCGTTCCCCAATCGTCGTGAACCTCAATGCAGATTCCGCCGGTACGTTCGACGTTTTCTTTCATACGCATCCCGAAAACACCGTTGATGCAGACAATGACTTTATCGCCCGGTTCGACCAGGTTCGCGAAGCAGGTTTCCATGCCGGCCGAACCAGGTGCCGATACCGGCATGGTCATTTCGTTTTCTGTCTGAAACGCATACTTTAAAAGGGTTTTGACTTCGTCCATCATGCGGACGAATTCAGGGTCAAGGTGACCGATAGTCGGACGAGCCATGGCAGATAGAATGCGTGGGTGAACGTCGGAAGGGCCTGGACCCATTAAAGTACGAATAGGTGGATTGAATGATTGCATAGCGTTCAACTTTCCTTACTTGAGATTGCTACCGTTTCAGTAGGGTGATAAAAAAATTGGATGAAACTTGATTTAAATCAATTATAATCCCAATTATGAGTGTTATACAAGAATTGATACAAACGTTACCTAGCGGTAGCGTGATTGCAGACACGGAGCAGTGTGCGCCTTACGAGTGTGACGGATTGTCGGCCTATCGGCAGAAACCTCTGGCGGTTGTGCTTCCTAATAATGTCGAAGAAGTGCAAACGGCATTACAAATCTGTAAAAAACATAAAACACCTGTGATTACACGCGGTTCGGGTACCGGATTAGCCGGCGGCGCACTGCCGCTTTCCGAAGGAATCGTACTTGGTCTTTCCAAGATGAACCGTATTTTGCATATCGATCCTTTGGCACGCACTGCCGTGCTTCAACCGGGCGTCAGAAACATTTCCGTGACTCAAGCGGTCGAACCTTACGGCCTTTATTACGCACCCGATCCTTCCTCCCAAGTTGCCTGTTCGATTGGCGGTAACGTTGCCGAAAATTCCGGCGGTGTACATTGCCTTAAATACGGCTTGACCGTCCATAACGTTCTTTCCATCACCGTGGTGAATATGGAAGGCGATATTTTGGTCTTGGATGAAAAAGACGACGGCATTGACCTGTTGGCTTTGTTGAACGGTTCGGAAGGCCTGCTGGGTGTGATTGTCGAAGTCAAAGTGAAGCTGTTGCCTAAACCGGATACCGCTCAGTTGGTTATGGCGGGGTTCGATTCCGTAAGTGCCTGTGCCGATGCGGTGACCAGTGTGTTGGAACGCGGTATTATTCCGGCCGGTTTGGAAATGATGGATAAGTTTTCGATCAAGGCGGCGGAAGAGTATGCGCAGGTCGGATATCCGCTCGATGCCGAGGCATTGTTATTGTGTGAAGTTGACGGTAGTTTCGATCAGGTAAAAGTGGACACCCAGCGAATCGCTAAAATTCTCGAACGTAGCGGAGCCACCACCATCAAGGTTTCTCAAAATGAAGCGGAGCGTATCGCTTTGTGGCAAGGACGTAAAAACGCCTTTCCGGCCGTCGGTCGATTTTCGCCGGATTACTATTGCATGGACGGAACGATTCCGCGTAAGCGGCTTGCGTTTGTGTTAGAGCAGATTGAAAAACTTTCTCAGAAATATCAATTGGAAGTGGCGAATGTCTTTCACGCCGGTGACGGTAATTTGCATCCGCTGATTCTGTACGATGCGAATAAGCCGGGTGAACTGGAGCAGACCGAAAAATTCGGTGCCGAGATTCTTAAATTGTGTTTGGATGTCGGCGGAACCATCACCGGTGAACACGGTGTCGGTGTCGAGAAACTGGATTCGATGTGCCACCAGTTTGCGACGCCGGAATTGGAAATTTTTCATGCGATTAAAGCGGTGTTCGACGACACCGAATTGATGAACCCAGGAAAGGCCGTGCCGACGTTGCACCGTTGTGCGGAAGTCGGGCAGATGCACGTACATAATAATCAATTGCCTTTCCCGGAGTTGGAGCGTTTTTAATGAGCGATTCGTTTAGCAATCAATTATCAGATCAGATTAAACAGGCAGCAACTGAAAAGCGTACCCTTCAGATTACGGGCAATAAAACCAAAGTGCCGCAGGTATCGGGTATTGAGGAAATTTCACTGAGCGAGAATAGTGGAATCGTCGCTTATGAACCGTCGGAGCTTGTGATTACGGTTAAGTCGGGCACCAAGCTCACCGATTTAAAAGCCGCTTTGGCCGAGCATAATCAAATGTTGGGATTCGAGCCGCCGGATTATGGCGGTTCGACCATCGGCGGGACTTATGCCTGTGCTTTAACGGGACCATCCCGACCTTTCCGTGGCGTGTTGCGGGATTTTGTTCTCGGCACCAAGATGATTGACGGACGAGGTCAGCAACTGACATTCGGCGGGCAGATGATTAAGAACGTCGCCGGTTACGACGTTTCCAGAATGATGGCGGGTTCCAAGGGATCAATGGCGGTGATTACCGAGTTGAGCTTGAAAGTCATTCCATTGGTCGAAGAAGTCACTTATTGTAAAGAGATGCCGGAAGACGAAGCGATTGTTCTTATGAACAAGATGGCCGGAACCACTTTGCCGCTGTCCGGCTGCGCTTACTATAACGGGCTTTTCTATTATCGCGTCTTCGGCGAACATGCCGAACAGGATGCAATGCAATGCGATAACGATATTTGGCTGACGCTGAATCCGTTCCAGCCCAAGCTTGAAGCCGGACAGAAGTTGTGGCGTGTGGATACCGAGGGTCCGGCACCTTCGATTCCAAATACCATTGCCGTCGGTATGTGCGGACAGCGCCGCTGGGTGATCAGTGATGAAGCGCCGGCACCGTATTCGACTTTATGGCAGAGTTATTTCGCCCCGCGTCATAATGATCCGGATGCCATTTCTAAAATCAAAGCAGGATTGAAACAGGTGTTTGATCCTTACAATGTGTTCAAGCCTTTATAAAATTCTATGCAAACTCATATTCCAGTTGATTTATTGAAAACCACTACGGGTAAGACCGCCGATCAGATTTTGCGTTCGTGTGTGCACTGCGGTTTCTGTCTGTCGGCCTGTCCGACCTACGGTATTTTAGGCGATGAACTCGACTCTCCACGCGGCCGTATTTACCTGATTAAAAACGCTTTGGAAGGCAAACAGGTCAGTGCAAATTCATTGGTGCATTTGGATCGCTGTTTGACTTGCCGGTCTTGCGAAACCACTTGTCCGTCGGGGGTGGAATACGGTCATTTATTGGATATCGGCCGTGAGTTTATCGAAGAGAAAAGTCCGCGTCCATTGCCGCAACGATTGTTTCGTTGGACGTTGCGCAAGACATTGACAACGCCCAAATTGTTTAACTTTTTGATTGCTCTGTGGCCTTTCGCCAAGCACTCCAAAGCCGACCCGAAATTGGAACAATTGCTGGCGGCTGCCCAGGAAGAATCTCACCCTAAACAGGTTTTGTTGGTTTCCGGCTGCGTTCAGCCTTCTTTGGCGCCGAACATCAATTTGGCGACGCGCAACGTCTTGCACCGTTTGGGCATCGGAGTGATAGAGACTCCGCAGGAGCAATGTTGCGGTGCGGTGGATCACCATCTTTCGGGTACCCGGGATGCATTGTCAAAGGTTAAGCGTAATATCGACGCCTGGTTGTCCGAGTTGGATCATGGTGCGGAAGCGATTATTTCCAACGCCAGCGGCTGTGGAGTGATGATCAAAGATTACGCCCACCTTTTGAAGGACGATAAAGCCTACGCCAAAAAGGCCAAAAGAGTGGTCGAACATACAATGGATATTTCCGAATATCTGTTAAAACAGGATTTGAGTGCGTTTAAGCGTACTCATAACGAGAAAATCGTGTTCCAGTCGCCGTGTACGTTACAACATGGTCAGAAACTGGGGGGCGTGGTCGAAAAAACGTTAGTCGATTTGGGCTTTACACTGAACCCGGTTCAAGATTCGCATCTATGCTGCGGGTCGGCGGGAACTTACTCGATTACCCAGAAAAAACTTTCTCACGAGTTGCGTGATAACAAGCTGAATAATCTGTTAAAGGATGAACCCAGCGTGATTGTCACCGCAAACATCGGTTGTCTGATGCATTTGCAGAAGGGCACCAACACGCCGGTAAAACACTGGATTGAACTTTTATAAAAATTTTCGCAAGCTTGCAGATTCAACCGTTCGAAACTTGGTAAACTTCGAATGAATTTGGACGCGTCGAAAATAGGATTACACTCGGTCATCGGGGGCTGAGCAAGCAAGGCTACAAAGGAAGATTTATGTCGGACATTGAAATTGCACAAAACGCTAACATGAAACCCATTATTGAACTGGCGCACCAGTCGTTCGGGATTCCCGCAGAGCATTTAGACCCCTATGGTCACTATAAGGCAAAGTTGTCTTTGGAGTATGTCGATAACCTTTCGCATCGCAAGGAAGAAGGTAAGTTGATTCTGGTCACGGCGATCAGCCCGACACCGGCAGGAGAGGGTAAAACCACGACGACTGTCGGTCTGGGCGATGCGCTTAACCGTATCGGCAAAAAGACGATTATGTGTTTGCGCGAACCGTCTCTTGGGCCGTGTTTCGGAATGAAGGGCGGTGCGGCCGGTGGCGGTTATTCGCAAGTGGTTCCGATGGAAGACATCAATCTTCACTTTACCGGCGATTTTCACGCCATCGGCGTCGCCCATAATCTGTTAGCGGCGATGATCGATAACCATATTCATCAAGGCAACGCTTTGGAAATCGATGCACGCCGGGTTAAGTGGAAGCGTGTGGTGGATATGAACGATCGTGCTTTGCGTGACATTACGATCGGTCAAGGCGGGCCTGCCAACGGTTATCTGCGTGAAGACGGCTTCGATATCGTCGTGGCTTCCGAAGTCATGGCAATTTTGTGTTTGGCGACCAATCGCGCCGACTTGAAAGAGCGTTTAGGGCGCATCGTTATCGGTTACAAGACCGACGGAGTGTCGCCGGTTTACGCGAGTGATCTAAAAGCACACGGTGCTATGGCGGCTCTGTTGAAAGATGCCATCAAACCGAACTTGGTGCAAACGTTGGAGAACAATATCGCGATCGTTCACGGCGGGCCTTTCGCCAATATCGCACACGGCTGTAATTCGGTGACCGCCACTAAAACCGCTTTGAAATTGGCGGATTATGCCGTGACAGAAGCCGGATTCGGTGCCGATCTAGGGGCGGAGAAGTTCTTGAATATCAAGTGCCGTTCTTCAAAATTGAAGCCGTCGGCGGTGGTGTTGGTGGCAACGGTTCGCGCTTTGAAATATCACGGCGGGGTGGAGAAAGACCATCTGAACCAAGAGAACTTGGAGGCACTGGAAATTGGTTTTGCCAATTTGGAGCGTCATTTGCATAACGTCACCGTCAATTACGGCTTGCCGGCGGTGGTGTGTATCAATCACTTCACTTACGATTCGGACGAAGAGACGGATCTTTTGATCAAAAAGTGCGAAGCGTTAGGTGTGAAGTGTGTGGTTTCCAAACATTGGGCCGAAGGCGGAGCGGGTGCCGAAGAGTTGGCGCGTGAAGTGATTGATATCGTCGATAATCGCGAACCGGGTTTCAATTATTTGTATAACGATGAGTTGCCGATTTGGGAAAAAATCGAAACCATTGCGATCAAATTGTACGGTGCTAAAGAGATTACCGCTGGGGTTAAGGTGCGTAATGACATCGCACGCCTGCAGGAAAAGTATGGTGATTTACCGATCTGTATGGCGAAGACGCAGATGTCGTTTTCTACCGATCCGACTTCCAAAGGTGCGCCAAGCGGGCATACGGTCGAAATCAGTGATGTTAAGTTGGAAAACGGTGCCGGATTCATCGTCGCCATTGCCGGTAACATGATGACTATGCCGGGATTGCCGAAAGTGCCGACGGCTGAAAAGATCGATATTTCCGATGAAGGCGTGATCACCGGATTGTTCTAAGGGACAAGTGTAATTTATCGGAATTTAAAAGAAAACAGGCCCGGATAAAACCGGGCCTGTTTTGCTTTTGGTTAAGACGTTTGAGCTGAATCTTAAATGAAACAACCTGTCAGGCGCTTTTCTGTTGCGCCACTTTGAGCATTTCTTGAGCATGGTTCAGGGTTTGTTCGGTAATCTTCAAACCGCCCATCATGCGGGCCAACTCTTCGACACGGCCTTGTTCGTCGAGTTCGACGACTTGGGTGAAAGTCTGTTCGCCTTTAGTCTGTTTTGAAATGTGCAAGTGATTGTGGCCGTGCGAAGCAACCTGCGCCAAGTGCGTGATGGAGAAAATCTGTTTATGTTCTCCCAGTTGACGCATTTTCTGCCCGACCACTTCAGCGATGCCGCCGCCGATGCCGACATCAACCTCGTCGAAGATCAATGTCGGCAGGCTGGCGACTTCGGCAGTCGCCACCTGAATCGCCAGGCTGATACGCGATAACTCACCGCCGGACGCGACTTTGCTTAAGGCCTGTAAAGGCTGGCCTTTGTTGGCTGTAACCAAGAATTCGACCTTATCGGTACCGTTGGCACTTGCGTTGTTACTGTCGCTTAACTGAACCTCAAACCGGCCGTTTGGCATCCCCAGTTGCTGCATTCCTTCGGTGACGATTTTGGAAAGCTTGTTAGCGGCTTTTTGTCTCGAAGCGTTTAAGGCCTTGGCGGCTTTCTGGTAATCCGCCCAAGCCTGTTCGATTTGAGTTTTGAGTTCGTCGATCGAGTGGTCGGATTGTTCCAGGTCTTCAAGAGATTGCTGAATTTGATTTTGTTTATCGATCAATTCTTCCGGATCGATATTATATTTTTTGGCCAAGGCAAACAGTTGCGAAAGACGTTCTTCGATGGTTTGCAAATACAGCGGGTCGATCTCGACCGATTCTGCATGGCTTTGAATTTCACTGGCGGCTTCCTGAGCTTCAATTAAGGCACTGTTCAGCTGGCTTAGACTGCTTTCCAGTGCAGGGCTGAAATCGATGATGCCCTCTAGGGTGTGAATTGCCTGATTAATCAAATCAGCCGCGCCTTGTTCGCCTTCAATCGCTTCATAGGCATGCTGGCAGGCTTGTTTGATTTCACTGGCGTGCGACAGCTGACTTTGCTCTTCCGAAAGTTCATTAAATTCCCCTTCCAGAGGAGCCGTTTCTTCAAACTCGTTAAATTGGAATTGCAGTAATTCCAGTTTGCTCTGATAGTCGGCCTGGTCTTCTTGAAGACGGTCGAGTTGCTGTTTGAGGCTTTGCCAGTTTTTGAAATGGGTTTTAGTCTGTTCGATCAACGACGGGTGCGCAGCATAAGCGTCCAGCAATCCCAATTGCTTGTGGGTGCTCAGTAAGGATTGGTGTTCGTGTTGACCGTGAATATCGATCAGCAGGTTGCCGATGCTTTTCAATTGGCTGGCCGGAATCGGACGGCCGTTGATATAGGCTTTGGAACGACCCTCCGAGGTGACGGTACGACGCAGGTAACATTGGTTATCGTCGTCGAGGTCTTGTTCGACTAGCCAGGCCTGTACGTGAGGTAAATGCTCGACATCAAACAGCGCGCTGACGTCGGCGCGTTCCGTGTTGTGACGCACCAATCCGCTGTCGGCGCGTTCTCCTAATGCTAATCCTAAAGCGTCCAATAAAATCGATTTACCCGCACCGGTTTCACCGGTCAGCGAGCTGAATCCGTTTTTGAAGTTTAGAGTGAGTTTTTCAATCAATGCTAAATTCTGAATCGAAAGTTCTTGCAGCATGGATGGGTGGCTTCCTATAGTTTATCGCCCCAGCGAAGTTTGGCTCTGAGTAATTCAAAATGGTCGTGCCCTTTTGGATGTAGCATTTTAATGAACTTTGGGTTCCTTGTCACAATGGTACGATTCAGTGCCGAAATTTCGTGGGTGACCTGTCCGTCGCAAATGATCTGAGCAACACCGTTGCAGTCTTCGTGCGGGCGCAGTTCGACGACGCTGTCACCTGAAATTACGAAAGGACGGGTGCTCATGGTGTGCGGGTTGATCGATACCAGAGAGATCGCGTCCAGATCGGGATCCAAAATCGGCCCCCCGGCGGATAGAGCATAAGCGGTCGAACCGGTCGGGGTGGAGATAATCATACCGTCGGAGCGTTGGCTGTTAAGGAAACGGCCGTCGACGAAGGTTTCGAATTCGATCATGCGCGGCGAATCGGTTTTGTGAATCACCACATCGTTGAAGGCGCGCTGTTCGAAAACGATGTTTTGGTTTTCGTCGTAGATACTGACTTTTAAAAGGTTGCGCTGCTCTTCTTCGTAAATGCCGGACAGGATTTCTTCCAGTGCGGTAATCATGTTGTCCGGCGAAATGTCGGTCAGAAAGCCCAGACGTCCCAAGTTAATTCCTAAGATCGGCACTTCGTCTTCGACGATGCAGCGAACTACATCCAAAAAAGTACCGTCTCCGCCGACGACGATCGCCAGATCGATCTTTTTGGAGAGATGTTCGCGCGCAACGATTTCGATGTTGTATTTTTCGCCCGGAAAATTATGGCACGAGGTGTCGTCCAAGTAGATGGTCTTGGATTTCGACTGCAGAAATTGAATTAAGGTCTCAATGTTGTCCCAACATTGAGCGCCCGAATATTTGCCAAAAATACCGATTTTTTGAAACATCTTTTACGTTACCCATACAGAAAAGTCGCCTCAGGTCTTGAATAACCTGTTTTCGATCTTATAATTTAGCACTCTAACCATGAGAGTGCTGAAATGTTAAACGACCGCTCACAACTTTTGTTTAAAAACTTAATGGGATTATACCTGAATGAAGGTAAACCGGTAGGTTCTACAACACTAGCAAAGCTCCCTGAAATCGGATTGAGTTCGGCAACGGTGCGTAACGTCTTGTCAGACTTGGAAAATATGGGTTTGATTCAGTCTCCGCATACGTCTGCCGGAAGAATTCCGACGGAAATGGGCTACCGTTTTTTTGTCGATTCCATGGTCACTTATCAGCCGCTTTCAAAGAAAAATATCGCGACCATTCAGCGGCAGCTTTCGCCTGCATTCAGTCAGGACGAACTATTGGCGCATGCTTCGAAAGTGTTGTCCGGGATGACTGGAATGACCAGTATGGTGTTGATGCCGAATAAAGAGCGGGAAATTTTAAAGCACATCGACTTTGTCAGCCTTGGCGGCAATCGCGTGTTGGTCGTGTTGTTATTTAACGACCAGGATGTACAGAACCGCATAATCGAACTGGAGGAAGCCGCTTCCCCGTCCGAATTGCAACAGACCGCTAATTTCCTGAACGAACAGTTTGTCGGTAAAAATCTGGCGGAAGCTAAAGCGTTGTTGGTTGAGCGCATGCAGACGATTCGTCAGTCGATGAACAGATTGATGTTGTCGGTGGTGGAAGCGACCGATTCGGTTTTGACTCAGCAGCTGGATCAGAAATTGCCGTACCTGGTTTCGGGTAAGACCAATTTGTTGAATTATCAGGAGCTGGCCGATTCGGAAAAGCTAAGAGCCTTGTTCGATTCGTTCGAGAAACATTCGGATATGTTGAATCTTTTGGATAAAAGTCTGAAAGCCAAAGGGGTACAGGTCTTTATCGGAAATGAGTGCGGAAACGAAATTTATCGAGGTTGCAGTATCGTCACTACGCCTTATGAAGTGGATGGTGAGGTATTGGGTGTACTCGGAGTTGTGGGGCCGAGTCGAATGCATTACGAAAAAGTGGTCCCGGAAGTGGACGTAACCGCAAAAATTTTAAGTTCGCTCTTGAAAAAATAGCAGGGCGTTCTTAGTTAACTAGAATTCGAATTACATTAATTAGTTTTACTTAATTTTTTTAAAGATTTTATCTAATAGGAAAAGTGTCGTGGCAGAGAATAAAGCAACGGAAAATCAGCAGGAAGAAAACATCCCGACCGCAGAAGAAGCTCTAGAGCAAGCGGAAGAGGCTTTGGAACAGGCGGAAGAAGCCGTAAAAGGTGATATCGAAGCTTTGTTGGAAGAAGCGCGCCAGGAAGCGGCCGCACATAAAGACTTGGCTTTGCGTTTACAGGCGGATATGGAGAACTTGCGTCGTCGTACTCGTTTGGATGTGGAAAACGCCCATAAATATGCATTGGAGAAGTTTGTCGATGCTTTGATTCCGGCAATGGATTCGATGGAAATGGGTATGGAAGCGGCGCTTAAAGAAGAAGCGTCGGTTGAAAGCATTCGTGAAGGTGTGGAGATTACTTTCAAACAAATGTTGGATATCTTGCAATCGTTCAATGTGGAGCGCGTCGATCCTTTAAATGAAAAGTTCGATCCGCAGTTGCATGAAGCGATGACGATGGTACCTTCGCCGGATCATGAGTCGAATACCGTTATGAACGTGATTCAGAAAGGTTACACCTTGAACGAACGTTTGGTTAGACCTGCTCGCGTTATTGTGGCGCAGTAAGCTTTTTTCAGAGGGTTAAACGGGGTTTTATCGGGAAAAATTCAAATAAGCCTAAATTAAATCGAAATTAGGCTTGAAAACCGGAACCCCAACCCTATAAACGAGACAACAGTTAAAAAGTTTTAAGTATTATTCTGGAGAATATGGAAATGGCAAAAATTATTGGTATTGACTTAGGAACCACCAACTCATGTGTGGCGGTAATGGAAGGTAAAGACGTTAAGGTTATTCCTAACGCCGAAGGTGCTCGCACTACGCCATCGATTGTTGCTTACACGGCTGACGGTGAAGTTTTGGTTGGGGATTCTGCAAAGCGTCAAGCGGTGACTAACCCGACTAACACTTTATTTGCGATCAAGCGTTTGATCGGTCGTCGTGCCGACGATGCGGTTGTGACGAAAGATAAAGACATGGTTCCTTACGAAATCGTTGCGGCTGATAACGGTGACGCGTGGGTTCAGGTAGGTGACAAGAAGCTGTCTCCTCAGGAAGTCTCTGCACGTACTTTGATGAAAATGAAGAAGACGGCTGAAGATTATCTAGGTCATGAAGTGACTGAAGCGGTTATCACCGTTCCTGCTTACTTCAACGACGCTCAGCGTCAGGCGACTAAGGATGCCGGTAAGATCGCAGGTCTTGAAGTTAAGCGTATCATCAACGAGCCGACAGCGGCGGCGTTGGCTTACGGAATGGACAAAGTCACCAGCGACAGCAAGATTGCGGTTTACGACTTGGGTGGTGGTACTTTCGATATCTCGATCATTGAAGTGGCTGATCTGGACGGTGAGAAGCAGGTTGAAGTACTTTCAACTAACGGTGACACTTTCTTGGGTGGTGAAGACTTCGATAACGTGATCGTCGATTACATCGCGGGAGAGTTCAAAAAAGACCAGAATGTTGATCTTAAATTAGATAAGTTGGCTCTACAGCGTGTGCGTGAAGCGGCTGAGAAAGCGAAAATTGAACTTTCGTCTCGCGAACAGACCGATATTAACTTGCCATATGTAACGGCGGATGCAACCGGTCCTAAGCACTTGAACATGAAAATTACCCGCGCCAAGTTTGAATCATTGATCGAAGCGTTGGTTAAGCGTTCAATCGAACCATGTAAAACAGCGCTAAAAGATGCAGGTCTTTCCGCTTCTGAAATCGACGATGTTATCTTGGTGGGTGGTTCGACTCGTGTGCCTATGGTTCAGGCTGCGGTTAAAGAGTTCTTCGGTAAAGAGCCTCGTAAAGACGTTAACCCGGATGAAGCGGTTGCGATGGGTGCGGCGATCCAGGGTGGTGTATTGTCCGGTGATGTAAACGACGTACTTCTTCTTGACGTTACTCCTCTGTCTCTAGGTATCGAGACTATGGGTGGCGTAATGACTAAGTTGATCGAGAAGAACACTACGATTCCTACTCGTAAGTCTCAGGTGTTCTCGACAGCGGAAGATAACCAGTCTGCGGTAACCATCCACGTCCTTCAAGGTGAGCGTGAAATGGCGTCAGGCAACAAGTCTTTGGGTCAGTTCAACTTGGATGAGATTCCTGCGGCGCCTCGCGGTATGCCTCAGATCGAAGTGACATTCGACATCGATGCCAACGGTATCTTGAACGTATCTGCGAAAGATAAGAATTCAGGTAAAGAGCAGCACATCACGATCCAGGCTTCATCCGGTCTTTCGGAAGAAGAAGTGGAAGCGATGATCAAGGATGCGGAAGCGCATGCGGCTGAAGACGCCAAAATGAAAGAGTTGGTCGAAGCTCGTAACCAAGCGGATGCAATGGTTCACGCAACTCGTAAGATGGTGACTGACGCAGGTGATGCGGCGGATGCAGCTGAAAAAGAAGCGGTTGAAGCGGCAATCAAAGACCTTGAAGAAGCGATCAAGGGCGATGACAAAGCGGCAATCGAAGAGAAAACTCAGAAGCTAGCGGAAGCGAGCCAGTCTATCGCGCAGAAAGCACAAGCCAAGCAGCAGGCGGGCGGTGCCGAAGCGGAACAGCAAGGTTCGACTGAAGCAGCGGATGACGACATCGTTGATGCCGAGTTCGAAGAAGTTGATGATTCTAAAAAGTAATCATTGAGCGACGTATCTCGTTATAATGCGTCGTTAAAATACGCGGGCGACTCGAAGGAGTTGCCCGTTTTTCTATGTTTCTTAAGTTAATATTCAAAAACTCAACGGGCCCGTTCGGTTTGCAGGGCTTTTGAATGTTAATTTTTAAATTAAATATGATAATAAGCACTGAATTACTATGAGCAAAAGAGATTATTACGAAGTCTTGGGTGTGGCTAAGACCGCTTCAGAAGGTGAAATTAAAAAGGCTTACCGCAAGATGGCGATGAAATACCATCCTGACCGTAACCCTGATAACAAAGAAGCGGAAGACAATTTTAAAGAAGCGTCTGAAGCGTATGAAATTTTGTCTGATTCTCAGAAGCGTGCAACTTACGATCAGTTTGGCCATGCCGGTTTGGAAGGTGGCCATGGCGGCGGACACGGTGGTTTCGGCGGCGGTTTCGGCGATGCGTTCGGGGATATTTTCAGTGAAATGTTCGGCGGCGGTTTCGGCGGCCAGCGTGGTCCTCAACCGGGTAACGACCTACAGTACGAATTGGAAATCTCTTTGGAAGAGGCGGTTGCCGGCACCACGGTCGATATCCGCATACCGACCAAGGATCTGTGTGACGCTTGTGACGGTACCGGTGCGGAGCCTGGATCGGACGTGCAGACGTGTCCGACCTGTCACGGTGCCGGTCAGGTACGCATGCAACAAGGTTTCTTTGCTGTAAACCGCACGTGTCCGACCTGTCACGGTCAAGGTAATATCATCAAGACGCCTTGTAAGAAGTGTCATGGAGAAGGTTATACCCACGGCAATAAGACCCTTTCGGTCAAGATTCCGGCCGGTGTCGATAATGGCGACCGTATTCGTCTTCAAGGCGAGGGTGAAGCGGGTGAACTCGGAGCGCCGCGTGGGGACTTATATGTACGAATTCGTGTTAAGCAACACTCAATTTTCGAACGCGACGGTAATACTTTGTATTGTGAGTTGCCGTTGAGTTTTACAACGGCTGCATTGGGCGGTTCGGTTGAAGTGCCGACGTTAGGCGGTAAAGCCAGTCTGAAAGTGCCGGCGGGAACCCAATCTGGACAGCGCTTCAAGTTGTCAGGAAAAGGGGTGAAATCGGTGCGTTCTTCTTACACCGGAGACTTGATCGTTCAGGTTAATATTGAAACGCCGGTTAAATTGACGACTCGTCAAAAAGAGTTGTTGCAAGAGTTTGAAGAGAGTTTGCAAGGCAAACACTACAAGCAGCACAGTCCTAAATCCCACTCGTTCTTCGATTCGGTGAAGTCGTTCTTTACCGGCGATGACGAGAGTGATAAATCATCTAAAAAAGATGATAATGGCCCTTGGAACGGTTAATCGCCTGACGATAAGAGAAAGAGGATAAACGAATTATGAGCGAATATAGAGTCGCGATTATCGGCGCTTCAGGGCGTATGGGAAAAAATTTGATTGTGGCGGTCGATCAGACTGAAGGTCTGCGTGTTTCTGCAGCAATCGAGCGTCCGGAAAGCAGTTTAATTGGTGCGGATGCCGGTGAATTGGCCGGTATCGGTAAGGTGGGTGTCTCGATTGTGGGTTCAATTGAGTCGGTTGTAGACGATTTTGATGTGCTGATCGATTTCACGACGCCGGCGACGACGGTGCATAACTTGGACGTTTGCGTCGAGCATGGGAAAAAGATCGTCATCGGAACGACCGGATTTGACGAGGCCGGTTTGGCGGCCATTGATCGCGCGGCTGAAAAGATTGCGGTGATTTTCGCGGCTAATTTCAGTGTGGGTGTGAATCTGTGTTTGAAATTGTTGAAGCAGGCGGCCGAAGTGTTAAACGAAGGTTACGACATTGAAGTGATCGAAGGCCATCACCGTCATAAAGTGGATGCTCCGTCCGGTACCGCTTTGAGAATGGGGGAAGTGGTTGCAGACGCGTTGGGGCGCGACCTGAAAACCTGTGCAGTCTACGGGCGTGAAGGCATTACCGGTGAACGTGATCCGAACACCATCGGTTTCGCGACAGTACGAGCCGGCGATATCGTTGGCGACCACACGGTTTTGTTTGCAACCGAAGGCGAGCGGGTCGAAATTACCCATAAGGCTTCCAGCCGAATGACGTTTGCCAAAGGTGCGGCGCGTTCTTGTCACTGGATTCAGGATAAGGCAACCGGATTGTACGATATGCAGGATGTGCTGAATTTACGATAAGTCGGTTTTTTGTTCTATTTTTTTCGGTTTTGTTTGAAAAATCGCTAAAGTATTTAAATGAAGCTATCTGCAGTTAAATGTGTATAGTTTGAAGCGTAAAAAAACCGATTTGGATTGATCTTATCAAATGAAGTTGGCCAGCTAATTCAAAACCAGGCGTAATCCTTGAGGGTTGCGGAAATTTAGGGCCATTTCGTCCTAGACATTAAAGATGGAATCAAGTAAAATCCGCGTAATTAAAATTTACGACTAAAATTAGATATTTAGTGGTTGTTTACGAGGTATTTTGCAAGGATGACTGACTGTCATTTAGCCAACTAGAAAACGGAGTGAGTCCCTGTGAGGGGGCTGGCTCCGTTTTTTTATGTGCGAAATATTTTATCGAAGCAAATCCGTATCGAATTTCAGGTTTTAGTCTTAAACAGACATTCTACTTGGGCGGACACAATACATGACACAGGCTTTACTGGCTTTAGAAGATGGTACCCTTTTCTGGGGAACTTCACTGGGTGCAGAAGGGGAAACCGTGGGCGAGGTGGTTTTCAATACCTCTTTGACCGGTTACCAGGAGATTCTCACCGATCCTTCTTACTTCAAACAAATTGTTACTTTGACTTACCCGCATATCGGTAACGTCGGGGTGAATGCGGAAGATGAAGAGTCGCCGCGCATTATGGCGCAAGGGCTTGTGGTTAAAGATTGTCCTGTTTTGATGAGTAACTTTAGAGCGGAAAAGACGCTTCCCGAGTATCTGAAAGAGCAGAATGTGGTTGCGATCGCCGATATCGATACGCGTAAGCTGACTCGTATTTTGCGTGATAAAGGCGCCCAGTCCGGCGTAATCGTTGCCGGAGAAAATATCGATGCTGAAAACGCGGTTGCTCAAGCCAAGGCGTTCAGCGGTCTGAAAGGGTTGGATCTTGCCAAGGAAGTTACCACGTCTGAGACCTATGTGTGGACAGAAGGTACTTGGGTTTTGGGCGAAGGGCATAAAGACTGTTCAGCCAACCAGGATTACCATGTCGTCGCTTATGATTACGGTGTAAAACGCAATATTTTACGCATGCTGGCCGATCGCGGCTGTAAGCTGACGGTGGTTCCGGCTAAAACATCTGCTCAAGAAGTGTTGGCAATGAATCCGGATGGTGTTTTCCTTTCCAACGGTCCCGGTGATCCGGAACCTTGCGATTACGCGATTGAAGCGATTCAAGAAATTCTTAAAACCGAGATTCCTGTGTTCGGAATTTGCCTAGGTCATCAATTGTTGGCATTGGCCAGCGGTGCGAAAACCGTGAAGATGAAGTTCGGTCACCACGGTGCCAACCACCCGGTCCAGGATATGGACAGCAAGCGCGTTATGATTACTTCCCAGAACCACGGTTTTGCCGTGGATGGCGATAGCCTGCCTGCCAATGTAACTGCGACTCATAAGTCTTTGTTCGATGGTTCTTTGCAAGGGATTCAGCGCACCGATAAAGCCGCATTCAGCTTCCAAGGGCATCCTGAAGCGAGCCCGGGTCCACACGATGTGGCACCGTTATTTGATCAGTTTATTGCCAATATTCAAGCTTATAAAAAAGCTTAACGATAATACATAGGAAGAAGTAAGAAATGCCAAAAAGAAGTGATATTAAAAGTATTCTGATCATTGGTGCCGGCCCTATTATTATCGGTCAGGCTTGTGAGTTCGATTACTCAGGTGTTCAGGCGTGTAAAGCGCTTAAAGAAGAAGGTTACCGCGTTATTCTGGTCAACTCCAACCCGGCGACGATTATGACCGACCCGGAGTTGGCGGATTCCACTTATATCGAACCGATCGAGTGGAAAACCGTTGAGACGATTATCGCTAAAGAGCGTCCGGATGCGATTTTGCCGACCATGGGTGGTCAGACCGCATTGAACTGTGCTTTGGATCTTCATGACCGCGGGGTTCTGGAAAAGTATAACGTCGAATTGATCGGTGCTAATGCCGATGCGATCGATAAGGCTGAAAACCGTGACCGTTTCCGTCAGGCAATGACCAAGATCGGTTTGGATATGCCGGTGTCCGCCGTTGCACACAATATGGAAGAAGCTTGGGAAATCCAGAAACAAGTCGGCTTCCCGACCGTTATCCGTCCTTCTTTCACTTTGGGTGGTTCCGGTGGCGGGATCGCATACAACAAAGATGAATTCGAGCAGATCTGTAAGTTCGGTCTGGACCTGTCTCCAACCAAAGAGTTATTGATTGAAGAATCGATCGAAGGTTGGAAAGAGTACGAAATGGAAGTGGTCCGCGACAGAAACGATAACTCGATTATCGTTTGTTCGATTGAAAACTTGGATCCAATGGGGGTGCATACAGGTGACTCGATTACCGTTGCACCGGCTCAGACTTTAACGGATAAAGAATATCAGATCATGCGTAATGCCTCTTTGGCAGTATTGCGCGAGATCGGTGTTGAGACGGGTGGGTCTAACGTCCAGTTCTCGATTCATCCGGAAACCGGTCGTATGATCATCATTGAGATGAACCCGCGTGTATCTCGTTCATCGGCTTTGGCTTCTAAAGCAACCGGTTTTCCGATTGCTAAAATCGCAGCGAAATTGGCTGTCGGTTATACCTTGGACGAGTTATCGAATGACATTACCAATGGTGCGACTCCGGCTTCTTTCGAGCCGACTATTGATTATGTTGTAACCAAAGTACCGCGTTTCACGTTTGAGAAATTCCCGCAAGCACAAAACCGTTTATCGACACAGATGAAGTCGGTCGGTGAAGTCATGGCAATGGGGCGTAACTTCCAGGAATCGATCCAGAAAGCATTGCGCGGTTTAGAAACCGATAAGAACGGTTTTGACGAAATCATGCCGTTGGCAACCATGGATGAAAAAGACATCAAGGATAAATTACGTCAAGAGTTACGTAATCCGGGTGCTCAGCGTCTATGGTATGTCGCAGATGCATTCCGTGCCGGTTGGGACTTGGAAGCGGTGTTTGAAAGCTCGAAAATCGATCCGTGGTTCCTGGCTCAAATCAAAGAACTGATTGATATGGAAGACGATATCAAACAGCGTGGTTTGGATGCGTTGGATGAAGTGTATCTGCGTAACCTTAAGCGTAAAGGTTTCTCGGATAACCGTCTGGCTACGTTGTTGGATACCGATGCGGCATTTGTTCGTAAATTCCGTCATACGTTAAATATTCGTCCGGTTTATAAGCGCGTGGATACTTGTGCAGCCGAGTTTGAAACTTCAACGGCTTATATGTATTCAACCTATGATGAAGAGTGTGAAGCGAATCCTTCAGACAAAGAAAAAATCATGATTTTAGGTGGCGGTCCAAACCGTATCGGTCAAGGTATCGAGTTTGATTATTGCTGTGTTCATGCGGCGATGGCGATGCGTGAGGACGGTTATGAAACCATTATGGTTAACTGTAACCCTGAAACCGTTTCTACCGATTACGATACCTCGGATCGTCTGTATTTTGAGCCGTTAACGCTTGAAGACGTACTTGAAATCGTTGAAGTCGAAAAGCCTAAGGGTGTGATCGTGCAGTATGGCGGTCAAACCCCACTTAAGCTGGCGGAAGATTTAGAAGCGGCAGGTGTACCGATTGTGGGAACTTCACCGGAGTCGATCGACTTGGCGGAAGACCGTGAGCGTTTCCAAAAAATTCTGAATGACAACGATCTGTTGCAACCGCCTAACCGTACTGCAACCAATGCAGACGAGGCGGCTATCTTAGCGAAAGAGATTGGTTATCCGTTAGTTGTTCGTCCATCTTACGTATTAGGTGGCCGCGGAATGGAAATCGTTTACGACGAAGCAAACTTGATGCGTTACATGCAGGCTGCGATTGATGTTTCCAATGATTCTCCGGTGTTATTGGATCGCTTCTTGGACGATGCGGTTGAGCTGGATGTCGATGCAATTTGCGACGGCGATCAAGTGGTTATCGGCGGTATCATGGAGCACATTGAGCAGGCGGGTATTCACTCAGGTGACTCGGCATGTTCGTTGCCTCCATACAGCATTCCTGAAGAGATTCAGGACCGTATTCGTGTACAAGTCGAGAAAATGGCACACGCGTTAGGCGTAGTTGGTTTGATGAACACACAGTTTGCCGTAAAAGGTGACGATATTTATGTGTTAGAGGTTAACCCTCGTGCCTCTCGTACGGTTCCGTTCGTTTCAAAAGCCATTGGTTATCCTTTGGCTAAAATTGCGGCACGTTGTATGGTGGGTCAAAAGTTGGCCGATCAAGGTTTCACCTCCGAAATTAAACCGAAACATTACTCTGTTAAAGAAGCGGTTTTCCCATTTATTAAATTCTTGGGCGTGGATCCGATTCTCGGGCCTGAAATGAAATCGACCGGTGAGGTAATGGGTATCGGAAGTAGCTTTGCACAAGCTTACTCAAAAGCTTCTCTAGCGGCAGGTACGGTTTTACCTTTATCCGGTAAAGCATTTTTATCTGTTCGTAAAGCGGATCGTGAACGGGTAGTTGATTTAGCAAAACAGTTAATTTCACGTGGTTTTGAAATCGTGGCTACACGAGGCACTGCGGCTTCATTGATGGAAGCGGGTGTAGAGTGTGAAACCGTTAACAAGGTGACTGAAGGTCGTCCGAATATTGTGGACTCTATCGTAAACGAAGAGATTGCATTGATCGTGAATACCTCTGACGGTTCTGTGAGTATTCAGGACTCTTCAAGTATTCGCCGCGAAGCATTGATGCACAAAACTTGTTATACGACGACAATTGCAGGTGCATTTGCAATGGTTGCGGCGATGGACTTCCTTGAAGACCAGCCGGTGACACGTCTGCAAGACCTATAATTCATTTTTTGTTGTTTTTAGAGCGCCAAAGTCTATAGAGCATGGACTTTGGCGTTTGTGTTTTGATAGAGTGTTAAGTTAAAAACGCTTAGAAAGGAAGAAGATGTATGAATAAGCATCCTATGACAAAAGAAGGTTCGGAAGCGCTTCAGGCGGAATTGAATAAGCTAAAAAAAGAAGATCGTCCGCGTATTACTGAGGCCATTGCAGAGGCGAGAGAACACGGTGATTTGAAAGAGAATGCCGAATACCATGCTGCACGTGAACAGCAGGGTTTAGTGGAAGCGCGCATCAAACAGATCGAAGCGGTTCTATCGAACGCTCAGATCATTGATGTAACCAAGTTGAATCCGAACGGTAAGGTTGTGTTCGGCGCGACCGTGACGGTATTGAACTTAGATACGGATGATGAAGTCAGTTACAAGATTGTGGGGCATGAGGAAGCCGACGTTTCCGCCAATAAGATTTCCATCAACTCTCCGATTGCTCGCGCCTTGATCGGGAAGCAGGAAGGCGAAGAAGTTGTGGTTGCCGCTCCGAGCGGTAATATCGATTACGAGATCATCGAGATTCAATACGTTTAACGATTGAGAAACGGCGATTGATTTTTAGGCCTGCATGTTTTCGGATTTGCAGGCTTTTTTATTAAGGGGAAGAGGGTGACGTTAAAATCGAATCGATTGAATGCCATGGTTAAGATCCTGATATCGAGTTTTGGATTGATTTTTGCCACTTGGCTCGCGGTTTTCGGCTATCTGGTTGCACCAACCTTGTTTTCATCATTGGATTCCGTTCAGGCGGGAAATCAAGTGGGTAAATTGCTCTCGGCCACGAATTTCATTTTATTGGCGGCGCTGCTGATTTTGGTAATCGCCAAATCTTTCTTCTTAAAGACGTTAGCTTCAATATGGATGTTGCTGTTAAGTGCTCTGATTGTTATTGTCAGTGAGTTCTGGTTAACGCCGAAAATGCAGTTGATTAAAGAACAATACCCCCAGGGAATTTTAAAATCTTCCGAACACTGGCACAGCTTTATGGCAATGCATGGCGTGTATCAACTCTTGTTTTTAACCCTTATACTACTTCTCGTAGTTTGGTCGCTTGCAAACCTCAATAGGTTGTTTCTAGAGAATCAATTGGATGATAAAAAAAGTTTATAAGCATTTAATTATTTTCTAACCCCTTTTGGGTTGCAATTTAAGATGAAAAACGTCAAAATTGACCTGTTATAGAGACAAACCAAACCTGGAGTTTATTAATGAAACACTTAACACTTAAAGCTTTATTCATTTCTGCTTTTGCTGCAGTATCTTTGAACGTTCAAGCAGCTGATGACACTTACTCTCAGTGTCTAGCCGATGCAGAACATGTTATTGCTACCGCTAAGAAAGACGGCGGTCCTGCTGCTCGCGAAATCGAACAAAAAACAACTGTTGAAGCTTGCATGGCAGAACTAGACGCAATCGAAGCTAAATACGGTGACAAAACTAAAGGATTAAATCCTTCTTCAGTAATGACTCCAGAAGATCGCGCTAAATGGGCGAAGCTTTTCGACGCTATCGATGCTAAGAAATTCACTGGTACTCGTTACAACATGGCTGCTTACTACCGTTAATTGGTAATTTGCCTTTGTTGAAAAAGCCGGTTTTTACCGGCTTTTTTATTTTCTGATGATTCAAATTTTGAAATACGGCGTTAGGGTTAATGAAAAAGAATCTTTTTGAAACGGTTTTTGAGTGTCTGATGGAGAAAGACCTCAATCAAAAAGTTGGGCAGTTGGCTCAATTGCAAGAAGATTGGTCGCAAGACCGGTTTGATTTTGCACCGACCCAAACGATCGTGCGTATTCCTGATCCCGGTAGACCCGAAATGCCGGTTTTGGTTTCTCCGAAAGAGTTACCGCGAAGAGGCTTGGGAACGCAAGAGGGGCACGCCTCTTTAATGCATTCAATCGCCCATATTGAATTCAATGCGGTTAATTTGGCTTTGGATGCGATTTACCGTTTCCAGAACATGCCTTACGAATATTACCGAGATTGGTTGGGCGTTGCCGGTGAGGAAGCCTATCACTTTCAGATGATTCGCGAACACCTTAACCATTTGGGCTACGAATATGGCGACATGCCCGCTCATAACGGCCTGTGGTTGACGACCTACGAAACCGATCATGATCCGATGGTGCGCATGGCTTTGGTTCCGAGAACGCTTGAGGCCAGAGGATTGGACGTCACGCCTCCGATGATCCAGAAATTGCGTGCGATTGGTGATAAACGCGGTGTGGAAATATTAAAAATTCTATTAAGAGACGAAATCGGTCACGTGGAAGTGGGTACACGCTGGTTCCGTTATCTTTGTGCCGAAAAGGGCGTCAATCCGTTTACCGAGTTTCAGTCGATTATAGAAAATTATTTTCACGGCGATTTGCGAGGACCTTTCAATTATGAGGCGCGCACTCAGGCCGGATTCTCCGAGGAGGAGATCCAATGGTTAAAGACCTTGTAGCGGGAGGGTTGAATGTCGTCACTCTTGTCCGATAAACAACGTTTGAGAATAAAAACCCGTCATCGTAATTCCGTCGAGCAGTTCGGGTATCAACCGCAAGCGTTGTATTGGAGTAGCCGCGAGATTCAGGAGATTCGGTTTAAGAAGCTCAGTGAATTATTGCCGTTGAATGCCAAGCAAGAGAACGGCCGCCCGTCGGCTTGGTCTATTTTGGATGTCGGATGCGGCTTTGCCGATTTGAAAGAATATCTGTATCAACATGGTTTTGAGGTGGATTATTATGGTATTGATCTCAGTGAAGCGATAGCCGAAAGCGCGCAAAATCTTCACCCGGGAATTCAAATACAGGTCGGCGATATTTTCGATGTGGCGCCGAAGGCCGACTCTTATGATTTTGTGTTGTTATCCGGTGCTTTAAACGAAGTAGTGGAAACTGAAATAGAGGGAACGGCGCAACATCAAGGCCGTTATGCCAAAGCGGTGATACGCAAGATGTATGACACTTGCCGTTATGGCGTTGCTTTCAACCTGCTGGACGCGCGTAATCCGTGGATTCAAAGTCGCCCGGATTTGCAGAGTTTTTTACCGCAAGAGATCGTTGAATATTGTAAAAGTTTTGCAGCCCGAGTGCGCTGGTCTGACGGTTATTTGGAAAACGATTTTACGGTCTATTTAGAAAAACAGTGAGAAGACGGTCATGCGCTTGGGTGTGGATTTAGGCGGAACTAAAATCGAAATCATCGCTCTGGATGAAAATGGTGAAATGCATTATCGCCAGCGAGTCGATACGCCAAAAGGCGATTATGCTGCAACGGTAGGCCGTATTGTCGGTCTAGTAAGAGAGGCGGAATCCCAATTGGGTCTCAACGTGAATTTAAGTGGTTCGCTTGGCGTCGGTATTCCGGGCGCAGTGTCTCATAAGACCCGACGAATTAAAAATGCCAATTCAACCTGGTTGATCGGCCAAGATCTGCAGGGAGATTTGCAGCGTCAGTTACAATGCGAAGTCCGATTGGCCAATGATGCTAACTGTTTCGCCTTATCGGAAGCCGTGGATGGTGCCGGAAAAGGAGCGGAAGTGGTGTTCGGCGTGATTATCGGCACTGGATGCGGCGGCGGTGTGGTCGTCAACGGTCGGATTCTCAATGGCGTCAATGCCATTGGTGGGGAATGGGGACACAATCCTTTGCCTTGGGCCACGGCGGATGATCTCCAAATGGCATGCTATTGTGGGCTTAAGGGCTGTAACGAGACTTTTTTATCCGGTAGCGGTCTTCAGGCACATTATCAAAACCGAACGGGTTCATCAAAAACCGCCAAACAGATCGTCGCATTAAGCGAGCAGGGCAATATTGTTGCCGAGCAACTGATGCAGGATTATATCTTGTGGTTGGCGAAAGGGTTGGCGAGTGTCATTAATCTGATAGACCCCGATGTCATTGTATTAGGCGGTGGTATGTCCAATATTCAACGTTTATATGACGATGTGCCTAAATTGTGGGGGAATTGGGTGTTCAGCGATCAAGTTAATACTCAATTGCTCCCGCCTAAGTACGGCGATTCCAGTGGCGTACGCGGAGCGGCGTGGCTTTAGTAGACAACCAACTAATTCAAGTCGGCTGCGTACTCTTTCAATAATTTTAATGGAATGACTTCAAGCGCTTTTCGATGGGTTCTGCCGAGAAAAACTTTCGGCGCCATTTTGTGCTGATAAGCTTCCAGCCAGCGTGCGGCACATAAACACCAGCTGTCTCCCGGCTGCAGGCCTTTAAATCCGTATTCAGGTACCGGAGTGGAGAGGTCGTTACCTCTAAATCGTGAATACTCCAGAAATTCGGCCGTTGTCTGTATGCAAACCGTATGCGAACCCAGGTCTTCTTCAGAGGTGTTGCAAGCACCGTCGCGATAAAATCCGGTTAAAGGTTCTGCCCCACAATGTTGCAGTGGCTCGCCGAATACGTTGACCGATTCGTCCATTTCCATTTTCATCCTTTGCGGGTTGTTATTTCTTTGCCAATCAGTATAGAGAAATTGTCGTTCTAAGGTTCGTCTTTATCTTTTAACCCCGTGATCATCGAACGCGCTAGATTCTCCCGATGCATAAGGCTGGAAACGAGTACACCGCCGATGTGTACCAATACCAGAAACAGGGTGAAGTTGGCAAAGAATTCATGAACTTCTTCCAGAAAATCGTCGCCGCCGTCCGAGCCGTGTTCATGTTCGTCGTCATCCGCCATGGCGGAAGAGATGACGATATCGAAATTACCGGCAAGCGGACCGTGGCCTTTTGAACCGTAGACGGCCAAACCGCTCCAAGTCGTCGCAATAAGAGAGAGGAGCAATGCGATGATCATCCAACCGCCAAGCGGGTTGTGCCCGATATAACGTTTCGGTTTGAACGCCAGCATTGATTTTGCATACTCTACCGTGACGTCTTTGCCATAGACAAAGTTGCTGAAGCGGGCGTATTTGGTGCCGATCAATCCCCAAATAATTCTAAAAGCGAGTAATCCGATAATGGCGTAACCCGAGTAAACGTGAAGGTCACTTTCGTCGTCTCCGGTTAGATAAGAAATTAAGAACAGCAATGCCAACGACCAGTGAAAAACTCGCACGGCGATGTCCCAGACTTTAACTTGATTTGACGCCTTCATTGGCGGGCTCCTAATTTATCTTAAATTGACCGATGGATATGATAGCAAGCAGGTGATTCGGTTTGAATCGGGCTTTTGTCTAAAGGGAGAAAATAATCCGTTTCCAACCGTTTTCTTAGTGTCGTACAGGGTATTTGTCCCGCACTTAATGCTTTAATTATAAATGCATTGCAGGCACCGGGCCGGTCTTTTAATAAAAGCTTCATAGTGGTTATTTATAATCTATTAAAACCCCTTAAGAGTATGATGCCGTGATTTCTCATTCTGTCAATGACTCACTATCCGATGACACCTTGTCCGAGTTGTTTGATGAACTCTTGATTTTAAAACAGCGGATTCTCTCGGCCACCGAAAACGAGATGAAGCATTTCTCTTTGGAACAGACTTCGGAATCCTCTTGGCTCAGCATATTCAACGTACTCAATTATGTGGTTATGAGGCGTGAAGCCTTACATCCTTTACAGTCGCGTTTAGCGCAAGCCGGTCTTTCTTCTTTGGGGAGAATCGAACCCCATGTGATCGCGAATATCAATTCTGTTCTGGACGTTTTGTCCAAAGCTGCTTTCGGGAAACCTTATCTGGATGATAACCGTAGGTTATTTGTCGATTATCACGGCGGTTACCGCCAATTGAAACAACGGGCGGAACGTTTATTCGGCCCGCCTCCCGAAAAGCGCGTCGAATACATCATGGTCACGATGCCGACCGAAGCGGCCGATGATTATGACTTGGTGGAAAGCCTGATTTTGGCCGGTATGGATGACGCTCGTATCAATTGTGCGCATGACGATCCGCAAGTATGGGAGCAGATGATTGCCAATATCAAACGTGCAATGCAGCTACATCAAAAGGATTGCCGGATTTTGATGGATTTGGCAGGACATAAAATTCGCACAGGAAAGGTCTTTGCCGGCAAGCATAAGAGTGAAAAACCACATAAAGAACATCATAAAGAAAAAGAACAAAAGAAGTTTCCACGACTGAATTATGCCGATTGGCTGATCCTGTATAAAGATGGCGAGAATCTGTCTGACGTGCTCACTCAGTTTGAAGAGCAGGTTGACGTAGCGGTGACTTGTACCTATCCCGACGTTATTGATTTGGTGGAAGTCGGGCAATCCGTGTGGATTGACGACGGTAAGATCGGAACGGTGATTAAGGAAAAGAACGATCGGGCACTTTTGTTACAGGTGAACCGGGTTGGGCCGAAAGGGGCGCGCCTTAAAGAAGAAAAGGGACTGAACTTTCCGCAGACGGTTTTGAATTTACCGACCTTAAGTGATAAGGATCGACAGGATTTGGAATTTGTCAGCCGACACGCCGATATGGTCGGATTGTCGTTTACCGAAAACGCTCAGGATGTATTGAATTTACGTGAAGAGCTGGCTCGTTTGGGCAGGGAGGATCTGCCTATTTTGGCTAAAATCGAAACTGCGGATGCCGTGCGTCGACTGCCTGAGATTTTAGTGCAATCTTTAGCGCATGACATCGATTTCGGTATTATGATCGCGCGCGGCGATCTAGCCGTGGAACTGGGCAGTGTCAGAATGGCGGAGATTCAGGACGAAATTCTACGCTTGTGCGAAGCCGCCCATGTGCCGGTGATTTGGGCAACTCAGGTTTTGGAGTCGTTGGCCAAAGAGGGAACGATTTCACGTCCCGAGATCAGCGATGCGGCAATGGCGCAAAGAGCGGAATGCGTCATGCTGAATAAGGGCGCTTATGTCGCAACGGCGGTGACGATTTTGAGCGATGTTTTGCAGCGTATGGAAGCCCATCAGTGCAAAAGCCATACTCATATGCGGGCGTTGCACTGGTAAGGTCTATGCGATTCCGAATAGTTCACGCAGGACGTAACCGGTTATAAATGCAAGACTGGCGGCTGCTCCGCCGGTTAGCAAGGTGCTTAACCCGGAACGGAATAACGGTTTCAATAGAAACAGGCTTTTCAAACTACCGATCAAAAAGAACATGATTCCGGCCAAAATGGCACTGAACATAAACTGGGTGTCCATTTCCCAGGATGGCACTAAAAACGGCATTAGCGGAATCGAGCCGACAAACAGAAACGCTAAGAACGTCGTCATGGCGGCACGGATTGCATTAGGAGCAAACGTTTGCACGCCGTGTTCTTCCGTCAGCATGGTATCTATCCAGAGTTTTTTGTCTTGGCAGATGGTGTCTACAATTTCTTCAAGAACCTGCCCGTTAAAGCCTTTCTGCTGGAAAATTTGGCGAATCTCTTCGCGTTCTCCCTCAGGAATCTGATCGATATGTTGTTCTTCAATGTGACGGATATTGTCGGTAAATTCTTTTTGGGCTTTATTCGCTTCATAATTGCTGACGGCCATGCTGAAACCGTCGGCAAACAGGTTGGCAAATCCCAGTACCAAGGCTACCATCGGCGAAAAACCGGCACCGTAAGCTCCGGACACCACCGCAAAAGTGGTTACGCAACCGTCGATCGCCCCTAACACGGCATCTGATATATTTTGGGTTTTGGGAGGTTGATTTAAGCGCTCGGTGATGACTTCCGGGCGATGATCCTGTTCCAACTCTTCCTGGCTAAATTTCTTCATCAAATGTTTCCGTTTGAGTGCATGGTTTGGCGAGTATTAGCGTGCTTTTTGAGCGTGTTTGGTTAATAACCGATCCAGTTGATTGGCAAAGGCTTGTCGGTCACTTTGACTCATTGAACTTGGACCGCCGGTATCAACGCCGCTGGAACGCAGGCTTTCCATGAAATCGCGCATATTCAGGCGCGCTCGAATGTTGCTCGGTGTATAGAGTTCGCCACGTGGGTTTAACGCGATACCGCCTTTTTCAATGACTTCGGCCGCCAAGGGGATGTCGCCGGTGATGACCAGATCGCCGGCGTCTAAGCGTTGGACGATGACGTTATCGGCGACGTCGAAACCGTGAGTCACCTGAAGGAAATGAATGAAACGCGAAGGCGGAATACGTAAGCTGTGGTTTGCCACCAGTGTGGTTGTAATTTGCGAACGTTCTGCCGCTCGAAACAAAATCTCTTTAATCACTACCGGACAAGCGTCCGCGTCTACCCATATCTTCATTTGCACACGTCTTTAGGTTTAAAAAAACGCTAACAGCATAGCACTTTTGATCTTTATCGGTGTGCCTTTCATTTGCGAAATATGCGGTTCTCTGATTTCAATAAATGGTTTTGTTATCGGAATCAGGGATTGAAGATTGAACGTGAGATTTCGTATAGGCTTTGAGTCGAAAGCCTATACGAATGATGAAAGAATCGGCATTGGTGTTGAATTGAACTCGTTTCGTTTAACAGCCGTCGACGCATTTCCCGGTAGCATCGAAAGATAAAGTTTTACCGCTGAGCGGAACGTAAACCGGGACGTTGCTTTCTTTGATGAAGGTTTCGGTGCGGGTATGCGGCAAGACTTTGCCTTGTCGGGTTGCTTCTTCGTTTGCATGAGACGGGATCACCGATGTCGGCTTGACCAGATCGTTAATGACATAAGCGGCTTCCTTAGGGCCGGTGGTATAGGTGTCGCCGATATTGATGACCGCCAGTTTGGCACCGTAATGTTGATGCACGACGATATCCTGTTCGGCAGTAATGCCGGTATCGCCCGAGAGATACGCAACCAAACCGTTGCTGAATTTAAGACTATAACCGGTTGCGGGGCCGACGTGAGCGGTGAGTCCGGCCGCTTTCATAAACTCGCCGAGGGAACCTTCAATCATGTCGGGGGAGAGGCCGTTACTGTGTATCGCCGGTACGGTGGTGATGCCGACGCCGTCAACGGTTTTCATCGCCCCGAAGCGTACCAATAAAGAGTTTTTAGGGTCCCCTCCGGCGGCTTTCAGTTTAGCAGCGAACAGACTCGGCATTTCACTGCCGGTCACGATTTTGGCGTGTTTGGCAATCGCAATCTTGACGCTATTGGAAGTCGGCGTGTCGCTGACCGAGATATCGGGTTTGGCACAACTTCCGGCATTAAGGGACTTGATGTGCTTATCGCCGATGTGGTCGCCGTGCACGTGGCTGACCAGAATGATGTCGATTTTACCGAGGCGGGGATCATCCGCACCGGCAACGGTTCGGCCTGCGTCGTACAGGATTCGCGTTCCGTTCGGGTCTTCTATGATCATCGCGCGATCCAGCGTACAAAATTCGCCTTGTTGGCTGCCTAATGGCGTGATTTTAACGACATCGGATGCAGAGGCTGATGTTGACCACAGCGGTAAGCAGGACAGTAGTGCCGCGATTGCAAGAAGCTTCGATTTCATGAGTATTCTCCTGAAATTTGGGAATGGTTTTACGGTTGTCAGTCCACTACTGTTGGTGTTTATTCTGTGATTATTTGGTTCTGTGATTATTTGGCTTCGTCGACCATTTGCATGGTTTTCTCTTCAACCTCTTGAGCGACTTGAGCCAAAGTGGGATCTTGAGACAGCGTGGCCAGCATTTCTGCCGGTTTGATCAGACCTATCTTGGTTTGTCCTTTTTCGGTAAATACCGAGATTCGGCATGGCAGAGCCATATTCAGTCGCATGTCGGTAGCTAGGACTTTTGACGCTTGTCCGGGGTTGCAGACCTCAAACACCTGGCACTGCTCCGCAAAGTCGAATCCCTTGCTTCGCAGGGTGGCTCCAAGATCGTGTACATGGAGTACGCCGAAGCCATGATTTTTAACCGCTGTGTCTAGATCGGTCGCAGCCTGTTCGAATGATTTGTTGGATTCCACTACGTAGTACATGACTCACCTCCGGTGATAGATTGATTCAGACGTTTCAAGCATGCTAATCCATACATGACGCATGGTCAAACAAAACAAACCCCTTGTTTTAATTGGGTTTTTTTTAGGGGGCTTCAGCTCAACATCCCCAAGCGGTTTTTCCGGCGCTGATTTCTGGCGTATAGCCAAGCGCCGGCCGTGAGCAATACGTAAATGGAAAGAATGAAAAACAACTGTTCCGGATGCTTGCTGATTTCATAATAGAAAATCAGGAAGGTTGCGCTCGCCAAGCCGAACAAAGATATTAAGGTAATAATGGCCGAAGAGTTGGTCTTATGGCGAATTTTAAAATTGGCATAAGCCATTAATAGCGAGACGATTAAAAAGGTGACGCTACCGAATTCGAGAATGACTTGTAACGAGCCGGATAACACCAATACGAACGCCAAGGAAGACATGGTTAAAATGGCATAGGTTGGAATGCGTCGCGAACGTGTGCTTAGAAAGGCCGGTAGGTAATGATCGTCGGCGATGGCCGCCATTTGGCGTGAAGCACCAAAAACAGTTCCGCTAATCGCGCTGCTGGTTGCCAGCAGCGCACCTATAATGACTAGTTCGGTTCCCCAATGCCCTAATATCTTGTCCGCTCCGGATGCCAAGGCATACTCTTTGTTTTCAATGATGTCGTTAAATGGGATCGCCAGGATTGCCCCTAGAGAAATGACTAAATAGATCAAGATTGCAAGGAATATGGCGGCATAGATGGCACGTGGAATGTTTTTCTCCGGCTGTTCCATTTCGTTGACTGCATTGATAACCAGTTGAAAGCCTTCATAAGCGACGAACGTTAGTGAGGCCACGATGAGAATATTTAAAATCGTGGTATCCCCATTATTCTCCAGCAGTGTCGGCAGGGTGGTTTGGCTATGATTGATTAAAACAAATGAAATCACCACTAGAATGACCAGCTTGGTATAGACCATGAGGTCTTCGATTCTTCCCATCCCTTTAACACTTAATATGTTAATAATCGTGAACACCCCGATGATGCCGCCGGCCACAAGCTTGCGAATCCAAACGTCATCGGCAAAGGCGAATCCACTGATGGCATAAGAAGCGAAGGTATAGGCATATAAAGCCAACGTGCTGATGTATCCGAAAATCACCCACCAACCAATCAGTGAAGCGGCGAAGGGGGTTTGGGGGAAGGTCTTTTTATAGAAAGCATAGGTAGCGCCTTCATCTTTATAGTAAACGCCGAGTTTGATGTATGAATATGCGGCCATGGCGGCCACAATTCCGCCGAGGCCGATTGCAAGAGGGGTGTAGACACCAATCATCGAGACGGAAATACCCAATACCGTGAAAATTCCCCCTCCGACCATACCTCCTAGGGCGATGGCAATTAACTCGGGAACCCCCAGGTTCTTATTTCGCGTCCGGTGGACGGATGGGGTGTGACGAAATGGAAATTTCATAAATATATTCGAACCTTTGTCGCCAAACTTAAATGAATCGTGATGATGTTCGATTCTACAAAACATTTACTTATAAGCAATCCTAACAATAAAAAAAGCGAAGAGAAGTCGCCAATTGTGACTGTATGCTGACTATTTTCGAATTAGGAACGGGAATGATAGTAATTAACAAGCACTTACTGTAAGCTACAACCCATTTTCTTCGAATACCGCTTCGGTGTTCCGAGTCCTGAAGTAAAACACGATCATATACATTAAGAGACACCATATTTATGAGCTTTGCCTCCCTGGGGTTATCCGCCCCTATCCTTGAAGCTGTAGCCGAGCAGGGTTACGAAACACCATCTCCAATTCAAACCCAAGCGATTCCTGCTGTAATTCAAGGTAAAGACGTGATGGCCGCAGCACAAACCGGAACGGGAAAAACCGCCGGTTTTACATTACCGATTTTAGAGCGCCTTTCAAAAGGAGAGCGTCCTAAAGCGAATCAGGCACGCGCCCTGATTTTGACGCCAACCCGTGAACTGGCGGCTCAGGTTGCAGAAAGCGTGCAGCTGTACAGCAAAAACCTACCATTGAAATCTACCGTTGTTTTCGGCGGCGTTAAAATCAACCCTCAAATGATGCGCCTGCGTCAAGGTGTGGATGTGTTGGTTGCGACCCCCGGACGTTTATTGGATTTATACAATCAGAATGCGGTGAAGTTTAACCAGTTGGAAGTGTTAGTTTTGGACGAAGCGGATCGCATGTTGGATATGGGGTTCATTCATGACCTTAAAAAGATCATGGCGCTTTTACCTAAGAACCGCCAGAACTTACTGTTTTCAGCGACTTTTTCCGAAGACATCAGACGCCTGGCTAAAGGATTGGTTAACGATCCGGTCGAAATTTCGGTGGCGCCTCGCAATACGACCGCTAAAACGGTAGAACAGTGGATTTGTCCGGTAGATAAAGCGAAGAAACCGGCCTTGTTGATAAAGTTGATTGCCGACAACCAATGGGAACAGGTCCTGGTATTTACCAAAACCAAACATGGTGCAAACCGTTTGACTCAGCAGTTGGAAAAATCCGGCATTAAGGCTGCGGCGATTCATGGTAATAAAAGCCAGGGTGCCCGTACCCGCGCACTGGCCGAATTTAAAAACGGCGATATCCGCGTTTTGGTCGCGACGGATATCGCAGCACGTGGTTTGGATATTGATCAGCTACCGCATGTAATCAATTTTGAATTACCGAACGTAGCCGAAGACTATGTTCACCGTATCGGTCGTACCGGTCGAGCAGGAGCCAGTGGTGAGGCGTTGTCGTTGGTGACGTCGGAAGAAGCGAAGTTGCTGTTTGATATCGAACGTTTGATCGGAGAGTTACTGCCGCGCAAAGTGGTGGAAGGTTTCGAGCCGGTACATAATGTACCGGAATCGCGTTTGGATACCCGTCCGATTAAGCCCAAAAAGCCGAAGAAACCTAAAAATCCGCATGCAGAACATAAAGACGGACAGCGTTCCGGTGAGATGGCGCGAGGCCATAAACCGCGGAGTACTCAATCTGCCGGTAATAAGAAACCAGGTGGTAATGGAGCTTGGCGTTCTAAAAATAGATCGTCGAATAATTAAGTCGGCAGATAAGTAGACCATTTAAAATGATCTTATCATTTTTTGTTTCAATGATTTTCTGAACGCAATTTCAGATTTTCAAAAAAAACCGATCAACATGGTCGGTTTTTTTTAATTTCCTTTCATCGGTTTTTTCTGTTTTTTCCTGCAATTGAATACGATTAAAGTTCAATTCAATCAATCAATTAATCAGTTAATTAAAAATGACATTTAATATCTTTTGGTTCAATAGTTGCAAAATAAATTGCCTATTACCCTTTTTTTAGTGCGGTATATGCGTAGTGGGTATGAAAAATTCTGCTTTTTCTTGTGTGGAATATCGATAGAATACAAATTAAGGTCTTTGGATTAATAAAAAAATAAATACAAAGATTGTAGAAAAATCAGTATCAAAGAGGATAAGGGTAGATGCCAGCAAAAGCAATTTCAGGTAGGACGACCGTCCATAATGTTTTAATTTATTTCTTTTTATTAATATTTATAAGTGGGGTCGGCTTTGCATCTTATCTTTATTTGGAAAAAGAACATGAAAACGAATTTGATGTTTTAAAGCAGGAATTAAATCAAAAAGAGGCCATTTTAAACGACATACAGCTGCAAATGGGGTATGGCGATTTCATCCATAATTTCAAAAACTTTTTGATTCGTGGTGAAAAGGATTACAGAACCACAAGTTATTCCAAAGCGATTAACGATAACGCGAATAGAATTTTTTCGGATATTGAGCGTTATCGTCAGTCGAAGAATCTGGATTCGATTGAAATTAAAGGTCTTGATGCGGTGGAAGCGGTTGTCAAAGAATATCTGGCAATGGTTGAGAAAATCGGACAATTGCGTCAATCGGGTGCTTCGATAGCCGAAATTGACCAGCAGGTGTTAGTCGATGACCGTGAGGCTTTAGAGGCGATTCAGCATTGGTACGACTATCTTAAACAGGATTCACTCACAAAGATCAAACAACTGAATGCAGAGTTGTTTGAAGCGGAGATCATAAACGTCGTCGTCGTATTTTTGATCTCTTTGATTATCAGTTTGATCGCCTTTGAATTTTTTATCCGTCGCGCCATTGTTAAACCGATTGTGCATCTGCAAGAGTCCTTGAGCCATTTGTGCGAAGATCCGTCCGACGTGAACTGGTCAACTAAAATCAAACTTGAAGGTTCGCGCGAACTGAAGCAGTTAGAGTATCTTCTTGAACGCATGTTATGTCGTATTCATGATCAAGTTGAACAATTGAATTCCGTAAAAACCGTGGTAGATCAAAGCAGTGCCAACTTTATGCTGGCGGATAACGATCTCAATATTACCTATATGAACGAGGCAATTGTCGGGACGTTAAAGAAGGTCGAAAAAGACATTCAGAAGATGTTGCCGCACTTTTCGACGGACAAGTTAGTGGGGCAGAATATTGATATTTTCCATGTTCGTCCCGAACACCAACGCAACCTTTTGGCGAATCTTAAAGACACCTATACGGCCGAGTTGAATTTAGGCGAGTTGCATTTGCAAATCATCGTTAATCCGGTTTGGGGACAAAACGGTGAGCGTACCGGTTTTGTGACTGAATGGAAAGATGTGTCTGAGTCGGTTAAGCTGGAAAAAATGCAGGTTGCGGTAGAGCAAAACCTTAAGGTCATTGTCGAGAAAGCGGCCAAAGGGGATATGAGCCAGCAGATCGATGTTTCCATATTAGACGGTTTTGTGCATGATCTCGGTGAACAGATCAATGTGATGATGTCGGCAATCAGTGAAGCGAATAGCAATATTTCGGGCGTTATTCAGTTGTTGGCCCAAGGTGACTTGACCAGCCGGGTTGAGGGCGATTACGAAGACGGTTTGGCAGATATGAAAGATGCCATCAACGGTTCTTTGGATACCCTATCAAGCATTTTGGCGCAAGTGAATTACGCAATTCGACAGATATCCAATGATATTAATCAAACCACAGAGCGTAATACCGATCTTTCAAGTCGAATTCAGCAGCAGGCGGCGTCGATTGAAGAAACGGCCGCAACGACTGAAGAGTTGACGGCTGCAGTACGCAGTAATGCAGAAAGTGCACAACAGGCAAACGACTTGACCGTGCAGGCAAGCCAGAAAACCAATGAAGGCGCGAATGTCATGAAGCAGACTATTCAAGCCATGCAGAATATTAAAGAATCCAGTGAACAGATTGAACAGATTATCGGTCTGATCGATTCCATCGCCTTCCAAACAAATTTATTGGCTTTGAACGCAGCGGTAGAAGCGGCTAGAGCGGGAGAGCATGGTCGAGGTTTTGCGGTCGTGGCCAGCGAAGTTCGTAGTCTTGCCGGTAAATCGGCGGATGCGGCGAGAGATATTAAAGGTTTGATTGAACGTTCGACGACTCAGGTTCAGGAAGGAACCAAGTTGGCGGAACAGTCCGGTACGGCGCTGTCCGAAATCAGCCAGGCCATTACTCAGGTTACGGAAATTGTCGGAGAAATCGCTCACTCTTCGGTCGATCAGTCCCAAGGGATTGAGCAGTTGAATCAGGCGATTGTACTGTTGGATAGAAACACTCAGGAGAATGCTCATTTGGTTGAGTTATCCGCCAGCAGTGCGCAGGCCATTGCTAACCAGTCTGAACAGTTAGTTGCAAGAATGGCGCAATTCCGTATTCCGGCTAAGTTTGAAACTGAAGCTAAAAATTCAGGATCTGCAATGTCCGGAGGTTTAAGTCAATCCGGACAGTTGCCTGCGCCTCAGGCCAAGTTGGCGAAAAGTTCCGGGCAGGGCGGACATTCTGAAAACAAAACTCAAGCTCATGGCGATGGGTCGAAATCACCGTTGAAGTCGGAACCCAAAGCGCAAGTCAAAGTGGAAAACAAGCCGCTAGCTGAAGTTAAGACGGCGAATGCCAAGGAAGACAGTGAAGAGTGGGCTGATTTTTAAAGCCGGATTACCTTTCCGTTTTAATTAAAAAGCCGTCAATTGACGGCTTTTTTGTTTATCTCTTTTAACATTCGATGCAGTTGCGGCCTTTTGATTTCGCCTCGTATAGCTTTGCATCGGCTCTTTGTAAGGTGAGTTCTATAGCTTCATCACTTTCGTGTATGGCAATTCCTGCGCTGATGGTGACCGAGAACTCGGTATTTTCGGTTTCGAAAATGGTTCTTTGAGTCGCTTTGCGGATTCTTTCGGCCAATTGTTGCGCTGCATTTTTATGTTCGTTTAACAGTACGATAATGAATTCTTCACCGCCATAGCGGACGCAAAGATCCTCCGGACGTGACGATTCGACGATAATGCGGCTAACGGCCGTGAGGACACGGTCTCCCGTGGAGTGGCCATAACGGTCGTTCACATTCTTAAAAAAATCGATGTCCAGAAAAATCACTTCCAAGAACTGCTCGGGTTTGCGTTGATGACGCATTAACAGGTTTGTCATTTGATCATTAAGAAAGCGGCGGGTGTATAGCGAAGTCAATGGATCTCGGATGGCCATGCTTTCTAACTCGAACATGATTTTTTGTGTTAAGAGCATGGTGAAAATAACCGCGAGCAGAATGAACACAATACCGACGCTTAATGCGGAAATGGCATAATTTCGAATTTCCTGTTCCATGTCGTCAAGGTAGATTCCTGTACCTAACACCCAATCCCAGGGCTTGAAATAAGTCACGTAGGAAAGCTTTGGGTAGCTTTGCGACGTATTCGGTTTCGGCCAAGAGTATGAGACCAATCCGCCGCCATTGAGGGCGGTTTGGGTAATGCTTGAGAATACATTATTTCCTTCTATATCTTGCATTTGTTTTAAGTTTTTTCCGACGAGTTCGGGAGTGAAAGGGTGCATTAACAAAATGTTATGACTGTCGTTGATCCAGAAATAACCGTTAGAACCGAACCGTGTCGCTTGTAAGGTTTGAAACGCCAAGGTCCTGGCCTCTACTTCGCTCATTTCGTCGTTCAGAGCTGCCTGATAGAAATGATTGATAATGCTTAAACCGGCGTTGGCAAGTTGTTGGGATTCCATTTCCTTGTTTTGTTCCAGCGTGGTTTTCAGGCCTTGATAGAATAGGAAAATAGTCAGGAGCATTCCGATCACACTGACCAGTGCGATGGTGATCAATTTACGGCGAATATGGAGTTTATTGTCTGTAGAGTTCATTTGTTATCGCTTTGGGTTGGCGACATTGAATTTAGTTTGCCGCAGCGGATTGGGTTATGGTTTCCAGCGCCTTCGCCATTTTTGCCAGTGTGGTTTCGCAGCCACCGATCTGGTGTCTTTTTTCAAGGTAGATCGGTTGGTTGTAAGTGATCCATACATTCGACTGTTTGTCTTGCCAGATAAGCGCTTTGAGAGGCAAGTCAATGGCGACGCTTTGTTGGCACTGCATCAACACACTGCCGACTTTGGGGTTGCCGAAGATCAACAGTTGGGTATCCCTTAGATTAATGCCGACATTTTTTGCGCCTTCGGAGTGGTTGATGCGGTTAAAGATGGTCATCCCTTTTTGCTTAAGAATGTTTTCCATGCGATCGGTGGTTTGTTCGACATTGAATTGACTTGCCACATTAACGACGCCGTCCGCCGCTTGAGCGGAGATGAACCAAGAAAATAATAGGTAAAAGAAAACGACTCTTTTTTTCATTTGCTGCCCTTTGGTTGTTGTTTCGTCGAATGGGGTTAGTTTAGGATTATTAGCACGGTATCTTAAATTAATAAGCTACTTAAATTGAGGTATTTAATTTATAAAAATTTACTTTAAATTTTATGTAAAAAGAGACTTATGCTTGCAGTTTTGCTTTTAATAACTGGGCGTTGATAGCGACAATGACCGTACTCAGACTCATAAATACCGCCCCTAGAGCGGGACTGATGATGAATCCGGAACCGTATAAAATGCCTGCGGCTAAAGGAATGGCGACGATATTGTAGCCGGTTGCCCAAATGAAGTTTTGAATCATTTTTCGGTAAGTCTCACGGCCGGCGGCAACTAGGTAGGCGATGTCTTTCGGGTTGCTGTTGACGAGAATGATGTCTGCGGTTTCCGCAGCGACATCGGTTCCGGAGCCGATTGCAATTCCAACATCCGCTGTCGCAAGCGCCGGAGCATCATTGATACCGTCTCCCGTCATGGCGACAAATTCCCCTTGGCTTTGAAACGTTTTAATTTTATCCAGCTTTTGATCGGGTAGAAGACCGGCGTAATAACCATCCAATCCGAGTTTATCGCTGACGCTACGGGCGACATTTTCGTTGTCGCCGGTCAACATATAAACTTTTAACCCTTTCTTTTGCAGACTTTGCACCGCGTTAAGGGAATCGTCTCGAATTTCGTCCGCGAGCGCAATGTAACCTGCAAGAACCCCATCAACCAGTACATAAACGACGGTTTCTTGTGCGTCTTCAGTGTCTGGTTCCTCCAATCGAATATGGTTTTCCGCAAGATAACCCGGACCAACCACCTTGATGCGTCGGTTTTCAACCGTCGCTTCAATACCTTCACCGGTTAATGCCATAAAGTTTTCTGCCGGTTTAATAAAGATTCCCCGTTGTTTTACCTTCTGCATGATGCCCAGTGCCAAAGGGTGTTCCGAATGGTTTTCCAAAGCGCCGGCAAGGCTTAAAATTTGCTCATCATCGAATTGATCGTTGACCGAAGCAAACCGAGTAACGCCGAAGTTTCCCTTCGTTAGCGTGCCGGTTTTGTCGAACACCATCATGGTGATTTTCCGGGCATTTTCAAATGCGGTGCGGTTGCGGATCAACAGGCCGCGTTGCGCCGAGACCGAAGTCGAAATGGCGACCACGAGTGGTACCGCAAGACCGAGAGCGTGAGGACAGGTGATGACCATGACGCTGGCCATCCGTTCCAACGCAAATACAAAGGGGTGACCTAATACCAACCAGACTGTCAAAGTGATAAAGCCGATACTCAAAGCAATGATGGTTAACCAAAATGCGATGCGATCCGCCAAATACTGCGTCTTCGATTTTTCGCTTTGCGCTTGGCGCACCATGTCGATGACTTTATGCAGATAGGCCTGTTCGCCAACTTGCTGTACTTGAACGGTAATGGAACCGTTGCCGTTGATGGTTGCGCCAATGACTTGATCTCCGGTGGATTTTTTGACCGGCTTGGATTCCCCCGTAACCATCGATTCGTTAACACTGCTTTGTCCTTCGGTAATCACGCCGTCCACCGGAATTTTTTCACCCGGACGTACTAAAACCAAATCGTCGATATTGAGGTCTTCGACACGGACTTTTAGGATTCCGCTGGAGGTTAAACGATTGGCATCGGTCGGCATCATTTCAACTAATTTCTGTAATGAACTTGACGCGCCGACCACGGATTTCATCTCGATCCAGTGCCCTAGTAGCATGATGTCGATTAAGGTCGCCAGTTCCCAGAAAAAGGTTTTGCCTTGAAGGCCGAAAGTGGTTGCAGAGCTGTATCCGAAAGCAACGCTGATTGCGACGGCAATTAAGGTCATCATACCGGGCTGTTTGCTTTTTAATTCATTGACCAGACCCGTCAGGAATGGCCAGCCGCCGTAAAAATAGATTAAACCGGAAAGTCCGAACAGCACATAGTTTGCAGCGGGAAAATCGATTTTATAGTCGAGTACGCTTTGAACTAACGGTGATAAAACCAAAATCGGTAGAGTGAGGATCAAGGCAACCCAGAAACGCTTACGGAAATCTTGGATCATCATTTTATGGTGGGCAGTATGGTCGTGTGAGTTGCGGCCATGATGATTGTGATGGCCGTGACCTTGATGGTGCCCGTCAGAAGAGGCCGGATGCTGATTGGAATGATGAGGTATCGCGTGCATGAATCCTTCCTTTGCCTTTCGACTTTGAAAAAAGAAGCACTACAGTTTTTAGTAAATCATTGAATGTACTAGAAATGCAAATAGAGTCGCGGTTATTCCCAATTTATTTTAAGGGCAGTTAAGCTTTAATTGGTTCAAGGTAACGCTGTATGTCAATTTCATCTATCTGTTCCTGTGATAGATGTCGTTCGGCGTATTGCAGGTAGACGCCGCTAGACAGGAACAGCTTGAAGACTTCATAGTCGATATGATGCTCCAGTGCCATTTTATATAGGATGTCGATGGCTTCACTAATCGGTTTGGCTTTTTTGTAGGGACGGTCTGAAGCGGTCAAGGCTTCAAAAATATCCGCAATCGCCAAAATGCGTTCCGGAATTGAAATTTCAGGCGCTTTGAGTTTTCTTGGATAACCCGTTCCGTCTAGTGTTTCATGATGGCTGGAAGCGTATTGAGGCACTCGTTTAAGTTCATTAGGAAAGGGCAGGTTTTCCAGCATTTTTATGGTGCTGATGATGTGTTCATTGATTTTAAATCGATCTTCTTTGGTTAGGGTGCCGCGAGAGATCGAAAGATTATAAAGTTCCCCTAAGTTGTATTGATGTTCCGGAATTTCCATATTGATTCGAAGTTTCGGATCGTAATGGTTTTTGTTGGTGCGCAGAATGATATGTTCCGGTTTGTCGCTCAATAACGCCTCTTCAGCAGGCAGTTCTGCCGGTTTTTCCTGTAATCGTAGTTCTTCAATAGGGGAGAGTCCGACGCGGTCATCGAAATGTCTTTGCCAAGTAATCTTAGCCAGGGATTTAAGTCGCTGGATGTCCGCTTCGTCGATGAACTCTTTGCCGACGTTGGTTTCGGCGATGAACTCAAAATCTTTGATTAACCGAGACTGTTTTTGTGACAGTTCGGCTTGAAGTTTGGTCTGTTCCTGAGGGGATTCTGACAGCTTCTTCAAATATTCGATTTCTGCATCCCGCCACAGAACCTCAAAACGCATTCGAATTTCATGGATTCTATTGTAGATGGTTTCCAGTTTAGTGCCTTTGTCGACGATGTGTTCCGGCGTGGTGATTTTTCCGCAATCGTGGAGCCAGGCGGCAATGGTAAACTCCCTCAGCTCGTCTTTAGAGCGGAAGTTGAATTCTTTGAACTCTCCGTCTTCGGTCTCCGAAGCGGCTAGGGCAAGCATAATCGCCAATTCGGGAACTCTGGCGCAGTGACCGGCCGTGTAAGGCGATTTATCATCGATGGCTTGAGCGATCAAACGCACGAAAGAGTCCATAAGCTCTTTGAGTTCGGTTTCATGCTGTTTAATTGACTGTGACATATCGACCATAGAGGAAGAGAGGTCGTTGATTTCTATGATGTGGCTTCGGATCGGATTAATTTCATCGTACTGGCGGTTCTTAATTTTTTCATTCTCCAGCGCCAACGCTCGAATAGGAACAACAATCGGGGTGGCGAAAAGCCATGAAAGCGGAAGTAACATAATCAGGCAGACGGATGTAATCAAAATCGACAGTTTTACTTTGTTAAGACTATCGGAAAGTACGTTTTTTCTGGGTACTACAACTGCAAAATATTCCGTTCCGTGAGCGGAATTTTCCGGTGATAAGTTAGTGAGGAAGACAAAAGAGTTTTGTCCTTTTATCTTCATTGGCTTTAATTGATTTTGCGATTGCGGCAGCATAATCATTTCCATAAGCTGCGGGTAGGGAACGCTGGATTTGGCTTTTGAAGATACTTTGCTTTGCATTCCGTTGAACCATTTGTTTTTTAGGAATTTCTTCTGCTCTTTGCTGATGTTCGCAAGCGCCGTTTCTATGATTTGCGCCAATTCAGGGTGGTTTTTACTCACCATGAGATGCAATTCATCCGGCAGTTTGATATCCGAGATATCTAGGTTGTCATGGAATTTGATATTGTTGATAAAGTATTGTTCTGCCGTGTGGTGCAGAATGATCCCGCTATCCAGTGTTGCATAAACTTTTCCTTGCACAACCGCTTCAATCGCCTTTCTGGATGATTCCACTTCGATAATATTGATGAGCGGGAATTGCTGCCGGATGATGGGAATGATCGACCAACCTTTGGGAATGGCAATGGATTTTCCGATAAGTTGTTTCAGGTGACTGATTCTCGGTTGGCCTGATTGGGTGACGATGGAGTATGGTAACTTAAGTATTGCTTGGCTGAGCTGTCCCAATTGTTCATTTTCCGGGCTTCGGAACACGGGCTGAAGGATTTCAAGCTCATCGCGTTTGAACATCTCCAGTAGTTCGGACCATGTATACCCATTGACGAATTCGAATTGAATGCCTGTCATGGAGGAAATCAATTTCACCAGGTCGATGGCATAACCTTTGGGTTCTCCGATTACCGAAAAATCGATAGGAGGCCAATCCATTTCGTTGGAGATTCGAACCTTTCCGAGTTGCTGTATGTACTGTCTTTGCTGATCGCTTAATTCCAGTGCTGAAGCCTTCGGTAATTCGTTATTGCCATCGTTATTTTGGTTAGAAGCGATGAGTTCGCCGTTATTTTGGTAAAGATAAATTTCACCGCCTTTACTTAACGGTTGTTTGTAAAGGTAGTCGGAAATCGAAGATAGGGCTATATCCACCGCGAGTACGGATTGAGTGGATGGAATGACGGTCGAATAAGTTTGTCCGGGCGCTTGAAGATGCTGAAATAAATATGGGGCCGTTTTATAAACCTTGTCGATTGTTGCATTGCTATACCATGGCCGTTTTCTTGGATCGTATTCACTCGCCTCTTTACGCGACACTCTATGGTTGAAGTATGCATCGTAGTATTCGAATTGCCGAAAACGTTCTTGACCGCTTCCCGTCACCCTAATGATGACCCAACGATCCGACAGGGTTGCCATTAATTGTTTGCGAACCGCCGCGTTGGTTTTTAAATTGACCAGTTCGTAGAAGTCACCGTTACCAAACCCGATATAGATCGCATAAAACAGCGGGTTATTGTTCATCATTTCCGCAAAGAGTAATCGGGCATCGGGATCAAGTTGGCCGTTTTTGATCAGATTGGGATACTTTGAGAGCAGGCGGGTGGCTTCGATGGCTTTGTTGTCTATTTCGGTGAGGTGATTACGGGTGTTTGACGCAGTGAGTTGGTATTGATCTAAGGCATGTTCAATCGCCATGGATTGACTGAAATAGTATTGCAATCCGATAGCGACCGATGCGGTGAATGCCGTGGCAAGCAGGAAGACGCTGAGCACCGTTATACGGATGGAAATCCGAAACTTATTAAGTATGTTCACTCAATACCTCTGGCTGTTTGCGATTTTAGGTAGTACGAATTCTTTTAAAACGGCTTCAGGTAATGGCTATGAGTCTATGAAACGCCTACCGGATAAGTAAATATCCTATACATATAGTGTGGTTATGTCAATTCAGTTTTGTTTCGAACTTTTTAGAGGGGAGGTGTGTCTGTATTGAAGAAAAACGGGCGTTTCCGCCCATTTATAAAAAGATTGGTGATCCGGTCGAGTTTTTAAGATAGAAGGTGTGAACTGGATTTGTTCAAAGAGGCAAATCCTCTCAGCCCGCGGCTCCAAACATTAAACCGACATAGGTTGTCAGCGCCATCGCCAGACATCCCCAGACCGACATACGGAGCGCGCCTTTAAGCATGTCGGCGCCTCCCGTTTTGGCCGCTAAAGCACCAAGAACGGCTAGAAGTAGTAATGAACTGCCGGCAACGATATAGCCGAGATTTTCCATTGGCAGTACGGCAACCAGCACGACCGGAACCGCGGCACCGGAAATGAATGAAGCGGCGGAAGCGAATGCCGCCTGTAAAGGTCGAGCCGAATGCACTTCGGTCAAGCCGAGTTCGTCGTGAGCGTGTGCCGCCAAAGCGTCATGCTCCATCAACTCCAATGCCACCTTATGTGCCGTTTCCTCACTGACGCCGCGTTCAATGTATATTCTTGCCAATTCCGCAAGTTCCGTATCCCAATCTTCTTCAATCGCCTTTTTTTCCAGTGCCAGATCGGCGGCTTCGGTATCCGCCTGGGAGCTGACCGAGACATATTCGCCTGCCGCCATAGATAAAGCGCCCGCGACTAACGCGGCGACGGCGACCAGTAAAATGTCTTCCTTGGTTGCGCCTGAAGCGATGACCCCGACCAGCAGACTGACGACTGAAATGATGCCGTCGTTAGCGCCCAATACTGCCGCTCTAAGCCAGCCCATGCGATGGCTGTAGTGATCGTCGCTGAGGTGTTCTTCAAGCATTTCTTGCGTAAAGTGTGACATAAACGGCTACCTGTTTTAGTTAAATCCTCTTAAAGATTATGGTTTTAAGAGGTTGATTAGTACGTTTTATTTGTTTTTACGGGCATTTGGGATCGATTTAAAGTCGTTATAAAGATACCGATAACGATTAAATCAGTCAAACCCGTCGGCGATGATGTTCAGCAGTTTCATAAAGGATTCTACCGATTCAATCGAAGCCGATTCCGCCATGGTGTGATAACCGGTGGTCGGAATTTGAATCGTGGTACCGTCGACCAGACCGTTGGAGGCGGCGATGATGCGCCCCATTTCGGTACTGCCGAGCGAGTGGGGAATTTTGCCTTGATCGATCAGTTTTACGTTTTCTTGTTCGACATAACGGTCTTTGTATAGAAAACTTAGGTTGTTCTGTTTACACAGGTCTTCAATCAATTTGGTGGATTGCGGGTTGAAAGAGGCGTTGGCGTCTTTTTCCCTTAGAACCACAAGTTGATTGTTGGCCGCTTCGATACTCGGAAACGGGCTGGTATCGACAACAAACAGTCGGTTGGTCGAGCCGCCGAAACGGCGAAACCATTCCAGCAGGTAACGCCAGCTTTTTCCGGCTTCTTCCTGAGCGGTGAAAAATGCCGTTCCTTGAAATCCTTGGCTGAACAGGTGCACTATCACGGCCGCGGTCAATACGTTGTCCAATTGGCCTTCCAGGCGGTTTCCTTTGATTTTTAGCTTGTCTTCAAACGCCACCGGCGTGCCCGCTACGACGCTGTCAAGGCCGTCGATTTCGAAAATCAGGTTGTTACGGAATTCGCAGATATAAGAATTTTTGATAAAGCCTTTTCCGCGATAGCTTCCCGACCACGGTTCGTAAGCGAACACCGGCACCGATTGGAAACGTTCCGTGATTTTAGACATTAATTCTTCCGACACGGCGCTGTCGAGCAGATCGGTACGGTTGGCAGAGATGAACGCCGCGTATTGGAATTCGTTAGGCCCGGTACAGACCAGGCCATGGCGGTCGATGTGCGCCGAAAACATAGTGCTGAACGGTTTGTTGCCCTGAGCGACTAATAACCCCTCGTACCAGGTGACCTTGGCGCCGCGCTCTTCCAACTCGCGTTGCAAAACCCGGAAAAAAGAATGTTCGGCACCGACCACGCTGGGTTGGCGAATAAGTGCCTTGAGTAAATCGATAAAATCGTCGCCTAGCATAGTACTTATCTTCTTATATAAGCAGAGAAAGAGAAGGTCGGGATGAGCGAACCGTCGCGCTTTTGAATCGGGGATTCAATTTCGCGATTATAGCCATTTTTTCCATTTGAATAGCGCTAATTGCATTGCCACCAATGCAATTAATATCAAAACGAAAATTAAGAAAGCCTGGGGGTTCTCCGCACCGGGAATGCCGCCGACATTAATGCCGAGCAAGCCGGTGAAAAAACCGAGCGGTAAAAAGATGGCCGCGACAATGGAAAGGACATACATGCGCTGGTTAAGTTGTTCGGACATGCGGCTCAACAACTCTTCATGCGTGACGGCGGCACGCTCGCGTACCGCATCAATGTCTTCGATATGACGGATCAGACGATCGCTGACTTCGCGCATACGAATCTGTGAAGATTCGTTCAGCCAACTGACTTTTTCGACCATCAATCGCGAGAAGGCTTCGCGCTGCGGGGAGAGGTAGCGTCGTAAAGTGATCGTCTGTCTGCGTAAATTGGACAGATCATAACGCAACGATGAACGATCGTCTGAAAGAGCGCTGTCTTCAAGTTCTCCAATGCGATCTTCGAACATATCCACGGTATCGCTCATGCGCCATACCAAACGGTCAGCCAGGCTGACGATGAAATCGGCGGAATCGATAGGGCCGTTGCCCTTTTGTAATTGTTCTAAAAGATCGTTGACGGAAATCAGGGTGCGTTTACGAGTAGTGACGATGCGTTCGTTGTCGGCCCAGATTCGTAAGGAAACCATGTCTTCCGGATCGGAACCGGGGTTTTTATTGACGCCGCGAAATGCCATTAATAAACCGTCGCCAATACTGACGGTACGCGGGCGGGTTTCTTCGGTCAGTAATGCTTCGGTCACTAACGTTTCCAAACCGCTGTGGTTTTGAATCCAGTCAATGGCAAAGGGATCGGTGTAGTCGAAATGCAACCATATCCTGCCGTTTTCCGGCGTCCATTGTTGTACTTTGTCCCAATGCAGAAACCGACCGCCGCCTTTGCCGTCAAGTAAAAAAGCATGCATCAGTCCTGTTGGATTGGTTGGAATATTCATAAAAACTCGCTTTTTTAAGTCGGCTGACCGATTCGGTTTCGTTGCGTGCCGCTAAGCCGAAATTCGTTTGCTTAAAATGCTATCACATTTTGCTTGAGTTGGATTAAATGCGTTTTCTCCGATGACATTGGACATAAGCCTGTTGTGTGCCAATGGAGTGTTGATAAATAATGACGAAGCCATGCGCTTAATTGCACTGGCCTGTAAAAAAGGCATAAAATGAATCCATTAAATTTTAGAGGGTAAAGCAATGAAACATCGTAGTCGTGTTTTATTAGGTATCTCGTCGTTACTGTTAAGTTTGTTTTTAGTCGGTTGTAGCGGTTTTCCGGTCAATCAGGATTATGACGTCAACGCCGATTTCAGTAAAATCAAAATCCTTCAATGGTTGCCTGAATCGCAGCAGAGTATTCCTAAGGCGAGCGATTACGCTAAGCAAAACCCCTTGATTGCGAAACGGATCGAGAACGCCATTGCCGCGAACTTGTCAGCCAAGGGTATGATTTTGGCACCGGATCAGGCCGACGCCTTTATTACCTATCATGTAGTGGTTAAGAAAATGTTGCGTTCGGAACCGGCCAGCCCTACGTTCGGTTTCGGTTATTGGAGTCATCATGCCGGAATCATGTTCCATACCCCACCTGAAATTTATGAATACGAAGACGGTACTTTGATCATCGATATTATTGATTTAAAAGGAAATCTATTGTGGCGCGGTTCCAGTAATACCTATCTGGTCGAACAGGAAACGCCAACGAAAACCACTGAGTTAGTCAATGCGGTGGTTGCAAAAGTGATGGCTCAGTATCCGCCTAAAATCGTCCAATCGGCAAATTGACGTTAATTGAAAAGAATGGATGAATGTTCTGTTTTGAGACGGCTTTGGCTTGTGAAAAAGGTCGAAGCCCAGTATGCTTTGCTGCCAATTGAAACCTGAACAAACGAATGACGGAAACGTGTAATGCAAAATATCGAAACGCTTGAAGAATTGGAACAGTTGAAGCAGTCGGAAGACGCCTTGTTGATATTGTTTGGCGGAAAAGAGTGTAATGTGTGCCACTCCATCAAACCTAAATTAATCGAGTTGATGCAGGAGCACTATCCGAAGGTAAAACTGGTCTATGTGGACTGTCATGTGGTAACCGATATCTGTTCGCAGAACAGCATTTTCACTTTGCCGACTTTGCAGGTGTTTTTTACCGGACAGCGTTTTATTGAAGAGGTTCGCAGTTTCAGTCTGCAAAAGGTCATGCAGGATCTGGCACGACCCTATTCGATGGTGTTTTCCGATTAACGGAAAACCTTTCTTCTGACGTTTTCCTTAACGCTTGCCGTCGCCGCCGGCTTTAATCAATAAACGATCCAACCAGCGATTCGGCAGGATCCGTTTTAAAATCGCAAACGCTTTAGTCGGCACGGTGACCCGGTAACGGATTTTAGCCAGTGGTTTTTGTAGAGCATGAATCACACAATCGCTGACCGCTTCCGGCCCCAATGTAAACGGGGCGCTTGGTCCGACGGTTTCCAATCGGTCGATCATCGATTGATACTGCGCTTGATGCGCACTCCCTTCCATTTTGATCCAACGTTTGAACTGTTCGTAGGCGTTCTTTCTGAAATCCGAGAGAATCGGTCCCGGTTCGATCAGGCTCACTTGAATATTGTCTCGTTTGACCTCTAAGCGTAAGGTGTCGGCAAAGCCTTCAATCGCGAATTTACTGGCGTTGTAAGCACCTCGGTATTGCATGGCGGCAAATCCTAGAATCGAACTGTTGTAGAGGATTTTCCCGTGACCTTGCCGACGCATGATTTTCACCACGGCATTGGTTAATTCCTGGGTGCCGAACACATTGGTTTGGAACTGATGCAGCATCGCTTCACGACTTAAATCTTCGACCGCACCCGGCAGGCCGAATGCGCCGTTATTAAAGAGAGCGTCGATTTTTCCGTTGGTTGCCTCCAGTGCTTTTTCCAGACCCGAACGGATCGAATCACTGTCGGCCAGGTCGAGTTGAAAACAGGTCAGGCCTGATTGTGTCAGGCGTTCGACGTCTTCTAAATCACGGCAGGTGGCGATGACTTGGTAACCCATTTTATGTAAGGTCTGTGCGCAATGATAGCCGATGCCGGTTGAACAGCCGGTAATCAAGACGCTGCTAGGCGGCAAAAGTGAACGTTTCATAGAATTTAATCAGCTTGTTTGATAGAGCCGATAGTCTAAAGTAAAACCAATCCAAGGCCAACCATTGCCGTCATCGCTTGATTTGCAAACGAGTGACGTTGTGAGGCATGCTAGTTGCTTTGCTTTTATCTTAAATGATTTATATAGAATGAAGACGATTGAGGAATTTATGAAAAATCGCGTGTTTATAGGGCTGACGGCGTTATCTTTGGCAAGTGCGGTCTTGTTATCGGGTTGTAACATGGCAAACAGTGCCGATGGCGGCAGTACTCCACAGACGGATCTTACCGAACCGAGCGCAGCGGTCAGCATCCTGAGTGCCGTACCGGTTGCGGACGACGATGGTTATTATGTGGAAAGAAGTACTTTGTCGGTCAGTGCGAGCGCGGTTGGTTCTCTGGGTTCCAGTGTGACTTGTTCGACCAGTTTGGATCACAAGTCGGCAATCGCGACGGAGTTTACGACTCTGGAAACGCTCGGTGGTTGCGGTACTAAGAGCTTCAATCTGTATAACGGTGCCGGTGTGTATCGAATCAAACTGACGGCAACGGATGCAAATTCGATGGTGGCGGAAGATCAAAAGTTTGTGATTGCCGTCCCCACGGCGATTGCCGATACCCCTTATCTTAGTGCGGATTTTGCATTTACAACGAGTTCCGATGTTGCGAACCTGTTTGATGTTTATTTGGATGCCACTTCGTCCACGAAGGGCGAAACCGGCGATATCGCGACTTATACGTGGCAAGTCCGTCTTAAGCAGGATGACGGTGACGAAACCTTGGTGAGCACGGTCGGGCCGATGGGTAGTCCGGTGACGACGGTGACCGTCAATCAAGACGGAATCTACGTGGTTAGGTTGACGGTTGTGGATACGTCGGATCAGGTGGCTAGCACGGAAAAGATGTTTTCGGTGGATACCGCCAATACCTTAATAGCCGATTTTAGTGCAACGATTCCTGCTGCCGCTCCGGTCAACATTAGTGTGGATGCTTCTTCCAGTACCGTTTCGGCCGGTGTCGATCATTATGTATGGGAAGTCTCCACGATCGGTGCAGCAACCGATTCCGTCATCTATCGTCTGACGGTCGAATCAGCGACCACTGTATTGCCGATTGTGAGCGCCGGCAACTATCTGATCACGCTGAAAGTGATCGATACGTTGGGGAATGAACACCAGATCAGTCGCGTGATCACGGTTTCTTAAACCTTACGGATTTGCGAATTCATTTAACGTCGGCCGGAATGAACGGGTTTGTTTGTTCCAGCTGGCGATCTTCAAGCTTTACCCTGTGTTTCCAGTCTTTGTTTTTTCCATTACTTTCGTTATCAAATCTCCTTTAAATTCATTTATAATACTGCGTTTGGTCTCATGAATAATGGCATGGCAAATGTGGGTGGAAATGGGTAATGACAATCCTTAAGCGTTATCTGATTGCGGGGCTTTTGGTATGGCTGCCGTTAGGTGTTACCATTGCGGCACTGATTTTCCTGGTGAATTTCTTTGATCGAAGTTTGCTGCTGCTGCCGCAGGCATATCGGCCGGAAGCGCTACTCGGATTTAATATTCCGGGGCTGGGAATTTTGCTTTCCTTGGGGTTGATCATCCTGACCGGAATGTTGGTCGCCAACTTTTTAGGCAGTAAATTGATCCGTTTCTGGGAATCGATTTTGGCGAGGATTCCTTTAGTCAGATCGATTTATACTGCGGTCAAGCAAATCTCTGAGGCTGTGTTCGGTTCGGGTGAACAGACTTTTCAGAAGGTGTATCTGATTCAGTATCCGCGTGTCGGGTTATGGACGTTGGCTTTTCAGACCAGTACCCAGATGGGCGAAGCGCAGGCGCGTACCGGGCTGAATGAAGTGGTTAACATGTTTGTGCCGACTACGCCGAATCCGACGTCGGGATTTTTTATCATGGCGTCCAGAAACGAAATTATCGAGCTTGATCTGAATGTGGATGAGGCTCTTAAAATGGTGATCTCGGGCGGGGTGGTTGTACCGCCTTGGGATGAACTGAAAAAACAGGAATATGTTCGCTCTAGACTTCCGTCGGAATCGCCGGAGCAGAATAAGATATCGATAAACGATACGCACGAATAAGTTGCGTCGCGTTTGTTTGCAGTAAATTAACGACATTTTGAGTCATATTGAGTAAAAAGGTAAAAAATATTATGCGTACACATTATTGTGGGCAAGTAACGGAAGCTTTAATTGATCAGCAAGTCACGGTAGCCGGATGGGTTCATCGTCGTCGTGACCACGGTGGGGTGATTTTCATCGATTTACGTGACCGTGAAGGTTTGGTTCAGATCGTGGTCAATCCGGATACGGCTGAAATTTTTGCTAAAGCGGAACGTTTGCGTGCGGAATGTGTATTGAAAATTACCGGTAAGGTCATTCCTAGAACGGAAGGCACCATTAATCCGAACATGGCAACCGGTAAGATTGAAGTTGTTGCCACAGAGTTGGATGTGTTGAGCATGGCGGAACCGATTCCGTTCCAGTTGGACGAGAAAAACGTCGGTGAAGAAACGCGTTTGAAATACCGTTATATCGATTTGCGTCGCGAAGAGATGCAAAAGACCTTGAGATTGCGTTATGAAGTGACTCGCACGATGCGTCGTTATTTGGATGACCATAACTTTATGGACATCGAAACGCCGATTTTGACTAAATCAACGCCGGAAGGGGCGCGTGATTATTTGGTACCAAGCCGTACTCACGCTAATAAATTCTTTGCATTGCCTCAGTCTCCACAGCTGTTCAAGCAGTTGTTGATGATGTCCGGTTTTGACCGTTACTATCAAATCACGCGTTGTTTCCGTGACGAAGATTTGCGTGCAGACCGTCAACCGGAATTTACCCAGTTGGATATCGAGACTTCTTTTATGGAAGAAGACGCGGTCATGAACTTGATGGAAGGTTTGACTAAAACCATTTTTAAAGAGAGTATCGGGGTTGAGTTCGATTACGACTTCCCGCGCATGCCTTATGCTGAAGCGATCCAGAAATACGGTATCGATCGCCCAGACTTGCGTATCGATATGGAATTGGTGGATGTGGCCGATCTTCTGCAAGACATCGACTTTAAAGTGTTCGCCGGTCCGGCTAAAGATCCTAAAGGTCGTGTTGCGGCCTTGAAAGTTCCGGGTGCCGCCACTATGTCTCGTAAAGAGATCGATGAATATACCAAGTTTGTCGGAATCTACGGTGCAAAAGGTTTGGCTTACATCAAAGTTAACGATCTGTCTGCCGGTATTGATGGTTTGCAGTCGCCGATCGTGAAGTTCTTCCCTGATCAGGTGATGGAAGTCATGGAACGCGTTGGCGCACAAGACGGCGATATCGTATTCTTCGGTGCGGACAGCGCTAAAGTGGTTAACGAAGCTTTAGGTGCGTTGCGTGTCAAGATCGGTGAAGACTTGGGGATGTTGAACGGTGAATGGAAACCGTTGTGGGTTGTTGACTTCCCGATGTTTGAGGAAGATGAAAAAACCGCACGTATGACGGCGATTCACCATCCGTTCACGCAGCCGAAAGCGACGACGGAAGAAATTCTGAATCATGACGAACCGCATCAAATGCTGTCGAAAGCGTACGATTTGGTTATCAACGGTCTTGAAGTCGGCGGTGGATCGGTGCGTATTCACGATACCAATATGCAGGCGGCGGTCTTCAAGTTATTGGGCATTTCGGACGAAGAAGCGCAGGATAAGTTCGGCTTCTTGTTGGATGCATTGAAGTACGGTTGTCCTCCGCATGCGGGTATGGCTTTCGGTCTGGATCGTTTAATCATGATTCTAGGCAAAATCGATTCGATTCGTGATGTTATCGCGTTCCCGAAAACCCAGTCTGCGGCGTGTCCGTTAACCGAAGCGCCCGGTATGGTCGATGATGCCCAGCTAGCCGAATTGGCATTACGTTTCAGAAAGTTCGGTCAAGAAAAAGCCTGATCTAAAAAAGGGACGCAATGCGTCCCTTAATCAAATTTGTGAGGTCAATTATGTCTGAACAATCCTATGACATTCCCGTCGGCCTAGAGAGTCGAATCAATCGACTTGCCGAGAATGCCAATATTCTTCCGCCTATGAGCGATTCCGAAAAGCAGTCGTTGCGCGAAAAAATCAAACGCCTGTTAAAACAACGCAATGCACAATTGATTGCCCATTATTACGTCGACGCCGACTTACAGGCTTTGGCCGAAGAGACCGGCGGAATCGTCGCCGATTCATTGGAAATGGCAAACTTCGGCGCACATTCCGACGCGAAAGAGTTGGTGATTTGCGGGGTGCGTTTCATGGGCGAGACCGCCAAAATCATGAGTCCCGAAAAGACGGTTCTGATGCCTGATTTAGACGCGACCTGTTCTTTGGATGTAGGTTGTCCGGCTAAAGAGTTTGGCGAGTTCTGTGCGCAACATCCCGACTACACTGTGGTGGTTTATGCCAATACGAGTGCAGAAGTCAAAGCGATTGCCGACTGGGTCGTTACCTCGGGTAATGCGTTGCAGATTGTCAGCCATCTGAAAGAAAAGGGCGAAAAGATCATTTGGGCGCCGGATCGCCATTTAGGTGATTGGATTGAAAAGCAGACCGGTATCGAGATGCTGCGTTGGCAAGGGCATTGTATTGTCCACGACGAGTTTAAATCTTACGAACTTGAGCAGTTGATCAAACAACACCCGGACGCCAAAGTATTGGTGCACCCGGAATCACCGGCGGAAGTGGTGGCATTGGCCGACGTGGTCGGTTCGACTAAGGTATTGTTGAATGCGGTTACCACCATGCCGGACGACACTTTCATCGTTGCCACCGACTATGGTTTGTTTTATAAGATGAAACAGGCCGCGCCTAAGAAAAATCTGATTGTCGCGCCGACCGCCGACCGTGAACATCAATGTGTGAGTTGTGCCCACTGTCCGTGGATGGCGATGAATAACTTGAAGAATCTGGCGGAATGTCTGGAAAATCAAACCGGTGAAATCCTGCTTGACGAGGAAGTGCGTATCAAGGCTTTGGAGTCGGTTGAGCGTATGTTGACGTTTTCCAGAGAGCAGGGATTGGTCGCTTCGGGCCAGACTTCAAAATAATCGAAATATGCTATTGCGCTCAACGTCGAGTGCAATAGATGCGAATAGTAAATTTGAACCGCATTCAGTCGGAATTACTTCGATATTAGGTGGGTTCAAACTTATTTTATCTGTAGAATGATGAGTTGGTTTGGTAGAGTATTTCTGCCGTTACATCAACGCAAACCAGGCCTGTCGGTTTAGTAAAGTTTGAGGTTCGTTTTGAGCGCCATAAAACGTGTATTAGGGATTGATCCGGGTTCTCGTAAAACCGGTTTCGGTTTGATCGAATCGGGTCGTTACCATCCTAATTATTTGGTAAGTGGCGTGATTCGGGTTGAGAAGTTTTCCGGTGCGGAACGATTGAAAATCATTTTTGAATCGGTCTGCCAGATCATCGATCAATATCAACCCAGCGTTATGGCGATCGAGAAGGTGTTTGTATACAAAAACCCAAACTCGGCCATCAAACTTGGGCAGGCACGCGGTGTCATATTATGCGCGGCGGCCATTAAAAACGTTCCGATTATGGAATATACTCCCACACAAATAAAAAGTACCATCGTCGGTAAAGGTCATGCGGGCAAGACTCAGGTTCAGTATATGGTTCAAAACCTATTGAAATTGACCGATTCTCCGCAAGAGGACGCTGCCGATGCGTTGGCGTGTGCATTATGCCATGACCGCTATATGACGTTGGGAATTGACGCAGAAACCCTTTCCAAGGGCACGAAATTTTAAGGAATAATGGATGATTGGATTTTTAAGAGGCACTTTGGTTCAGAAGCAACCGCCGATGTTGGTGCTGGATGTTCAGGGTGTCGGGTATGAAGTGGAAGCACCGATGTCGACTTTTTATCAGCTTGAAAATACCAATGATACCGTGACGATTCTGACGCATATGCATGTACGCGAAGACGCCATGTTGTTGTTCGGATTTGCTTCCGAGTCGGAACGCACCCTGTTTAAAACTCTGATAAAAGTGAACGGTGTGGGCGCCAAAATGGCCTTGGGTATCTTGTCTGCCATGTCGGTGAACGAGTTCTGTTCTTATGTCGATGCCGCTGACGTCACCGCTTTGACCCGTATTCCCGGCGTAGGCAAGAAAACCGCCGAGCGTTTGCAGATCGAAATGCGCGACCGTCTTAAACCGATTATGGAATCCGGTTTGTTCGGTTACGAACCGGCAACGGGTACCAATGCCGCGAATGCACCCGCTCAAACCATGTTCAGTAGTGTTCAACAGTCTGCGTGTGATGCGTTGATGGCTCTGGGTTATAAACCGCCGCAAGCGGAAAAGATGGTGCAATCGGTGTTTGACGAAAGTTTGTCGTTGGAAGAAGTGATTAAGCGCGCTTTGCAAGGGATCAAGATCTAAATGATTGAAACCGATCGTATAGTAGGGAATCAAGAGACGGTAGACGATATCTATACGCAACCGTCGGTTCGTCCTACCCAGATTCATGAATATATCGGGCAACAGGCTGTGCGTGAGCAATTGCAGTTGTCCATGGATGCGGCCAAAATGCGCAGCGAGCAATTGGACCACGTTCTGTTGTACGGTCCGCCGGGATTGGGTAAAACCACCTTGTCCAATATCATTGCTCAGGAAATGGGGGTGACCTTAAGACAGACTTCCGGCCCAGTGCTTGAGAAGCCGGGTGATTTGGCCGCGATTCTGACACGTTTGGAACCGCACGACGTTTTGTTTGTCGATGAAATCCACCGCTTAAGCCCGATCGTCGAAGAGGTGCTTTATCCGGCGATGGAAGATTTTCAGATCGACATCGTCATCGGCGACGGACCGGCGGCGCAAAGTGTTAAAATCGATATTCCGCCTTTCACTTTGGTCGGTGCAACGACGCGTGCCGGTTTGTTGACCTCGCCGCTACGCGATCGTTTCGGTCTGGTACAGCGTTTGGAATTTTACTCGGACGAGGAGTTGACGCAGATCGTCACTCGTTCGTCCAATATTTTAGGAATGCATTCGGAATTGAGCGGTGCTTATGAAATCGCCAAGCGTTCTCGCGGTACGCCGCGAATTGCTAACCGCCTGTTACGACGTGTGCGCGATTACGCACAGGTAAGAGGTGACGGTATCATTACCGCCGAGATTGCCGATTTGGCATTGAACTTATTGGAAGTCGATCCGTTAGGATTGGACAAGATGGATGGCCGTTATCTGGAAACCCTGATCGACAAGTTCGACGGGGGGCCGGTCGGCATAGACAGCCTGGCAACGGCGCTAGGTGAAGAACGCGGCACGATTGAAGACGTGATTGAACCGTTTTTGGTTCAACAGGGTTTTTTGGTCAGAAGTCCGAGGGGACGTTTGGCGACGCGCCGTGCGTATGAACATTTAGGAAGAATCTATCCGCAAAAGGGTAATTAGAAAATGAATAGTGATTTGATTGATTTAGTGTTGATGGCGAGTCCTGTCGTACAGGCAGTAATGGTGATTTTGGCGATTATGTCGATTTCAGCTTGGGCGGTGGCGATTGCCAAATCCCATCAAGTTCGTCAGGCAAGCAAGGTAGCGCAAGAGTTCGAACAGACCTTTTGGCAAACCCAGGAATTGACTACGTTGTTCAATCAGATTGTTCAAAGTAATGACAAGCCGAAAGGCATGGCGTCGATTTTCGAAGCCGGTTTTAGAGAGTTCGTACGCCTAAGAAAGCAGGGCGTCGCACACACGTCCGATTTAATGGCCGGTACTCAGCGCGCGATGAAAGTCGCTTTCTCTAAAGAGTCGGAAGTGTTGGAAAATCGTCTGGCTATGTTGGCAACGGTCGGTTCCTCCGCGCCTTATATCGGTTTGTTCGGGACGGTTTGGGGGGTTATGCACGCTTTCCAATCTTTAGGTCATGTCCAGAACGCGACTTTGTCAGCCGTTGCACCGGGGATTTCCGAAGCGTTGATTGCAACGGCAATCGGCCTCTTTGCCGCCATTCCTGCGGTTATCGCCTATAACCGCCTGACGACTCGTGTAGATCGCCTATTGGGCGAATATGAAAACTTTGCGGAAGGTTTTCTAACGATTATGCAAAGACAGGCGCATAGTTTAGAGTCCAAGCCGGCGGCAAACTCAACAACCAGTGCCCAATAATGAATGGGTGGCTAATATGAGTATCGGTTTTAGAAATCAGCGACAGAAAAAACGTTTAATGGCCGAGATCAATGTGGTTCCCTATATTGACGTCACCTTGGTTTTGTTGATTATTTTTATGGTGACTGCGCCGATCGTACAGCAGGCGGTGAGTGTCGACCTGCCGAAAACTCCCGAAATCGTTCAGAAGAAAACCAGCCAATCCCAAGCAAACGAGCCGACGCCGTTTGTGATTACCGTTACTCGAGATGGTTTGTATAAGACCTCCGAACAGCCTAATGTCGTCTTGAGTAATAAAGAGTTGGCCGATTTGGTAGCTGAAGTGGTAGCACGTGCGCAACTGGATGCAAACAAACCGTTTTATATTCAGGGCGACCAGGCTGCACCTTACGGTAAAGTAGTGCATCTGTTTACGGTATTGAAAGCCAATGGCGTCGAGAATGTCTCCTTGATGACCGAGCCAGAGGCGGGAGATAACCGATGATTCAGTTTATTTCAAAACATCCGATTTCAGTGGCGCTTGCTGTATTGATTCATATCGGCGTCGTGGTTGCGGTGGCCGTACAGTGGCAATCGACACCGCAAACCATCAAGATTAGCGGGCAAGGTGAGACACCTAAAACGACACAAGCGGTTACGCAAATGCAACCGATGAAAACGTTTGCGGTCGATTCTGCGGCGGTGGAAGAAAAAATTGCCATGATCAAAGCCGAAGAAGAGGCTAAAAAAACCGAACAGAAGCGTTTGGCCGCCCAGTCCGAAAAAGAGAAACGTAAGCTGGCCGAGTTGAAAAAACAGCAGGAGCTCGAAAAAGAAAAGGCCGAAAAGGCGAAGCTTATAGCGGAACAACAGAAGCGGAAAGCCGATGCCGAAAAACGCAAGGCGGACGAAGCACGACGTTTAGCGGATATTCAAAAGCAGAGGGTCGAAGCCGAGAAGAAGCGTGCCGATGCTGAAAAAGCCAAAGCCGAGCAATCTCGTAAAGAAGCTTTGTTGGCCGAGAAGAAAAAGCAGGAAGCCAAAGTACAAATAGCCAAAGCCGAAGCTCAACGTAAAGCCGAGGAAGCTAAACGTAAGGCTTTGGAGGCGGAGATAGCGAAGAAAGCGGCGGAGAAGGAAAAACTTCAGGCTGCAACTTTACAGGCTCAGTTGGAGCAGGAACAGGCACAGCAGAAAGCGGCCCTGCAACAGCAGATGGCTGCCGAAGAGGCGATGCAACGCGAACTGCAGAAACGTCAGCAGTTGCTTTCTTTGAAAGAAACCTACATCTCTTCGATTGCCGCCAAGGTAAAAGATAACTGGCGTACTCCGGCGAAAATTTCCGAGCAAGCGCAGTGCGAACTGGACATTACTCAGTCGCCGGGTGGCCGTGTAACCAGTGTTAAGGTAGTTAACTGTAACCAGTTCGCCAACGATCAATTCAAACAGGCGGCCGAGAAGGCGGTATATCGTTCAGAACCTTTACCGAAACCACCGGTTCCGGAATTGTTCGAACGTAATATCAAGTTTGTATTTAAACCCTAAATTCAAACCCAGAAAGGTTTAGAGAAAGATTATGTTAAGAGTTCTAAAAGATTCGCGTTTATTGAGTTCTTCGTTTTGGGCAAGCTTATTGGTCTTCGGTTTGGTTATTATGCCAATGTCGGCCAAAGCGCAATTGACCATCGAAATCAATGAAAGTTACGAAAATGCGTTACCGATCGCAATCGTTCCGCTTGTCTGGAAAGGCCAGGCGCAACAGGTGCCGGTGGATATTTCGGAAGTGATTCGTCAGGACCTGAGACGCAGCGGTAAGTTTAAGCCGGTTTCTCCTTCCTTAATGCCGGCGCAGCCAAGTTTTCCGGAAGAGGTGGATTATGACCAGTGGCGTAACCTGGATGTCGACAATCTTCTTATCGGTAAAGTCACTGATCAGGGAAATGATCGTTATCAGATCGAGATGCGTTTTTTAGACGTATTGCGTAAAACCCAAGTCATCGGCAAGCGTTGGAGTAACATTCCCGGTAAGCAACTTCGTCAGATCGCTCACATTATGAGTGACTTGATCTATAAGGAGTTGACCGGGATTCGCGGAGCGTTCAATACACAGATCGCTTACGTTACCTTAAAGAACGAGAACGGAAAACGTCGTTATACTCTGGAAGTGGCCGATGCCGACGGTTATAACCCGCAGCCGATTTTGAGATCGCCGCAGCCGATCATGTCGCCTGCCTGGTCGCCGGACGGTAAGAAGCTGGCTTATGTTTCGTTTGAAAAAGGGCGTTCGTACATCATTGTCCAAAGTCTGGACGGCAAGTATCGTGAAACGGTTGCCAGTTTCAAAGGCATCAACGGAGCGCCTGCCTGGTCTCCGGACGGCAGCAAAATGGCGATGACTTTATCGAAGGACGGCAGTGCGGATATTTACGTGATGGATTTGAATACCCGTAAGTTGCAGCGCATGACCCGTAACTGGTCGATCGAGACCGAAGCGGTTTGGGCGGCCGATGGACGTTCGTTGTATTTTAACTCCGACCGTCGCGGTAAGCCGCAAGTGTTTCAAGTGTTTATGGATAGCGGAGAAGTGCAGCGTGTGACCTACGAAGGCTCTTATAACGCTAACCCCGAAATCTCTCCGGATGGCCGTTATTTAGCGGTGGTTCACGGGCAGGGCGGATTCCACATCGGTTTGCTTGATTTGGTAACAAATCAGTTTAATATCTTAACCAATACATTTTTGGATGAATCGCCGACCTTTTCGCCGAATGGTGAAATGATTCTGTATGCGATGAACCAGGGCGATAAAGGTAAACTGGCGGTGGTTTCGTTAGACGGCAATACGTCGCAAACTTTGAGTGTGCGCGACGGTCAGGTTAGAGAGCCGGCTTGGGGGCCATTCTTAAGTCGATAATTCTAGGAACGGATAAAACGGACTGTTCTCAAATAGCAACAAAGGATACATTGGATGACGCATTTAAAAACACTTTTCACTATGGCTTTGTTAGTAGGGTTGACCGCATGTAGCAGTACGCCTTCGGATGATATCGACCGTTCCAATAATACCGATCTTGATCCATTGGCATTGGAAGGCGCTGGCGGCAAAGGCGCCGGTCAGAATGGTGAAGACTTGGATTTGGGTGTTGAAATTCAAGGGGTTGAGTTGGAGAAAGGTATTGAGGGCAGTAACCTCGGTGATGGCGCTTCGATCGATGGCGCGGCTGCTTATCAGCCGATTGTCTATTTCGGTTATGACCAGGCAAATTTGAGCGACGAAAATACCGAATTAGTGAAACATTATGCTCAGGTTTTAGTGGATAACCCAACCAAAAACGTCAGTCTTGTCGGTCATACCGATGAAAGAGGAACGCCGGAATACAACTTGGCGTTGGGTGAACGTCGTGCGAAGTCGGTTGCTCAGGTGATGATGTTGTTCGGTGTGCAATCCAGCCGAATCGAAGTGATTAGCTTCGGTGAGGAACAGCCGGAAGCACTGGAGCATGATGAGCAGGCATGGGTTAAAAACCGCCGCGTAGAAATTAAAATCCATTAATCGATTCACGTATCAATCAAAGGCGAGTTGAATAATGAAAAAGAGATTTCAAATTGCGATAGCCAGTTCCTTGTTGTTGTCCGCTTCTTTTGTCAGTGCGGCTCCGGTTGGTTCGATAGAAGAGCGTATCCAACGCCTTGAACGCATGGCCGATAATCCGGTGTTGTTGCAGCTAAGTCAGCGTTTGGCGCAGCAAGAGCGAGAAATTCAGGGATTGCACGATACCATTGATCGCTTGAAGCGCGATCAGAGAATGTTTCTGGATCAGGCTAAGCAGCGATATGCCGAAACCGATCAACGTATCAGTCAGCTGGAAGCGCAATTGAAGCAGAGTGCAGTTGTGCCTAGTATGACGGCTCCGGTTGCCGCGGTGGGTGGTGCTGGAACTGCGACAGTACCGGTAGCGTCGACGGAATCCAAAGCCTCGGGTGTTCAAGCGATTATCGTTCATCCGGCTACGGCGGAAGAAAATGCCGAATACCAGAAGGCGTTTGCCCTGATGCGAGCGGCCAACTACCAAGAATCCATCAAGGCATTTGAAGCGTTTATCAAAAAATCTCCGGACAGCAGTTTGGCAAGCAACGCAAGTTACTGGGCGGGAGAAGGCTATTTGATTCTTAAGAATTACGATCAGGCACTGGTTTCTTTCGAGCGAATTATTGAGCAGTATCCCGATTCCGGTAAAAAACCGGATGCAATGTTGCGCGCCGGTGACAGTTTGACGAATTTGAAAAAAACGGCCGAGGCAAACAAGCTGTATCAGCAGTTGATCAAAGACTATCCGGATACCCGCGCTGCAAAGAACGCCGAAAAGCGTATCAATCCGTAATCAATTTTTATAAAAACAGTAAAACAAGTATCGAATAATGCAAAAAAAAGCCGTCATCTTACTTTCGGGTGGATTGGATTCCGCAACCGTCCTCGCAATTGCCTCTTCACAGGGCTATGAATGCCACACCATCAGTTTCGATTACGGTCAACGTCATCGTGCCGAGCTAGACTTCGCAAAGGCTTTGTCTGCACAACAGAACGCTAAGTCGCATCGTGTTGTACAAGTGGATATGACCCAGATTGGCGGTTCGGCATTGACCGACAGTTCGATCGAAGTTCCGGTTTCGGGTGTGGAAGCCGACCAGATTCCGGTAACTTATGTTCCGGCTCGCAATACGGTATTTTTATCTTACGCGTTGGCATTGGCGGAAGTATTGCGTTCCAACGATATTTTCATCGGTGTTAATGCCGTGGATTATTCAGGGTATCCGGATTGCCGTCCGGAATTTATCGAAGCCTTCGAAAAAATGGCTAATTTAGCGACTAAAATCGGTGTTGAGGGCGAGAAGCTTCATGTGCAGACACCGTTGATCGATTTGACTAAGGCACAGATTATTCAGGCCGGAACGGAACTGGGGGTTGATTACAGCTTGACGGTTTCCTGTTATCAAGCCGACGATCAAGGTCGTGCCTGCGGCGTTTGCGATTCTTGCCGTCTTAGAAAGCAAGGCTTTGAGGATGCGGGGATCGAAGATCCGACACGTTATCAGGTCTAAGTTCTTGAAATTCGGCGGGTCTGTAAAAAAACTGTAAAAAGTCCTCAAAAAGGCTTGCACAGATCGGTCAGCCTTGTATAATACGCTCCATTCCGAAACGGGTCGTTAGCTCAGCCGGTAGAGCAGTTGGCTTTTAACCAATTGGTCGAGCGTTCGAATCGCTCACGACCCACCATATTCTGGATTGCCTGATTTGATTGAATTGACAATCGTCAGGCGATTTTCTCGCAGCTTGATTTACCGGCAGTTGTGAGATTGAGTTGTAACTATACAACTTTGAAAACTTGTTCGGGTCGTTAGCTCAGCCGGTAGAGCAGTTGGCTTTTAACCAATTGGTCGAGCGTTCGAATCGCTCACGACCCACCATTATTAAAAAACCCCATGCAGCACTGCTACATGGGGTTTTTTGCTTTCTGTCTCTCAAAAAATATCGAAATTTCTATACGGAGTTAGTCGCCTTCCACCCAGTGAAACTTGTGGAAGAAACGGTGTACGATAGGAGCGAAAATCACGCCGCTGACTGCAAAATACACATAATCCGCATACATCGCATAGAAGCTTGCAAAAATTTGGCCTCCCCAACTTTCGGGAAACAGAGCGATTCCCAAGCTGCTGAGGATCGTTGTGGATGCCATGGTGGCTTGTGCGATCTGCATGTCGTCGAAGTAAATATGGCCGATGATTCCGATTGCCAGGGAAACGAGAATGATCAGAAAAGCGACGGTAAGGTGAAGATACAATCTCAGACGGAATCGTTTGCTTGAGATTGGAGGGGTTTTAATATTTTCGTACATCTCGTCTATTCTCCTTAAGTATAGGGAGTGGACGGAGCTGCCCGGTTTCGGAGTCGTTACCGGACAGGCATTTTTGATATGCAGCTGGATATCAGTTTATTTCAGGTGCTTTGAAGCGATCTCTCTTAAGCCGAATACTTCCAGGCCTGCTTCGTCGGCGAATCCTAGTGCGCGCGTCAGGCGAGCCGGAGCGGAGCGTCCCATACAGCCGTGTTCAAGGTCACCGTTAATGGCTTCGATCAAACCTTGCATCAAACGTTCACGGTCGTTTTGTTGTCCGGTTAGCCAGTCCTGAATATCCAATACGTCGTTGGCGACAACCTGCATGACACTTGTATGCTGGTTCATCAACGCTTCAACATTTCCTCCGACTTCCAAACCGGCGATATTGGTGGTCAGGATATAGAGGTTCTTGCGCACTAACTCATAAGCCAATTCTTCTTCGCTATCAACCAGGTAGCTTGGAATGTCCAGGCTGGCCAGGGCGTCAAAGACCAAACGGGCGTTCGGGCCGTAAATCGGAGAAGGCAATACGACTTTGCTGTCCATGCCTTTTTTCTTTTCGAACCACACGGAAATGACGGTTGGGTTCGATATGTCGGCAGCTTGCCAGTCGCGTGGTAGCAATTCATTTTGCAGCAGAATCAGTTTGTCTTTCCAGGTTTCGGGACAGTTGTTGAGTACGGTATGAATGTCGGCTTCGCCAACGGCGATCAAGACCGCTTTTGGGGTCGGGTAAGCGTTGGCGGTAGAAAGGATGTCCATGTCGCGGGTCACTGGATAGACGGGGTGTCCGGTTTTAAGAAACCCTCTTGCAAATACGCTGCCTAGCTCGCCTAAACCAATCACTATGATAGGATCTTTCATCTGTTTGACCTCTTTTTTGTTTTTTTGCACCAAAATGGAAATTTCATGGTGATTTATTGATAAAATAGCATTCAAATCGATAGCACAGGATATTATCAGTGAATCAGCAAAAAGCAAAATTTACATGGCACTATTACGGCATGGCCTTTGGTGCCTTGATGGCGATGCTTGCGGGAACGGTCGGTTCCATCGGCGGCGTGGTGTCGGCATTGGCTTTTGCGGTATTGTGCCATCCCGTTCTTAAGTTTCAGGGAATCGGGCGTTTTGTCTTTTTGGCGCTGTTTGTCATACTTTATATTTTTGCTTTCCCGGAAGCGGACGTGATTCGCGAAATGATGACGGGGTCCAACTAAGACTCATGGCCTCTAAAGCATTAGAAGACTATCTTAAAATCATTTATAAGCTGGAAGGTAAGACCCCGGAAGAAAAGGGTGTTCAGACTTCGGCGATTGCCGATCGCTTAGGGATTTCACAGGCTTCGGTGTCCAATATGTTGAAAAAACTGGCTGAGCGGGAGTTTATCGAATATGCGCCTTATTATGGTGTTAGCCTAACCGAAGCGGGACGAAAAATCGCTTTGAATATGGTGCGCAAACACCGGATTCTGGAATTGTATCTGGTGGAGCGCTTGGGATATTCCTGGGACGAGGTGGATGCCGAAGCGGAAGTGGTTGAACACTCGATTTCGGATAAGCTGGTGAATCGTATGTGGGAAGATCTAGGTTATCCGACGCATGATCCGCATGGTTCGCCGATTCCTTCTCCGGAAGGGGAAGTGGAGCAGCACGATTGGGTGCCTTTGACCGAGATTCCATTGCATCAATGGGTAGAGGTTAGAAGAATTAAAAACCGCAGCCCGGAAGAACTTCGTTATTTGGCCTCGATCGGATTAACCACAGGGGTTTCGGTGTCGATAGACAATATCGCGCCTTTAAACGGCCCTTTATTGATCGAACTTAAAGGAAATAAATTTCATGCCATCGATTATCGATTGGCTATGGCATTAATGGTGAGCTCATCAACATGACAGACATGAGTAAAAGACAGACGTTTCAAGACTTGCTGGAAGGTTTGACCACGGCAGTAGTATGGATTCGTAGCGACGAGACCATCGGCTATATGAACATTGCCGCCGGGGAGCTGTTTCAGACCAGTACCAGCCGAATCGTCGGTGTGCATTGGTCGGCGATCTTGCCGGATTTGGTGGAGGACGTGCATAAGGCGGACGAACAGAAGTTGACCATCCACGAGTATGCATTGATTTTGCCGGACTTCACCAAAGTGCGTGTCAGTTGTACGCTCGCCCCTTATGAAGTTAACGACGAAAAAGGTTGGTTGATGGAGATTTTCAATACCGAACGTCATCACCGAATCGTCGAAGAAGACGAGCGCTGGCATCAGTACGAAGCCGGAAACTTGTTGGTCAGAACCTTAGCACATGAAGTGAAGAACCCTTTGGCGGGGATACTGGGTGCGGCGCAGTTGTTGCAAAGGCGTTATTCGCCAAAGGATAAGGAACAGGCTTTCTTGGATATTATTTCCAAGGAGGTTTCCCGCTTGAAGAATTTAGTGGATCGTATGCTTGGGCCGAAGCAGACCGCGGAAAAAGAGCCGCATAACATTCATGAATTGATTCGCTACGTCTTGCAGATTATCGAAGGCGAGAAGCCGGGCAACGTGTACATCAAGTTGGATTACGACCCGAGTATCCCGGAAGTGAATATCGACTTTGAAGCGATGGTTCAAGCCATATTGAATTTGGTTAAAAACGCCATTCAGGCCATGGAAAAACATGGCGGCATTTTAACGATTAAAACCCGAGTCGAGCGTAAGTTCACTTTGGGAACCAAAACCTTTCCGTTGGTTGCGGTCATCAGCATTATGGATGAAGGGGAAGGGATTCCCGAAGAAGTGTTCGATTCGATTTTTTACCCGATGGTGAGCAGTAAAAAAGAAGGTACAGGCCTTGGACTTCCTGTTGCACAAAGCGTTTTGCGTCAGCATGGCGGTTTGATTGTGGCGGAAAGTGAGCCGGGCAAGACCGTGTTTAACGTGTATTTGCCTTTAAATACAGAGGATTAAGTGAATGCAGAATGAAGAAGAAATGTCGCCCGTCGTTTGGATTGTAGATGATGATGCCTCGATTCGCTGGGTATTGGAAACTGCGTTGGAAGACAAACCTTATGTCGTGAAAGCGTTCGACTCTCCGCTGATGGCCTTGCAGGCCTTCGATGATATGCCACCGACCGTAATCGTCAGTGATGTACGTATGCCCGATATGGACGGTTTGACTTTTATGGAAGCCATTCATGAACGTGACAAGAGTATACCGGTCATCATCATGACGGCGCATGCCGACTTGGATACCGCGGTTAAATCTTATCAAAGCAAGGCATTTGAATATTTACCGAAACCGTTTGATATCGATGAAGCGATGGCGCTGGTTGAGCGCGCAATCAAACGTAAAATGTCGGGTGGCGTTCAAAAGAGCCGCCGTAAACGTTCGCATGACAAGCAACCTTTGAACATCATCGGGGTTGCTCCGGCAATGCAGGAAGTGTTCCGCGTACTCGGTCGCGTTTCGCAATTGGATGTTACCGTGCTGATCAACGGTGAGACCGGTACCGGTAAAGAGTTGGTCGCGCAAGCGTTGCATGAACTCAGTCCGCGTGCCGAACATCCGTTTGTCGCTCTTAACACGGCGGCGATTCCGCGCGAACTATTGGAATCCGAATTGTTCGGTCATGAGAAAGGCGCTTTCACCGGCGCACATTCTCAGCGTATCGGGCGTTTTGAGCAGGCCAATGGCGGAACCTTGTTTTTGGACGAAATCGGGGATATGCCGGTCGATCTTCAAACCCGTCTGTTGCGTGTATTGAACGACGGCAGTTTCTATCGTGTCGGTGGTAAGAATCCGATCAAAACCGATGTGCGTATCGTAGCGGCGACGCATCAGAACATGGAACAGCTGGTACGTGAAGGCAGCTTCCGTGAAGATTTGCTGTACCGCCTGAATATCATTCGTATCAAGGTGCCGGCCTTGCGTGAGCGTCGCGAAGATATTCCGCTGTTGCTGCGTTTCTATCTTGATAAAGAATCGAAAGCACTCGGCTTGGAAGAAAAACATTTAAGCAAAGACGTGGAGCGTTTCTTGAGCAGTCTTCCGTGGCCGGGTAACGTCCGTCAGTTGCGCAGTCTATGTACCTGGTTGACGATCATGGCGCCGGATAAAACCGTTCACATGGAAGACTTACCGCTCGACTTGAGAAATCCAAGCGAATTCAAATCGTCGGACGATAGCGGCGACGATTGGGAAACACCGTTACGCCGCTGGGCGGAAGCGTTTTTGGTATCCGGTAAAGAGGGTGTTCATACTGAAGCCGAACCGATTTTTGAAAAAGTGTTGATTGAAGAGGCGTTGAAAGCCAGCCACAATCATCGTCAGAAAGCGGCGGTTTTGCTGGGGTGGGGTAGAAATACCCTAACACGCAAAACCCAAGCCCTTGGTCTGGACGATTAGTCCGTTCCGGGCTGCTCGAAACCGGTTGTGATCTGGGAAATCTGGCAATATCTTCGAACCCCGACGGTTTTGCCATACGTCAAACCGATGCGGTTCTTGAAAGAATCGATTGCCATGGCTTCGAGAGCGCAGCGCTGCCACGACTCGTGGCAGCCGCATTACCAAGCCTGCCGGGATGCCATTCTGGAAACCGCCGAGGTGTGCGAACATAAACGCAAGGCACTGATTTTCGGTGCCGGTACTTTACAAGACATTCCGTTACAAGCGCTTAGCCGGCAATTTCAGCAGGTATTGTTGGTAGACTTGCTTTTCCTTCCGAATGCCCGCCGTCAGGCGGCTTCTTATCCAAATGTACAGTTGATCGAACACGATGTAACCGAATCATTGGATGCCATATATCACGGCAAGCCCGATGTTTCCATTCCTAAAGCCTGGTTGGATGATCCGGAAATCGATTTGGTGGTTTCTCTCAATTTGCTTACCCAGTTGCCGTTGATGCCCGTCAAGTGGTTGCAGACACGCTACGATCTCGATGACGCCGAAGCAGATAGCTTGGGGCAAATGCTGATGGCTTCGCATCTGCATTATCTTCAGCTGTTTAGCGAGAGACAACAAGATAATGCCGCAGTCTGTTTGATTGCCGACCGCTGGGTTCGACGTCTCGATCGCAGCGGCCAGTTAATCAAAGAGTTTGATCCCTGGTGGGAAGTGCATAAACCGGACACCCAGAAAGTTTGGGATTGGCAGGTCATGCCGTTAGGCGAGGCTTCTCGGAATTACAGTCAGACGCATCAAGTGGGTGTTTCCATTCTTTGAATTAGCCCCCGTTTTTCCCCAAATCCTCAAGTTTATTCAGCCATTTTTTACGTTGGGTTTTGCTCATCCCTTCCACCATTCCGACAAGCGTGTGTCTCACCGGCGAAATTCCGGAAGCCGCCAATATGTTACGTTTTAAGTTCTTCAAACTGTGTGCGCAATAAAACCAGCGGTAAATGAATCCCGGCATGCCCATGGTGATGACGACGCGAGCACTTTTGCCTTTGAGTAGTTTTCTTGGCCAGCCGTTGATGCCTTCGTAAGAGAATGCAAAGCCGGGGCGCAATGTCTGTTCTATAAAAGCTTTTAGCAGAGCGGGCATAGTCCCCATCCAGAGCGGATAGAACAGAACCAGATGATCCGCCGCGCTGATTTTATCCTGTACTTTCCGGATTGATTCGGGCGCTTCGCCATCGTTGAAATCTTTGTCCGTTCGTAAAAACGGAAACTCCAAATCCGCCACTGACACTAACTCGACTTCATGGCCGCCGGCCTGAGCCCCTTTAATGTAGGCATCGGCCAAAGCATTGCCGTAATGGTTTTTTTGAGGGTCAGGATGACCTTGAATGATAAGAATGCGCTTGCTCATATTTATTCTCCTTTGGATGAAGAAATCGATTCACTCGCTTTGGAGTGACGTTGAAGCTCAATACTTAAGTTGCGTTGTGCTCGGTTTTTTCGGATTCCGATTTCAATTCTTCATAGTCCTTGCGGATTTGTAGAAGCTTGTTTTGGTAATCCTCGTAATCACCGAATTCCACAAACTTATGGTAATGATTATGCATACTTTTGATCTTTGTGGCGTGTTTGATCGGACACCAATACTGTTCCGTACGTCCAGAGACTTCCTGTGCGTACGCCACCAGACCGTTGAAATAACCGCAATAGACACAGTTCATACGCTCGATGAAATTCAGGTAACGTAATTGTGGCGGTCGATCACGATGTAGTCGCTGCGTTTAACCCGTGGGATGCCGTAGACCCGAAAGCAGATCGATTGATAAATGCTCACCACCAAGTCCATGAACAAGGCCGGAAAAATACCGAACCATATGACCGGGAAAGTGATGAAATTCAGGATAGGCACTTCGGCCAGATAGGCGAAGAGATTGCTCGCCTGTTGTTTGTGCTTTTTTAAAGCGGCTTCGTCGAAGACCACTTTGTGGTTTTCGGTTTTATAGAGGAATTTATCTTCCTGCTTCTGGAGCTCTTGAAGTAACTCGGCTTCGAGTTGCTTGATTTCCGCAATCAATTCACGTGCTTTATGCATGTCAGCTCACTTGTCGGTGGTGGGTTGGTTTTACCGCAGGTTTATCATAACCATTCATAGGAGGTACTGCTAGAAAAATGGAATATGCAGTTTGAAATTTAGATTGAATGGTTTTTATTAGAGTTTAATACGTGTAATATCTTAAAAAGTAAGGTTATATTTCAGTTTTTTATTCTTCAAAAGAATCTTATCTTTTGTAGGCTTGGACTAATAGTTGGAGAAGGGGGATCAATGGCAAAACGAATGAATAAAGCTGAAGTTCAAGCCATATTTTGGCTAGTTGTTATTGCGTTGCCTGTGCTTATAATGATGAAGTTAGGTGAGTCTATTGGGTGGGGTGTGTTGGCTTTATTGGTAGCTCTGGGGATAGGTTTCTACATATGGTTTAAGTCTATTCAAATCAAAAAGCGTAAAGAATATTTAAAAAATAAATATCAGGATGATGAATTAGTTGAAAACTTAATGGCTCAAAAATTTTGGCAAGGACAAACGAGTCAACAATTGTTGGATTCGATCGGTCAGCCAAGTGATATTGACCAAAAGATTTTAAAAACTAAGAAAAAAGAAGTATGGAAATACAATCATCAAGGTGGGAATAGGTATGGACTTCGAATCACATTAGATGACGATTATGTTGTTGGATGGGATCAAAAGTCATAAATTATTGAGGATTAAACATGGCCACAATCCGCAGATTGGTACTGGATGTACTCAAACCCCATCAGCCTAACGCGATTGCGTTTGCTTCGACGTTGGCGGATTTGTCATCTGACTATTGGGTGAATTTGGATGTGACCGAGGTGGACGAGAAAACGGAAACCACGGTTATTACGATTGAAGGAAGTAATATCCGCTTTGAGGATTTGGCGGCAGCCATTGAAAAGATGGGCGGCTCTATCCACAGTATTGATGAAGTGGAAGTAATCGGTTCCGAACAGGTCTGATCGATTTGTTTTTCAATCCATTATGAATTCGACGGAATTCCTATCTTATGAATGCCACCAATAAACCCCATTTGATGTTGCATCTGTTACGGGCGAGAAGCATCGCCCGGCGTTATATGGTCACCAACGGTTTCGACGGCGCTTTGACTATTCTGGGGATGGTGACGGGGTTTTACATTAGCGGTATGACCGATCTGTCCGTGGCCTTAAGTGCGTGCTTAGGGGCGACGATCGCTTTGTTTATCAGCGGTATTAGCAGTGCTTATTTGAGTGAAAAGGCCGAACGCGAAAAGGAACTTCGCGATCTGGAAAAAGCGCTAGTGACGGATCTCAAGCAGAGTGATTACGGCGAAGCCAGCCGTTATCTTCCCGTTCTGGTGGCGTTGGTGAACGGTTTTTCTCCGTTTATTCTATCGCTTCTGATTTTGACGCCTCTTTTTGCGGCCAAATGGTTTCAAGCTTGGCCGTTTTCACCGTTTCTGGGTTCAATTGCCATAGCAATGGTCTGTATTTTTGTTTTGGGCGTGTTTCTAGGCAAAATCAGCCAGACTTTTTGGTTATGGTCGGGGCTAAGAACGTTATTGATTGCGATTGTTACCGTTGCGGCCGTTTTGTTTATCGACAGCGCTTTGTGAGTTCGGTCTGATCAATCGTTTGAAACTCTTTTTATAACGATCTGGAAGAGCCTGTCAGGTTTTCTTGTTACGTTTAATCTTTATTCTATTTTTAGAACCTTTCTTGGTATTTTATGATTTCAGGCAAATAGTTTTTCAATGTCTTTTATACCCTTGTTTACATGGTGGTTAAACGGCGTTAAATTGTATCTATATTATTTGAAATAAACCGTACGGGACTTTATCTGGTTTCGTATCGATCATCTTACGACGTTGAAGGGAATCGAGGTGTTATGAAAGAAATCAAGGCTGGAAATAATCAATCATATAGCGTCGCTCAAGACGATTTGTACCATGCCTGCAGTCTTTCAAACCTGGCGTTTACCACGACGGACGAGCTTGAGGAAATTACGGAACACATCGGTCAATCCCGTGCGATGGAAGCGCTGAAATTCGGTGTCGATATCAAGCACGAAGGGTATAACCTGTTTGTTCTCGGTTCCACCGGTTTGGGGAAGCACACCACGGTTAAAGAATTGCTCGAAGAGGAATCCAAGCAAGCCGAAGCCCCGTTCGACTGGTGTTACGTTAATAATTTCGAACACCCGCATAAACCGCTTGTTCTTAAATTGCCCAAAGGCGTCGGCCGCAAGTTGCAGCAGGATATGCAGCAGTTTGTGATCGATATTCTGGCCGCGATTCCGGCGGCGTTCGAAAGCGACGAATATCACACGGCTTTTCAGGCACTTCACGACGAATACGTTCGGCGTGAAGATCAGGCGTTGGAAGAGATTGCGGCCAAGGCCGAACGCAATAACATTATTATGGTTCGCACCTCGACCGGCTGGAATTTAGGACCTAAGAATAAAGACGGTAAAGCCATGTTGCCGGAAGAATTCGAAAAGCTTCCGGAAGAAGAAAAGCAGATCATCACCCGAGTGGTGGAAGAGATGCAGGATGATTTGAAACAGTTGCTTCTAAAGATTCCGGTGTGGCAGAAAGAGACACGGGATAAGGTTAAGGATCTTAATCGCGAAATCACCCAGTTGACGGTCACGCATTACGCGGACGATCTGCAAACGGATTATGCGGAATTGGACGACGTGAAGACGTTCATGCAGAACGCGAAGCAGGACATTATCGATAATGTCGAGCTGTTCCGAAAATTCGGTGCCGAAAAGAAAGCCAGCGGTCAGACTTCGAATAAATTGCCGCCCGAGTTTACCGGTTATGAGGTGAATGTGCTGGTGGATAACGCTAAAACCGAAGGTGCGCCGGTTATTTTCGAGGATAACCCGACCTATCAGAATCTCATCGGACGGATTGAACACATCGCCCAGTTCGGAACGTTAATTACCGATTTCTCTTTGATTAAGCCCGGTGCTCTGCATTTGGCTAACGGCGGATATCTGGTGCTGGACGCACGCAAAGTGTTGTCTTCCCTTTACGCTTGGGACGGTTTGAAACGGATTTTGCGTTCGCGGGAAATTAAGATTGAATCGTTGGAGCAGGTGTTAAGTTTGGCGAGCACCACGTCTTTGCAGCCGGAACCGATTCCGGTGGACGTCAAAGTGGTGTTGAGCGGAAGCCGTCTGCTGTATTACCTTTTGAAACAGTACGATCCCGAATTTGACCTGTTGTTTAAAGTGGCGGTCGATTTCGCCGAAGATATGGACCGTGACGATACATCGATGGAACTGTATGCGCGTATGATCGCCGCTTTGCAAAAGCAGAACGATTTGTTGCCTTTGGAAAAGGGCGCGGTGGAACGGATCATCGAACACTCGTCACGTTTGGCACAGGATTCCGAAAAGGTTTCGCTGCACATGGGGCATCTGTCCGATTTGTTGAAAGAATCCGATTATTGGGCGAAAGAGTCCGACCGTGAATACATTACCCGGGATGACGTCCAGAAAGTGATCGACACCCGGCTTTATCGCATGGACCAGATTCGCGAACGGATTCAGGAAGAGATTTTGCGTGGAACCTATCTGGTGAATACCAGTGGCGAGGCGGTTGCACAGGTGAACGGTCTGAGTGTGATTCAGTTGGACGATTATTCGTTTGGCCGACCTTCCAGAATTACGGCGACCGCTCGCCTGGGAAGTGGAAAGGTGATCGATATCGAACGGGAAGTGGAATTGGGCGGTGCGATTCATTCTAAGGGGGTGATGATACTGTCGTCTTATCTGGCTTACCGTTATGCTAAGGAACGTCCTTTAGCCCTGTCCGCCAGTCTCGTGTTCGAACAGTCTTACGGCATGATCGAGGGCGACAGCGCTTCTGCAGCCGAACTCTGTGCCTTGCTTTCCGCTTTGGCGGATGTGCCGTTGAAACAGAGTCTGGCGGTCACCGGATCGGTCAATCAGCATGGTGAGATTCAAGCAATCGGCGGCGTTAACGAAAAGATCGAGGGGTTTTTCGATATCTGCGAAGCTCGCGGTCTGACGGGTGAGCAGGGTGTAATCATACCGGCGTCGAACGTTAAGCATCTTATGTTGAAAGCGTCGGTGGTTGAAGCCGTGGAAAACGGCAAGTTTACGGTTTATAGCGTGACCGCGATTGATGAAGTCATGGCGTTATTGACCGGCTTGGAAATTGGTGTGGCCGATGAAAACGGAGAGTATCCGAAAGAAAGCCTGAATGGGATGATCGAACGGCAAATCCGTAAGTTGACCGAATTACGCGAGCAGTTTTCCGAATCCAAAAAATCGGTAAACGGACAGGAGAAAAAAACGGGAAAGGTTCGTAAATCGAAATCGCCGAAACCCGATAAATCAAAAAGTTAAGGGAGTCAATCCTATTTGCCTGATAGGGGAAATGGCCCGGAAATAAAAACGCCGCAATAAAGCGGCGTTTGAATACAGTTGAAGTATTGTGCTACGAACTTATAGCGCTTCTTCACCTGTTTCACCCGTACGGATACGGATTGTCTGTTCAATGCTTGTCACGAAGATTTTACCGTCACCAATTTTACCCGTTTGAGCCGCGTTGATAATCGCTTCTACTGCGGATTCTACAATCGACGCAGACACTGCAATTTCAAGTTTCAATTTAGGTAGGAAGTCAACCACGTACTCTGCACCACGGTACATTTCAGTGTGTCCTTTCTGACGGCCGTAACCTTTGACTTCAGTAACCGTCATACCGTGGATGCCGATTTCATGTAGAGCATCACGTACATCGTCCAATTTAAACGGTTTGATAATGGCAGTAATCTGTTTCATATTTATTCCTCAGTTGAATAATCGTAGTCAGTGTCTGTTATTGGTTTTTTGGGATAGCTTGCAATTTTTTCTCCTAATTTAATAGGAGTGTTTTGGCGAATTTGTCCAAGTTCCGGCAATTGGCCATTTGGGGTTAATAATACCACGGTTGAGCCCATATTAAAGCGTCCAATTTCATCCGCTTTTTCAAAGTTCAAATTTTGATCGCTGTAATCCCAATGGCGCAGAACCGGTTCGTATTCCGGCGTGATTTTACCTTGCCAGACGGTTTCCATGCTGCCTACAAAAATCGCACCGACCAAAATCATACAGAAAGGTCCGTGTTCGTTCTCGAAACGGATCACCACACGCTCGTTGCGCGCGAACAGACCGTCTATGTTTCGGACCGTGGCCGGGTTAACCGCGAACAGGTCGCCCGGTACGTACGTCATAGACAGCAGTTTGGCATCGGTCGGCATGTGAATGCGGTGGTAATCTTTAGGCGATAGGTAGATGACCGCTGCTTCGCCGTTCTGAAATTGTTTTGCGTATTCAATGTCGCCGCCCACTAACGCTTCCACGGTATAGTCGTGGCATTTAGCTTGAATAATACGATTGCCGTCGATTGGAGTGGACTGGCTGATCAGTCCGTCAACCGGACTGACCCAAACGTCGGAGCTGTAATCGACCGGACGAACGTCCGGCTTCAAGGCGCGGGTAAAAAATGCATTGAAGTGAGGATAGGCGTTGATGTCTTCTTCAAGTGCTTCGCTGACATCGATTTTGTAGATTTTAGTGAGCAGCTTGATGGTGTTGTTTTTTATCCAAGGGGTTTCGACTTGCATAAACCAATGCATTGCCTGCGAGAGAAAATGTTTGGGAATAAGGTACTGTGGAGCGACCTTGAAAAAGTCGAATAACTTCATGTTTGGCGTTCTTTTAATTGATCTAAAGGATGGATTTTAATGTATAATTCGCGCAAATAATAGAATCTATTGAGGAAAACAATTATGTCCGAAATCAAAAAAGTTGTTTTAGCTTATTCCGGTGGTCTGGATACATCCATTATTGCGAAGTGGCTGCAAGAAGAATATCAGTGCGAAGTGGTGACATTTACGGCTGATATCGGTCAGGGTGAAGAAGTTGAACCTGCCCGTGCCAAAGCTGAAGCGATGGGGATCAAAGAGATCTACATCGAAGACTTGCGTGAAGAGTTCGCGCGTGATTTCGTTTTCCCAATGATGCGCGCAAACGCGATTTATGAAGGTGAATACCGTTTGGGTACTTCAATCGCACGTCCGTTAATTTCTAAGCGTTTGGTTGAAATCGCAAGAGAGACCGGTGCGGATGCCATCTCTCACGGTGCAACCGGTAAAGGGAACGACCAGGTACGTTTCGAGTTGAACGCTTATGCGTTGATGCCGGATGTTAAGGTCATCGCACCTTGGCGTGAGTGGGATTTGCTTTCACGTGAAAAGCTGATGGCGTATGCAGATGAACACAACATCTCTATTGAAAAGAAAAAAGGTAAGAAGTCGCCATATTCAATGGATGCGAACCTTCTTCATATCTCTTACGAAGGCGGCATTATCGAAGATCCTGCCAACGAGCCGGAAGAAGATATGTGGTTGTGGACGGTTTCACCTGAAAACGCTCCGGACGAGCCGACTTACTTGGATATCGAGTTCGAGAAAGGCGATATTGTTGCGATTAACGGCGAGAAGATGTCTCCGGCAACCGTCATGGAATATTTGAACAAAGTCGGCGGTGCGAACGGTATCGGACGCGACGATATTGTTGAGAACCGTTTTGTCGGTATGAAAGCGCGCGGATGTTACGAAACGCCTGCGGGAACTATTATGTTGAAAGCGCACCGTGCGATGGAGTCTTTGACTTTGGATCGTAACGCGGCGCATTTGAAAGATGAATTGATGCCTCGTTATGCTGAAATGATCTATAACGGGTTCTGGTTTGCACCAGAAAGGGAAATGTTGCAGGCTTTGATCGACAAGTCTCAAGCCAATGTTTCCGGCAATGTTCGCGTTAAATTGTATAAAGGTAACGTTGTTGTGGTTGGTCGTACATCCGAAAACAGCTTGTTCGACGAAGCGATTGCGACCTTCGAAGAAGACGGCGGCGCATACAATCATAAGGACGCAGAAGGCTTTATCAAGCTGAATGCACTGCGTTTAAGAACCGCTGCAAAAAAACGTTCATAAACTTTTTTTAAAGTTATGGCACAATCCACGCCAACTTTCAAAGAGTTGATTCAAAGCCCAGCATTATTGCTGGGTTTTGGTTTTGGCTCTGGTCTTGCTTCTAAGGGTCCGGGAACATTCGGAACCTTATTAGGTTTGTTGTTGTTCTTGCCTATTTTGGTTTGGAGCGAAACACTGGCTTGGACGATTCTGGCGATCTCGACGGTCGCCGGAATCTGGATCTGCGATCGAGCTTCCAAGATTCTCGGCGTGCATGATCACGGCGGAATCGTTTGGGATGAGTTTGTCGGGATTTGGTTGGTTTTGTTGTGTCTTCCGGAACAGAATGGCTGGTATTGGCTGTTCGCTTTTGTAGCGTTTAGAATTTTTGATATTGCCAAGCCCTGGCCGATTAGTTGGGCGGATCGTTCGGTATCGGGCGGGTTTGGAATTATGCTGGACGATGTGCTAGCCGCAGTGGTTGCCATAGGATTTATTTGGGCATCAACAATCAGTTTCAATTGGTTGTTTTAAACGGTCTACTGTAATATTGTCCGCATGTTAAATGAGTGTATTTGGGAGTTAGAATAAGAGATGTTTATTCCTTGCGATGACGCTAAGCGTCTAATTAAAGAAAAAAAAGCACAATTAGTGGACGTTCGTACTCCAGAAGAATTTGCAATGAGCAAGTTGCCTGGTGCGATTAATATTCCTTTACAGGATATCGATCGTGTTGGTGAGAGCATTTTGGATAAGGATTTGCCGGTAATCGTATTCTGTCGTTCAGGACAGCGTTCGCACATGGCCATGCAGATTTTAGTATCGCAGAACTTTGACGAGGTTTATAACCTTGGCTCGTTCATGGCATGGAATCAGTGTCCGGATATCTAGTCACAATTTAATATTGTTTGAAAGCGCCTATGGCGCTTTTTTTGTATTGGTACATCGGTTTTTGAATGAAGGGTAAGACGACATGAAGCTGGCTTTGCATTGGCAAATTTTAATCGCGTTACTGTTGGCTACGGTGATGGGGAGTTATACAGGTACCGAAGGAACGATTATGGGGGTGCATTGGTTAGCGGTGTATACCTTTATCGGAACTTTGTTTTTGAATGCGTTGAAGATGATTGTCGTGCCGTTGGTGATGTCGGCCATCATTACCGGAATCGGTAACGTCGGTACTCAAGGCGGCTTCGGGCGCTTGGGCGGAAAAACCTTGAGCTACTACGTGGCCACCAGTTTTATTGCGATTATGGTCGGATTGGTTTTGGTCAATGTGATTCAACCGGGTGTTTCGGATAATCCGCCGCCGGTCATTGAAGCAAATGCGCAAGTTTCCCAGGCGGTTGAAGGTAAGTCGGCCGGAGACGTGGTGGAAGTGTTTTTACGAATGATTCCGACCAATATCGTCAATGCTGCGGCTCAGGGACAAATGCTGGGATTGATTTTCTTCAGTCTGTTGTTCGGCTTTTTCATGACAAAAATTCAAGGCGGGCCGCGTGAAACTCTAATGAATTTCTGGCAGGGCGTATTCGACGTCATGATGTTGATGACCGGATGGATCATGAAGTTTGCCCCTTTGGGGGTGTTCGGTCTGGTTGCCGCTTCGGTGGCTAAAACCGGATTTGACCAGTTCGGCAATTTAGCGCTGTTCTTTATGACGGTGGTGTTGGCATTGGGTGTTCATCTGTTGGTGGTGATGCCGCTGATCCTTCGTTTTGTCGGCGGTGTCAAGAATCCTTGGCTGCATTTTCAGGCCATGGCTCCGGCTCTGTTGACCGCATTTTCGACCAGTTCTTCTTCATCGACCTTGCCGGTCTCTATGAGTTCTTTGGAAAATCGCGCCGGTGTTTCCAACCGAATCACCAGTTTTGTGTTGCCGTTGGGAGCAACGGTAAACATGGACGGTACGGCATTGTATGAGTGCGTGGCAGCGGTATTTATTGCACAGCTGTTCGGCGTGCCTTTGGATTTTGGGACGCAATTGTTGATTGTCGTGATTGCCCTGACGACTTCCATCGGGGTGGCAGGTATTCCTTCGGCCAGTCTGGTGGCGATCAGTATTATTTTGGTGGCGGTCGGATTGCCTGCTGAAGCGATTGGGCTGTTGTTAGTCGTCGACCGTTTGCTGGATATGATGCGCACCGCGGTAAATATTTTCAGTGACTCGGTGGGTGCGGTGGTAATCGCCAAATCCGAAGGCGAGAAAGACGTTTTGGTTTCAAAAAACTTTTAGTTTTTGAGGGCCGTCTACTTTAAGCCGGCCTGTTTGGTTTTTAGGGAAGAACAAGCATGAAAGTCGTATTTTCGGAATTGGCGAATTCAAATGTGGAGCATGGCGAAGCGTTAGCTGAATTGTTAAAGGAGAGCATCCAGCAACGTCTGCCCGAACTGCAAAACGAGTTTGTTCAGGATTTGTCGCATATCAGTCAAGCCGCAAGCTTTTCTGGGAATATGACGATTGATGGGGTTGAGTATTTGAAAGATCACCTCTATCGTTGCGATTATTCTTATGACTGGCAGATCGCTTGGACTTGCGCCGGAACGCAGGAAGCGGGGCGCGTTAACGAAAAAGTGCGCTTTACCGTGGATGACAACGGCGAGTTGCACTTTAAGTTTCTTAAGTTGGATGCATGACAGGGTCTTAGCCGGAACTTAACTTTTTAAATCCGGTCTTTCCACTTGAACGGCGTTTTGCCGTTCGGTCTTAAAGTTTATTTTTCATTGAAAGGGTAGTCGAGCAATTCGACGCCGCTTTCTTCCGATACTTTGATGATTTTCGTTTCCGGGCGCCAATCGCCTAATACCCAGCGATTTTTTTTCTTACCGTCTACTTCAATTAGATGATGCGCCGGACGATGAGTGTGTCCGTGGATCAAATGATCGACTTCAGGATATTCCGAGAAAAGTTTCTTAACCGCCTGAGGGTTCACATCCATGATGTTTTCCGTCTTGTTCTGACTGAATTTCTTGGACTTCTCTCGCATGTTATGACCGATCTGCAACCGCTTCTTCTGCGGCAGTCTTAAGAATAACCAAGTGACGATCGGGTGGCGCAAAATCTTGCGCATTTTCTGATATTCGCGGTCGTCGGTACAAAGCATGTCACCGTGCATTAATAACAGCTGTTGACCGTGAATCGTTAGCTTTTCTAATTGTTTCAGCGGTTGAATACCGGTGTTCCGCCAAAACCCTTTTCGCATTAAAAAGTCGCGGTTGCCGAACAATAGGTAAATTGGAATACCGCTTTTGGTCAGTTTTCTAAAATGCTCAATGACGGTTTGATACAGTGGAATACTGATGTCATCGCCCACCCACATCTCGAACAGGTCGCCGAGAATATAAAGGGCTTCTGCCTTAGGTGCTTCGTGCGTCAGAAATTCCGTAAACGCCAAATTGATCGGATGATCGGTTTCCGTTTGCAAATGGACGTCGGCAATGAATAAGGTATGTGTGCTCATGCGGTGATTTTACCAGAGCCGGAGCGTGGAATGGTTTGCCGTAATACATTTTGTGAAACAAAAAAGACAAAAACGGGAGAGGGAAATAAAAAAAACCGACGGTTCCGTTAAGAATCCGTCGGTTTTTTATCGAACCGGTACTTTGAAAGCGTCGGTTGAAAGTCGATTTTGAAGCGTATTAGTCTTCGATCAACGTGGTTTTGGTGATTAGAATGTCTTCAACCGGAACGTCCTGATGGCCGCGGCGACTGGTGGTTTCCACTTTCGCCATCGCATCCACAACGTCCATACCGTCAACCACTTTACCGAATACGGCATAACCCCAACCTTGCGTGTCTTTACCGCTGTGGTTAAGGAAAGAGTTGTCTTTTAGGTTGATGAAGAACTGAGTCGTTGCCGAATGAGGATCCATCGTACGTGCGTAGGCGATGGTGCCGCGCTCGTTTTTCAAACCGTTATCCGCTTCGTTTTCAATCGGCTCACCGGATGGTTTGTCTTCCATGCCAGGAAGCAATCCGCCACCTTGAACCATGAAGTTTGGAATAATACGGTGGAATAGGGTGCCGTTAAAAAAACCGTCCATGACATAGTGAATAAAGTTTTCGGTACCGATCGGCGCTTTTTCGGCGTCTAATTCAACGGTAATGTCACCCATGGTGGTTTGAATAATCACTTTAGGCATTGTTGTTCCTTTGTTTTATCAGTTATAGAGTTAGAGTTCGTTTATTTGATCTGACGCGCTTTTTCGATCACGACAGGCGTAACCGGTACGTCGCCATGCCCGTTATTGAAGCCGGTCTTGACCTGACGGATCTGGTTGACCACTTTCATCCCCTTGATAACGCGACCGAAAACCGCATAGCCGTATGCGCGAGCGGTTTTTTCACGGAAATCCAAGAAGCTGTTTTGTGCGACGTTGATAAAGAATTGCGCCGTGGCGGAGTGCGGGTCGTTGGTACGCGCCATAGCTACCGTTCCGATCTGGTTGCGCAGCCCGTTATCCGCTTCGTTTTGGATCGGTGCGCGAGTGATTTTCTTATTCATGTTTTCGGTGAATCCACCGCCTTGAATCATGAAATTTGGAATCACGCGGTGAAAGATCGTGCCGTCATAGAAACCTTCATGAACATACGCCAAAAAGTTCTCGACGGTTTTAGGTGCTTTGTCAGGGTATAGTTCAATCAAGATGTTACCCATATTGGTTTCAAGCATGACTTGAGGGTTGTCGGTTTTTTCAGCGGTAGAGGATTCCGCTTGAGTAGCCGGGCTTAAAAAAAGCCCTAAAAGGGCGATTTGTAGCGCTAAAAATAGTCGTCTGGTCATGTCTGATTCACTCCGAATAAAATGTCATTTAAGGTACAATAGGCGACATTCTAACATTAGAGCCCTTTGTGCAACTACTCCACGGTTAATTTTTGGCGAAATTAGCATTTCGTTGGGTGGTCTGGTGGTGCAAACGGCGCAATGAGTGAGCATGATTAAATCCGTTAAAAGGCCGTATTGCAGCCGTCGGAAGATACCGGATAGCGTTTTTAAAACTGAACGGATCCGGTCAAGTTCACTACACCCCCTTAGCAAATTTGAAGAACAGGCATAGAGAGCATTATGGCATTGCAGATTTATAACACCGAAACCCGTCAAAAAGAGACGTTCACTCCGATTCACCCAGGCAAGGTAGGTATCTATGTGTGTGGTGTGACGGTGTATGACTTGTGCCACATCGGTCACGCGCGTGTGATGGTGGTGTTCGATACGGTGGTGCGCCACTTGAGAAGTTTGGGGTACGACGTTAATTACGTGCGTAACATCACCGACATCGACGACAAGATCATCAAACGCGCTTTGGAAAATGGTGAGTCGATTCAAGATTTGACGACGCGCATGATTGCGGAAATGCATACCGACGAAACGGCGATGAATGTGTTGCGTCCCGATATGGAGCCGAAAGCGACCGAATATATGGATGAAATCAAACATATGATTCAGACGTTGATCGACAAAGGTTATGCGTATCCGGCCGAAAACGGCGATGTCTATTTCAAAGTAAAATCTTTTAAAGAATACGGCCGTCTGTCCGGAAAGAATCTGGAAGAGCTTGAAGCCGGTTCGCGTGTCGAAGTGAATGAAATCAAACAGGATCCGATGGATTTCGTTTTATGGAAAGCGTCAAAAGAGAACGAACCTGCTTGGGATTCAAACTGGGGCGGCGGACGTCCGGGCTGGCACATCGAATGTTCGGCGATGTCGACCAAGTGTCTGGGCAACCATTTCGATATCCATGGCGGCGGTATGGATTTGTCTTTCCCTCACCATGAGAACGAGATCGCGCAATCGGAATGTGCTACCGGCGAGCATTATGTGAACACCTGGATGCACTGCGGTTTCGTGCGCATCGACGACGAGAAAATGTCGAAGTCATTGAACAATTTCTTCACCATTCGTGAAGTGTTGAAAATGTACCATCCGGAAGTGATTCGTTACTTCCTGCTGGCAAGCCATTACCGCAGCCCGGTCAACTATTCGCAAGAAAACCTTGAAGCGGCAAAAGCCAGTGTCGGACGTTTGTATTCCGCGATTGAAACGGTTGCTCCGGGCGAGCCGGTCTCCGATTCACAATTTGAAGCGGACTTTATGGCCGTGATGAACGACGACTTCAATACGCCTAAAGCGATGGCGATTCTGTTTGATTTGGCTAAAGAGGTTAATAAGCAGAAGGATGCAGGCTTGTCCGGTCTATTGGTTAAGTTGGCGAACCAAATCGGTTTGTTGATGCAGGATGCGGAAACCTACTTTAAATCCCAACCGACGGATTCCGAATTCAGTGACGAGCAGATCGAAGCATTGATTGAAGAACGTAAACAGGCGCGTGCCGAAAAGAACTTTGCGCGTTCGGATGAAATTCGTGATCAGTTGTTGGAGCAGGGGATTGAATTGTTGGATTCTGCCGAAGGAACGACGTGGCGTAGAGGTTGATTCGAGAGGTTGATCTTTATGCGTAGGAGGGTGGTATTTTAGAATATGCTTATATCCTTATATTTAGTAAGTGTATGAAAAAACGTTAAATATTATTAAAAAATAAATATTTATACTTGACTAGATTAGGAAACGCTAATATACTTTGCACATTCATGTTTCTTCATGAGTATCCTCCTCTGATTATTTCTATATGAGATAATGTTTAAACCCCAGTTGTCCACTGGGGTTTTTTTTGCCCCAAATTTCTGTCGCTTTTTTCCATGCCTTTTTATACAAATGGTTTCATTTCATCCATGTGTATTGCGGTCGTTTTTTCTTATTAATTTTAGAAAGGCTGGAGTGTTTTGTATGAAAGCTTATTTGTTGTCTTTTGACGTTTCTGCCTGAACGGGTTGGATATAAGGCATCACATCCTGAAGACGGTCATACTTCTTATTCAAAAGGGATTTGAAGATAGTGGTGTATTCCAGCACGGCTTTGACATAAGCGCGGGTTTCCGAAAAGGGAATCGAATCGATCCATTGATCCGCCGGAAGGCTTTGATCGGTCGGCAGCCAGGAATCCACGCGTTGAGGCCCGGCATTATAAGCGGCGGTCGCCAACACTTTGTTGCCGTCGTATTTCTTATATAGGTAGCTTAAATAGGCGCTGCCCAGTTCGATATTGGATTGCGGTTTGATCAGTTCTGAATAATTGGTTTTTTTAATGCCGATTTTGCGGCCGATGTATTTGGCGGTTTTAGGCATGAGCTGCATCAGCCCGATAGCGCCCGCCGATGAACGGATCGTTTGCGAGAAAGCGCTCTCACGGCGGATTACACCGTAAACCCAGGCCGGATCGACACCGTGTTTTTCAGCACTGCGCATGACCGGAGTCTTGTGCGGAGTCGGGAAGCGGATGCTTAAATCATTCCATTTTTGTGCCTTGGCTGCAGTACTGATCGCCATTGAATGTTGATTCCATTGGTCGGTCAGGATGGCGACCGCATGCAGTTCGGTCGGTTCTAGACGATCCAGAAGGCTGTACCATTCCCGTTTGGCACTGATGATCCAGTCGATCGCCAAGAGTTCTTGCATGCGTTGTAATTGCGGATATTTTTTAATCAACGCTTGGCTGTCGATCGGCTTGACCGGATCGGGATTGAACTGATAGTCGGTTTTAAGGATGTCGGCGGCCAGGAACGCATAAAAATTACGTTGTTTCGCCAGTGTGCGGTATATCACATTGGCCGTATTGATTTGGCCGGTTGCAGCTAAAGCACGGGCTTTCCAGTATAACCATTGCTTTTCGGACTGTTGTTCGTGATCCATTAATTCAATGGTCTCAAGCAGTAAGCGCCAGTTGGAGTTTTTAAGGGCGATTTGCGCCTGCCATCTTAAACTGTCTTCGGAAGCCGCGCCGTTGCCGTTTACCGCCTGGAGGTATTCACTTGCTTTAGGGTTGTAGCGATAGGCACTGCGTAAGGCGATGCTTTGTTGCAGGCTACGGTACTGTTGTGGAGAAAGGCCGTATTGTTTGTAAAATCGTTTTAAGCTGCTCAGTGCCTGTTCCGGTTCTTCATTCGCCAAGCGTTTCACGGCTTGAGTGAAAATCTGTTTTTTGACGACCGGACTGATCTCTTTAGGCAGCGGTTTTAGAATCTCTTCCGGTTTCTTGTACACGGCCAGCCAATGATTGAACATTTTGCGCTCTTTGGCGGAAAGGTCCTTAGAGAGTTTTTGGGCCAATGTCGTGCGGTGTTTTTGCATTGCCAGGTCAATGCGGTGCCAGATCATCGAACCGGTCAGTTGATTGTGCTTTCTGAGCAGTTTATCCAACGGTGCACAGGCTTTGCTGAGTTCCCGGCCGGTTTGCCAGAGTTTTTGCGCCGACTTCAGAGCGGAGTTCAGTTGTTTGTTATTGGCTTGCGCTTGAGCGAAATAACATTGCAGATCGCGGTCTTTTTGCGGTTTATAGTGCTTTAGATATTGCGACCATTGGCGGTTTTCGGCCAGGTAATCGAGCCACTTAGTGTACAGTCTATCGCCTAGATAATTGTTTCGGTTATCGTCGATGAATTTAAGAACCAAAGAGCTGGGCGTGCTTTTGAAGTGCAATCGAAAATCGTGATAAAGCACATAAGGGTAGAGCGGGTAATCTTTGAGCTTGGCCTTGTAATTGGCAATGGCTTTACGATCATTGATCTTGATGGCTTGGTAGGCGTCAAGAAACGTTTGTTGCTTTTCCGTCAGAGCGCTGGCCGCTAGAGCCGGACTCGATGAGCCAAATAGCAAAGCCGTCAGTTGAAGCAGGGTAAAAACAGCCATCCAGACAGCAGACAACCGACCCTTTAGAAGGGTGTGTTGTGTCTGCTGTGTGGTATTAAGTCTCTTGATCATAAGGTATTTTCAGGACTTGGCCGGGCTTTAGAAATGCTTTTTCTTTAAGTTGATTGTAGCGCGCAATCGTTTTGGTTGAAAGGTTGTTTGCCTTGGCGATATTCCATAAGCTGTCACCTGCCTTGACGACATAATTACGGAATTTGGCCGTCGGTTTCTTGCTGTCGGATGGCTGCCATACGGTCAGTTTCATGCCGGGCTGAAGAACCTTGCTGGCTCTGATGCCGTTCCAACGGCTAAGTTGTTGAGTCGTTACGTCGAACTTCTTGGCAACCGTCCATAAGCTATCGCCTTTTTCCAACGTATATTCCGTTTGGTAGCCGTACTGATCGGAACGTATCGTCAATTTCTGCCCAGTACGTAAAGGCGTTTTAACGTCGATGCCGTTCCATTTGCACAAGGTTTTAGTATCGATGTTATAGAAGTGTGCAATCGTCCATAAGGATTCGCCCGAGCGTACCGTATGGATGGATTTAGGGCCTTTGTATTCCGGTTTTTGGGTCTCTTTTTGCACGAAAACTTTGGCGTAATGTTGCGGAATCGGAATCATCAAAGTTTTTCCGATGCGAAGCGAACTGTTTTTCATGTGGTTGAGCTTTTTGATCGCGCTGGCCGAGGTTTTATACTTCAGGGCAATCTCGCTTAAGGTGTCGCCGGACTTTATTTTGTGTTGGGTCCACTGGATGTCGAAGATTGAATCGTCTTTACTGATCTGGTCTTCGAATTGCATGTGATTTTCCAGCGGCAATACGATGTGGTAAGGACCGTTCGGCGGTGTGGCCGGTCTTAGGTAACCCGGATTCAGCAGGGCGAGCAGTTCGTTTGGCGTGTCGGAAATTGACGCCACCATATCCAGAGCAACCTGTTTGTCGAGTTTGACGACATTGAAGTAGGGTTTGTTCTCGATCTCTTCAAGCGTGATGTTGTATTCTTCGTGATTTTTAATGACGTAAGAGACGGCCAGTAGTTGCGGTACATAGTGCTGAGTCTCTTTCGGCAGGTAATGACGGATTTCCCAGAAACTTGGGGCGGTATTTTCAGGGTGTTTTTTCTGATATTTTTTAACCGCTTTCCAGACATTTCCGATGCCGCCGTTGTATGAGGCTAACGCCAACAGCCAATCGTCGTTATTCAATTTGTAGAGTTTTTGTAGATAGTCCAAAGCGGCTTGCGTGCTTTTTACGATATCTTGTCTACCGTCGTACCACCAGTTCTTTTCAAGGCCGTAAAGGTGTGCTGTTTGAGGAATGAACTGCCACAAACCGACCGCTCTTTGGTGCGAACGCGCTTCGGGCTGAAAACCGCTTTCGATAATCGGCAACAATGCGATTTCGTATGGCATGTTACGTTTTTTGACTTCGGAAACAATGTAGTGCAAATAAGGTTTGGCTCGCTCCGACACACGCGTTAAATGACGGTTGTTTCTCAGGTAGAAGTTCAAATATTCGTTAAAGTCATCCAGATGGTGATCGCCCAGCTTCAATTGCGAGGCGATTTCGTCCCAAAGGTTGTCGTAAGAGACAATGGCCGGTTTCGGTTGATCCAGTAAATTCAGGTCTTGGGTTACGACAACGTCGACGTGATTATGATTGCGTGAGTTTTTGGCCGTTTTACCGTGACCGTTCTGCGCGGCGTAGGCATCCGTCTGGATGGTCTGGTCGGTTTGGTTTTGAGGCAGTTGAGCGCAGCCGCCGAGCAGCCCCAAACTGCATAAACTGGCCAGTAGCGGTTTGAGCAAAAAGTTCGCCTTAACGGAAGTGATCGTATTTTGTGTCTGGTTTCTTAACGGTTTCATTGTTTTCGATTTTGCTCTATTTTGTCGCTATTTGCTTATTCGGTGCGTTGACCTTAAGGCGTGACCATTGAAATTAAATCCCGGTCGTCTAATTCGCCGGATTGATCCAATTCGTCTTTCCATGAACGCAGGGTTTTGAAAAGGCTTTCGGAATTGTCTTGGGCGCCTCTCGCCAATAATTTGGCTTTGATCGTCGGGGTGTCGAAACGCATAAACGGATTGGTGGCTTTTTCTTCGCCCAGCGTCGATTGCGCACCCTCATGATTCTGCGGGTAGCGGATGTCGAGTTTGAGAATACGTTGGCGCAAAGCTTCGTTTTCCGGTTCGACCAAATAGGCGAACTTGAGGTTGCTGACGGTGTATTCATGGGCGCAATAAAAGCCGATGTTATCGTCCAACGCTCTTAATTTCAGAATCGATTCTGCAAACTGCGAGAAAGTGCCGGTGAAACGTCGCCCGCAACCGGCGGTAAACAAGGTATCGCCGCAAAACAACATGTCCGAATTGTAATAGGCGATGTGATCGTCGGTGTGTCCGGGAGTATCCAGTACGTTGAGTTTCAATTCGGGAGATAGACGAACTTCGTCATCTTGTTTGACGCGGTGTTGAATGAAATCGTTGGCGGTTTTCTCAGGACCGTAGACTTCACAATCGGGAAAAGCGGCTTTAAGATCGGCAATGCCGTTGACGTGATCGTGATGGAAATGGGTGATGAGAATACCCTGTAAAGACAAGTTGTTTTGTTTGAGGAAATCGATCACTTGGATCGATTCACCGGGATCGACAACCCAGGCGTTTTGTTGTTGGGAAAGAACCCAAATGTAATTGTCGTAACTGCCGACCAGAGCAGGTATTCCAATGATCTTCATATAACCTTGTCTTTCTTTGTGTATGGAGTTGATATAATTGAACCCATTCTAACAAAATTATCCAATACTTATCAGTAAATAAACCCGGAGAAGTTGCGGTGAATCAAGGTTTTCAGCGGTTTTTGAAACAATGGTATCGAACCCCGAGCGGACGGCTGCTTTACGAGCAGGAACGTCATTTGGTTAAAGAGTCCGTTGCAAACCTCTTCGGATATTTTTTCGTGCAGTTGGGCTGCACTTCCGACAGTGAGTGGATTCAGAGCAGTCGCGTATCGAATAAGCTGATCTTAGACGATCAGTTGGACTATGACCTTATCAAAAAAAGCCGTGCCGTTGAGACCGCGCAAAATAATGACCGGCAAACACATGAAATAAATTGGGCGAAAGCGGATTTGGATTATCTGCCGATTGCCAAGGAATCCGCCGATGTGGTGTTGTTGCCGCATACTTTGGAAACCGTTCAGGATCCGCACTATCTGTTGCGTCAGGTCGACGGAATGTTGGTTCCGGAAGGGCATTTGGTGTTAACCGGATTCAATCCGTATGCCTGTGCGATTATCAAAAGCCGGTTGTCCAGGGAAAACAAAATGTTGCGCGAAGCCAATCTGGTGCGAAGTGGTAAGGTAATCGAATGGCTGGAAGTGTTGGGTTACGATATCGAAACCGTCAGTTACAGTACCATTTCCTGTTATGCGGGTACGACGACCTCCGATTCCGTGTTGGGCTGGCGAATTCTGGAACGTCTGGAAGCCTATTTGAATCGGATTGGTTTGCAGTTTGGCAATGTCTATTGTATTGTTGCGCGCAAACGAGTCGATGCTCCGAGAATGGTCGGATTAAGCTGGCAGAAAGCGCGTTGGTTGGGCTTTGCCAAACCGAATCAGATTGTGTCCGGACGAATCGATGCAAAACAGAATAAGTTGAAAGCGAAAGAGAGTGTAAATTGCAAACAATAGAAATCTTTACCGATGGCGGTTGCCGAGGCAATCCGGGGCCTGGAGGATGGGGTGCATTATTGCGTTTCAATCACCATGTTAAAGAGTTGAAAGGTTCTCAGGCGAATACGACCAATAACCAGATGGAATTGATGGCGGCGATTCAGGCGTTTGAAGCCTTGACTCGACCTTGTCACGTGAAAATGACCACCGATTCGCAGTATGTCAAAAACGGCATTACCCAGTGGATGGATAACTGGAAAAAGAAAGGCTGGAAAACCGCCGCGAACAAGCCGGTAAAGAATCAGGAATTGTGGCAGCGTTTGGATAAAGCGTTAGATGGTCATAAAGTCGAATGGTTCTGGGTGAAAGGGCATTCAGGCCATCCGGAAAACGAACGGGTGGACGAGTTGGCGAACGAGGCGATCGACGAGTTGCTTTCCAACAAGTAAACTTCAAATCCGTTCGGTCTCTTTAAGACTGTTTAAAGCCGATTAATACAAAACAGGCCCGGTAAGAATGATTCTTACCGGGCCTGTTTGTTTTCGGAATTTAGAAACCGGTATTGGTTGTTACCAGCTTAATTCAACGCCGCTTTTTTTGGTGATTTCTTCCAATTTGGCTTGATGGCGTCCCAGTTCTTCGTCCGAAGCGTAAAGAACCTTAAGCGGTAAACGATCACGGCTGATTTTATGAGCCGAAACATCACGTTCGCTGCCTTCGTTCTCGTCGGCGTTAAGCGACAGATTAGTCTGTCCGCCGGTCATGTTCAGGTAAACGTCGGCTAGAATCTCGGAGTCGAGTAGGGCGCCGTGAAGCGTACGACCGGAGTTGTCCACCATCAGGCGTTTACATAACGCATCCAATGAGTTGCGTTGTCCGGGATACATTTTACGCGCCATCTTCAACGTATCGGTAATGGTGCAGTGGTCTTCCAGACGCCCCCATTTATTATTGGGTAGCAACGACAATTCGTTATTGATGAAACCGACATCGAACGGCGCATTATGGATAATCAATTCCGCACCGGAAACGTACTCCATAAAATCGTCCACAATTTCAGCGAACACTGGTTTGCCGACAAGGAATTCGTTGGTGATTCCGTGAACCTCAATAACTTCTTGCGGCACTTCGCGTTCCGGCTGGATGTATTGGTGGTAATTGTTGTGAGTCAAACGGCGTTTGATCATTTCCACCGCACCGATTTCAATGATGCGGTCGCCGTTTTGCGGTTCAACCCCGGTGGTTTCCGTATCCAATATAATCTGACGCATTCCACTTCTCTTTGCTGTAAAATGTTTGCAAGTTATTCTAATGCAAAATTTGATAGAAAAGGACAGTTATGAAAATTAAAAAAGGCAGCCGTGTCAGCTTTCATTACGAACTGCGTGATGAGTCGGGTGAAGTAATTGACAGTACTTTTGGTGGTGAGCCGGTTATCTACATTCAAGGCGAAGGCGAAATCATTCCAGGTTTGGAAGAGTTGATGCAGGGCGAAGAAGCCGGGTTCGAAGCGAAAGTGACTTTGGAACCAGAAAAAGCTTACGGTCCGGTTAACGATGATTTGTTGGTATTCGCCGGTCCTGAAAATTTCGACGACGACGTTGAAATCGAAGTTGGTTCATCTGTCGAGACGGAAGACCCTGACGGAAATACGTTGACCTTCAAAATCACCGAAGTAAGCGAAGACAAGGTCTATCTGGACGGCAACCATCCTTTAGCCGGTAAGACGTTGGACTACAAAGTGGAAGTGCTTACGGTAGATTGATAGTCTATTTAACACTCGAACAATAAAAAAGCCTCCTAGTGAGGCTTTTTTATTGTTTGGAATACTCTACATTTCATAAAAACCTATCTCGTAAAAAATAATATTCATTTGCATGCTCTTGATTCCCTTTTATATCAGATGATGCTCTAGAAAAAGGAGGGATATTTAAGTAGTATTCACAGGGTAATTCTTTGTTTTTTTGAGTAGTTATTGTGGAGAAGGGCGTTCAGTGTGAAAAATATCTTGGTCTCCCTGTTTGTGATTTCTACACTCATTACCCTCAGTTCATGCTCTTACATGAAGAATGCTTCGATCCAGGCTGAGTACGCCCAGATTCAACAGGCGGATCCTGGGCAGGTCAATCTGAAACACATGATTGATAGAGAGACTTATTTTGTAATCGGTCAAACGATCGACAAAAAATCTAGATATACCAGTATTCCCCTTGCTGTAGCCGCTTATTCGAGCAAATACAAAGCAAACGAACGTGTCGATACGATGTATTTTGCCGGAGCGGGAACCCATTTCGGTTTGAATTTGCCTGAAGGCGATTATCAACTGCTGGTTTTTGCCGACCTGGACAATAATCAGGTTTTTGATTCAACGGAAGTGGTCGGTCAGAAAACGATCTCTTTGAATCAGACGACCTCGCCGGATAAGGTTCTGGATAGAATTAACGTCGAGTTATCATCCTCTCAGCGTATTGACTGGGTGGAGACGTTTTCAAAACCGAATCTCGCCGAGCCTAAAAAATCTTTATATTTTCCAACCGGAAGCATACGCAGTCTTGAAGACCCTCTGTTTTCCGAAAACATGGCCACGTTAGGCATGTACGATCCTGCGTCTTTTCTGGAAAAAGCACCAACGATGTTTTACGCTCTGGAAGAAGACCTTGCCTATAAAATACCAGTGGTATTTGTGCATGGTATCGGCGGTTCCGTTAGAGATTTTGAAACGATCGTCAGCCGACTTGATCGTAAACGCTATAAACCCTGGTTTTTCTACTATCCTTCGGGTGGCGACTTGAACCAATTGGCAGAATTCTTTCATAGGATATTCCTGTTCGGAAAAGTGATCAAACTGAATGAGATGCCGATGATTATCGTCGCGCACAGTATGGGCGGGTTGATCGTGAGGGAAGCCCTGAATAAATATGACAGTGATCAGAAAGAGAATAAAATCGGTCTGGTGGTTACGATTGCCTCTCCCTTTGGCGGACACCCGTCTGCGGCATTAGGTGAAAAGCATGGGCTGATCGTATTGCCTTCCTGGCGCGACTTAAACCCGGAAAGTCGGTTTATCAAAGAACTCTTCAGGAAGCCTTTGCCGAAAACGGTCGAGCATCAACTGTTCTATGCCTATGACAACCCGGCCACTTTGAAAATCAGCAAAAACAGCGATGGCGTTGTGCCGCTTTCGAGTCAATTACGCTTAGAGGCACAGCAGCAAGCGACGGGACAGCTCGGTTTTGAAAGCAGTCATACGGGGATTCTGAAAAATGAAGAGATGATCGATTTTCTCTTCACACGTATGAACCGGGTAAAGAACTTCTTCCCTGAATCTCATTTGGCGGTATTCCGTCAAGGTGGCTATGATGTGAAGTTAACGAACGACTATAGCCCGCAAAGCCAGTATGTCATTCATACCATGGGGAAATACTGGATGGCTGTTTCTAAGGGAACCCTCAAACCCTTCTATCCGGAACAGGAAAGGTTTCTCCGCGTCGTAAAAGGGGAGGAACCTCCAAAATATAAAGTGGTCAAGGATTGGCT
>NZ_JBFHFC010000002.1:0-239735 GCF_041583835.1 Thiomicrorhabdus sp. | reverse complement strand
GGTTTGTCAGTCGGTGACCTTCACTTCAGCCAGGGTGACGGTGAGATCACTTTCTGTGGTGCGATTGAGATGGCGGGATGGATTCACCTACGCGTTAACTTGATCAAAGACGGTATGCGTAAATACGCAATCAAGAACCCTGTCTTCAAGCCAAGCGTAATGACACCACACTATAACGATTACGTCGTATTCGAAGGTATCTCCGTTGACAGTGACGGCAAACAGCACTACCTAGATGTGAACGTGGCTTATCAGCAAGCTTGTTTGAATGCGATCGAATACTTGAAGAAATTCGGTTATTCCGGTGAACAGGTTTACTCACTACTGGGTACCGCCCCTATGCAGGGTCATATCAGTGGTGTTGTGGATATCCCTAACGCAAGTGCCACGCTATGGGTACCGACCGGAATCTTCGACTTCGATATCAACCCTAACGCTGAAGGTCCTACGAAGCAGGTTGACGACAGTGTCAAAGTACCAACCGCTCCAGACCTTAAATAAGGAGTATGTGAACTATGCCAGTATATGACTACAAATGCCCTGAGCATGGAATATTTTTTGAACTAGCCACTATGGAAGATTCTGCAAAACCGATGGCTTGCCCACATTGCAGTACGCTTGCTCCGCGTGTCTTGGTTCTTCCGCCCGAGCTTTTTGAAATGGATCCTAATAAGAAGGAAGCCATTGCAAGAAACGAGAAGGCCCAATACGAGCCGCAAATATCCAACGCCGATACCCGTGCCGAGAACGAAGAAAGACTCAAGCACAAGAAAGGCTGCGGATGCCAGCATCATAAGCGCGGAAGTTCCAAACTTATGTGGACGGCTGACGGAAAGAAAATGTTCCCTTCAATGCGCCCATGGATGATCAGTCATTAATCGGCATGGAAACAAAAAAGCCCCGCAATGCGGGGCTTTTTACTTTCTGAGGCATCAATAACTGATTACATTCAAATATCAGCTCACAGAGCAATGCATCAAGCCAGAAACGACTTGAATACCTTAAGATACAACTTGGTCAACACCTGAGGAAGTTTACTCGGTTGTTCTACCACTTCGTAGTGCCCTTTCCTGAATATCTTCTGCACATATTCATCGGCATTTTTATCAAGCGACAGACAGAATGTCTTGCACCCTGCCGATTCGATCTCCTTGACGGCAATCGCCGAATCCTCGATCAGATACTGGGCGTCATAGACGTCGATATCCGACGGCTGACCATCCGTAATCACCAAGATCAACTTATGGCGCTCACGGCGCTTTGAGATTTTTTGGAAGGCATGCCTCAGGGCCGCACCTAAACGAGTCGAATAAGCCGCTTCTACCAACCCTAACGACGGCAGAGAACTCTCCGAGTCCTGATCAAAGTCTTTGATATTGTAGTAAGAGACTTCGCCGCGTCCGTTCGAGTTAAAACCGTGAAGCGCGTAAGAATGCCCCAGGGAATCCAATAACTCGGAAAGCACCACGGTGGAATCCAATGTCAGATCCAGAACCGTGTTTTCACCATCGACATCCGGATCGTTCATCGATTCCGAAAGATCCAACAGCACCAACAAAGACAGTTCGTGTTGCCGTTCTTTAACGTGATCGATGTAGATTCTCGATTCCGCACCGGCACTGCCCATCTTGAAGTCGACCATATACTGGATGATCGACTCGAAATCCAATTCCGTGCCGTCTTCCTGCTTCTTACGGCGATGCATTTCGGACTGGTAGGAATTGATGATCTGCTGAAGTTTCTTGACGAAATTACGGTATTTATCGACGCGATGTGCCAAAGCATCTTTCGCCTGGTCCGTAAAAACAATTTCATTCAATGAACACCAGTCGCGCTTCCAGCGTGCGATCTTATAATCCCACTCGGGATAACTGTATTCACTCTGTACTATCGACTTGCTGAGCAATTGGGACTGAACCTCTTCCTCAACAGCCTGAAACACCAGTCCGTCATCCTGAAGGGCTGTTTCATCGTAATCGGCGACCGAACGGCCGTCCAACACTTCTTCATACCCCATCCCGGTCACACTGACCGATTCCTGGATGTCCGAAGGCTGATCATCCTGCTGGGAAGCCACCTCTTCGAATTTATCCCACAAATAGGAGTTGTCGTCACGGTAAGGCACCAAAATGAATTCGTCCCTTTCGTTCATGCTGATACGCATCTGGCCGATATCGTTCGCCAGAGCCAAACCGACCGATTTGAACAACTTAGGATCTAGAACATCTTCGGCCACTGCCTCATTGAACAATCTCACCGCTTTTTCAATAAACGGGTTATCAAACTCGGTGGAACCGTTTGCCAAAGCATAAGCGACCGAATAGGCGATCTCTTCGAACAATAAAGAACTGGAAGGCTGTTTCGTGAAATTACGTTTGAACAGTTTCGCCATGCCCGGAAACTTTTGTGACGCCAAGCGTTCGATACGCGCGTCTTCGATCAGGGAGCTTAAAACCAATTGACGGTTGTTCAGTCCTGATGAATCGGTGGGCTGGGAAAATACGAGATGTGCCGCCGCATGCAGGGCTGCACTAAGAAAGAATTGCTGTGCTTCCTGCACAGAATCCGCTTCTATGAATTCGGGTAAAAAAATAGCGCCGGCACGGACTGCAGGCGCTATTTCATTTTCAGACAGAGGAAGCACACGAAAGTGCTCCTCATAGACCGCTAATAATGTAAGTTCTAATTGACGCTGTACCTCATTTAACAACAACTTAACTTTCATGAAAACATCGTCAATCTGAAGAGCTTAGCGGTGCTCTGTTGTGGTCTCTTCGTTCGGAATGCCGTCAATCGGACATTCTGCCGTTCCAACCGTCTTACGCGTGATTTTCTCAACTTGCTCTCTCGCTTTTTCAGGATCGTTGATCCAAGTTGAATAGAACTCGTAAGGACAAGCCGCAACACCTTGGTCACCTTCACCAGAGTTGATCTTACCGGTGTAACCACGGTGCAACAACTTGAACAGGTGGTTCTGAGACTGAGCGTTCTTACGGAAGTCACGGATCTGGGAAACAGACAATTCAGCGTACTGGATTCCGTAATCCTCTTCACCACACTCACCCAACGTATGACCGTCGAAACCGACAATCGCAGAGTGACCGAAGTAAGAATAAACACCGTCGAAACCACTCGCGTTGGCAACGGCAACATACGTGTTGTTCATCCAAGCCATTGCTTTGGAAACCATGATCTGCTGTTCTTTGGCAGGATACATATAACCCTGACAACGTACGATCAATTCCGCCCCTTTCATCGCGCAGTCACGCCAGATTTCAGGATAGTTACCATCGTCACAGATGATCAAACTGATCATCATCCCTTTAGGACCTTCAGTCACATAAGTCTTGTCACCCGGGTACCAACCTTCAACCGGACACCAAGGCATGATCTTTCTATACTTCTGAACGATTTCACCCTGATCGTTGATCAGGATCAAAGTGTTGTATGGTGCCTTGTTAGGATGCTCTTCATGCTGTTCACCAGTAAGAGAGAATACACCCCATGTTTTCGCTTTTTTACACGCTTCAGAAAAAATTAGAGTCTCATCACCAGGAACCGTCGATGCAGTGTCATACATCTCTTTCGCATCGTACATGATCCCGTGAGTTGAATACTCAGGGAAAATGACCAAATCCATACCAGGCAGACCCTGCTTCATGCCGATAATCATATCTGCAATTTTCTGAGCGTTATCCAAGACTTCCGCCTTAGTATGCAAGCGTGGCATTTTGTAGTTTACTACCGCTACACCCACTGTATCGTTACTAGAGGATATATCACCGTGTCTCATTTCTTTTTACCCCATCTATTTGGATTACATATGACTAAAACTGGGTTGAGTTGTTCTCTAGCGCCAAGGTCTTCATACCCGATACAGCGACTAGTAAACTTTAAATGCATCCAAAAATGCACCCAACAGTAGAGATGAATAACAAGACTTGTGCCACAGGAAACAAAATTGACTGATAAGAAAACAAAGGATCTCTATATACTTGTTTTAATTCACAAAATATAAATTAGAAAAGACAATCTTTTTTTCTAAAATGAAATTTCTTTTTCTTAAGAGACTCACTTAACGAGAGAGTTGGCACAACAATAGTGCAAAAAAACACCACTCGATACAAAAGAGGCTGCGCTTACAAAAATGCCTGAACTCCAACCAGGCAAGAAACCACACCGGCCAATGTGAAAGATCCATTAAGCCATTTCTTGGAACTCAACAACCTGGTATTCAAAACCGCCAACAGAACGCCGAAAACCATAAATACCAGAGCCACGCCCGAGGTAAAGCTCAAAACCATCCAGCCGCTCACGTCCTGTCCGGAAATTGCCGACAGACTCACCAACATACCGCGGGCGCCCCCCATTCCCATCAAAATACCCAACATGGCCGAAGTCGATAACCAGCCAAAAAACGGGCGTCGGTGATGGTGCTCCTTACCGAACCAGACGTGAATATGCTCTCGTCCATTGTGCTCGTGTTTAGAAACATGAATCCGATCCGAAAACACCAAATACAGCAGATACAATCCCATCAGGATAATGACACTGGCAGCAACGACGTCACCATAAGCGAGCCAGCCTTCGGGGATATCCATCGACGAAAGCAGCAAAGCGAAGAGATAGAGGCTCACGCCGTGCCCGACTGCAAAGCCCAAAGTGACCATCATCACTTTTCTTCTCTGCCGACCAATCGAAAAATCGGCAATTGCAGTCAAATGATCAGGGCCGAAGGCATGCAATACCCCGTACCAGAAAATAATCAGCAACCCGAATTCCATAAGTTAAAGCATTCCCTTATCGACGATGAAATCGACAATCTCGTCCACACCCTGCTGAGTTTTCAGGTTGGTAAAAACATAAGGTCTGTCTTTACGCTGAATTTTTGTGTCGCGATCCATAACATCCAAATCCGCACCGACATAAGGAGCCAAATCGATCTTATTAATCACCAATAAATCCGATTGGGTAATCCCAGGACCGCCCTTTCTAGGCAACTTATCACCGGCGGCCACATCGATAACGTAAATCGTCAAATCGGACAATTCCGGACTAAACGTCGCACTTAGGTTATCACCACCCGACTCAATAATAACCATCTCCAAACCGTCGAACTTCTCCTGCAGTGCCTCGATCGCGGTCAGATTCATCGACGCGTCTTCGCGGATGGCCGTGTGCGGGCAACCGCCGGTTTCGACACCGACAATCCGGTCTTCAGAAAGCGCCTGTTGACGAATCAGTATCTGCTGGTCTTCCTTGGTGTAAATATCATTGGTAACGACCGCCAGGTTATACTTATCGCGCATTTTTTTACAAAGAACTTCCACTAATGCGGTTTTTCCCGAACCAACCGGTCCGCCAATTCCTAATCTAAGTGCTGGTTTCATACTATTCCTTTTTGTGTTTTTCTTATCTTTCGTCGAAAGGGTCTAAGACCGGAACAAACGACTGTACTGCGTCTCGTGCTGACTGCTCAAGATCGCAAGGTGCGGCAAACTGTTGCCGATATTTTCCAATGAAATCTGCTGCGCCGATTCCACCGCCTGATGAATCGCGGAATCCATTTGCAACAAAATTTTCTGTCCTTGAGTTTGCCCAAGCGGCACCAGTTTGATCATGGCTGCCACCTGGTTTTCCATCCAACTCCAGGCGAACGCCTGCAAGGTTTCTTCCAAAGAAATTTGCCAGTGTTGCGCAAAACCGGCAAACACTAACGGATAAGTCTTTTCGAATGAGCGATTTTTGAAAATATCGACTTCCAGAGGTTCGGCCAGACGCAACAGCGCCATGGCGATATGCAGGTCTTCCTGTCTGAGTTCCGCAGTCTCCCTTAGAGCCACACTCAACTCCGAACAGGATTTCAGCTTCTCGGAATCATCTTCCGCCCAAGCCTGATAGAAATGACTTAATAGGGCTAAATCTCCGTAAACCAAATTGTTTAGCAAGACATCCTGAACCCAAGTCAGGGAAGTGAATTCGTCGTGGACAATTCCGGCATGCACGGCCGGCTCCACGCCTTGGGAATAGGCGTAGGCTCCGACCGGAAGCGTCGGGCTGGATAGTTGCAGCAATCTCAGCAGGGAACTTTGCATCCGACCTTCAACCTTTAATGATGGTGATGATGCTGGTGTTCATCAGAATGCGAGTGGGAATGGCCATGATTATGCCCCCCACCATAAGCACCGCTTTCAGGCTGTAACGGTTTTTCTTCAACCACAACCTGTCCACCAAGCAATCTCACCATATCGTCCAACACATGGTCGTGCGCATAACGCAACCAAGTCGGCTCGACCTGTAACGGCACATGGCGATTGCCCAAATGATAAGCGATACGCAACAACAGGTGCGCGTCATCGGTCATAACGGTCGAAACCGTTTCCGGCGCAGCGACGATCTTCAACAGATCACCGGATTCAGAAGCGATGACGTCTCCCTCTTTCAACACCGTACCACGCGGCATGAACAGACCGATTTCCTCTCCGCTTGCCATGGCAACCTTCAATCGGCTTTTTTCACGCTGTTTGAACGTTAACACCAGCTCCGGGGTATTGCTCGGCACGTCTTCATTGACGATTTTAGTAAACTCTTTCACTTTTTCACCCTTATTTAAAATAAGAAATAACGTTGTGCCAATGGCAAGGTCTCTGCCGGTTCGCAAGTCAGTAATTCACCGTCCGCCTTAACCACGTAGGTTTCGGGATCAACCGAAACATCCGGCTGCAAATCGTTTAGAACCATATCTTTTTTACTGATATTTCGAGTATTGGTGACCGGCCTGATGATTTTTTCCAATCCCAACTGCCCCTTGATGTCTTTATCAAACGCCGCTTGCGATACAAAGGTTATCGAGGTTTTGAAAATCGCCTTGCCCTGAGCGGCAAACATATTGCGGTAGTGCACCGGTTGCGGCGTAGGAATAGAAGCGTTAGCGTCGCCCATCGGCGCGGCGACAATCATTCCGCCCTTAATAATCATGGAAGGTTTGGCAGCGAAAAATGCCGGCTTCCATAAAACCAGGTCCGCCAATTTACCGACTTCGACCGAACCGATAATATCCGCCATCCCGTGCGTGATGGCCGGGTTGATCGTGTACTTCGCCACGTAACGTTTGGCGCGGAAATTGTCGTTGCCCTCACCGTCTTCCGGCAAAGCTCCGCGCTGCAGCTTCATCTTGTGCGCCGTCTGCCAGGTACGGGTAATGACTTCACCGACACGACCCATCGCCTGTGAATCCGACGAGATCATCGAAAAGGCGCCTAAATCGTGCAGAATATCTTCCGCCGCAATGGTTTCGCGACGGATACGGGATTCCGCAAACGCCACGTCTTCGACGATATTCGGATCAAGGTGGTGGCAAACCATCAACATGTCCAAATGCTCGTCGATGGTATTGACGGTGAACGGGCGCGTCGGATTGGTCGAAGAAGGCAACACATTGGCGGAACCGCAAGCCTTGATGATGTCCGGCGCGTGGCCGCCCCCGGCCCCTTCCGTATGATAAGTGTGAATCGTACGGCCTTTGAAAGCCGCCAACGTGTTTTCGACAAAGCCGGATTCGTTCAACGTATCGGTATGAATTGCGACCTGAACGTCATACTCGTCGGCCACGCTCAGACAGTTATCGATCGCGCCCGGCGTCGTACCCCAGTCTTCATGCAATTTAAGACCGATGGCTCCGGCTTCGATTTGTTCTTTAAGCGGTTCCGGAAGCGATGCATTCCCCTTACCGAGAAATCCTAAATTCATCGGCAAGCCTTCAGCCGCTTCCAGCATACGGTGCATGTACCAAACACCGGAAGTACACGTGGTGGCATTGGTCCCTGCCGCCGGACCCGTACCGCCGCCCAGCATGGTGGTGACACCGGACATCAGCGCTTCTTCAATCTGTTGAGGACAGATAAAATGGATGTGCGAATCGACACCGCCCGCCGTCAAAATCTGACCTTCTCCGGCAATGACTTCGGTACCGGCACCGATTTCGAAATCCACATCCGGCTGAATATCCGAGTTACCAGCCTTACCGATGGCGACGATAATCCCGTATTTAATCCCGATATCGGCTTTGACAATCCCCCAGGTATCCAGAATCAAGGCATTGGTAATGACCGTATCGACGACCTCGGCCGCACAAAGCTGACCTTGCCCCATCCCGTCCCGGATGACTTTTCCTCCACCAAACTTGACCTCTTCTCCATACGTGGTGAAATCCTTCTCCACCTCAATCAACAGGTCGGTGTCACCCAACCGAATTTTATCCCCTACGGTAGGACCATACATTTCTGCATAAGCTTTACGATCGATTTTGTAACTCATCCTATCCCTCCAATGGTCCCATGACTAACTGATTGAAACCGTAAACCACCTCTTTTCCGGCGATTTTAACCAGTTGAACCTTACGTTTCTGGCCCGGTTCAAAACGCACAGCCGTCCCAGCCGGAATATCCAGACGGAAACCCTTGGTGGCTTCCCGGTCGAACACCAGGCCGGTATTGGTTTCGTAAAAGTGATAGTGCGATCCCACCTGAATCGGACGGTCGCCGGAATTGGCCACCACAACTTCAACCGTTTCTCGTCCGACATTCAGTTCGATTTCGCCATCTTGTACAATCAATTCTCCGGGAATCATTTGTCGTCTCCTATACGATTGGCTGGTGCACCGTAACCAGCTTGGTGCCGTCAGGAAAAGTCGCCTCTACCTGAACCTCATGAATCATTTCCGGAATCCCTTCCATGACGTCGTTTCTGGTTAAAACCGTGGTACCTAAATCCATTAGTTCCGCGACCGTTTTACCGTCTCGAGCCCCTTCCAGAATCGCACAACTGATATAGGCGACCGATTCAGGATAATTTAATTTCACGCCTCGATTTAAACGCCTTTCGGCAACCAATCCGGCGGTAAACAGCAATAATTTATCTTTCTCTCTTGGCAACAGTTCCATATACCCTCCATTAAATTGAATCAGGCAATTTAAGTATTCCAAATCCTCGGTTTAACCACCGGGACATCAAAAACAACAGGCCTGGCGATTTTCCAAGCGTCAAACAATACCTGCTTTATTTCGTCCAACTCCGAAGCCAATACACGCATGACGACTAAATTATCCATTTGAGTCACGCCCACCGGCAACGGCCATTCAACCGCCTGTAAAAACTCCAACAATCTTTTTTGTTCATTCGAATCGTTTTGATAAAACAACGCCGTTGCAAACAAGGGTCGCCCGGCCAGCCCACAGGCACTGTTTAATAAATTACTCTGCGGTAAAAGTTTCAGCCTATCCAAAAAAACCAATCGACCGTCAATCCAGACTTCAAACGACTGTTGCAATTCACCTTGCTCAAATCCCTCGCCGCTTGCCGGACGACCCAAACCAACGATATCCCAAGCGATAAATTTGTTATTGGCTTGATTCAAAACAAACTTCAGTGAATTTTTTACAATTGATTTATTAAAGAACAATGTTTCTTGCGGCAACCATTCGACTTCAACGTTTTCAGTCAAATGAACCGTCTGGGTTTGCGTCGCCATCCGGCCGTCGCTTCGATAAAACTTGGTGGCTGCCGGAGTACTGACTATACCTTTCGAGCCGGGTTGGAAACTTGCATTTAACTCAAGCGTATCTCCACCCACCACTCCACCGGGAGGATGTAGCACCAGTACACTAGGTCGATTTTTTTCTTGATAATAAGGTCGTTGAAGAACCAATGGACCAAAGTGTTTTTTATCTTTTACTACTGTTTTGCCGTCAACGTCTACAAAATAAAAAGATAAAAAACCTCGCCAACTCTCCTTAAGTGTCATACGTACCTGATTCCTTTTTCGAGAATAAAAAAAGGGGCCGTGAAGCCCCTTTTCCGTTTTAACTAACTTAATATATACACGGGGTATATTAGATTGGTAACGCGTAAGAAACCTGAAGCTGTACGTTTTCAGCTTCTGTACCGTCAGTTCCTTTGATACCCGCTACAGTAGCGATAGCGCCGTCACCAGAAGCCTTGCTTAGAGTGAACGTTAGAGCATCAGTTGCTGCGTAGCTGACGTTGAAGTCTGTGTATTCAGCACCTGAAACATCGTTAAAGTTTTTAGCTGCGTGAAGTCCGAATGCACCGATTGAATAATCAAGTGATACATAGACGTTGTTATCTGACTTATCTCGTTCAGTATTGATGAAAGCAGTCGCAGACAAATCTTTGTATGAAAGACCTACTACGTAGTCAGAAAGCATTGATCCGTCGCCGTCGCTGTCATAAGCACTCTTGAACATCTCTTTTGATGCAGTAGGGTAAAGGTAAGCGTTATAACCTAGGCTCAAACCGAAGTCACCCATAGAGATGCTATAAGAACCGTATAGATCCAACTCAGAACTGTTATCGAATGATCCTTCAGAAGATGCCCAAGTACCTACTGCAAAACCATTACCGAAATCATAATCCATACCACCAGAAACAACTGGGCTTGGATCACTGATGTTGATACCGCGCCATAGATACATGTTGCTTACTGATGCGTTATAAGACATTTCAGCGTGAGCAGCAGCAGGAGCCAAGCTCACAGCAGCAGCGCCCGCAACTGCCATAGACAAAACAAGGTTTTTTAATTGGAATGTTTTTTTCATTTCGCTTCCTTTTAAGTATTTGATTGAAGTTAAACTCGATTGCCTTAAAGAAATGTAAGTGCCAAAACTGAAAAAAACCTTATAAAACATAATTATAAGATACAACCATCCTTTTATCGTGCCAATTAACGCTACATAGCCGTGCCCGCTCATGCCCATATTTAATAACTTATGTTCCAATTTGGTGCAAATGTAGATAAGCGTGCATTACTGGGATTTTGCGAAAATCATAACAATGCAATGCTACAAATTTATGAAAATACGCCTCCAAGAAAAAAAATTTCACATCTAACTTCTCACGGTCACTACACTCACATGTGTAAACAGGCTACAATTCCCTTATAAATTCAATACGATTTAATATATAACTCGGCTGTAGCTTGGAGAATATTTACCTGGGTTTAATATATTAATTAAATTTTCGTCTTTTCCAGTAGTCCAAGGTCACACACATATAATGAGTTTCAAGGATCAAGTTGATGTTGCTCAGCAACTTCTCTCTAAAATCGAAATTCCTCTTCTTCCTAAAGAGGTCTTAGAACTGCAAAAGCTATTTAACGATAGTGAAATGCCTGATCCCGTCAAAATAAAAAACTTGATCTCAACCAATCCTTTTTTGGCCGGCGAATTAATCAGCCTGGCTAACATACCGTCGATTTCGAACGGTAACCCAATGGTCATCAAAGACATCGACAGCGCGATCTATCGGCTTGGAAACAAACAATTAAAAAACTTTATCCTATCCATCTACGTTAAAAAGATTCTTACCAATAACAAAATCAAAGGACTCAGTTACCACAGCCTAACGATTGCGATTATTGCCATGGAAATTTCGCGCTACAACAAATTCGTTACATCCGATCAAGCCTACCTATTGGGCCTGATGCACGATATTGGCTCATTCGCCTTAAGCGAGCTGGACGACAATTACGGCGACTCGTTTGTCGGCAAGCTGTTTGAACACTACACATCCCATAAAAACGAATTTTCAAAATACGGAACGACCCACTCGGCCCTGGGTTATGTCATTGCAAAAACATGGAGTATTCCTTCCTATATCGGGCAAACCATTCTGCTGCACCACGAATCACGCATTGCCGCCATCAAAAACGACAAACTGCGCAACCTGGTCGCCATCATCGAATTGGCGCACGCCATTGCAATCAGACAAAATAGAAAGGTTCGGGAATCCGAAGAAAATATCGCGATCTATAAAGAGTGCCAACGCATTCTAGAGTTGACGGATGATGAGATGGAAAACATTCACGTAAACGCTTTCCGGACAGGCTAAAGGTAATCCGGAACCATTCGCTGACTAGGGAAAATCGGGCCACGGATAAGTTGCATCGCCCACCACCATAAAATAAGGATTCAATAAAGACTCCGACTGATGGTATTCCAACGGACGTCCCGACTGGTTCAAAATCTGACCGCCCGCTTCTTCGACCACGCATTGCGCTGCGGCCGTGTCCCATAACGAAGTCGGACCGAAACGGGGATAAACATCGGCCACGCCCTCCGCCACCAGACAAGACTTGATTGCCGACCCCATTTTGACGGTCTCCGCCTCGCCCAACGCCCGCATAAAATTTTCGACCTTTCCGCCGTGTCTGCGACTCACCGCAACCCGTTTCGGAGAATCGGCCTGAACGGATTTGACCCGAATACGATACTCCTCCGAGCCGGCACAGCGTTGCCAAACCACCTTCGACAAATCTGCCGGCACTTGAGTCTTAAATGCTCCATGATCTTTGTAAGCACAATATAAAACCCGGGTAACCGGCACATACACGACACCTAAAATCGGCTTTGAATCGTGAATCAAGGCGATATTGACACTGAATTCGCCGGTACGTTCAATAAACTCCTTGGTGCCATCCAGCGGGTCGACCAACCAGAACGTCGACCAAGCCTGCCGGGTTTTAAATTCGATCTCGCCGACACTCTCTTCGGTCACCAAAGGAATGTCCGGAGTCAGTTGACTCAAAGCAGAACAGATTAAAGCGTCCGCTTGTTTATCGGCCACCGTCACCGGCGTGCCGTCGGATTTATTTTCCACCTCGACAGGACAGGCGCCGTCATATACTTTAAGAATTTGCTCTCCGGCCAACACGGAAATACGGCACACTTCCGGCAATAAAGGGAACAGCGCATTCAAACCCATCAAATACGCCCCATCTCTTTCAACACCAACATTAGCGCGGCGTAAGCCCGGCCTTCACTAAAATCGGGGTGTTGCAACAACGCCTGCCAATTACTGAGTTTCCAAGGCACAACTTGCAAAGGTTCCGGTTCGTCGCCCTCGGCCTCCTGCGGCGTCAATCCGGTTGCCAACACGATATGAGTCTGATGGGTCATGTAACCCGCCGCAAGACTGACCGAATCCAGCAACTTGACCTCTTGCGGCAAATACCCTACCTCTTCCTGACTCTCGCGCACGGAAGCTTCCTTCCAACTCTCTCCCGCGTCGATATTCCCTTTGGGAAATCCGAGCTCGTAACGTCCCACCCCGATACAAAATTCACGGATCAGTAACATCGTATCGTCATCCAGCATTGGTATAATCAATACCGCGCCTAAGGGATTACCCAATAAACGCTCATAAACAACCCGGGTTCCGTTAGAGAACTCAAGCGCTTGAGACTCAACCGTAAAAATGCGAGACTTAGCGACAACGTCCTGAGAAAGGACGGTCGGCAACGGTTGTTTTTGAGTGTTGTCAGGGGCATTATTTTTCATAAACAACATCATACGCCAAGGGGATGGAATTGCCAATGAATGCCAATATTGACTGGTCGAAAATTGATACAGTGTTACTGGATATGGATGGCACTTTACTGGATTTGCACTTTGACTGGCACTTCTGGATGGAATACCTGCCGCAGGCTTATGCCGAGAAAAACGCGCTCACTCTTGAAGAAGCCAACCGCATCATTCACGCCAAAATCAAAGATCAGCAAGGCACTTTGAACTGGTACTGCCTGGATTACTGGAGCGAGTCACTGCAACTCCCGATTGCCGAATTGAAACGCGAACTCAAACACCTGATTCAGGCACATCCCGACGTCATGGAATTTCTTGCCAAACTGCAACAAATGGGCAAAAACGTAATCATGGTCACTAACGCACACCGCGATAGTTTGGCGATCAAACTGGAAATGACGGAGATCGGCGACTACTTCAACCACCTGATTTCAGCACACGATTTCGGCATCCCAAAAGAAGACATCCGCATCTGGTCTGAAATTCAAAGCATCCAACCGTACGATCCTAAGCACACCCTACTGATCGACGACAACCTGCACGCTTTAGAAACCGCCAAAGCCTACGGCATTCAATACTTACTGTGCGCCATCCATGTCAGCCCTAAAATGGATAAAATCGATCCTAAAGAGTTCGATCACTTCGAAAACTTTAAGGAAATCATTCCACTGTAAACGCAGCCGGTACAAAAAGTACTCCGGCGTGTTTAAAAGCGCATCACAAACACTTTCTCGACCGCCGCAACGCCTTTGCGGCTGAACGCCTGTTCGGAAATCTTATCGACCTGCGCAAAATCGGCAAACAACGAACGCAACTCGGTTTCCGAAACGGAAAACGGCGGTCCCGGCAACTGCGACTGATCGTACTCCATCGTCACCATTAAAAACTGAGTGTCTTTAGGTAAAATCAACTTAAGATGCTCGACATACCGACGGCGCATTTCTTCCGGCAAGGCGACAATCGCCGCGCGATCATATACTGCTTTGACATCACGGCAATCGTCCGCCGTCAAATGAAAGAAGTCCCCGCACAGCAACGTCATCGCGTCCAACTCATAAGCACAGAACTTGTCCTGCTGAACCGGCTCGGCCTCGATATGGTTTTCGCTGATGAACTCGTCCAGCGCCTTCTGGCTCAGCTCAATCCCCAACACCTTATGCCCCTGCTGTTTCAACCACAGCATGTCCAACGACTTACCGCACAACGGCACCAAAACCGTCTCGTCCCCCGCCAATTCAAGCTTCTGCCAGAACCCCTGTAAAAATGCGTTAATTTCGGTCTGGTGAAATCCCACCACACCGCTTTCCCACATGTCATGCCAAAAATCCGCCTGCATCAATCTTCCTCGTATTCAATTCTTAAAAGCCTTTATAATGGCCGCAATCATAGCATTTACCACCTAAAATCGAAAACCACCAACCGGATACAGGCGATTTACCCATGGAACCAAGTTCAGAAAATTCATCTTCATCCCCCAAAATCCCCTTATGGAAAAAAGGCTGGTTTAAAAACCTCGTAACCGTATTGATCTTTGTTTTGGTATATCTCAGCATCCGCCCGTTTATGCAAGGCGATGTCGTACAAGGTTCGGTACCGCCGTTACAGATACAAACTATAACGGGCGAACAAATCGACCTTAAAGCCATTAATCAACCGACTCTAATCCATATCTGGGCAACCTGGTGTCCCATCTGCGGCGTATCCAAAGGCGGCATCGAATCAATCGCCGAAGATTACCCGGTCATTAATATCGCTACCCAATCGGGCGACGACGAACAATTATTAAGCTACGCACAACAAAATGAAATGAAACCGCAAATCATCGTCAACGATCTGGACGGCCAAATCCTCAAACGTTTCGGTGCCAAAGCCGTACCGGCCGATTTCATTATCGACGCCAACGGCGAAATCCAATTTGTCGAAGTCGGCTTCACCACCGAATTCGGACTGCGCCTACGCCTATGGTGGGCGGGACTGTAACGGAATTTAAGGCGACGAAACCCATGTATAACGGCTTCACCATTTTCAGCACAGAGGACGAATTCGGCTCGATCAAAGTCGTCGAGAATCGATCCACCCGTAAACTCTATTTCGATTCGCCGGTTGAGCAAAGCTGCTTCTATCTGAATGCGCCGATGACTTTAAATTTCGAATATCAGCAGAAAATCATCGATCTGATTCTCAAATTTGCCGACACACCACCCTTCAACCATTCCGAACGACCGTTCCGCGTACTCATGCTTGGGCTGGGCGGGGGCAGCATGGCGCACCATCTGTACCACACTCTGCCCAACCTGCAAATGACCGTGGTGGAAATTCGCCAGGCGGTAATTGACTGCGCTTACCGCTTTTTTCAACTGCCCGACGAACCGGAAATTGAAACCCTGCAAGGCGATGCGTTGGAATTTGTCGCTGAAAACGACTTTGCCTACGATGCGGTGATTGTCGACCTGTTTGACAGCCACGGCATTCCGGTCGAATTCAGCGAAATCGATTTTCAACAAAACCTGCTGAAGCAGATCAGTTCACCAGGCCTGCTGATTTTTAATTTGTGGAATAAGCAGAACGAAAACGGCGCTCAAAGCAAACCCTCCCCGACCAAAGAGAGCGGACAAGTTTTGAACCACTGGCAAAACATCGTTGCCGAACATAAAGGGTTGCGCCAAAACCGCTACAACATCAATTCCAGCGACAACTTGATTCTAGCTGTTGAACAAAACTGCTAAAAATCCCCGCAGCGTTTATAATTCACAAATTCATATTCAACCCTTCGTTAACGAAGCCAAAAAGGATTTCCATGGCACTGCTTTTTTTACGAGACATCACCTTAAGTTTTGGTTCCGCACCTCTGCTGAATCAGGCCAGCCTGCAAATCGAATCCAACGAGCGCGTCTGTATCGTCGGGCGTAACGGCGAAGGTAAATCGACCCTGTTAAAAGTCATTGAAGGTGAAATTCAAGCAGACAGCGGCAGCCGCATTCTGCAAGACGGCCTTAAAATCGCCAAGCTGCAACAGGAAGTGCCGCACGACACCACCGGCAGCGTGTTTCATGTCATCTCCAGCGGCTTAGGTAACGCCGGACCGTTAATCGAACGTTTTCATCAGATCAGCATGCAAATGGAAACCGATTATTCCGAAGAATTGATGAACGAATTCACCGAAGTCCAGCAGCAGATCGACAATCAGAACGGTTGGGAACTCAAGCAACGGGTTGAAACCATCATTTCCAAACTGGGCTTGCCCGGCGAAGCGGAATTTTCCAACCTGTCCGGTGGTATGAAGCGTCGCGTTCTCCTTGCCAAAGCACTGGTTCAAGAACCGGATATTTTATTATTGGACGAACCGACCAACCATTTGGACATTCCTTCGATTCAATGGCTGGAAGGATTCCTGAAGACCATCCGCTGCAGCTTGGTATTCATCACCCACGACCGTGCTTTCCTGCAAGCTTTGGCGACCCGTATCGTTGAATTGGATCGCGGCAAATTGTCAAACTGGGAATGCGATTACCACACTTACCTACAACGTAAAGCCGAACAACTGGAAGCCGAAGCCAAACAAAACGCCGAATTCGACAAAAAACTGGCTCAGGAAGAAGCTTGGATTCGTCAAGGAATCAAAGCGCGCCGTACCCGTAACGAAGGTCGAGTGCGTGCCTTGGAAAAACTGCGTTCCGAACACAGTGCGCGTCGCAGCCAACAAGGTAAAGCCAACTTGCAGCTCAATACGGCAGTCACCTCCGGTAAACAGGTTATCGAAATTAAAGACCTTAGCTTCGACTATGCGGATCGCATTATCGTCACCGATTTCACCAGCACGATCATGCGTGGCGACAAAGTGGGGATCATCGGGGAAAACGGCTGTGGTAAATCGACGTTACTGGCGCTGATTTTAGGCAAGTTGCAACCGACCCACGGAACGGTCAAGATCGGTACCAATATCGACATCGCTTATTTCGACCAACATCGCGCCCAACTCGATCCAAATAAAACCGTCGCCGAAAGTGTGATTGAAGAAAGCGATTACGTCGAGATCAACGGCGTGCGCAAACACATCATCGGTTATCTTGGCGACTTCCTATTCACTCCGGATCGCGCACGCCAACCGGTCAGTGCACTATCGGGTGGAGAACGCAACCGTCTGCTTTTAGCACGCGTGTTCGCAAAACCGTCCAACCTGCTGGTACTGGATGAACCGACCAACGATTTGGACGTCGAAACCCTTGAACTGCTTGAAGAACTATTGCTGGACTATAAAGGTACCGTCATTATCGTCAGCCACGACCGTGCGTTCCTCAACAATGTGGTCACCAGTTCGATCGTGTTCGATGCACCCGGCATCGTCAATGAATACGTCGGCGGCTACGACGACTGGCTTCGTCAGCGTCCGGACTTTTCGCACCTGACTGCGGCGGACAAAGAAAAGTCAGCCGAAAAAGCTGCCGCTACAACGGCAGAAAAAACCGACACGCCTTCCGAAACCAATGCAGGCAAGACGGCCAGCCAACCAAAACCGAAAAAACTCAGCTACAAAGACCAGCGCGAATACGACGCGCTGCCTGGCTTGATTGAAGAATTGGAACAGGCATTGGAAGCGTTGAGCGAAACCATGAACCAACCCGATTTCTATCAACAGGATGAAGCCAAGGTACAGGAAACGCTCAAGCAACTGGCAGACAAGGAAGCCGAACTGGAATCCGCTTTCGAACGTTGGGAAACGCTTGAAGCCACGGTCATGGGTGACGCCTGATTTTTCATTTCGGAAACACGCTACCGATGACGGGCAAACCGTCATCGGCATCGCCTTCTCCCTCCAAATCACATTCAAAAATTGATTCAAAACCGCCCTCAATAAACCTCATTTAAACAACAAACACGCTCATTAACAGCCGTTTACGGATGTTCGCGCCGGTTTCAAAAAAATGCCTACTTTGTGTGCCATTTAAAGGTTTTCGTTTCAAAGGTTTATGTATAAAATAGCCCGATTAGTTGTTTAATTCATTCAGGAAACGCATATATGAGCTGTAAAGACCAACACACCTACTCAACTTTTTGTCGCTCACAAAATAACGCACTCAAGGAGCCGATGTTTTTTGGACAAAATGTGAACGTAGCGCGTTACGATCAGCAAAAATATCCATTTTTTGAAAAGTTAATCGAAAAGCAGCTTAGCTTCTTCTGGCGTCCGGAAGAAGTTGATCTATCCAGCGACCGTACGGAATACGCCGACCTACCGGCGAACGAACAGCACATTTTCATCAGTAACCTGAAATACCAAACCCTACTGGATTCGGTACAAGGCCGTTCCCCTAACGTCGCCCTGCTTCCGTTGGTCTCCATCCCTGAATTGGAAACCTGGATCGAAACCTGGGCGTTTTCGGAAACCATCCACAGCCGTTCGTACACCCACATCATTCGTAACATCGTCGCCGACCCGTCCATTGTTTTCGACGACATCGTCACCAATGAAGAGATTGTGAAACGCGCCGTCAGCGTAACCGAATATTACGACGAACTGATCGCCCTGACCAATCACATGTACGCCAACCAGATCGATCTTGAAAAAGACCATGAATTCCGTAAAAAGATCAAAACCGCCATGTACCTGACCATCGTTTCCGTCAACGTACTTGAAGCTATCCGTTTTTACGTGTCGTTCGCATGCAGCTTCTCGTTCGCGGAACGTTCATTGATGGAAGGGAATGCCAAGGTCATCAAGCTGATCGCCCGCGATGAAGCTTTGCACCTTTCCGGAACGCAAAACATGATTACGCTGATGGCCGAAGGCAAAGACGACCCGGAAATGGCCGAAATCGCCAAAGAACAATTGGAAACCACTTACGATATTTTCCGTCAAGCGGCGGAACAGGAAAAACAATGGGCCGACTACCTATTCAAAAACGGCTCAATGATCGGTTTGAACGCCAGCATCCTTAAAGACTATGTCGAATACATCACGAATGTACGCCTAAAAGCGATCAAACTGGAACCGATCTTCGAAAGCAAGAGTAACCCGCTTCCTTGGATGAACAACTGGTTGGTCAGCGACAATGTTCAGGTTGCACCGCAAGAATCGGAAATCAGCTCTTACCTGGTCGGACAGGTCGATTCTAAAGTAGACAGCGATGACTTCAGCGATTTCTCACTGTAAAGATTAAATCACACCATTACACATGGTAAATGGAAAAGCCCGCTGAAACGACATTGTGTTTCAGCGGGCTTTTTTATTGCCCCTTCCGCTTCCACTTTCCAGATTCTTGTTAAAAAACTGTCATTTATTCATCACAAGTCTTTAAAGTTGCCTATTTACCATAGGCCGAATGAAACAGCAGCGCCTTTATCTCGCTTTTGTCCGTCACGGCGAGTATCAACAAAAACATCAGGTACCCAGTGCCTTACAGCCTTATGGTTTAACCAAATTCGGCTGCGAACAGGCATTTGAGTCTGCAATACGCATCCAACAGTTTGCCGAAGACAACGATTGTAAAATCGACCCGACCGTCACCAGCTCGACCCTTTTACGTGCTTGGCAAACGGCGGACTATATTGCTCAAGGGCTGCAAATATCTTATCAAATTAACCAGACTTCCAAATTAGCCGAACGTTCCGTCGGTGCCGTTGCCAACCTGACGATCGACGAAATCGAAGCCATATTAGAAGCCGATCCGCGCTATCCCTCTCCACCGAAAAACTGGAAATCCGATAGCCATTACCAATTACCTTTCGATGGCGCTGAATCGCTGATGCAAGCCGGACAAAGGGTTGCGGATGAAATCACCCAAACTTTTAGCGCACTGGCCGACAAGGCCGAACAAAACACGTTGAAAATCATGGTGGGGCACGGCGCCAGCTTCCGTCACGCCGCCCATCTGCTTGGCGTTCTCGAACTAGAAGAAATACACGGCCTATCGATGTTTTACGGCGTACCGGTGTTCTTCGAATACCATCCGAACGAAAAACCGGCTTGGCGAAAAGTCGCCGGCGAATGGAAGATTCGCCAACCCTTAAACCTGCAACATCTTGAAGAATCACTGGATTAAAGGCAACCGATATGTATACCGCAGACATCGTTCCTTGGACAACCAACGAAACCGTTCACCTACCGATTAACCAATGGCAGTTTCCGGATAAAGACATCTATTTCTTCTGCGACCTGCACGCCGATGCCGGTGCTTTTCTACGCTCCTTGCAAGCCAGCTTTCTGGTAACTGCCGACAGCGACTTGAACCAGGTGCAACTTACGACCCAAGGACAGCATGCGCAAATTGTGATCGGCGGAGACTGTTTCGATAAAGGACCGAGCAACCTCGATCTTTTCGATTTAATCGGTCTGTTACGCGAACAACAAGCCGATCTTGTCCTGCTTGCAGGAAACCACGACATTCGTGTCTATGCGGGTCTATTGGCCCTGGATTTCAAAAACAATCCGCATCAGAGCCACTTTTTCACACGCATGGGACGCAAAACCGCCGCACTGTTTGCGGAAATCCATCAGACCTACTGTTTACATCTGCCCGAACCGCAACTGAGCGAATCACAGATTATTCAGCAGCTGTTTCCGAACAAGGAATGGTTTGAACGCTTTCCGGAAATCGCCGGTGCTTTCATGTCGGAAGACAAAATCAAAAAAGAGGTCAAACAGATTCAATTCAAACAGCAGGATTTTCTTGAAGCCTGCCAAAAACACGGATTGAATTTGCCCCAGGTTTATCAGGCGGTTCAAAAGGCGAGAGAACTGTTCATCGAGGACGGCGGCATTTATAACTGGTTCTTCAAGGAATTGAAACTGCTGCACCGTTCCGGCAGCTACCTGTTCTGTCATGCCGGTTTGGATGATGCGATTGCCCATCAATTATCGCAACAGCCACTGGAACGAATTAACCGAACTTTCCAGAAAAAACTACAGCAGGGCGAACTTTTCGAAATCTATTACAGCGAATTCGGCAACGTCTTCCGCACCAAGTACCGGGATTCCGACAAGCCATTGACCTCCCAAGGCACACAAATCCTCAAGAAAATAGGAATCTACGCTCTGGTAAACGGCCACCGCAGCCACAAAAACGGCCAACAGCTTTTCATTCGCAACGGCATTTTAAACTTCGAATGCGACACCCAACTTAACGAGAACTGTCGCAAGAAAAATAAGATCTCAACGCTTGGTTATTCCAGCACGATCTTCTATGCCAACGGACTGGTCTCGGCGATGAGCAGCGACATTCCGAAAGCCAAGATGTTCCACCCCAAACATTTAAAAAAGGCGTAAGCGACATTTTGAAGCAAAGCGATCCCCGTTATTTCATGGTGAAACCATAACTAAGAGTGTCTTTTACTTGTCACAAATTTTTCATGGTTTTGGTTCGAGTTTGCTCTAAATTAGCCATACATTCGCGTTATACTAATCATCTTATCTGAGACAAATGAGTTCATTGATTATGGCTAAGAAAACTCAAGAGTTCGTACACGAGTCTTTACAAGATAAAGACGCGATCGCAAATTATCTGAAAGCCGTCATGCGTGGCTTTAAAAAAGGCGAGATTGTCTTATCCGACGATGAAGATGAACTGACCCTGACGCCGGAAACCTTGGCGCAGTTAAAAATCAAAGCCAATAAAAGCAAAAAGTCGCAAAGTTTGACCATTAAATTTAGCTGGTCTTCGTCCGATACGGACTCCGAATTTGACGATACGCCTTTATTCATCGACGCCCAAAAATCGGATTGATTGCTAATCACATGAATGCACCGGCAGAGCTTTTCGATTCATTACGATTCCTGATCATTGAAGTCCATAAACAACTTCAAGGGGTTGAACTGTTTCTGGAAACCGGAGAAAAAGAACAAGCCGAAAAAAGCCTGGGGCGGGTCGACTACATCGACAACTATCAACTTAGCCTACTCAACCGCACCACCGATTACCTGGTCAACCAGCCTCTGTATAGCGAAAACGGCGAATCCCAGATTCTGGCTCAAAGTTACCAACACCTGGCGCACAGCCTCAAAGAACTTTCGCGCCAACTGGAAACCATCGCTTACCAAGCCTTGAATTTAGGCAGTTTGAAACTGATTCAAAAACCGAACCTGTTCAAAGCCTTGGATACGTTGAGAACCGGCTTGGAACTGATCGAACCGGCCATCTTATTGGAAACGTCGCAGGCCGCCGTCGACATCTGCCGTCTGCAACTTCGCATCGCCAAACTCTGCCAGGAACAGCTGGAAAAATATCAATTCCGCCTTAAGAGAGGCCAGCAGACCAAAGCATTGCTGGACGCCAGTTTCATTACCAAAGACATCAACCAACTCGGTGAAGCTTTGCTGCGTATCGGCGAAGCGATCCTCTCCGCCAACCTCGGTCAAAGCATCAAGCTGGAACGCTACCACTCGTTGACGGAAACCCTCAGCGCCCTTGATCTCGATCCGAATGCGCCGCATTTTTCCATTACCAGCATTGCGGAAACCAAATCGGGCTGTACCATTTCCGGCGTCTCCAGCAGCAACGATCCGACTGACGACGAACTATTGGCCATCTTCAAGGAAGGAAAAAAACAAAAACTTCTGGAAGAGAAAAAAGGCATCGAAAGCTGGAACAAAAAATTCCCGGGCATTGCACCCAAAGTCTATTCCTATCACAAGAGCGGCAATAAAGCCGCCTTATTGTATGAATACCTGACCGGCGAAACATTTGATTATTTCATTCGCAATCTCGACCGCGACAACCTTGAACAAGGTCTAAACAAACTGTTTTCCCTGTTGCTGGAAATCTGGGAAGAGACCCAGGTCAAAGAACGTTACTCGGCCAACTTCATGGGACAGCTCAAAAAACGTCTTAACGACATTTACCGCGTCCATCCTGATTTCGATCTCAGCGGTTTTAAAGTCGGAGACGTCGAACAGGTCTCTTTGGAATCTCTCATCAAAGAAGCTATGCGCCTTGAATCCAATTTAAAGCCACCGAAAAGCGTCTATATTCACGGCGACTTCAACGTCGACAACATCATTTACGATCCGCTTGAAAAGCAAATCAGCTTCATTGACCTGCACCGTTCGGAATACTCCGATTACGTGCAGGACTTGTCGGTTTTCATGGTTTCCAACTACCGTCTACTGAACTTCGATCCGGACGTCCGTAAACTGATCGCCCTGACGATGCAAGGCGTTTACGAGTTCGGCGAACGCTACGCGGAACAGGTCAACGACGAAACCTACCATTTGAGAATGGCGTTGGGGCTGGCTCGCTCCTACTTAAGCTCAACCCGTTTTGTTCTGGATACGGAACATGCCAAATCCATGCACTATCGCGGCCGTTATCTGTTGCAACAAGTGCTTCAACTTAAACCTAAACAGTATTCAACTTATCGAGTTTCAAAGGAAATCTTCCGTGAGTAAACCGTTATCGGAATTGAAAATCGGCGTTGTCGGCATCCCCGGCAAATGGTCAACCGAAGTCCTTGCCGACGAAATCGAAGCCCGCACTGGCTTCCGCTGCGTGATTGACATTGAGGATGTGGTTGCCGACCTGTCCGTTCCCGAAGTACGTTATAAAGAACACACCCTCTGCCAGTTCGATGCCATTATCATCAAAAAGATTTCCCAGACCTACTCTCCGATGGTCTTGGACCGATTGGAAATCCTGCGTTTCGTGGAATGCTGCGGTGTACAAATTTTCTCCAACCCTGCGGAAATCATCCGCCTGGTCGACCGCATGAGCTGCACCGTATCTCTGGCCAAGGCGAAAATTCCGATGCCGGAAACCACCATCACCGAAGATTTGGATGCCGCTTTCCAAGCGGTGCATAAATTCGGCGAAGTCATACTGAAACCACTGTTTTCAACCAAAGCCCGCGGCATGGAAGTGCTGTCCAGCAAAACGCCGGAAAAGAAACTCAAACAACAATTACGCGACTACTTCGCCATCCACAAGTTCTTCTATATCCAGAAGAAACTCAATCTACCGGGTCACGACATGGGATTGATCTTTCTCGGTGGCGAGTACAAAGGGGCATACGCCCGAATCGGCAACGGCGAAAGTTGGAACACAACAATTCATTCCGGCGGTAAATACGCCAAAGTGAATCCCAGCGACGAAATCATCGAAATAGCACGCAAGGCTCAAGATCAATTCAATCTGAGTTATACCACGGTCGACATAGCAGAGACCGATCAAGGGCCGGTCTGCTTCGAAGTTTCCGCTTTCGGCGGGTTCAAGGGAGCGCAAGACGGACTTGGATTGAACATGGCTGCGCAATATGCCGACTATGTCATCCGACAATTGCAGTTAACAAATTAATTCCATGCATTTGTCCGACCACCCTCTACTCGATCAGGCGCTACAGCTTTGTACCGAAGAGTCGATGCAACCGCAAGCTCTGCAACTTAACCTGACGGACTATCCGATTCGTATCCACAGCAATTCAGATACTCTGCTAAAAATACTGGCGGATTATTTTATCGGTTTATGCACCACGGTCGCCGAGAATGCCGAGCCGCTGCCAAGCGCACAGACTGTTTGCGTTTACCAAACCGAATCCCTTCAGCAAAGCATTCAGCAAACCACTTGGATCGATTGGCGGCGAGAACCCGGAAAAACCGGACGTAAAGATGCCATTGCGGACACCGATTTTCACGGCCATCCGGTTCGCCTTCTTTTTAAAGTCAAAACCGGCATGCTGTTTCTGCAACCCGCGCCCCTTACCGACGATACGGACGAATTTCTTAGCCCGAAGGCGTTCGGTCCGGCAGAAACATGCAGCAGCCAGATTATCAACTTCATCCTCACCCAGTATCTTAACCATCATCTGCGCCATCAGTGGCTGTTGGGACACGCTTCGGCAATGCAGATCGACGGTAAAGGCTTGGCGTTTGCCGGACTTTCCGGCGGCGGGAAATCGACGTTGATGCTCCACCTTCTTGAAGACGGCCAACACTTCGTCAGCAACGACCGTTTGCTGATGAAGATGACACCGGATAAATCCCTGACGATGCGAGGCATTCCGAAACAGCCGCGCATCAATCCGGGTACGATCGTACATAATCCCCGATTACACGGTTTGATCAGCGAACAAGAACGCAAGGATTTCTTGGCGATGCCGAGCGAATCCTTGCGGGCGTTGGAACAAAAATACGACGCCCCCGTCGATCAGCTCTATCATGCAGACTGCTACCGTGCCGAAACGCCGATGCATGCCTTGTTTATTCTCAACTGGCAGGCACAATCCCAACAGCCGACTCAATTGCACCAAGTGGACATCAACACCAGACACGATCTGTTACCGGCCATCATGAAAACGCCCGGCCCTTTTTATGCAAAAGACGCAAATGGATTTTTGGTTAACGGAGTCCAACCGGAAGCGACAGAATACCTGTCATTATTGACGCATTGCCAAGTATACGAAATCACCGGAAATATCGATTTCGATGCAGCCAAACAACTGGTCTTGCAACAACTGCCTCGGATCTAATCCCGCTTTAATCGAAACCATTTAAATAAAACGGAAATACAAACCGAACGGATCCGTTCGGTTTCGAAATGAAACGTTCAATCAGGCGTTTAAGCCGAACAACTCTTTAATATGCTCGGCTGCACTCATGCTTAATGCCGCCAAATCATATCCCCCTTCCAAAACCGAAACCACTTTACCGTCGGCAAACTCGTCGGCAATCGCAACAATCTCGCGGGTAATCCACCGATAATCGTTTTCGTGCAGACGCAAATTCGCCATCGGATCCAGAAAGTGGCCGTCAAATCCGGCCGACACCAATATCAACTGCGGCTTGAAGGCCTTCAATGCCGGAAAACCATGCGTCAGCCACTGCTCGCGAAACACTTCGCTATCGCTGAACTTAGCCAGAGGAATCTTTACCATATTCGGCAGATCGGAAACCGGATCGCTATGCGGATACAACGGATGTTCGAAACTGGAACCGAACCACACCCTCGGCTCTCGACGGACATAGGATTCAGTACCATTACCGTGATGGACGTCAAAATCGACAATCGCTACCCGTTCGTAGCCGTATTTTTGTAAAGCGTAAGCGGCACCGATCGCAACGTTATTAAACAGACAAAACCCTTTCGGTTCGTCGTATTCGGCGTGATGTCCCGGCGGACGAACGTTACAAAACACCCGCTTGGCTCGGCCTTCCTCAACGGCATCTACCCCGTCGAGAACCGCACCGACCGCATGTCTCGCCGCTTTCATGGAACCGGGACTCAAAAAGATATCCTCGCCGATCTCGCGCACGCCTTCTTCCGGCAATGCGGCTTCCAGCTGAGGCGCCAGTCTCGGATCATGCACCAGAGCAATCTCGTCATCGCCGGCGGCACGCGACTGGGCGTGCAAAAACCAATCGAATAATTGAGTGCTGATCAATTGATCCTGAATTCGACTGACTCGTTCGGGCATTTCAGGATGGTAACTTCCATTGTCATGCAAAAGACATAGAGAATGAGTAATATAAAGATTCATCAAACCATTCTCCAAATAAGGTGATTGATATGGGTCCGCATTATTTGTCCAAATTGTTCAAACCAAGCAGTGTCGCCGTTTTCGGTGCCAGCGACCGTCCCGAATCGGTCGGTGCGAACGCCTTGCAAAACCTGCTTAAAGCCGGCTATAAGGGCAAGCTTTACCCCATCAATCCTAAACACGACACCGTACAAAATCAAGCGTGCTATCCAAATATTGCGGAATTGCCCGAAGCACCCGAACTGGCGGTGATCGCCACACCGGCACACACCATCGCTTCGATCATTCAGGCTTGTGGAGAAAAAGGCGTCGCCAATGCGGTAATTCTGTCCGCCGGGTTTGAAGACGAATCGGGCAAACGTCTCCAACAGCAAATTGCCGCCACCGCCCACGCTTACGGCATGCGCCTGTTGGGGCCGAACTGTTTAGGCATTCTTCGTCCTGAAATCGGCTTGAACGCAACCTTTAGTAAAAACCAAGCCAAATCCGGGAACTTAGCGCTGGTCTCCCAATCCGGTGCGTTATGTACGGCGGTACTGGATTGGGCGGAAGCGAACGACGTCGGCTTCTCCCAGGTCATTTCCACCGGCGATGCCGCCGATATCGACTTCGGCGAGATTCTCGATTTTCTAGCCAGCGATGCAAAAACCCACAGTATTCTGCTCTATATCGAAGGCATCGCCAATGCACGCGGCTTTATCAGCGGCCTGAAAGCCGCCGCCCGCATGAAACCGGTCATTCTGCTCAAGTCCGGACGTATGCCTGAAGGTAACCGGGCTGCGGTATCGCATACCGGCGCACTGATTGGCGGCGACGACGTTTTCAATTCAGCCATCGCCCGTGCCGGCGCCATCCGCGTACAAACCATCTCCCAGCTGTTTGCCGCCGCCAAGACCCTGTCGGACAACATCCAGTTGAAGAAAAACCGTCTGGCCATCATCACCAACGGAGGCGGGCCGGGCGTTATGGCAACAGACCGCGCTGCCGAACTGGGCATTCAACTGCCGCAGCCAAGCGAGCAAAGCCTCAAATCCATGAACGAGTTTTTGCCGAAACACTGGTCGCACGGTAATCCGGTCGATATTCTCGGAGATGCTACCGGCGAACGCTACGCTCAAGCTTTGGAAGTTTGCCAAAACGATGAACTGTACGACGGCATCTTAGTGCTGTTAACGCCTCAGGCGATGACCGATCCGACCGCCATTGCCGAATCGGTGATTCAGTTTGCGAAAAACACCCCTAAGTGCAAACCGATTTTCACTGCGTGGTTGGGAGAAACCTTGGTCAATGAAGCCAGAACCCAGTTCCGCACCCATCAAATTCCGACTTTCAGAACTCCGGAAGCCGCCGTGGAAGCCTTTGCATTTCTATCGGCCTACCATCAAAACCAACAACTGTTGATGCAGACTCCGGCAAGTGCGGACCAGGCATGCGATCAATCCGATGCCAGCGGCGCCCGTCTGATCATCGAAGCGGCACTGTCCGAACACAGAACCCTATTAAGCAGTACTGAAACCCGTGCCGTCATGCATGCTTTCGGCATACCGATTACGCCGTCCATTGAAGCGACCGGTGCCAATCAGGCGATGGTCGCCGCCGAGTCGCTAGGCTTCCCGGTCAGCTTGAAAATCAACTCTCCGGATCTAACCCACAAATCCGACAGCGGCGGCGTCAAACTCAATATCCGTTCGGTTCAAGAGGTGCGTCACGAATTCACCCGCATGATCGAACACGTTCAAGAGTTACAGCCGGACGCTAAAATTCTCGGCGTCAACGTCGAACCCATGTACCGATCAACGCACGCCAGAGAATTACTGGTTGGCGTAACCCGAGATCCGGTATTCGGTCCTGCCATTACCTTCGGCAGTGGCGGCACCGCAGTGGAAGTCTTGCAGGATAGAACCATCGCGCTGCCGCCGTTGAACGAATACATTGCCAATAAAATGATTTCACAGACTAAAGTCGCCAAAATGCTCGGCAGTTTCCGCGGGTTGCCGGCGGTGAACCAACCGGCGATTGTCGACGTTTTGCTGCGCATCTCCGATATGGTGTCGCAACTGCCTGAAATCATCGAACTGGATATCAACCCGCTGTTTGCCGATGAAACCGGCGTGATGGCGGTGGATGCACGTATTCGTGTGGAAAACCCGCCTTCACACCAAGCGCCTTATCAGCACATGGCGATTCACCCTTATCCGTCGGAATTGATCAAACACGTTCAAACCCAGACCGGTCTGGAATTGACGATTCGTCCGATCCGTCCGGAAGACGCCAAAATGGAAGTCGATTTTGTCAACAACCTCTCCAAGCGCAGTCGTTACTTACGCTTTATGAATAATATGCAGACTCTGACGCCGGAAATGTTGTCGCGCTTCACCCAGATCGATTACGACCGTGAAATGGCATTCATCGCGACCACTGAAAACGATCGACATGAAACTGTTGAAATTGCGGTGACACGCTACACGACCAACCCGGACGGGCTTTCTTGTGAAATGGCAATTGTCGTTCGCGACGATTACCAACACCAAGGTGTGGGGGCTTTATTACTGAAAAGTTTGATACAACATGCCAAATCCAAAGGATTACGCCAGATGGAAGGTGAAGTGTTAACGGAGAACCAAGGCATGCTGACCCTGGCGAAAAGTTTCGGATTCAAAGTGAAACCGCTGATGGACGATCCGCAGGTCATGTCGATTTCGCTCAACCTTGTGGAAACCTTTTCTCACTGAGAACCGATTCTTAGATTGAAGCTCGGGAAAACTCAACAGGCCTGTTGAGTTTAAAAAGTTGCAACACATGTTGCAACTTGCATTATGCACTTCATAATGTAGTCTTAAACCTTAAGCGCATTGACAATAAAATCTTAAACACAATGCCCCCTCCCACCCTAAACCAAATATCGTATTAGGTTGGTCAATATCACTTTGAAATTGAGCCGGAGTGTTTAATTATGTTACTTAAAAAAATGTTTTCCATTTTTGGAAACGTACTTTATTTCATCGCCATCTTAATGCTGTTCGGCATTGCATTGATTTTAATGCTGCACTCGATCTGGGAGATCGTCATCGATTTCTCTTCCAAAGAAACCATGATCAGGAACATGCTTCAAGCCATCGGGGCAACCATCGTCGCAATCGCCATCATCGACGTCGCCAAATATTTAGCGGAAGAAGAGTTATTCAGGGAAAGGGAACTACGTTCACCCGAAGAAGCTCGCAAGACTTTGACTAAAATCATCACGATTCTTATCATTGCCATTGGGCTGGAAGGGCTGGTCTATATATTTAAAGCCGGGATTACAGATTTGCGTCTGTTACTTTACCCTGCCCTGCTGTTTTCCACCTCGATTCTCGCACTGGTCGCGCTGGGGCTTTATCAAAAACTCAGCATCAACACTGAAATCAAAGCGAATAAAAACTGAGAGAACAACGATTACGCCTAGATCAAAGTACTGCTGACAATCTTTCTAGCAGCGGTCACTCATGCAAATTTGACCGCGCCGAAGAAACGGAGTTGAGCCAATGCAAGTTGTTGCATATTATTGCCGACAATCGCCACCATACCGCCTTTGACCGGAATCAATTCGCCGGTATAACCGCCGCTTTTAAATGCCTCCATGGCAGCCAATTGCTGTCCGGGCATTACAATGACGGTAACCGGACCGTCTTTATCCTGCATCACGATATGCAGCCCTTTTCGGCCTTCAATCACACACTCTCCGGCATAACTCATCGACTCCAGCGGTTGCTGTAAGGTCGCTCCCACGGTAGTGAATAACGCCTGTAATTCTTTCGGGGAATGCGGTGGATTTTGAGCCAACATCAAACTGGGGTCTTCCTCCATATGATCGAGAATATGCGCCACCATTTCCTCACCGGTAATCGACCGTTGATAATACAAATGCTGCACTTGCCACAGTCCCAGAAACATAACCGCAACCAATAGACCCGCTGCGAATCTTGAACCCGAACTGAGTTTGGAAAAATGTTCTCTCGATAGCCAGGCAATCAAACCGGCCTGCTTGGAGGGTTGTGCCGAACAAGGGACATCCAACTCTCCGGCCGAATCCAGAGTACTGTCGAATTCCGATTCCTGCACCGCCGCATCGGCGATCTCACGATAGCTTTCATTCAATAGAATACGGGCTCGCAACCCTTCCGGAATCTCTGTTTTCAAAACCTCATGCACCGCCTGATCCAAATCACGGTATTGCTTGATCAACGCCTTATATTCAGGCTGTCGATTAACTAACGCCACCATCTCATCGTCAAGAACCTGGGGATTTTGCAACAGTTTTTTTCGAAATTCTAATTCATTCATTTTCTAACCTTTCATGAAATCTGTTTAGAAGGGCTATTGGCGTGCGCATTCAATATTTCTTTCAATTGGTGTCGAGCCCGAAACAGTCGGGTATTGACCGTAGCTAATTTCAAATCGAGCTGTTCGGCGATTTCTTCGCCGCTGAATCCCCAAAGAATCTGCAAAATCAACGGCTCTTTATAATCTTCGGGTAACGACATGATGGCTTGGTGAAGTTGGTGCTGTTCTAAACTCAACGAGGGTTCGTTACGCCCGTCGTCGGAAGCCAGACTCTCTTCAATCTCCACCCATTGCGGTTGGAACTTTTCGTATAGCCGAGCGTTTTCATTGCGCAGAATCGTAATCAGCCAAGCTTTCGCGGCTTTTTCGTCATGTAGCTTGTCCAAAGACTTCCAGGCACGGGAAAACGTCTCTTGCACCAAGTCTTCCGCTACAGTCGGCTGCTTGCACAACCAATAAGCATAGCGATACAAATCGCTGCTGTAGGCATTGACCAACTGTTCAAAAAATCGGTGTTTGTTTTCCATAACGACGTCGGCATCTTCCTATTTAAAAAACCACTTACGAATAAGACCGCAAACCGCCGAAAAACTTTCCAAGCGGGCAAAAGTAATGCAAAAAGAAATGTTTCAGCGTTGGCCTTGCAGGGGAAACAACATCGGCACTGCACTGCCCTGCGGTTGCCAGATGCCCACTTTCACCCCCAATACCGCTTCGATATTGGCGGGCGTCATCACGGTGGACACGTCACCCTGAGAATGAACCTGCCCCGCCTTCAGTAACAGGCATTGATCCGCCCATTGCATGATCTGGTTCAAGTCGTGCAAAATCATCACCACACCCAGACCTTGTCGACTCCATTGTCTCAACAACTGCCCTAAACAAACTTGATGTTTTAAATCCAAACCATCCGACCATTCGTCTAAAAACAGCCATTTGCCCGTAAAAGCATCGTCGGCAAGGCTGTTCTGAGGCCAGATCTGCGCCAATACGCGCGCCAATTGAGCGCGTTTTTGTTCGCCCCCGGATAAGGTCAGATAGTCGCGTTGCGCCAAATGACGAATGTCGCACGCTTCAAGCACGTCATCCAGTTGAGTTGCGCATTCATTCAATGCCAAACCTTGGGCGTCGAACCCCAACATTACCAACTGTTCAACTTGAAAAGAAAACGCCAACTCCTGATTTTGCGGCAGCACCGAACGTTTCAATGCCAGTTCGCGGTAACTCTGATCCTGTAGAGTTTGTCCGTTAAAACGAATGTCGCCGCTGATGGGATGCCACTCTTTAGTCAGACAGCGCAACAAAGAGGATTTACCCGCACCGTTCTGGCCTAGAATCGAATGTACCCGGCCGCCTTCAAAACGTCCGGATACATCCTCGAGCAGGGATTTACCGTCGATTGCATAATTCAAATCGCTGAAAACGATATCGTGTTTAAAATCCGACGAAACCTGAGCAGAGGAACCTTTCACAACCCCACTCCTCGTCGCTTCAACAACATCATCAAAAAGAAAGGACCGCCTAACAGCGCCATCAACAATCCAATCGGCAGTTCAGCCGGCTGCATCATCGATTTAGCCAACCAATCGGCCAAAACCAACAGAACCGCCCCACCCAGAGCGCTTAAAGGAATCAACATTCGATGATCCGGTCCGACCCACAAACGCACCATATGCGGCACCATCAAACCGACAAAGCCGATCACGCCGACCAAGGAGACAGAAATACCGACCAAAACCGCGCTCAGTCCCATAATCTGCCATTTGAGCGACTGCAAGGCATATCCCATATGCAAGCAGTTCTGCTCGCCGAGCAGCAAGGCATTCAAAGCCCGGCTCAGACTCAACAGACGCGCCAGTACAATCAAACCGACAACGCCCATCAAACTCACGCCTTGCCAGGAAACACCGGAAAAAGAGCCCATCATCCAGAACATCACCGAACGCAATTGCACATCGCTGGAAACCGTAATCAACAATCCGGTCAAAGCGCCGGCCACTGCATTGATCGCCACACCGGCCAGCAGCATCAGCGCCACATCGGTATGCCCTTTACGGGTTGCAATCAAATAGATCACTACCGTCGCGGCTGCGGCCATCACAAACGCCGCCAGACTCATCTGCCAGCTCTGAACCTCTCCCCAAAGTACGCCGCCGAGCACTATCACCAATACCGCCCCCAAGGCCGCACTACTGGAAACCCCAATCAGTCCGGGTTCGGCCAGCGGATTACGAAACAGAGCCTGTAGACTCACCCCGGCCACGGCCAAACCGGCTCCAACCAGAGCCGCCATCACAATGCGAGGTAGACGAATTTCCCAGACCACCAGACTTTGTCGTTCTGAAAGGCCTGTCCAGATATCCTGCCAATCCAAAACCACACTGCCCGACTGCAAACTCAAACCCGCCGCCAATAACAACGCCGTCGATAATATCCATAAGGAACGCGTATTCCTCATCCAGTCGACTCCGCCGCTTTGGCTTCTCGAACTTCCGCAACCGTTTCTCCGTCTTGAGCCGGCAATTTTTCAAGCTTTGGTTTGGCTTCCGTATCTTCGTCGCCAGACACATAACGTTTATTCAAAACCGCCACAACGACGCCGTTCCAGATCACGATAAACCACATCACATACAGCCAGAGCAGGAACAGAGGCACGGCGGCGAAAGCACCGTAAATCACACTGTAGGATGGGAACCACTGCACGTACAGAGAGAACCCGCTTTTCAGAAACTCCAACTGCAAGGTGGCGAACAAACCGCCGATCATCGCCGCCTTGCCGCTGACCTTATGACGAGGCACGAATTTATACAAAGCCGCAAATCCGAGTAAAGAAAATAAAAACGGTAACAGACTGATTCCGAAAGTCAGTTTTTCCAGAAAAGGGTAGGCATCGCTCAACAAAGGCAGGGCTAATAGATAAGAACTGGTTAACAGACTGAGGCCTAACAGGATCGGACCGAGTAGACTCACCCCCAAATAATGCAACAAACTCACCCACCAACGTCTTCTGCGGCCTTCCGGCCACAAACCGTTCAACTTATCGTCGACTTTCCACAACAGCATGATGGTGGTAACCAACATCACGGCAATCCCCGGCCCTTTCAGATTCACGGCCTGCTGAGAGAAGGTCACCAGGTAGGATTCGATTACAGGTTGCGAAGACGGCATCAGATTATGCACCACCTGATCCATCACCAACGATTCAAAATCGGCGAAATAAGATGAGACCGAAAACAAACTCAGCATCACGGCCAGCATCGGCACAATCCCTAATAGCGAGGTGTATGCGAGAATACCGACGGCATCCGTTCCTTTGCGTTGCAGGAAATAAATGACCACACGCTTCCAGAACATCCAGTGCCAGATCGCCGTTTCCATATTTTTTTTTGTGCTTGCCATAATCGTTTCGAAATTTGATAAATTGATTGTTAAATACGCTGCTAATCCGCCCGCTCAGTTCCAGTCTACTACAACGTCAAGGGGGACTGGCTGAGAGGTTTGTTATCGCAATTTTATCGTTATGATACCGCATCCCCGACTTTACTTTATAGAATGAGTCACGATAATGTGTGCATTTCCTGAACAACGAATCTGACTCGGCGATGACACAAGCACAATGGCAATTCTGGATTGATCGCGGCGGCACCTTTACCGATATTGTCGCCCAGGATCCGCAAGGTAAACTCCATACCCGAAAACTGCTGTCGGAAAACCCCGAACAGTATCGCGATGCGGCCATAGCGGGTATCCGCCTGTTTCTGAATGCCCCGGAACCCTCCGCCGTTCCGGTCGAACGCATCGCCTGCGTGAAGATGGGAACCACCGTTGCCACCAACGCCCTGTTGGAACGCAAAGGCGAAGCGGTGGCGCTGATTACCAACCGCGGGTTCGCGGATGCTCTGGAGATCGGTTATCAAAATCGTCCCGACATCTTTGCTCTGAAAGTCGAGACTCCAAAACCGCTTTACCAAACCGCTCTTGAAATCGACGGGCGACTGAACGCACAAGGCGAAGAGATTGAAGCGCTGGAGATCGAACAGGTAAAACAACAGCTTCAAAGCCTTAAACAACAAGGTTTCGATGCCCTCGCCGTCGTTCTGTTGCACGCTTATTTAAATCCCGAACACGAACAAACCGTCGCGCAATTAGCGGCTGAAATCGGCTTTAAACAGGTCTCCACTTCGCACCAGAGCAGCGCGTTGATCAAATACATAGCACGCGGCCGCACCACCGTGGTCGACGCCTATTTAAGCCCGATTCTTCGCCGATACGTACAACAGGTAGCCGAACAGCTTCCGGGCGTCGACCTACAATTCATGCAATCCCACGGCGGTCTCACCGCCGCCTCCGACTTTCAAGGCAAGGATGCGATCTTATCGGGTCCGGCGGGAGGCATTGTCGGTGCCGTAACCACCGCACAACAAGCCGGTCATGACAAAATCATCGGCTTCGATATGGGCGGCACTTCCACGGATGTTTCCCACTATGCCGGCGTTTACGAACGCAGCTTCGAAACCGAAGTGGCCGGCGTGCAGATGCGTGTGCCGATGCTCGACATCCATACGGTGGCGGCCGGTGGCGGTTCCATTGTCAAAACCCTGCAAGGCGAATTACAGGTCGGCCCGGAATCCGCCGGAGCCAATCCGGGGCCTGCAGCTTACCGACGCGGCGGGCCTTTGACCGTCACCGACTGCAATGTCCTGCTCGGCCGAATCCAGCCGCAACATTTTCCGGCGGTTTTCGGCAAAGACGCCAAACAGCCGTTGGATTTGAAAACCGTCCAAGAGCAATTCGACGGATTGGCCCGACAACTCAACCTTTCAGCCGAAACGGTTGCCGAAGGCGCTTTGAAAATTGCGGTCGAGCATATGGCCAGCGCCATCGAAAAAATCTCTACCCAACGCGGTTACGATGTCAAAGATTACACTTTAGTGAGCTTCGGCGGTGCCGGCGGCCAACACGCGTGCGCCGTCGCCCAAAAACTGGGAATGAGCAAAGTGCTGCTTCACCCCTATTCCGGCGTTCTTTCGGCCTACGGCATGGGGCTGGCGAAAAAAAGCCACATCGAAACCCGATCCTACGGCGTGGAGCTGCAAAAGCTTGCCGAAATCGACGAAGACATCCAAAAACAGAGCGAACAGGCCTGCTCAAAATTACTTGAACAAAACGCAACGCCGACAGAAACCCGAATTACCTTACACTTACATTATCGCGGCAGCGACACCCTGCTGGATCTGAGTTTCGACCACACGCTGACAACATCGGAGTACGAACAACAGTTCGCCCGTCAGCACCGTCAGCAGTTCGGATTCGTTCAGACCGACGTGCCGGTTGTCATCAACAGCGTCAGTGTCGAAGCCGCTTCGGAGGCCTACAGTCCGGAAGACCAATCCATCGATGCCAAAGAAGCCGCCACCCCGATTGAAACCGTTCGTCTTTATGCAAACGGACAATGGCAGTCCGCCGAGGTTTACCAACGTCAGGCGATGAGTCTGCACCAAACGATTAATGGCCCTGCATTGATTCTTGAGCCCACCGGAACCTTGGTGATCGAGCCGAATTGGTGTGCCCAATTGCTGGACGACGGACAAATGCTGTTACAACAAACGGCTAACGTCTCTCGTTTAGATCCCGACACGGCCGCTGCGGAAGATTCCAAACAACCCGATCCGATTCAATTGTCCCTGTTCAATAATCGTTTTATGGCGATTGCCGAACAGATGGGCGCGACCTTGGCGAAAACCGCCCATTCGGTCAACATCAAAGAACGACTGGATTTTTCTTGTGCCATTTTCGATGCACAGGGCCAATTGATTGCCAATGCGCCGCATGTTCCGGTGCATCTCGGTTCGATGGGAGAATCGGTCAAAACGGTCATCCACAAAGTCGGCGACAACCTTCATCCGGGCGACGCCTATGTGCTCAACAACCCCTACGCCGGTGGAACGCATCTGCCGGACATCACCCTGATTTCTCCGGTGTTTGTCGACGGTCAATTGAAGTTTTACGTGGCTTCGCGCGGTCACCATGCCGATGTCGGCGGCCTCACCCCCGGCTCTATGCCGGCCGCCAGTCAGCACATTGAACAAGAAGGCGTTTTACTGGATTGCGTCCCCTTGGTTAAGCAAGGCGTTTTTCAAACCGAATTGATTAGCCGCCATTTCACGCAAGCCAAATATCCGGTGCGCAACCTGAACCAGAATCTGAACGATCTGCATGCCCAGGTTGCCGCCAACCAACGCGGTATACAAGGGCTCACGGAACTATGCAACCAAGTCGGTGCGCAAACGGTAACCGACTATATGGCCCATGTACTGAACCATGCCGAACAAGCGGTGGTCAGTCTGCTTCCCGAACTGAAATCCGGCGAATTCCGCTACCCGACAGATCAAGGAACGGAAGTCCGTGTTTCCATCCAAACCGATCTGCAACGCCGTAAGCTCATCATCGATTTCAGCGGCAGCAGCGACCAGCAAAACAACAACTTCAATGCGCCGCATGCGATTACCAGAGCCGCAACACTGTATGTATTACACACCTTGATTAATCAACCGATTCCTTTGAATGACGGATTTCTACGTCCGGTCGAGTTGATCGTGCCGAAAGGTTCGATGCTCAATCCGAGCTATCCGGCGGCGGTGGTAGCGGGCAACGTCGAAACCTCGCAAGTGGTCACCGATGCGCTGTATGGCGCTTTACAGGTTCAAGCGGCCTCTCAGGGCACCATGAACAACCTGACCTTCGGCGACGACACATGGCAATATTATGAAACTTTGTGCGGCGGCACGGGAGCGGGACCGGGCTATGACGGACATCACGCCATCCATAGCCATATGACCAACTCCCGCCTGACCGATCCGGAAATTCTGGAACTGCGTTATCCGGTACGATTGCAGCGTTTTGCAATTCGCCGCAATAGCGGAGGATATGGAAAATACTGTGGCGGAAGCGGCTGCGAACGCCATTTTGAATTCCTCAAACCGATGACGGTTTCGATACTCAGTAATCACCGCCACATTCCGCCTTACGGCATGGCAGGCGGTTTATCGGGAAAAGTAGGGAAACACTTTGTGATGACGGCGGAACAAGCCGGACAAAGCGACCTGAGAGAACCCGAAGAAAGCCTTAACAGCACTCTGACACTGGAATTGAACGCCGGGGACATTTTTGCAATCCACACCCCCGGCGGCGGTGGCTACGGAACCCCGTAACGACTTCGTTAAAGCATTAATACAATCAGGCTCTACGCGGATGAACGATATTCAAATCGATCAACTGCTGTAAAGTCTGAATCGCAAACTGTTCCAACTCGGCACCATTCAACCCCAAATCAGCCGCCACCTTGTTTAAAGCGGATTGTGCACTGTCGGCTTCATCCAAGGACTCAAGCCACTGATACAACAACGGCATGATCTCACTGAACTCAACTTTGTCTTCGGCATTGCGGAATCCTAATAAGGTTGTCGCCTGCTCCGACGGCGACTGCGGCTGATTATCAACCGAGATCTGATGTACCGGCCACTCGTAGGCCATTGGCCACGCCACGGGCGAAAGTTCGTAAGCCTGCTGTAAATCCGCTTTTAAGTCCGACGGATTGACAACGCCTTCATCCGGAGAGACGGTAAGAGCCAATTCCACCCACTCGTAATGCGCCAGCTCCAACAAGAATTCGGGATCTTCGGGTAAAGCTTCGTAACTCTCGCTTAAGAACGTTAAAAACTCCTCCCCCAGACGATGAAATAACGGCGTTCGTGCACGATGTTTCACCATGTATTCACGCATCAGTTCCTGCCAGCGTTGTTTTCCCAACACCGCCGCACTCACCGGAAACAAACCACTGAAAAACCCTTCGATGTTATTAAAAAACAAGGATTCGTAGACTTGCATTCGGCGCGGCTCGATCGGCTTCTCGCCGTTGGGTGCATAGGCCTTTTCCGGATTACGGATGTGTTCCGCAAACTGGCGTTGCAACTGCTGAAAATGAGGTAAGTTTTGAACGCTTGAATCATTCGCCATGCTGCGCTCTCCACTGGTTCTGATAATCTCTGATCTGTTCGACTTCCTGCATCAACTCCGCCATAGGCGGAATGTTGAAATCGCGTTCCAATAACGTCGGGATCAGACCATGATGTTCGTAGGTCTGTTGCAATAACTGCCAAACCTGTTCTTTGACCGGCTGACCATGCGTGTCGATCTTAAGGTCTTCGGCTTCGTCAAAATGCCCGGCCATATGCAGATAAACGATGCGTTCGGTCGGCATCGATCGCATATATTCTTCAGCCGAATATCCGTGATTAACGGCATTCACATAGGTGTTATTGACGTCGAACAGCAAATCGCAATCGGCCTCTTCGAGCACGGCACGGACAAACGCCTGCTCGGTCATTTCCTGGGAAGGCATCGCATAAAACGAAACGTTTTCAATGCCTATCTTGCGCTCCAGAATATCCTGTACCCGCCGAATGCGTTCGGCCACATAAGCAACCGCCTCTTCGGTAAACGGTATCGGCATCAAGTCATACAAGTGTCCGCTGTCGCCGCAGTAGCTCAAATGTTCGGTATAAGCACGGATATCATGTTGATCGAAAAAAACCTTCAAATCACGTACATACGCTTCATCCAATGGATGCGGGCCGCCCAGATCCAACGACAAACCGTGGCACAAAAAAGGCCAGCGTTCGGTCAACTCGCGCAATTGACGGCCTTGTCGCCCGCCGAAGTGCAGCCAGTTCTCAGGCGCGATCTCCATGAAATCAATCGCCAAATCGGGTGTGCGCAACACTTCGTCAAAGAAGCTGCGTCTCAACCCCAATCCTACGCCTTGTACTGGATATTGTCTGCTTTGCATAATTTTCCCGATTTTAAAATTCAACAGGCCTGACTTTTTATCATAACAATATAAATGAAAAAGCCACCTCATAACATGGTGGCTTTTTAAATTATGAGTAAAGGTGGTCTCCAGACAAATAATCCATCGATTAAATACTCGGAGATTTTCTGCCTCTACGATTGATTTGCAATCCCGACTTTATTCAATCGGATCGGGAGCCGGCTGACTGCCACATTTTCCTTCGGTCGGCTCCGGTCTAGGGGCTGGCTTGCTACCGCAAACGCCCTCAGGTGAGGCCTCGGCCACCTGAAATGGTTCCACAACCTTACCGGTAATACCGAATGGATTTTCAGCGGCCGAAGCCACCCCGCTAACCGTCACCAGAGAGGCGCCGGCCAGCTTCAAAAATTCTCGACGTGTTTGCTTTTTCATGATCTCTCTCCAAAATTATCCACAAGAAAGTCAATCCATCAAAAACCAAGGCCTTAAGACCTCTATTTTGACGACCCCCTCCCTAACTTTCTTCAAGTTTGTACAATTAACCGCCTCTTAAAACCACCATTTTCCAATGGCTTTGAATCATCATCGCGTCCTAAGATGATGCTGCTTATCTATGACTATCTTTTAACGCCGCATCCACCTTCTACAGGTTCCGGTGCAGGAATATTTCCGCACCGTCCCTCTATCGTTTCAGGGCAAGGAATATCCGTTATATTTTTATAATTTGATTCCAAGTTAACAAAACCAAATGGATTCGGATTGTTCGCTGCCGACGCAATTCCTGCGACCGTCACGACGGAGATGCCTACAAACGTCAAAAAGCCCCTTCGTGTGCGCTTTTTCATGTTCGCTCTCCTAATTGTCTCCATTTAAAACGATCGACACTTAATCAACCGTTCTAGATAAAAGACCACGTTGAGACGATTTTATTTCAAGAAATGAAACTTACTTTAGAAATGGGATTTCAAGCTGAGGAGGACATAAAATGAAAAAACCGATTATTCAAATCGGTTATCGGGATAACTCGGCAGCGTTAAAAACACCGCCGACAATAGAATCGTTAGAAAATGAACGGCAACAATCAAGCCCTTTGCAAACCTTGTTCAACCTGTTGGCGCTTGGCCGATCCCTCAAGACGTTCGATTAAGGTCAAGGCGAAATCCATTGCCGTTCCCGGACCTTTTGAAGTGATGACTTTACCGTCTTCCACCACCGGCTGATTCAGGTATTGCATACCGGGAGCGGGCTTGTTATCAATCACGCCGGGGAAACTGGTAGCCTGTTTATTATCCAACAGACCCGCCTGCACCAGAACTTGAGGCGCCGCGCAAATCGCAGCGACATAACCGCCCTGTTCAGCCGTCTTTTTCAGAATATTAATCAAGCGGTCATCTTGCTTTAAATAATCCGCACCCGGCAACCCGCCCGGAAGCACGACCAGATCGAAGACTTCGTGACTCACGGCATCCAATGTCGTTTGCGCGATCAATTGCACGCCTCGGCTAGCGGTAATCACACGCTCTGCATCCAAACTGGCGGTAATCACTTCCACACCGGCCCGAACCAACAAATCGATAATGGTGACCGCTTCCAACTCTTCGCATCCTTGCGCCAAAGGCACCAATACTTTTGTCATAACTCACCTCGCATTAAACGCATAAAATAAAAAAGCCACTAAAAAGTGGCTTTATTGTTCAATGAACCGCTATTTCATTTGTTGCGCCAGCGCCATGGTTTTAATCACTCTCAGCGCTTCATTCAACTCATAATCTTTTTCAAGCAGTTTATTAATCTCTTCGGCTTTCTTCTGGTCTTCCGCATCTTTGTCTTTTTTCGCTTTATCGGAACCATTACCGTTACCGTTTTCCAAATGGCCGGAAAGATCTTTTTCCTTAACGTTGATCATTTCGGAAGTATCGACTTTTTCGACCTTGACCAAATCAACCTTAATGTCCGGTTTGATTCCCTCAGCCTGAATCGAACGACCCAGCGGAGTAAAGTAGCGTGCCGTAGTCACTTTAATCGCCGCGCCGTTGTTCAACGGTAACAACGTCTGTACGGAACCTTTACCGAAACTGGTACGACCGACGACGATAGCGCGCTTCTGATCCTGTAACGCACCGGCAACGATTTCCGACGCCGACGCCGAACCTTCGTTAATTAAAACGACGACCGGACGTCCTTGCATAATGTCGCCCTCTTCGGCTTCAAAACGCATTTTCGAATTTTTGATACGACCCTCGGTATAAACGATCAGACCTTCGTTCAAAAACGCATCCGAAACCTGAACCGCTGCAGTTAAAACACCGCCCGGGTTATTGCGCAAGTCCAACACCAAACCGTTGATCGGTCCTTTGTTTTCCTCGTCCAGTTTCTCAATCGCCTTAACCAAATCTTGACCGGTTCTTATTTGGAACTGGCTGATTCGTACATAACCGACGCCGTCTTTCAGCATTTTCTGTTTAACGCTTTTAACTTTAATGACCGCACGGGTAATTTCCAGAACAATCGGAGCGTCTTCTCCTTTTCTGATAATCGTCAACTTAAGCTTGGTTCCAGGTTTACCGCGCATGATCTTGACGGCTTCAGTCAGCGTTTTTCCCTTAACCGGCTCATCACCCAATTTAACGATTAAATCACCCGCTTTCACCCCGGACTTCTCCGCCGGAGTATCGTCAATTGGCGAAATGACTTTTACAAAGCCGTCTTCCATTCCGACTTCCATACCCAAACCGCCGAATTCGCCTTTGGTGTGTTCTTCCATTTCCTGGAAACTTTTAGGAGGCAAATACGCTGAATGAGGATCTAAGCTGGATAGCATTCCGCTGATCGCGCCTTCTAGAAGCGCTTTTTCATCGACTTTATCCACATAATCATTAGAAACGCGTTCAAAGACTTCGGCAAACGCACGTAGCTCCTGCAGCGGCAAAGTCATTTTCTCTTCTTGTACCACTGCCTCTCCGGCAGCGCTTGAAGCTTTATCCGCCATGACGCTTGAAGTGATTACAAACAAGGCACCTACTAAAGCGCCTACTCCCATCCATGTTGCCTTCTTATATACCGTTATACTCACTTGAGTCTCCAGATACGATTAAAAACCCTCAACCTATTACCAAAATCGGTAATAAATCAGCGTCCTAGTAAAAAATCATTTGGGTCATTATAAATGAACTTTTCGTGACATAGAGGACGGTTTTCATTAAAATCATTCAATAATATTTTTATAAAGTTAAATGGTGAAATCCAAAATGCAAGAAACAGAACTGTTTGAGATGAAAGAAGAAAACATCAATAAAGCTTCTAAGGCGCTCAAAGCCATGGGTCACCCTCTAAGACTAAAAATCCTATGCGTTATCGGCGAGCGCGAACTGCCCGTAATGGACATCGTCGCTAAAGTCGGTACAACCCAAAGCAATATTTCCCAACACATCGATATTTTACGCGAAAAAGAGATCATCACCTCTCGCCGCGAAGGCAGTAAAATCTTGTGTAAAGTAAGAGATCCGAACATCTTAAAACTGATGGGCGCGATGCAGGAAACTTTCTGCCCCGTCAACTGAGTTCTGTTTTACGAGAGCTTAGGCATTGCGCCCAAGCTCGTTCTTAAGCTCCCTGTTGGAACGAAAGCCTCAAATCAAATGCATTCCGACTGGCTTGCAAACTGGTTGAACCGGCATTCGACTGCGATTCATTAATTTGATTTCTCGCCCCGTCTTGATCCGATAGCCCTGTGCGACCCGATTCACTTTCGGAAGCCGTACCCGACCCTTCGGTCTCACTTGCCATTTCTGCCGAAGTTTCTTGCGTACTATCTTGTTGTGCCAGTTCCATACGCGCCTGAGCCGCCATCTGCACGGCAGCACTCGCCACTCTCAAGTCCTGATCGGAAGGTTGTGCAGGAGCCAGTGCCGCTCGCTGAACCACCATCGCTTTCTGCAAAGTCGCCTGAGGATCTCCGGAAACCGGAGAGATATCAATTCCAACTTCGCCGCCGATGGCGTAACGCTTACCGTCAGGACCAACTTGATAGGCGAATGAAGCGCCGCTGGTCGCATATCCGCCGGCAGCAGCCAGATGCGCCATCTCATGACTGCGCACTTCGGAATCTCTGGCTTTTAATTGATTCACAACTTGTTGAACAGCCTGTTCGTTTTGACGGTCATTGCTGTTCGTCGCCTGCATCTGGTTGGCATTCGCGTTTTGGGAAACGGGCTCACTACTTCGGTTCGCCTGAGTCGCTTCGGAACGATTTACCGTTTGCGAAGTTGAAGAAGAGGTTTGGGCTGGGTCGATAACCTTTATTGCAGGCTGACTTTTCAAGGATTCCGCAGGTGCTATGCTCTGACCGCGGGCGGCAGAAGAGGCATAGTTTGAATACGAATATGTATCGGTTGCGGAATAGATCATATCGAATAATCTTGCTTATATAAAATGATGATGAATTTCATTTTATCAAATAAGAATTAAACTAGCAAAAAACGATAAGAATCAACTTTTTACCCACGTCAAAACACCTTTCATTCTCTTATCTGACAAGCAAGCAAAAACGGGCTTCAAATCCCCTATTTATTTTATTGGTTGATTACATTAGAAACTGCTAAAATCGAGCTTAGAAGCCATTTTCGGCGGCATTGCGATTAAACAGGTCAGTTTCATACTATGCAACAGCAACTTACTCGGGCAGCCATGATTATCGAACAGGTCGGTTTGCAATGCATTCCCGAAGAGGTAATCCGCATCCGTGAAGAACTGCAAAGCAACCACCCAAATACGGTAACCATCGCCAATTTAATCGCCCATAATTCCGAGTTATTAGGCGACTTCCTAAAGCTTGTAAACAGTAACGTCACCTCAGAGAATTGCCAAATTACCGATGCCAAAGCGGCCGTCAACATTCTTGGGCTAAATGAAATCAGCGATCTTTTTCTTGCCAGCAGTCTCAGCAACAGGATTGCACAATCGTCACAGGAAAAAGAAATTCTTAAGCACGGAGCTCAAACCGGTTTGGCCGCGGCGGAACTGTCGTTTTGGGTCTATGACGTGTCGCGTACCGAAGCTTACATGGCCGGCTTAATGCAAAATATCGGTTGCGTCTATCTCTCCCGCTCTAAACCGGAAGAATATGCCAGCCTATTCCAAATCCATTTAGCCAATCCGGAAAATGCCATGCGTCATGAGGAACGTCTTTTTTTGACCAATCATACGTTCGTGGGGGCACTTCTAGCCAAGAAATGGCGTTTGAGTTCTGATATCTATAAATCGATTCTTCTGCATCACGATATCGAATTCATTCAAAACCCCACTCACAATCAAAAAGTCAGACACTTAATCGCTCTGATAATGGTGGCGAACTTTGTTGTTGAAAGCGCCCAGGGCGAGCACTATATTACCCAAGAGATGAAGCAATATCGCGATATTGGCGGTGAAATTCTCAATTTGCCCGAAAACGCCATCACCGCAGCCCGTGCAGCGGTATTAAAATGGGGTAATTCTATGGGTGTCGCACCCGGAGGACATTAAATGCGCCGATTTAATCATCTGACCGCACTTGAACACTTGATCGAAATGGATACGGTGATTTTCAAGGAAGAACTTTACTACCCTTGGTATATCCAGACCGGCTCCATCAAGACGATTTCTGCCGTCTGGTTGCTATTGATGGTCTTAATTATTCCCCTTCTGGTCGTTTTCACCAAAATACCGCTTATGTTTATCCTGATTGCAACGATCACCCTTTCGGCTTTATTGGGAATCCTGTATTTCTTAACCATTCAGCAACTCAAAAAAACCGCCAAATCGGAAGCCCTTAACCAGATGATGAAACTGGAAAAAAAGGAGTTCATGAAACACCTTCAGCCCTTTGTGCCTGACGACCAAAAAGAACTTGCTCACCGCATTTCCAACCACGTCGACTTCTCTCCGAAAGAATATACTTCCGTGGCCGTTTCCACCAAAAGCCGGGTACTTCACAATACCGATGCATTCATAAATGATATTCACAGAATGTTTGCCGAAGAGGAGCTTCCGCCGGTTCCGCAAAGTGACTGGGAATACAGCGATACGGCATTTAAAGTGCCCGAACAGGCCAAGAAAAACTACGAAAAAATGAAAAACTCGTCGACCTTCAACGATAAGTTTACCATTACCCCGGAAGTGAAAGCCGCCATCATTGCGAAATTGAAGGAAGCTTTGAATCGACCTGCGCTCGGTCGCGAATAATACAAATAATTATCTGCCTAACCTTACCTGTTTCCAAGATACAAAAAACCCGCCATAAGGCGGGTAAACAAGTTCCAATTAAACTTCTTTTTCCATTACCACTCTTTATAAGCCAAGAACTTTCCGTTCATGGTAACAACCACACGATCACCGGCCGGATTCTTCTCTTTATCGATATCCATCGTAAAGTCGATTGCACTCATAATCCCGTCACCGAATTTTTCATGAATCAATTCTTTCATTGTTGGACCATAAACTCCGACAATTTCGTACAAACGATAAATTAACGGATCGGTAGGAACCAACTTATCCCATGACTTATGAGGAAAGGCTTGTAATGCAGCACTAACATCAGACCCCAATCCCAAAAATTCACATAACTTATCGGCCGCACCTTCATCCAAATGGTTCATTCCCAAACAAGCCGACGTTGTATAAACCTCGCTTAGGCCCGCTGCGGCAGCGATATCACACCATCCAACACTTTTTTCTGCTTTTGCAACAATAATCGCTTCAGTCATTTCAATTTTAGACATCATAGTCACTTTCTCCATTAGGGTTTTATAAACACAACCTCCTATACGCAAGTCACATGCCAATTTTTTAAGTGTTTGATTTTAAAGAACTTACCTAAAATTGCCGACAAACTTTGTCATCAATTGTAATTTTATGTAATCAATTGTTAACAATCATTCAAACTTTGTTAACAAAATCAGTATAAAACCTAATCCATAAAATTAAGTCAATCAAATAACCTTTTGTTTTAATTCAATTTACTATTTTTTGGCACTCTTAACGCTATACCCTAAGCATGTTTCGTATCACGAAATGATTTTTAATTATTTTTAAAACAGCAGGAGATTACCATGGCTGAAGTTTATATCCCATCTTGTATCCGTCCAATCGATAACGACGGTTTGAACCAACTTGCAGAAGCGGGTAAAGCAAACCCGAACACAATTAAGACGTTGAAATCAAAAACCGTACTAGAAGGCCAGTTCAAAAACCTTAACTACGTTCGTGATCTTGAGCCTGTTGTTGTTGACGAACCACCTGTTTTATTAGGTGAAGATACGGCACCAAACCCTTCTGAAATGGCACTTCTTTCTTTAGGTTCTTGTTTATCAGTTGGTGTTCAGGCAAACGCAACCGCTCGCGGAATCAGCCTAACCAAACTTGAAATCGAACTAGAAGGTGACATTAACATCACGGCTGTTTGGGGTACCGGTGACGTCGATCCTAACAAAAAACTAGGTGTGACCGAAGTACGCGCTTTCTTCACAATCGAAGCACCGGGCACTTCAAAAGAAGAACTTGAAGGATTGGTAGCACACGCCATTAAGTGGTCGCCGGTTGCGAACACTTATATGAACGCTGTTGATCTTAGCGGTAAATTAGTCGATTAAAACCCAGCCGGCCTGGTTCCTACCAGGCCGGCATCACTAACAAGGATGGCCTCCATGATTAGTCAAATAGTTAATGAAACACTCAAACCACTTACTATCGCCATTGACCACGGCAAGTACACCACAGAAGTACTTGAGAAACTGGGGCAGGCTGGAGCGTTTCGTCACCATATTCCATCGCAAAACAACGGCGAACTGGATCTGTTCGGCACCATCAAAGATATGGCGACCGTCTCTGAAGAATGTATGAGTACCGGATTCATGATGTGGGCACACACCGTTTGTTGCTGGTATATCGAAAACTCAAAAAACGACTGGCTTAAGTCCGACATTCTTCCAAAAATGGTCGACGGCGAATTTTTCGGCGCTACCGCCCTTTCGAACCCAATGAAATACTTTGCGGGCATCGAAGATTTAAAATTGACTGCTGAAGAGACTGAAGACGGTTACATCATCAACGGTACCTTGCCGTGGGTTTCAAACTTGGACGCCGGCTCAAGCAAGCACTTCTTCGGCGCGATCTTTACCGTTCACAACCATGATAAAAGCGCTTATCGCGATGCAATGGCATTGATTCCATGCGATCTAAACGGGTTGACCATGAAGCAAATGGTGAGCTTTACAGGGATGGAAGGAACGGGAACCTACTCGTTGATTTTCGACAATGCATTTTTACCTAAAAAATATTTACTGGCCGATCCGGTAAAACCTTACTTACAAAAAATCAAAGCCGGATTCATCTTATTACAAACCGGTATGGCCGCGGGTGTCATCCAAGGTTCGATTAACGAAATGCACAAGGCAAACCTGACGCTTTCCGACATCAACGCCTACCTTGACGACTCTCCGGAAGAATTACAGGAAGAGCTGGACGACGCTCTAGACCTGATTGAATCACTTTGTGAAGATCCTTTCACCCCAGGTGAAGAATTCATTAAGTCGGTACTTGAAGCTCGATTACTGGGCGCTGAATATTGTAAACGTGCCGCCGACTCCGTCATGCAACACGCCGGAGCGAAAGGTTACATTACCGATGCGGTTGCGCAACGAAAACTACGTGAAGCGTATTTCGTCATCATCGTCACCCCATCGATCAAGCACCTACGCAAAGAAATAGAACGCTTAGAAGAAGCGGCTTAGGAGATTATGATGAGTGCAGAATTTAAAAAATACATATGCAAAACCTGTGGCCTAATCTACGATGAAGAACTTGGTGACCCGGATTCAGGATTGGCTCCCGGTACACGCTTTGAGGACATTCCGGATGATTGGTATTGCCCTCTGTGCTTGGTAAGCAAAAGTGACTTTGTACTCATCGATGAAACGAAAGCAGCCACCAACGAAAATGCACCGAAACGTAAAGTCAGCAATCAAGCCGACGTATTGATCATCGGTGCGGGCTATGCCGGTTGGCAAGCGGCGGAATCGATCCGCGAACAGCTTCCCGACAGCGAAATCACGCTACTGACCGCATGCGACGGTACTGTCTACCCGAAACCTGCAATTTCCATGGCTCTGAGCCAGGGACGTACTGCAGAAGATCTGAAAGAGGCATCGGCGGAAGAAAAAGCCGCTCAACTTGATATCGGCGTAAAAACCCGCACCAAAGTGATGTCGATTAACACCAAACGCAAAAAGGTTATGACGACCACCGGCAGCTTCAGTTACGACAAATTGATTTTAGCGACCGGTGCACGTGCGGTACTGCCAAAAATCGAAGGCGATGCCGGACATGAAGTCTTGGCAATCAACGACTTGAACGCATACCGTAAATTCCGCAATGCACTGGAAGGTAAAAACTCGGTGACTATCATCGGCGGCGGCTTGATCGCTACGGAAATGGCCGAAGATTTGGCAACCCAAGACATCAAAGTCGACCTGATCGTACGCGGTAATCATTTGATGCGTCAGATTCTACCTTCGTCCATCGCGGATACGCTTGAAGATAAAATGAAGCAGAAGAACATTCAGCTGCACTTCGACACCCAGATTACACAGATGGATACGACAGAAAACGGTTACCAATTGACCACTGCCGAAGGTTCTCATATCGATACTCAAATGGTACTAAGCGCCATCGGTCTTCAGCCGAATATCGATATCGCTAAAAAGGCAAAACTCGAGACCAACAAAGGCATTTGCATCAACCAGTATTGCCAGACATCCGATCCGGACATTTACTCTTTAGGCGATTGTTCTGAAAGCAACGGAGTTATTCAGGCGTATTTAGAACCGATTAGACGTCAAGCAAAAACCATTGCGGCACACATGAGCGGCGATCAGTCTCAGGAATTCCTGATCCTTCCGCCTTTAGTCAAAACCAAGACGCCAAGCCTGTCGATCATGTTGAGCCCACCGCTTAATATGGAACAAGGCGAATGGGAAGTCACCCTACAGGCCGGAAACGACCAGAAGATACTTTTCAAAGATCACGACAAGATTTCTGGATTTGCTCTGAGCGGCGAACTGGCTTCATCGGCCAACCAGCTATATCAGCAACTCTTCTCAGCCTAACTCGTCCGTTATTCATTCCCCCATAAAAAAACCTCGATCCCTAAAAGATCGAGGTTTTTTTTATCTCTATCAAATATCCATTCATTTCAAAACAGGTTTCAACCAGTTTTAAAACTAGCCGACGCAAGCCGGCAAAAACTTAATAGAACCCTACTCTTCATTCAAATCGAAAGAGGTTAGGCCAGTCCGAGCTTCTTCAATCGATAACTAAACTGTCTAGGCGTCATATTCAACAACAAGGCCGCTCGAGTTTTATTGCCGTGCGCCATCTCCAACGCCTGTTGCAAACGCGCTGACTCATCCTCCGACACACGCCAATATGCCCGTTTTTCGCTCTGCTCATCCATAGCTGCCTGAGACGGCCAAGGAAAGCCCATTCTTTCCGGCTGTTGGACGGCCGCAAAATCCACCCCACCATATCCATTATTATGAATAGGCGGTGGTGCCTGCGGTCTTTGCCATTCCTGAGATACGACCGGCGCTTCGATTAATTTCGGCGCTTCCGGCTCGATCGCTGGGACTTGCCCGACATGAATAATCGCACTCTCTTCGGCAATAATGCGCTCGATTAAAGCAGACGAAATAAAACGGCTTTCATCCGCCAAAAGCACGGCTCTTTTCACCACGTTTTCCAGCTGACGAATATTTCCCGGCCAATCATACAACTCCAAAAACTCCATTGCGCCGTGATCGAAAATCGCACTCGCATGATATTCCTGGTTTGCCTGATTGAGAAAATGTCTTGCCAACAAGCGGATATCGCCTTCGCGCTCACGCAATGGAGGCAACTCAATCGGGAAAACGTTAAGGCGGTAAAAAAGGTCTAAACGGAACTTACCGCTATTCACCGCCTCGTGTAAATCTTTGTGGGACGCCACGATGATACGGGCATCGACCGAAATCGGCTTGGTCGCACCGACACGAGTAATGGAACGCTCTTCCAGCACACGCAAAAGTTTGGCCTGGAGTCCCAAGTCAAGATCTCCGATCTCATCCAGGAACAAGGTTCCGTGGTTCGCCAACTCAATCTTACCCTGCTTGGTTTGAGTCGCACCGGTAAAGGCGCCTTTTTCATGCCCGAACAATTCGGACTCTAATAAATCTTGCGGAATCGCAGCGCAGTTGATGGCGATAAACGGTCCGTCCTGTCTATGAGAAGACAAGTGCAGCATACGCGAGAATTTCTCTTTACCCGTTCCGGACTCACCTTTCAGCAACACCGTTACCGAGGCGTTCGCCGCACGCCCGACTTTATTCAAGGCTGACATCAGCGACGGACTTTCACCGATAATACCGTACTGACTACCCTGCCCCAACGCCATCGCTCTTAATTGTTCGTTCTCTTCTTTTAAGATCTGCGTCTGTTTTTCGAGCATGGTATTAACGGCAAGAATCTCACTGATGAAAAGCGAGATCAGCTTCAAAATCCCCAAATCCTTATCCAAGGGGCGATTACGGTTCGCCAGCCTGTTTACGGCCAACACGCCGATCACGACGCTATTACGCACGATCGGAGTGGCGATAAAGGCTACGGTTTCCTGAGGCAGTGTAGAACGATCAACCGTACGACAGAGGTAGTCGTCTTCCTTATCGATATCCGACACGATCACCGGTGTTCCCGTATGCATTACCTTACCGGTAATCCCTTCGCGCATCGCAAAACGACCCCTTGCGATCTCGTCTTTTGTCAAACCATAGGCGTACGCCGTGTATAAAAAACCGGTCACACTTTCCTGCAACAGGACTCGACCACGGTTCAGACCCATTTGACGGGAAATCAGACTTAAAATAGTATGGATTGCTTTTTGAGGATCGTAGGCATTCTCAATTTGCTCAGCTGCCTCTTTTATGACAACATATTCGGAATGATTGGCAATGTCGAGCCGCTCTATTTGTTTCACGGAATCACCTAATTTTTAGGGCTTTAGCTAAAACCCATAGTACCATTTTGTTCATCAAACCTAAAGCTAGGAGCGGCTTATGACCATCTCTTGCTCATCTTATGATCAACTTGAAATTGCGGCCATGAGAGGCCAAAAAGTTCGTTTAACCTTTAAACCTTCAGCAGGAGACAATTCAATCTATGAAGGTTTGATTTCGGATCTATTTTGCCAGAACGGCGAAGAGTTTTTAAAAACACCCGATAACCAGATCTGGCCATTAGAAGGGTTGCTATCGATAGAAATTTTAACGTCTTAGCAACGGAAAAAACGGTTGCGGGAAACCCTGCAACCGTCTCTTAAAACATCATTTATTCAACATGCCATGAATAACGTTTGATCAATTTCACAGCGATGAAATCCAGTAAGAACCCGATCGCCCCGATCACGACAACCATAGCAGCCAAGGTATCATAATCCAACGTATCCCTTGCATCGTTGATCGCATAACCTAAGCCGGACGTTACCCCAAGGTACTCGGCAGGAACCAAGACAACCCAAGCAACACCAACCGCCAAACGAATACCCGCAAATACATCCTGAGCAATCGCCGGCATAATCACGCGTCTCAGCATTTGATAACCGTCGGCCCCAAGGTTACGAGCCACTCGGAACCAGTTAGGGTCAATACGTTGCACACCGTGCGCCGTACCGAAAACAATCGGCCATACCGTCGCCATGACCAACAAGAAGATAATCGCAGCATCCCAGGTTTCAAAAGCCAGTACCGCAATCGGCATCCAAGCCAACGGACTGATCATTCGTAAAAACTGGAACGGCATATTGGCAACCTGACGAACCGGTAAGAAATACCCAACCAGAATACCCACCGGTACACCGATTAGAATCCCCCAGAAAAGTCCGATCAGGATTCGATACAAACTGGAATAGATGGTCTCCCACAAATAGTTCGAACCAATTAATTCCCATAAGGCTGTTAAGGCCGGAGCCGGCGCGAAAGCGGCAAACGCTTCCGTGTCGGGGTTTGACTCGATCAAAACACCACCAATCCACCATAGGAACAGGAGAATCCCCATCCCTATTACTGCATTAACAAATCCCTGCAACCAAGGCGGTAATTTTTTAAAGCCAACCGATAGTTGGCCCAACGAGTCTGACACTACACTCATAATACAAACACCTCTTCACGCTCCGTTGGATTCGCTGGATTTACGCCGGGAACTTTATCCCAAACACCAAACTTATCCATCGCGTTTTTAACATAATCGTAATTCACCAAGTCGTTGACGACAAAGTCCGTATCCAAATCGTTAAGGAAGGTCTTGTCACCCGCAACCAACGTATTCTTAAGTTCGTCAATAATGAACTTAGTGGCTGAAGGATATGGATAAGGGTTGAAATCGATTCGTCCCACACCCCAATCTTCATGCTTGATCGCGTCCGGTTCCGCATAATGCGAAGGCGCATAATCCGTCATCGCTTTCAAGACCACTTTCGCTTTCATCGGTAAGTAACGCTTACCTTCACGAGAAAGCATTTTCGCCACTTCTTCTTTGTTCTCTTGTGCATACAAAGCACCGCGAACAACCGCATTCATTACTTTTTGAGACCACTCTTTCTTCTTGTCTACGTGCTCGTCATGCATACACACAACACAACATGGGTGGTTCTTCCAAACGTCACCGGTAAAGCGCAACATCTTCGCACCGGCTAAAACTTCACCTGCTGCGTTAAACGGTTCTGCAACGATGAACGCATCAATCTTTTTCGCTGCCAATGCAGGCGGCATATCCGGTGGAGGCATGATCTGCAAGTTAACCTGATTCGGTTTAAGTTCATCGGTCTGGTCTTGAATAACAGGTTCTAAACCGGCATTCTTAAGCGCCATTTGCAACACGATGTTATGCATTGAATACCAGTAAGGCACGGCGATCTGCTTACCACCTAGATCTTCGAATTTTTCTACACCGGTGTGTTTACCGACAACCAATCCTGAACCGTTGGTATGTGCCCAACCTGTAATTTTTACCGGGAATTTGTTGTTATATCGCATCCAAACCGGAATCGGCTTCAGGAAATGCACCAAGTTAAACTTCTTAGCGGCAAACCCTTCGATCAAAGGAGACCAACCGCGAATCAAAGTCGGCTTTTCAACCTTTAGTCCTTCGTCTTCAAAGAAGCCCATTGCATGCGCCACCAACAAGGCACTCGCATCCGTAATCGGCAGGTAACCGATTCGTACGACTTCGTCGTCCGGCATTTCCATATTCGCCAAGGCATCCATCGGCAAACTCATCGCTGCCGTCAATCCCCCGGCTGTTGCAAGGCTATCAAGAATAAATTCTCGGCGCCCTTTTTGCGGATTAAACTTATAGTCCAATTTTGATAATTCGTCATCAGTACAGTATTGACACATGGTGGCTCTCCTTGTCGGGAATGTTAATTTATAAATCCTAAGAAACTTGCAATTCCAATTCTTTCTGCTTGGCTAAATCGATCTGTTCAAACTCATTGAACAACTTATCTTTTAGCTCCATAAATTCCGGCGCATTACGATCACGCGGATAATCAAGAGGCACATCCATTGAACCGACAATCTGTCCCGGGTTATGACTCATAATCACGACTTTGTCAGCCATTGCGATCGATTCCTCAATGTCATGAGTAACCAATACCATCGTAATGTTCTGTTCGTGACAAATCTGCGCCACCTCAGTCTGTAGGGCAACACGCGTAAATGCATCCAACGCCGAGAAAGGTTCATCCAAAAGCAATACTTCCGGCTCCGTTGCCAAAGAACGCGCCAATGCAACCCTCTGCTGCTGACCACCTGACAATTGTTGAACGTTTTTATCTTTATGCTCGGCCAATCCGACCATATCCAACAAATCTTCGACACGATCCGCTTTCTCTTTATAAGTACCTGCGAACACCAACCCTAAAGCGGCGTTTTCACGTACCGTCATCCATGGATACAAGGATGGTTTCTGAAACATCATGTTCCACTTTGCACTCGGCTTGATTACGGTTTGTGCATTAATTCGCACAGCGCCTTCTGACGGCATCAAAAGCCCCGCAATCATTTGTAATAATGTTGATTTACCGCAGCCGCTTCGGCCAATCAAAGCAGTTAGCTGTCCTTTTGGAATCATTAGATTGATATTGTCCAATGTCGGCTTAGTCTGCTTCTTGTTATAATAATGGGTTAGATCTGAAATCCAGATGCTTGACGAGGTCATAATCACTCCTGATATATTCTTCATCAAACTCATAGCACCAAAATGGCCACATAACATTTAACCTTAGTTTTCAACAGGTTAAGTAAAAACCGGACAATTCATACCTATTTCAGCACAAACAAACAGCGTCCCTGCACCAACAAAAGACAACAAATAGCTACAAAAGATTACATTTATTAACAAAGTTGACGAAAAAACTAACAAATTCAATCCTAAAAACCCTCCTTTCACAACCTGACCCAAAGCACCAAAAATTACAAATAAAGCACCAACAAAAAACATTATTGATTGCTTAATTAGTCGCAAAATACCGCAACTGTTGAATTACCGTAAATATTTATTCTTGGAATGAATAATGCTTATATGCACCTCAGAGAAGGCTAATCTACAAAGCCGTTAATCTCCCTTCTCACCAAACAGTTGCGCACTGTTTACCAACCAAAACATTTTTTCTTTTTTTATTTCAAGACTTAACAAAGCCAACTTAAAAGGAGGTCCAGCCATGTCCGGTTTGGAGCAAAAAATGACGGGAAAGCCGTCAAAACTTGATGAATATGAAGAGGCCATAGAGCATATCGAAGAGGAAGTGGATCACGTCCTCGGTGAGGAATACGAACACTGTGCCGTTCCTGCAAAAGCAAGACGAAGCATGTTCTCGGTAAGCATGGTATGGATCGGCTTCCCAATGATCATCACAGGTGCAATGACAGGTTCATTACTTGTAATGGGAATGGGATTTGTAGATGCCTTATGGGCGATGATTATCGGTAACTTGTTGATGTTTGCCTATGTCGGTGGTTTAGGACTGCTTGGAACCAAAAAAGGGTATAACTTTGCACTTATCGCCAGTATCGTCTTCGGGCGCAAAGGATATGTTTTCGCCTCGGGATTGTTAGCCACCCTGTTACTGGGATGGTTTGCCGTACAAACCGGGATTACCGGCGCATTGATAAACAGCGCCTTCCAGATCAACTATACGATGATGGCGATCATCGCCGGTATCTTATATATCGCAATTACCTTCATGGGTGTTCGAGGACTGCACTGGATCGGTATGATTTCCGCCCCATTGTTCGTCATCCTTGGTCTATGGGTTGCATTTGACGCTGCCAGCACAACTACCTGGGCGCAAATCGCAGCTTACCCTGGAAACAACCCTGAAGTACCAATGGCCTTCGGTATCGGCCTTACCATGGTAATCGCACTATTCATCGACGCAGGTACGGTGACCGGTGACTTCAACCGTTGGGCAAAAGACTCTAAAAGTTCATTAGTCGCTACATTCAGCGCCTTCCCGTTCGCCAACATGATCGCCATGCTGGTTGGTGGCGTCATGACAGCCGCCCTAGCCGTTCCGGATGCAAACCCATTCGGTGCCGACAACATGTTCGGTTACATGATTGCTCAAAACGTCGGTTGGTTGGCTGTGGTCGCTTTTGTCTTCTTACTGCTTAACCTTGGTTCGGTCTGTTCGCACTGCTTGTATAACGCTGCAACCGGTTGGTCACGTATCCTAGGAAGCCACATGCGTCTTCTTGCCGTCATTCTTGGTGCGATTGGTATCGTCATCGCCACAACCAACGTTTGGGCTTTCTTCATCGAATGGCTAAGCCTGCTTGGAATTATCGTTCCTCCTATCGGTGCCATCATCCTGATCGACCAATACCTATTGAGAAAAGACTCTGAAATCGACACAGACTGGCGTCCAAAAGCGTTCATCGCTTGGGCTATCGGTTCTGTAGCCGCGTTCATCGTTGAAAAATCTTTCCCTGGATTATCAACAGCGGTTTCTTCAGCGGTCATCGGTGGTTTGGCTTACTGGGCAATCATGTCTACCAGCAGCGATAAAGCAGCAGCACCTGCCGCCAAATAAGAATTTAATCAACAAACAATGGAGATATAGACATCGTGAGTGACTATAAATTTTTCGAACTGGGTGACTTTGTCACCCAAGGTGGCGCAACGCTACGTGACGCTAAATTAGCTTATAAAACGTTCGGTACGCTAAACGAAGCAAAAGACAACGTGATCGTTTACCCAACTTGGTACTCGGGACAACACTATGACAATGAATGGCTTGTCGGCCCTGGTATGGCCATGGACCCTGACAAATACTTCATCATCATTCCAAACATGCTGGGTAACGGTCTTTCTTCATCGCCAAGCAATACGCCGGCACCTTATGACCAGGCTCGCTTTCCGGGAACGACACTTTTCGATAACGTCACCGCTCAGCACAAACTGGTAACGGAAGAGTTCGGAATCGAAAAGATCGCTTTGGTTGCAGGTTGGTCAATGGGTGCACAGCAGACTTACCAGTGGGGAGCGCAATACCCTGACATGGTTGAGCGTATCGCACCTTTCTGCGGTTCCGCTAAAACCTCCGTCCACAACTTCGTATTCCTGGAAGGGGTTAAGGCTGCCTTGACTGCAGACGCCGCTTTTGAACACGGCTGGTACAAAACACCGCCTACAAAAGGCCTAAGAGCCATGGCTCGCGTTTACGCAGGCTGGGGCTTCTCACAACCTTTCTACAGAGAAGAGCTGTTTAAAGAACTAGGATACTCTTCACTTGAAGACTTTCTGGTTGCTTTCTGGGAAGGCTTCTTCCTGGATCGCGATGCCAACAACCTTCTGGCAATGCTATGGACTTGGCAGTACGGCGACATCAGTGCCAACCCGATCTATAACGGCGATTTCGAAAAAGCGCTTGGATCGATCACGGCCAAAGCGATCGTCATGCCGGGTGCAACCGACCTTTACTTCCCACCGGAAGACAACGAGTACGAAGTCAGCAAAATGCCAAATGCCGAGTTCCGCCCGATTCCTTCCATCTGGGGACATTTCGCAGGCGGCCCTGGGCTAAACCCGGTTGATGTCACATTCATTGACGATGCCCTAAAAGAACTTTTAGCGAGCTAATCTCGTCATCTCGAGCGGTCGTTCGACCGCTCTTCCCCCCTACAAAATACAATTTAAAATTTCGATAAGGAGAGTAAACAATGAGTGGACTCGGAGGCCTTAATAAATCTGACAAAGGTGTTGTTATCGGACTGGTTCAAAAACAACTGCCCAACGTCAAAACACCCGAAGATCTTGCACAAGAAACTCAAAACGTCTGTAATCTTGTCAAAAAAGCTAGAAACCAGATGCCGACCATGGATCTGGTCGTATTTCCAGAATACTGCCTGCACGGACTGTCAATGGACACCAGCGATGAAATCATGTGCCATCGCGACGGACCGGAAGTGCAAGCGTTCCGGAATGCATGTCGAGAAAACCACATATGGGGATGTTTCTCGATCATGGAATACAACCCGAACGGCTACCCTTACAACACCGGAATCATCATCGACGACAACGGTGACATCAAACTGTTCTACCGCAAACTGCACCCTTGGGTTCCGGTCGAGCCTTGGGAACCGGGCAACCTAGGAATCCCGGTCTGTGACGGCCCTAACGGCTCGAAACTGGCCCTGATTATCTGTCATGACGGCATGTTCCCTGAAATGGCCAGAGAATGCGCTTATAAAGGTGCCAACATCATGCTGCGTACCGCAGGTTACACCGCACCGATCAGACACAGCTGGAAAATCACCAACCAGGCCAACTCGTTTTGCAACCTGATGGTCACAGCCAACGTCTGTCTTGCAGGAACCGACGGCACATTCAACTCGATGGGCGAAGGCATGATCGTCAATTTCGACGGCACGCCAATTGTCGAAGGCAACGGAATTCCGGATGAAATCATCACCGCTGAAGTGCGTCCCGACCTGGTAGACGAAGCCCGAATTACCTGGGGCGTCGAAAACAACATCTATCAATTCGGACACCGTGGATACGTAGCTGTTAAAGGTGGTGCAATGGATTGTCCTTACACCTATATGACCGACTTGGCCGAAGGCAAATACAAGTTGCCATGGGAAGAATCCGTTCGCGTCAAAGACGGTACAAGCTGTGGATTCCCGGCACCGGAAAGAACCTACGAACCAATAGATGACAAAGAAGCGGCCAGCTACCTGTCACTCTAAAACGGCTAATCGAACAGCCAAGGCCCGCGTTTATTTTGCTGACGAGTAAAAGGGATAAAACCTGAAAGCTTGAATCTATGCGAAATGAATGGTGGGCCCTCACGGACTTGAACCGTGGACCTATCGATTATGAGGGCATTGTTCTAAAAATTAATTTATTTAAATTTCAACAAGTTACAAACCTGCCGCTTTCGAAATGTGACATAAATGTACCGCAATATACTACGCAATACTTCAGCAACGCCACAAATATGGCACAATTTGGTTTCCGGAACTTCAACACCCTATACAACTACTTCTTGATATCCTGCACCAACGTTCACATTCAATTGACTCAAAAATAAGCAAGTATTAATATCAAGTCTCATTAAAAATTCTTCAAGGACAACAGGATGGGCGACTCCAACCCTACTTCTCAAACAAAAGAAAGCGTTGAAATAAGGATAGAATTGGTTTTCAAACCAAGACTTTCAAAAAGTTTTAAACGAAATCCAACTCTCCCCATACAAGGCCAACCTTTAGACCTGTACATCAAGATAAAGAACATATCCAACCATGTATTCACTGGGGCCAAACTGACTTTCTCAAACTTTGAACATCGAGCGTCTCAATCAAACAATACAATCCGTAAGAACATAACACTCCCCTCTTTAAACCCCAATCAAACTGAAGAAGTGTTTCTTGATGGAATAACATTTGCGTTGGACGGCGGCTATTGGTATTCAATGAAATTATCCCCAGCAGCTACAAATCAAGACATCGTGACCCACCAATTCGACCCATACCACGGTACAGACGAGAAATACGGGACAAATGAATGGGGAGAAATTATCTACGTTGAAGGTAAGCTAGCCACCCTACAGTCTAGGACTAATCACTATATACTGATACTCACCGCTATTACCGTTTGGGAAGCCATATTTGGAATAGGTGACTCTCTAAAGTGGTTTGCACAGAACCTTTCAATACTGTTTTTATATCTATCAAATTTATTCGAATACATATCCTCATAAGAAAATCATTTTCAAAATACGCACCTTATGACCACCTAATTATCAGGAGAGAAGAAAAGTGTCAGAGTTAGTCGCAGATTGTCCCAGATGCAATGCAAAACAAATAACCTTTGATTTACTCGACCAAGTTTTTATAGAGAAGAAAAACAACTGGCAAAACTGCTTCGAGGTTTTTTGTTCCTGTAGGAACTGCATGAGACCAACTATGTTTTTCGTCTCACAAAAGTCTCCTGATGCTGGATATGAAAGAGTGATTAATAATGGACTAAATACTTTAACTTTTTCTGCCAATAAAATCGTAGACGTAGAACATATCGTAAACATCCTAGACGGCGAAAAAAGGTTACCCCCCCGAGCATTTACCAAAAAACATTCATGACATTTTTGAAGAAGGTGCTTCATGTCTTTCGATTGGCTGTAACAATGCAGCATCAACGATGTTCAGACTCTGTTTAGACCTTGCAACTAAAGAGCTCCTTCCATCCGATAATGATGAAACAACAGGGCTAAATAATAGAGTTCGAAGAAACTTAGGGCTCAGATTGCCTTGGTTATTTGACAATAACATACTCCCCGAATCCTTAAAGGAACTATCTAACTGCATTAAAGATGACGGCAATGATGGTGCACACGAGGGAATCCTAACCACTGAAGATGCCGAAGACATTTTGGATTTTACATTCATCCTTCTGGAGAGACTCTACACCGAACCCAAAAGAATTGAATTCGCCCAAGAGCGACAACGACAACGACACCAAAACAAATAACAGATAAACGGAAACGACATGGCCAATTTTAATTGGAAAGAAGAAGCTAACATTGAAGGCGAAATTTACTCGGCGGACATACTCGACCGAGCAAAATATGCCGTATTCTTAACAAACCATCTAGTTGGCGAAGGGGAGTACAGAAACTACGTTCTCAACTTGAATGCTGAATGGGGCGCAGGAAAAACTTATTTTCTACGGCGTTGGCTTAATGAACTCAAAACTGAACACCCCGTCGTTTACATTGATGCTTGGAAACATGACTTTTCAGATGACCCACTGTTAACCACTGTTGGTGCAATCATTAATCAATTAGAAAAACAGTCAGGAAACAACACCGATGCAATGATAAGAGATTCATCCCGAAACGTAATAAACCTATTCAAAGCCGTAGCTCCAATCATTGCCAAATCTTTAGTAAAAAAAGCATCGGGAATTGATACTGATGAAGTCCTTGAAGCCTCAACTGGAGAGAAAGAGCCAGGTGAAGACGATGAAGTGGGGAGCGTAACGGCCGAAGCGGCAAAAAAACTAACCGAAGCAATCATTAATAACCATAACCAAAAAGCGAAATCGATAGACAGTTTTCAAAAGACCATCTCTCAATGGGTCGATAATGCCACGAATACAGGTGAGCTAAACGCACCAGCTTTTATATTCATCGACGAACTAGACAGGTGTCGACCGACCTATGCAATAGAAATGCTGGAAACAATCAAACACCTGTTCTGTATGAAGAAAGTGGTATTTGTGATTGCCACGGATACCCAACAACTTCAACACTCGATAAAAGTTGTCTACGGAAATGAATTCGATGCCGAAACCTACTTAGGCCGCTTCTTCAATCGCCATCTATCCTTACCTGTACCTGACCACATTTCATTCATCAAGACCCTTCCCCAGAGCAAGCATTTGGTCACACTAATAAAAGAGCATCAATGGTCTGTCATGCCTTACTACCTAGACCCAGACGATATAATGGCAACAATAGGGAACTTTCTAAAACACTACAACTTAGACCTAAGAACTTCGGAACGCATTTTTGACCAACTCTTCTCCATACTCAATCAAGTAACCCAATCACCTCATAAAAAGTCGATTGACCTGATATTGACTGTAGCATTTCTATGTTGGAAAGAGAGAGACTATAACTTTTATATTTCGATAAAAAACAGAAACCGGGTATTTGTCCGAAGTGTTAGCGATTTTAGACAGTACCACCCTGAGTATGAACAACATCATATTGACAGTTTCAACATCAAATTTTATTTTCACTTGGATGCTGGCATAGGCTCTTTTGAAATTACCTTTCCTTCTCAACCTTCAACTGCACCTGGTGGAAGAGAAATATTAGCATCTCATTACATTCGATACAGATATGGTCAACTCATTGGTCAACCAATCAGGCCCCAAGACTCTCTGAATCAAGTACCAAGCGCTCAAAATACAGATACTTCTGATTTGATGCGCAGTACTATTGATACGAACAAAGATGGCTACTCTCATTTAAGCTTAGAGGAATATATCAACTTGGTTGAGCTGGCGAACTTATTTGATGCTTAAAATAAATGAGTTCCGACAGCGCTAAAACTCATAAAGAGAGAAATCGAGACTGGAAATTAACCTTGGCAAGAAATGCGCAGCTCTGGCTACAATGTAGGCATGAACAAAGTAATAAACACGTTCACAACGTACTCCAGCCGATGCCAAAAAGCGACGCGGCTGATTTTATTAGTTAGACAGAATCAGAGGTAAAACTAACAATGATTAAATTAGATTTGAATGAACTTCTCAGAGATAAAATCGGTACTTCTACGTTGCTGCAAATAATATTTGTGGCTTTTTTCTTTCTTTCTCCTGGACTAATGGCTTTGGCTTACCTGGATAAAGAACTATTGATAGAACTAGGTGAATTAAAGCTTGCTGTACTGAGCTTTGGGTTATCCGTGTTATTAATAATTCTTGCTGGTCTTGCTGCTGTAAGTCCGCGTTCATTATATATTGCATTCACCCAAAATCCTGCGGCAATTAATCGCAATATTCTTAGTATTGGCACACTCATATGGGCTTATTTATTTGTCTTGATTATACCTGCTCTGAATTACTTCATCGTTAAGATGTTTCCTTTGTTAGGGGAGTTTTCAGACAATACACAGCTTGGCTTTACATACTTAATATTACTGTTCTTTTGTATCTTTGTTTTTGTTAAGCAAATGCTAGCCATGCTTAAGGAAGTCAGAATGACTAATGGGTGAGTCAAGTTGACTCATTGCACCAAGCTTTGTTATGCGCCATGATTATCACCAAAAGAAGGCTTAGTCTTTACAAAGCTTGTTGTTAAGAGAGCGAGCTCTTTAACTAAATCTTTAAAACAGTCCTACCTTATATCTATCCTCCTTTAGATAATGATGGTGAAATGCCAAGAAGAAGTACCTGTTTCAGGTTCTACCTGATGCATTGAATCGGCGTGAGATTCGGAGCCTATTTTCAGATGAAATAGATTCCTAATCGAGAGCAAGCGAACTCCAAAACAAGAATCTTCCATTCTCGTTTTGGCTTCGCGTAGCGGTCGTGAACGAAGTACTCGAGACGTCCAGGAGCGAGTGCTTTGTGAGAGCATCCAATCAGCGTATGTCCAAGGAGCTGAAGTAGATGCGGTTTGTGACGAGCGAGCGACCCCAGTCGCGAGAGTGAACCCGCACTCCCCAGAGTCGGATTCACGTCGAGGAGAGTCACCTGCTCCGCTCCCCAGAGCGGACGAGTTGAACAGCACCCTAAGTGATGGAAACGTGGGACGGCCCAGGCCTCGGTCAAGCCGAGTACGCTACAAAAGACATGGAGGCTTAGTTTGTTTTCGCAAGAAAACGGGCTTAAGGTTGAATCGCCAGATTCGACCGAGCCGAACAGTCCTTTCTGGAGTGTACTCGGGTTGAAAACCCGAGGCCTGGGGCAAACTCTACCGCCGTTCAGAGCGGTGAGAGTGCGCAGCTTTGATTCCGTCCAGGAAGTAAAGCGAAGGTTAAGGCCAAAACGTCCAGTTTTGAGCCTGCGCAGGGTGTTTTTAGCTCGCACCCAACGTGCGAATAAAAAGGCCCGAAGTTAAGCCGAATTGGATTGTCTCATAACAAGGCAATTCGGCTATGGCTGCCGCCTAGGCGAGTGGTACAGGGTGCGATAACTCTGTTCAGGGGTGAAATCGAAATCAGGGAAAGAATGGCCCTATTTTCGTCTGGGAGAGCCAGTGCGAGGGGCGAAGCGCCCGAAAACGACCTTTATCTGTAACCATCAAGCCGTACAGCCGGCTATTTTAGTGAAAAAAAATTTTGTCGTCCTTAATGAAAAGCGAAAGAAAGTTTTTCGCACCCTGGGAAGTCCCAGGTTTTCGTATTTAAAAGAGGAACCGACAACATGAATCACAAAAACAGAATACCAAGCTATACACCGTTTATTGAGCTTAAGCAGAACATCGACAGAAGCTTTGAGGACAACCAGCTACTCGGACAATTGACTAAAACTACAGTGGTCGAAGCTCTCTTTCTTTTCGGCTTTTTGGACAAACCAGCCATCATGCTTTTACTTGACCAGGATGATAGAAACCAAGGAAGTTTCTACCGCATTGTGAAGTCTCTTCTCGATGAAAAGGTGATTAAAAAAATCCCCAGTCAGTACACCAAAGAGAAGTTTGTTTACGCTTTAAAACCCAGAGCATTTACTTATTATCTTGACTCCAAATGGAAAGATGAATATCAATTCAATAAGAATAAAATGGGCTTAGGAGTGAGCGCTACTCATCGCCTGAGCATTTCAAAAACATGTATCAATATATTAAAAAACTATCCGAATGCTCGCATCTTTACTGAACGACTTATTCGCCAAATGCACAAGGCAGGACGTATCGAACTCATGCGTATTCCTGATGCATTGTTAATTGATGGAGAGGATTATTTTTTCCTGGAGTTTGAGTTCTCTAGCAAGAACCGCAAGGATAGAAGGGAGGCTTTGATTAAAGCGGATATGAACTGTAACATTGCTAATGAACGCTATCCAAATGCTCATGTTATGACATATTGGTATGTAAATTCAGCATCAATGTGGCGACTTTACGAAGAAGAAATTGAGTATCTCAGCTCCCATGGAGTTGAGATTTCATCGAAAGGTAGATTGGCTGAAAGAGGTAGGTTTGCAAACCAAGATTACTTCGGTTATTTACTTGAAAAGGGAAATCATATTGTGGCTAAACTGGGAAGTTAAGCTCAATTTCGTAAATAGGACTGAACTCTCAGAGAAAAGAGTTTAAGCAATGACGGCTTTTGAGCCAGGTATGCTTGTTCAATCTCTGAGGGGGCGTAACTGTTAAAGCCAGTTTCGATTGTTTCTTCGGTTATTAAAGGCTTCCCTTCCAACTTATTCCCTTGATTTAACTTGTCGATTATTTCATTAACCGAGGGATTCGCTGTCAAACCTTGTCCCATTTTCTTTCCTTAATTTTTGTATTCTCCAAGATTAGCATTTATCCTGTCCTTGGACAAATCGAACAGTACAACTGCCATGATAAAGTTTAAACATAAACCGTCTAAAATGGATAAGCGACGAGCCCTTGAGTTTGTCATTGCAAATGCTCGATTAGAAGGACATTCTTTGACATTAACGGAGGTTAAGAATGTCCTAAAAATTCTTAATGGAAAATGTACGGCAGATGAATTAATCGAGCGAATCATCACAACAAAGCTTAAGACTGAAAGTCATTTATGACCATTATGAATTTATACATCGATAACCTTACCCCCAACTAGTTTTCCATACACTTTTAAGCCATTGAATATGGCTAACAACGAGATTAGAAAGTATTTAGTGTTTTGACATTAATTCGATGAATTGACAAAGTAAGGAGTAATTCTAGTGACGTTTAAAGATTTTTTAGCACTGGTTATATTTGTAGAGGTTGTCCTTATAATCTCTATGTTCATATGGTTTATGCCGGCGATTATTGAGAGAATCAAGCTAGAAAAAAGAAGGAAAAAATTCGCTCAAGAGTTAACAAGGCTTTTTGGCAAAATTAATCTAGATAGAACTCAAATAGAAGTCCTGTCTAAAGAATTCTCACTTTCTTCTAAAGATGTTCAACTAGCTTTAAGGTGGGCTTTTAAGGAAGAATTATCAAGTAACCAGCCCGTTTTTGAAAAGGTTGAATATCTCCAATCTATTTTCCAGGATTATGAGAGAGATGAACCTTTTGAAGGGTTGCCTTCTGATGTTAGGTTACACTTGGAAAGACTTAGAGAACTTATAGGAAAGGATAGTGACCACATGCTTCAGCCTTTAGCGTCTAAGTTGCAAGAACTTAATGATGAAAATGTGAAAAAGAACCTGAAACTGAAACGACAGTCTGTTGTTAGCCTGATGATAGGCGTCACATCTTTGGTATTCGCAATATATTCTTACTACATACCTGCCGCGTAGTCGAATTTTCTTGATTACTATTGAAAATCTGAGGTGTCTTCAGTTGTTGAAAAGCAGCAACAACTGAAATCTCTTATTTTGAATTATTCGCGCTAGTTAATGACAACTTCTCTCTAGCACTAAATTCCAGCTATCTTCATTACGAACATAAACATTCCCTTTCATTAAAACCTCCATGCCTGGAGGTAGTTCATACTCTTGTACAGCGTCCAGATAATTCACATTACAGGCGAAATCATGTAAAAGATAATTTACCAAACCCAACCAATTTTCAGACTCAATCTTTTCAGAAGGAACAATATCTTCGGGGATTACAGCGTGCCCTCCCCAATTAATTAGCCAATTCAAAATGTCATTATAATTATTGAGAAGATATACAACCTCTCCAGAATCTATAAAACAATCCACTACAGATTGTTTGTAACCTCTCTCCGAAAAAGTACGGGTCGACCTAATTTCATAAAAGGCATTTTCAGCATTTTCAAATGCATGCGTTGCTACCCAGGAAGACAGATTAGTCATAAGTTTGTTATGAGTAATTCCCTTCGTTTTATCACAGATTTTTAAAAAGCTTTTAAAAAAGAAATAATCAGTAGAAGCATCAAGAGACTGACTACTACTAATTACCCGCGCTTTTCTGGCTTCCGAGTTCTCAATACTTTCATAGAGGCGGCATTGAGCTTTGTACCATTGCTGAAATTGGTAACCATCTTCCCATCCCAGTTCATTTAACGTAATTTTTCTTGCTGAAGAATACGGAATATTTTGAGACTTCTTTAATTGCTTTGATTTTCGAGTCAGGTCTCGTTTGAATTTTTCTAGGATAGAAAAATGAGGTATTTGATATGTCGTTGACAAAAGAATATTTCTCCATGAGATTTTACTTTCACTTCATGCCGCTTGAAGTATCTAGTTAATGAAGAACTACTCTTAACTTGGAAGTCGGCTGAATATTCCATTCTTTACCAATGCGACAGGTACGCGTGCCAAACACGCGCTGAATTATACTTTTTTATAATTATGTAAACAACTGATTGATACCTTTCAAAGGTTTGTAGTTAGGCGGTTTTAAAAGGAACAAGATGGGGATATCCCCTACATTACGTTCACCAAAAAAAATTTCGTCGCACTGACGTAACAAAGGGCATCAAAGGGATGCCCTTAGTTACATCAACAGAGTGACCAAACATGTCAGATTCATTCACAATTCTTACGTCCGAAGAGGCAGCTGCCTTCTTACAAATGAATAAAACCGTCCTTATGCGCAAAGCTAAACGAGGAGAAATTCCAGCAAGAAAACCTGGAAAGCGGTGGATATTCGTTGAAGAATATTTGCGTGAATGGCTTAAAGGGGATTATTCTACTATGCGGCAGGTTTCTAACTCTGTTGACACAAGTGATAAGGACAAGCACACATGTCAATTAAGAAAAGAGGCCAAACATGGTATACGGACTTCGTTGCCCCAAACGGACAACGAGTACGAAAGTCTACTAAAACTAAAGTAAAAAGGGAGGCACAGGAATTCTGCGCCAAGCTTAGAAATAGCCTGTGGAGAGAGTACCAACTCGGAGAAAAGCCTAAACGACGTTATACCTGGAGGGAAGCTGTCGTTCGCTACCTTCAACTCAAGGAGGGGACGAAATGGGAAAACGGGATAAAAATCGTTCTGCGTGACTTACATATTTGGTTGGAGGACGTTTATCTGGACGAAATTGATGCTGAATTGATTTCAAGAATCACTTTCGAACGCAAAGCGATGAAACCTCGTTCCAACAAAGGTAAGGGGGAAACCGTCAAGAATAGTACTGTAAATCGTATGCTTCGGACCTTAAATGCCATTTTAAGACTCGCATACGAAGAATGGGAATGGATTGACCGTAAACCAAAAGTCCCCACTCTAAAGGAGGAACCAACCGAAGTGACCTGGCTAACCAATGAACAAGTTAAAAGGCTGAAAAATGAAATGCCGCACCATCAAAAACAGATGATGCTGTTTTCCGTCCTGACAGGTTTACGCGAAAGCAACATGACAGGTCTAACCTGGGAACAAGTTCAATTGGAATCCAAAGTGATTATTTTCGGCAACATAAAGATGAAAAACGGGGACCCACTATCTATTCCTCTCAGTAAGCAAGCAATTGATATCTTGAAAGAAGAAATGGGTAAACACCCTGAATATGTATTCACTTACCGGGGTCGCCCAATTAAACGTGCTAACACAAAGGCGTTTAAAAAGGCACTTTCTCGAGCCGGTATTGAACCTATGCCTTGGCATAAACTCAGGCATACATTTGCGAGTTTTCATCGCCAACAGAAAACCCCATTAGACATTCTTCAGGAATTGGGAGGTTGGAAATCTCAAGAAATGGTAAAGCGTTATGCGCACCTTGGCATAGACCACCTAGCGGAATATGCCAATAACATCTCGGTTGAATGACTGAGACCGTTCTTTAAAATCTGTGGCACAAATATGGCACATTTTGAAAAAAAAGCCTGAAAATCGCGCTTTGAAAGATAACGTAAGTTATTGATTTTAAAGTGGTGGGCCCTCACGGACTTGAACCGTGGACCTATCGATTATGAGTCGAGTGCTCTAACCAACTGAGCTAAGGGCCCCGAATGGGAAGCGAAATGAACAGGGCTGTTCATTTTGAGGTGCTTATTATAGCGACAAGCACCTTATTATGAAATGATTTTATCACCCGATCCCAAGATTGACGGAACCGGGTCTGACAGGATTAGTCCAGGAAGCTTTTCAGACGTTCCGCACGGCTTGGATGACGCAACTTACGCAACGCTTTGGCTTCGATCTGACGGATACGTTCACGAGTCACGTCAAACTGCTTACCAACTTCTTCCAAGGTGTGGTCGGTGTTCATGCTCAAACCGAAACGCATACGCAATACCTTAGCTTCTCTCGGAGTCAAAGTACTCAACATTTCACGAACGGTTTCACTCATACCTTCGGCATCTGCTGCATCCTGAGGAGACAGGATGTTAGAGTCTTCGATGAAATCACCCAATGAAGAATCTTCGTCGTCACCGATCGGTGTTTCCATAGAGATAGGCTCTTTGGCGATTTTCATCACCTTGCGAATCTTATCTTCCGGCATTTCCATCTCTTCGGCCAACTCTTCCGGAGTCGGTTCACGACCCATCTTCTGAAGCAACTGACGCTGAATACGGTTTAGCTTATTGATGGTCTCGATCATGTGTACCGGAATACGGATGGTACGCGCCTGATCGGCAATCGAACGGGTAATCGCCTGACGAATCCACCATGTCGCATAAGTCGAGAACTTATAACCACGACGGTATTCGAACTTATCAACCGCTTTCATCAAACCGATGTTTCCTTCCTGGATTAAATCCAAGAACTGTAAACCGCGGTTGGTGTATTTTTTAGCAATCGAGATAACCAAACGCAAGTTGGCTTCGATCATTTCACGCTTAGCGATACGCGCTTTGTTTTCGGCCTTACTCAAATCTTTATAAGTAGATTTGTAAACGGCGATCGGCATCTTCTCTGCTTTAGAAATCATCGCCAAACGCTTTTGAGCGCGCTTAACGTCAGAACGAACCATTTCCAGCTGCTCGGTCAATTCCGGCGTTTTTTCGATCAGACGATCGATCATCTCGTAATTGGTTTCGGAACCGACAAAGGTTTCCAGGAAAATAGGACGAGGCACTTTAATTTGACGCATAACCATATCGACGATAATACGTTCTTGCTCGCGAATCCCGGCAATCTTCATCTTAATCTGCTTAATCAAACGGTTTGAGAATGCAGGTGTAATCTTAACCGTCTGCAGGTGTTCGACCACAGCTTCTCTTTTCTTCGCTGCTTTAGGGTCTTCGAAACCGAATTTAGCTTCGGCCTCAAGCGCCGCCGCATTCAACTTCTCCAACACTTTCAAGAATTCAGCCAACTCTTCCGGATCGACACCGTCTTCTTTCGGCTCTTGGTTATCGCTGTCAGGAGAAAGTTCTTCAACAGGCACGTCCACCAAATCACCCGGACGTACGAAACCTTGGATGACATCGGCAACTTTACCTTCACCGTCGTCCATTTTCGTGAATGTCTGCAAAATCTGATCGGCAAAAATAGGGTATGTCGCCAACGCGTCCAACATTTCACGAATGCCGGATTCGATACGCTTGGCGATTTCAATTTCTCCGTGACGGGTCAGTAGCTCGACCGATCCCATTTCACGCATGTACATACGTACAGGGTCAGTCGTACGACCGAATTCGGAATCCACTTCCGCCAAGGCCGAAATCGCCGCTTCCGCAGCCGCATCGTCGAACATCTCACCGTCTTTAGTCAATAACTCGTCTTCGTCCGGCGCAGTATCAAACAGTTGAATCCCGAAATCTTTCAAGATCGTCAGGACTTGCCCTAACTGATCTTCTTCGATATCATCGGGCAAAACATCGTTTACATCGGCATAAGTTAGATAACCTAACTCCTTGGCACGCTCGATCAAATCAATTAACTGCTGCTTTCTTTCAACTTTTGTCATGTCTGCCTCGATACTTTTGGACTCTAACTCTCGGTGCGCGTTGACACTTGCCGCACACAGAAAAAACGGAACCCGTTATTATACTGAATTTTCTTTGGTTTTACTTAAAAATCTATAAATTCTATTGTCTTAGTTTAATTGCAAGCAATCTATAAACCAGGTTTCGACTACTTTTCCCTGGCCAAACTTTGCAACTTGATCATCTCGGTTAAATCCCAACCGGATCGACCAAGCTTTTCCTCTCCCAACGCCACGGCCAACGCCACAATCGCCACATCGAATTCCGCTCTTAAAAACTGGTCGTCATCCGGCATCTCCGAACGCTGAATCAATTCCAACTCAGGCTGAAAACCGTTTTGCGCTAACCAATGTAGTGCAGATTCGGCAATAAAAGAGTGCTCGACAATACTTTTAATCGTGCCGCCCAGTACTTGATAGTCACGATTAGTCGTTTTTAAAAGGTCTTGAGAGAAATTTTCCGGAAAAAATTCTGCCCAACCCGGCCTACGCAATAAAATGCGTACCAATTTTAACGGCAAGGTCACCATTTTACTTACCGTCGGCAAGGCTGATTTATTCGGCTTTGACTGATCTTTTTTAGCACCGGCAAAACCGGAATAAACATTCAACTGTTTTTCCAATCTCCATGCCGGCAGACCAACTAACTCAGCCAAACCTTCGACCAATAGATATTGGTACAAGCCTTTCGCCAACTGGACAAATGGCGTTGCCAGAGAGACCAATTGTTGGCGTCCCTCGATCGAACCGACCGGAAACGATAGTTTCCCTTGCAGTCCCTGCAATAAAAAATCGGACAACGATAAAGCGCCCTTCACTCTCACTTGAAACGCTTCAAGCCCCTCTTTTCGCACCATTGAATCCGGGTCTTCGCCCTCCGGCAAAAACAGGAACTTAACCGAACGCTCCCCTTCCATCAACGGCAAGGATAATTCCATCGCTTTCCATGCCGCTTTCAATCCGGCCTGGTCGCCGTCAAAACAGAACACGACCTCGTTGACTTGGCGGAACAACATCGCCAGATGGTCGACGGTCGTCGCCGTTCCCAAAGTGGCCACCGCATTCCGTAAGCCGAACTGCGCCAGCGCAACAACATCCATATACCCTTCTACAACCAGAATATGGTCGAACTTTTCACGCGTCTGACGCATCTCGTACAGACCGTATAAGGCATAACTTTTATGGAAGATCGGTGTTTCCGGCGAGTTCAAATACTTTGGCTGGTCGTCACCGAGAACCCGCCCGCCGAACGCAACCACTCGCCCTCGCCCGTCACGAATCGGAAACATGATACGGTGACGGAAACGATCGTAGGTTTTACCGTCGTCTTTCTCAATCAACATGCCGACTTCGATCAACTGCTGCTTAAGCCTTGCATCCGCACGCAAGCCGGAAACCAGGCTATCCCAACCGGGAGGAGCAAAACCAATCACATATTCTTTGGCTATTTCGGCACTCAAGCCTCTCGCTTTAAGGTAATTCTTCGCTTCGGCTGAAGCGGGATGATCCCTCAACTGATGACGATAGAACTTTGCCGCCATCCTCATCACTTCATACAAATCCAGCTGTTGCTGCTGTTTGATTTGCTGCTGCTCTTGCTGCTTGGGGGATAATTTTTCTCGTGGAACTTCCATGCCGAACTGCGCCGCCAAGGATTCGACCGCCTCCACAAAAGAAAGACCGTCATATTCCATTAAAAATTTCAAAGCGTCGCCGCTCGCACCACAACCAAAACAGTGATAAAACTGCTTTGCCGGATTTACATTGAAAGAAGGGGTTTTTTCGTCATGAAAAGGACAGCAGGCTTTATAGGTCCCGCCTGCTTTTTTCAGGGGCACTCTTTGATTGATGACCTGCACAATATCTGCGCGCGCCAACAAATTTTCAATAAAGGAACGCGGAATGGAACCCGATTGATTCGCCACTACTCACACCTTATCCACAGAAAAATACACACCCCTTAAAACGCAAAAAACCCACCAACTTTTCAGCTGGTAGGTTTTTCATGGAAGCGACTCGTTAAAGTCCGGTAAAAAAGTTTTTAGCTCAACTTGGCTTTAATCAACTTGCTGACTTCACCCATATCGGCGCGGCCTTGCATTTGAGGTTTTAACTGACCCATAACCTTGCCCATGTCCTGCATGGAGCTTGCGCCCGTTTCAGCCATGGCGTCGTCAATAAGCTTGTTGATTTCGTCTTCCGTCAATGCTTGCGGCATAAAGTCTTGGATTACCGTCATTTCAAAGGCTTCTTGATCGGCAAGATCCTGACGATCGGCATCCATATACTGTTGCTGCGCGTCGCGACGTTGCTTCATAGCCTTATCTAATACAGCCAACACCCCCGCATCGTCCAACTCAATTCGATTATCAATCTCAACCTGTTTGACTGCGGCAAGCATAGAACGAATAACGACTAAGCGTTCTTTTTCTTTTGCTTTCATGGCATCCTTCATGGATGCCGTCAGTTGTGCTTTCAACTCACTAGACACGAATCACTCCGCTCTTAGTACATACGAGTCGTGCGACGGTTCTCACGCGACAAACGCTTAGCTAAACGCTTAACCGCTGCAGCTTTCATGCGCTTACGAGCCCAAGTTGGCTTCTCATAAAACTCACGCTTACGTGCTTCAGTTAACACACCTGCTTTTTCACAAGCACGCTTAAAACGACGTAGTGCTACGTCAAATGGTTCTGTATCTCTGATTTTTACGCTTGGCATACTATTACCTATTAAATTTTTTGAATTCGGTTCATGTCATCCCTCTCAAGATTAAAGGAGACAGCGGAAAACGTGGAATTATAAATTTCCAATTACTTTTTTGCAAACCTTTTTCCAATAAAAGACGATTATTTTGTTAAAATTCAGCCACTTTGACGGCTTTGAGTAACAAACATGACAGATTCTCTTTTAGTTCTAGGTATCGAAAGCTCCTGCGACGAGACCGGCGTAGCGCTTTATCACACTAAAAAGGGCTTGATAGCCCACACATTATATACCCAGATGGAACTGCATGCTCAATACGGAGGAGTCGTCCCCGAACTCGCTTCGCGCGACCATATTCAGAAACTGGCTCCACTGATATTACAGACTTTGAATGACGCCGACGTCTCACCAAAAGACATTCAAGGTGTTGCTTACACTGCTGGACCGGGATTAATGGGCGCCCTGCTTGCCGGTGCTTCGGTTGCCAGAAGCCTGGCGTATGCCTGGCAAGTTCCGGCTGTCGGCGTTCACCACATGGAAGGCCACCTGCTCGCCCCCATGCTGGAAGAGAATCAACCCGAGTTTCCTTTTATATGTCTATTGGTATCGGGCGGTCACAGCATGATCATCCGGGTTGACGGCATTGGCCGATACAAAGTACTCGGTGACACCTTGGACGATGCCGCCGGAGAGGCGTTTGATAAAACCGCTAAAATGCTTGAACTCGGTTATCCGGGCGGCCCGAACGTATCCAACCTGGCTCTTAAAGGCGACGCGACTCGCTATAAGTTTCCGCGCCCGATGGTGGATCGCCCCGGCTTGGACATGAGTTTCAGCGGACTGAAGACGTTCACATTAAACACTTGGCTGGATGCAGTTGAAAACAACGATGCGACCGAACAGACCAAAGCGGATATTTGCCGCGCTTTCGAACTGGCGGTTGCCGACACCTTAAGCATCAAATGCAAACGCGCTTTGGAACAGGAAGGCTTGAATCGATTGGTGGTGTCGGGCGGCGTGAGCGCCAACCGGGAAATTCGCGCAAAACTTGATCATCTAATGAAGAAAAGACGTGGAGAGGTGTTCTACCCTCGTTTGGAATTCTGCACCGATAACGGCGCCATGATTGCTTATGCCGGAGCGCAACGCTTATTGGCGGGTCAGCATAACGATTTGAACTTTGCGACTACGCCGAGATGGTCTTTGGAAGAGCTACCGGCCATTTAAACCGTCGCCATTCAAGTTGACGCGTCGCTTAAAAAGCGGACTGGAAAACACTCCAGTCTGCTCAAACGATTTCAATCGTTTTTCTGAGTATTCTTGATCTGACTCTCTTCACCACTCAGCAAGCGCTGAATATTCCCTTTATGTCGCCAGAACAGAATAACCGTCATCACCAACGTTACGCCCACCCAAGTCATTTCACCGGATAGAAAATAAACATATAACGGCGCCAGAGCGGTCGCGATCAACGCAGATAACGAAGAGATTTTTAACACCTTGGCGACAAACAACCAGGTTCCGGCGACTGCCAAACCGATCGGCAACGACAATCCGAACATCACACCCAACATGGTCGCGACACCTTTACCGCCGTGAAAACCGAAAAACACCGGATATAAATGACCGATAAAGGCCGCAAAACCAACCAACGCAATCATCTCCGGAGAAAGTGCCGCCCAATGCGCCGCCACGACCGGCAACACCCCTTTCAACATATCACCCACTAAAGTAATCGCCGCTGGCTTGTTGCCATATAGGCGCTTTACGTTAGTCGCACCGGGATTCCCCGAACCGCCCTGGCGCGGATCGTCATACCCCATTAATTTACAAACAATAATCGCCGATGACAACGAACCTAATAAATAGGCCCCGACCAGAAATAAAATCGCCATTAATTCCATTTTTGAATAACCTTCCTTTTACCCGCTTTGGTAAAGCTAGCCCTACTTTTGATTGAATGATTTTACTAGAAGTAGATAATAAGCGTTCAGATAAATCCTTTAAACGCGGCCTCCTACTTGCCGGACGGACAGAAAACTCATGGACATCATCTTTATTCAAGGCCTTAAAACCCAAGCCATTATCGGTATTTACGAATGGGAGCGCCAAAACCGCCAACCGTTGATTTTCGATATCGACATGCATCTTCCGATCGGCAAAGCGGCAAAGAGCGATGCGATTCAAGACACGGTCAATTACAAACAGGTTTCGGATGAAGTCATCGAGCTTGTCGAATCAAGCCGTTATGAATTACTGGAAAGTCTGGTGGAAGCGATTTGCGAACATATTTTCAGCCACCACCAAGCGGTGCGCAAAATCCGTTTGAAAGTCAGTAAACCGCAAGCGGTTGAAGAGACCGAAACGGTCGGTTTGATTATCACCCGCGACAATCCGTCGATAGAGAAATAACCCGCTACAGAAGCGGATTTTTAAGAATTGTCCATCTCGCTTTGAATCTCTTTCTGGCGCTGCACCGCCTTTTTAATCAACGGAACCAATTGTTCCATATATAGACAGGCGTGCTTAACCGTAATTTTGTCGTGCAAATCGAACTCCTCTTCGAATAAACGACGGTTTTGTTTGGACAGGTTTCTCATCACCTTTTCACGCAACGAGTCGCCTTCCGCCAAACGAACCAACGTCACCAACTGCTCCGAAGTAATCTTAGGCGCAAACGTCTGAAAGATACGGTCGTCGACGGCGCACATCTTAGTCGCTAAAGCCTTATATGCCTGCAACTTCTTATCCAGCAACTGCGCTTCCTGCTCGCTGAATTGATTTAATCGTTTGTCGATCACGGCATGCAAGGCTTCGATGATCTGAGGAGACAACGCCAGGGTAACCGGTCCCATTTCCAACTGATATTCGCCGCTTTTATCGCGCTTAGCTGTAATTTCCATCCCCGTTCTCCACCCGCTTAAATATATTGCGTATCTTCTTTGATAAATTCGATTTTGCCGGACGCCTCTAAATCGAACATTTTTTCGACAAGATGCTTAATCGACTCTTTAGCCTGTTGCTCAAGCGGCATTTCCACCGACGCCAAATCCGCCTGCAGCTGTCGAGAGAGAATCCCGCCCATATTGCTCAGAACACGTTCGGTAAAGTCGGATTGATTCGCCAAAATCAACAAGTCCAATACCGCTTTACTGTCCACTTCGCTCAACACTTTCTGCAAGCCAAGATCATCCAGGTCATCCAACTTCAAACCCAACTTCACATAACTTTTTAAAGTCGAATGACTTTCTCCATGCTCCAGCGCCATCAGGTGCTCCAAGGTAATATGCAGCAATGCGACGGAAAAGCGATCCATCTTCACTGAAGCACACCCCATATGCACCTGCCACTCATTTTCATGTAGCTTTTTTATTCCGACTTTCATGATATTTTCTATTTCTCAGTCCAACACATCCATTCACTTAAAACCGCTAAGCACCCCTTAACAGTACCAAGCAATCTAAAGACCAGAACTCTTTCCTCTGCCTCAAATCAAACATTCCATTCAACTTGGGAGAGTGGTCGATTTCTGCATTCTCCGCATAATCGCTAGTGGTTTCAAGCACTTTATAGCATAATACCACACTCAACTTTGAGAACATTTTCCCTAGCCTTATGAAAGCCAAAAACACCCTACCGGAACCGTCCGCAGAAGCTCGACAACACAGCCAGCAATTAAGCGAAAAAATTCAGCGAAGCCTGAACCGCCACCCGATCATGCGGTTTTCTCAATTTATGCAAATGGCTCTGTACACACCCGGTTTAGGTTATTACGCTAGCGGACTACCGAAAATCGGCGAACAAGGCGACTTCATCACCGCGCCCGAAGTGTCCCCGATCTTTTCGCGCTGCCTGGCACGCCAAGCCATGCAGGTTCTAAGTCAACTCGACACGCCCAACATCATCGAATTCGGTGCCGGGCAAGGTACCATGGCCAAAGACATCATTTTGGAACTGCAGGCGCAGGAAGAACCGCTGGAAAACTACTTTATCATCGAGCTCAGTGCCGACTTGCGTGAACGTCAACAATTCACCCTTAAAGAAAACCTTCCGGACGAACTTTACAAAAAAATAATATGGCTGGATAGCTTGCCGGAAAAACCGATTCCCGCCGTCGTTCTGGCAAACGAGGTTCTGGATGCGATGCCGTTCGAACGAATCCGCATCGAACCTCAGCAAGCCCTGCTCGGCCATGTGCAATACGACGAAAGTACTCAACAATTCGGCTGGGATTACCATAAAATCACAGACAAAAAACTACAGCAATTCGCCAACCAGCTGATCAACCACATCGGCGAAGTGTCCGAACTCGGCTACGAGACCGAAATTAATCTGAACATTCAACCCTGGCTGAGAGCACTTAGCGACAGTTTGTCGCAAGGCCTAATCCTACTGGTCGATTACGGCTATACCCGTCAGGAATATTATCAGCCGGCCCGCGTCATGGGCACGTTGCGCTGCCACTACCAGCACCGCGCTCACAGCAATCCTTTTTTCTATCCGGGTTTGCAGGACATCACCGCACACGTGGATTTCACCGCCGTGGCGGAAGCCGCTTACGACAGCAACCTAAAGGTGGCCGGTTTCACCACTCAAGCACATTTTTTAATGGCGACCGGCCTACTGGATATGTCTTCCGACCCGAATATGCCGATTACCGAACAAATCCGAATCGCCCAACAGATTAAAACCCTGACTCTACCCAACGAGATGGGCGAAACGTTCAAGGTGATTGCGCTCAGCAAGCAGCTTGATGTTAAACTGATGGGATTCAATCTGCGCGACCTGCGCCATCAACTGTAAAACGCAAAGGCCAACATAGGACACGACATGGAACTCTATCAAGCGCTTATTCTTGGAATCATCGAAGGATTGACCGAATTTTTACCGATCTCGTCAACCGGTCACTTGATTGTCTTCAGCGATTGGCTGGGACTGGAACAGAACGATCAAAACACCGCGTTTGAAGTCATCATCCAACTCGCGGCGATTTTTGCGGTCATCTTCAACTACCGCGAACACTTCCGCCTCAGCCAGTGGTCGTTGTGGAGCAAAGTCGCCATGGCGTTCGTCCCGATCGGTGCGGTCGGATTCCTGCTCAGTGACGTCATCAAAGCCTTGTTCAGCGTTGAAATCGTTGCGTGGGGTTTCATTATCGGCGGCTTGATTTTCCTGTTACTGGAACGTTTTTACCAAGAAGACGAACACAAAACCGGCGACCTCAACCTCATCAGCTATAAACAAGCCGCCTGGATCGGAATCGCTCAGGTTTTCGCCCTGATTCCCGGAACCAGCCGTGCGGGTGCCAGTATCGTCGGCGGCATGCTGGCCGGACTTAGCCGTAAAACCAGTGCCGAATTCTCGTTTCTGCTGGCTCTACCGGTTCTGGCCGCTGCATCGGGTTACGACTTCCTGAAACACTACAATGAGTTTGCCAATACCAGCTTCGCACCTTTGGCGGTCGGCTTCGTGGTGTCGTTTGTGGTCGCTTACCTGACCATGCGATTGTTTCTGGCGTTTTTGCAACGCTTCACTTTCAACGCCTTCGGGATTTACCGTATCGTCTTTGGTATAGTGTTACTCACGCTGTTTGTCTAAATTCAACACAGGTGAAACCGGCATGACCCTTTACTTTCACAATGCCAGCCAAAGCCGGGCCATCGACCGCTTTGCGATCGAACAAAAAAATATCCCCGGCCTGTTACTGATGAAACGGGCGGGATTATTCGCCTTTCAGACTTTGTTGAACCAATACCCCAATGCCAACCGCCTGTTAATAATCTGCGGTACCGGCAATAACGGCGGAGACGGATTCGTTGTCGCGCAACTTGCCTTAATGGCCGGACTCGAAGTCGATCTCGTCCTGAACGGCCAACCCGAAGCCATTAAAAACGACGCCTTACTCGCATACCATGAACTGCAACAGCTAGGCATCGAACCGGTCGTTTTCAAACCCGAGTTGATCGAATCCTGCGATGTCGTCGTCGACGCTCTTTTCGGAACCGGACTCGACCGCCCGATTCAAAATCCAGTCGCCGACTGGATCGAACAAATCAACGCGGGCAAAACACCGGTATTGGCCCTGGACATTCCCAGCGGAATTGCCGCGGATACAGGACGGATTCTTGGCTGTGCCGTCAAAGCCGAGCACACCTGCACCTTTATTACCCGTAAAATCGGACTCTATCAATTCAATGGTGCCGACTATTCCGGCAAAGTACATTACAACCCCCTGTTTCTCGACCAAACCATTCTGCAAACGAAAACCGCCGTTGCCGAAAACCACCCGCTTAAATATTGGCTGAACCTGCTGCCGGAACGCCCCAAAACCAGCCACAAGGGATCGGCCGGCAGCGTCTGCCTGATTGGCGGAGATTTTCATATGATGGGCGCGATTCAAATGGCTGGTCTATCGAGTTTGAAAGTCGGTGCGGGACTGGTCAAAGTCATCACCCATGATGAACATGGAATCGCCCTGACTCAGGCATTACCGGAATTGATGTGCTATTCGGAAGAAGCCTTTAGCGAACTGACGCAAACCGCCAAAGTAATCGGCATCGGCCCCGGATTGGGATTAAACGAATGGGGTAAGTCTCTATTCCTTCGCGCCAAGGCGCTGCCTCAACCCAAAGTCGTAGATGCCGACGCTTTAAAACTGCTGGCGACACATCCCGAACGTCAGGACAATTGGATTCTGACGCCGCATCCGGGCGAAGCCGGAGAATTGCTCGGCTGTACAACCGATGAAATTCAAGGAGACCGTATTAACGCGGTCAAAGCCATACAGAAAAAATACGGCGGGGTGACGGTACTCAAAGGCAACGGCACACTGATTTACGACGGAGAAAACCTGGAAATCTGCCTGGCCGGCAATCCCGGAATGGCCGTCGGCGGCATGGGAGACGTTCTAACGGGTGCCATCAGCGGTCTGATTGCGCAAGGCGTTCCGCTTTTCACCGCCGCTTGCTTAGGCGTAACGTTGCACGCCCATGCCGGAGACATTCTCGCCCAACAAAAAAGCCAGCTCGGTATCTTACCTACCGAACTGGCTTCTACCATCAGTCAACTGCTGACCTACGCCGACAAACAAAACGCTTGAACGTTTACTTCGGCAAAAAATCCGTTAACTGATTGAACATCTCGAACAACTGCTCTTCGTTGTCGGCAACCAGATTGATATGCCCGAGTTTACGGCCTTTACGCTCCGCCTTATCGTACAAATGCAAAAATGCATTCGGCATTGTCAACACCTTATCCACAGGCCCGGTTTCACCAATAATATTGATCATCGCTGCAATCGGCTGACGTGTTGCCGTCGAACCTAACGGCAATCCGGTAATCGCACGCACGTGGTTTTCAAACTGGCTGGTCATGGCACCTTCAATCGTCCAGTGTCCGGAGTTATGCACGCGCGGTGCCATCTCGTTTGCAACCAAACCGTCCACCGTTTCAAACAATTCCAAGGTCAGAACGCCGACGTGATCCAATTCGTCCAACAAGCTTTGCATATAAGCTTCCGCCTGCTGCTGAACTTCGTCGGAGATATCGCGAGCCGGCGCGATGCTGTAACGCAAAATTCCTTCGTGATGGACGTTCTGCACTAGCGGATAATAAACGTGTTCGTTATTGGCATTGCGAACCGCAACAATCGACAATTCGCGAATAAAATCGACAAAACCTTCAAGAATCAATTCGCGCCCGCCGATTTCTGACCAGGCCTGTTCAATTTGCTCTTTATCTTTTAAAACAAATTGGCCTTTACCGTCGTAGCCTTCGGTGGTGGTTTTAAGTACGGCCGGCAAACCGATCTCTTCAACCGCCACCTTCAAACTGTCTAACGAATCGACGATCTGATAAGGCGCACACGGAATATTCAATTGATCGAACATGCCTTTCTCGCGTCCGCGATGCTGGGAGACATACAAAGATTTTTCAGCGGGATAAACCGGGGTTGTTTTGGCGATCTCTCTAACCTGCTCGACACTGGTATTTTCGCTTTCATAAGTGATGACATCGGCAAACGCCACCAACTTCTGCAAACTGTCGACATCGTCGGACTGCTTGTACATATGGCCGAGCAACGCAGAAGGTTCGTCATCGCTTGTACCGTAAAAACCGAATTTTTGGCCAAGCGGATAACCCGCAATCGCCAACATACGGCCTAGCTGGCCAGCTCCTAAAACACCAATTCGCTTTGTAAACGGGGTCATCCCACTCTCTCCAAACAAAAAAACCGTAGCGGCTTATTTTAGCAAAAATAGCGCACTACGGTTTTGAATTCGATTTATTGTATGTCTTGCCTATTCGGCGCGTGGATCCGGGTTTTCCAGAACGATTTTGGTCTGCTCGGCACGGAACGCCTTAACCGCTTCGCGAATCACCGCATCCTGATTACCGACTATTTGCGCCGCCATGATTCCGGCATTTTTAGCACCGGCATCACCGATAGCCAAAGTACCGACCGGAATACCGCCCGGCATCTGTACGATCGACAATAAAGAATCCTGGCCGCTTAATGCGCGCGACTGAACCGGAACACCCAACACCGGAACCACGGTTTTAGCCGCCACCATGCCGGGCAAATGCGCCGCACCACCGGCACCGGCGATAACAACCTGCAATCCGCGCGCTTCAGCCTGCTCGGCATATTCGAACATCAAGTCCGGGGTACGATGCGCCGAAACCACCTTGACTTCGTAAGGCACGTTAAACTGCTCCAACATATCAACCGCATTTTTCATTGTCGGCCAATCTGACTTGGAACCCATAATTACGCCCACTAGAGGCTGAACTGATTGCGTCATAATTGCACTCTAAATTTTAGAAAAGCGGTAAATTGTACACGCATTTTTTATATGTTTCAATAACTTAACCATACTATTTCTGTATTCGACCGATATTATCCCATCAATCAAAATCTTAAGACACAATAAAAACAGTCTGATAGAATGATATTTTGTTGCGCAAATGTATACAAAACGATCAACACGACGACGTTGAATTTCGGGAAACATCTCTAATGACAAAACTGGCTATAACGTTTCTTATAAGCCTATCCGCATTAATGGCCGGATGTTCCCATGACGCTGAAAAAAATCACAGCCCCGTTTTCGTCGATACGCCTAAAAACTCCGTTCCGGAATACGCTTTTGCCATTCACCCTTTACATAATCCGACCCGTCTATTTGAAGTATTCCATCCTTTAATGGAATACTTAAACAAGCAAATACCCGACGTACATTTTAAGGTCGAAGCCTCCCGAAACTACGACGCTTTTAACGAAAAACTCAAACAGCAAAGCGTGCCTTTCGCCCTACCGAACCCATACCAGACTCTAATCGCAATCAACCACCACTATCAAGTCATCGCAAAAATGGGAGACGACCAAAACTTTAGGGGCATCATTCTGGTTCGTAAAGACAGTTCAATCAAACAACCTAGCGATTTAAAAGGCAAAGCCGTAAGTTATCCCGCGGCGACAGCCCTGGCAGCGACCATACTCCCGCAAGACTATTTGCAGAAACACGGTTTGGACATCAACAAAGACATTGAAAACCGTTACGTCGGCTCTCAGGAATCGTCCATTATGAACGTATACCGCGGAAACACTGCCGCCGGTTCTACTTGGCCGCCGCCGTGGGAAGCACTTTCAAGCGAACGTCCCGAGCTAAAGGAACAACTCAAGGTGATCTGGGAAACCCAGACATTACCTAATAACAGCATTGTCGCCAGATCCGACATGCCCGCGGCACTGGTACAGCAAGTCCAAAAGGCGTTAACCGATTTTCATAAAACACCGGAAGGTAAAAAAGCTTTGGAGCGAATGCACCTTTCCCATTTTGAACTGGCAAACAACCAAAATTATCAAGACGTAAAAGAGTTCATCGACCAGTTCACACAAACAGTACGACCGTTATAGATTCAGTTTTGATACGACAATGGAATTGCAGGTAAAAGGGAATTTATCCTAAAAACATCACAAGGATTGCAACAAATAAAATGCTAAAGTTTTTTTTCAGCCGTTCAATAAAACACAAACTCATCTACTCCATTGCCGCCGTTCATGCCGTCTTGATGAGCGTATTCATCGTAGATCTGGTTAGCCGTCAGCATGCGTTCCTGGTTTCAGAATCAAAAGCTGCAACGACCGGAATAGCCCGCACCCTTGCAACCAACAGCATTCCCTGGGTACTCTCCAATGACCTTGCCGGCTTGGAAGAAATCATCACCTCGCAATCTCAACAGGCCAACTTCCGTTTTGCCATGATTACCGATACCAAAGGGAAGATACTCAGCTACTACAACGAAAAAGCACCGACCGAAAAACGAGCGGGAAAATATATTTCGGATACCAATTTCCCTTTAAACGCCGCGCCCGACGATTTAATGATCTTTTTTGACGACGACACAGTCATCGATATCGCTGCGCCGATTTTCGTCGACGCCACTTTATTAGGCTGGGCTCGAGTGCAAATGAGTCGCAGCAACATCTCCAAAAGCCTCTTGTACATAACCAAAGAGGGGCTGGTATATACCCTGTTTGCCATTTTAATCGGCACCCTGATAGCTTGGATTATGGGAAGAAATCTAACCAAAGGCATCTATCAATTAATCAGCACCACTCAAAAGGTTCGTGCCGGAGAACGCAATATTAACATCGCCCTGAACCGTAAAGACGAGTTGCAAAACCTATCCGATAATTTTCAGGCCATGCTGGTCGACCTTGAAGAAAAAGAACGTGATCTGCATGCCGAGAAAGAACGTGCGGAAATAACTCTGAAATCAATCGGAGACGGCGTCATCACCACCGATCGCGACGGCAAGATCACTTACCTCAACCCGGTATCGGAACATTTGACAGGCTGGGGCAACTTCGCCGCAAAAGGCCAACCGATGGAGCAAGTGTTCAGAATTTTCCATGAACAAACCTTGGAACCCGCAGTCAATCCGGCTTTAAAGAGCATGGAAACGCGCAAGATTATAGGCTTGGCAAACCACACCATACTGATCAACCGTGCAGGAGAGAAAATTTCCATTGAGGATTCCGGCGCGCCGATTATCGATAAAAGCGGCGAAGTCATCGGTTCGGTTCTGGTCTTCCACGACGCCACCGAAGCACGCCAACTTAAAGAGCGACTAACCTGGCAGGCGATGCATGACAGCCTGACAGGCTTACATAACCGTCAGGCCTTTGAAAACAAACTTGACGAATTGATCGAAGCAGGTGCTGAAAGTCCTCAACTTCAACACTGCCTGATCTATATCGATCTCGACCAGTTCAAGATCGTTAACGATACCGTAGGACACTCCGCCGGAGACGAACTTTTAAAACAGGTCGCCAGAATCCTGCAAGATCAAATCCGCGACTCCGATATGCTCGCTCGAATCGGCGGTGATGAGTTTGCAATTCTTCTGGAAAACTGCCCGACCAATAATGCCGAAACCGTAGCCGAAAAAATTCGTAGCAGCATTGAGCAATACCGCTTTACGTGGGAAGACCGAACATTCGATATCGGCACCAGTATCGGCATTGCCTCTATTCAAGGATCGGTCAGCAAAGCGGCTGTAATGAGCCAGGCCGATATGGCTTGTTATCTAGCCAAAGACCGGGGCCGCAACCGGATTCACCTCTTCCGGGAAGACGATCAAATACTCGCCAAAGAATTTTCTCAACTCGATTGGGTCAATAAAATCAAACAAGCGGTCGAGAAAGAACAGTTCGTTCTTTTCGCTCAAGAGATCATCCCTCTACAAACGCAACCGGACAAACGCGCATTTGAAATTTTGGTACGCTTAAAAACAGAAAACGGCGATTTAATCACGCCCGACCAGTTTTTACCGGCCGCGGAACGTTTCAACCTGATGGCCTCGCTGGATACCTATGTCGTGCAGCATGCGATTGAGTGGCTTAAAAATAATGAAAGTCGCATCAACTACCTGAACATCAACATTTCCGGCCAATCGCTGGACAACACTCAGTTCAACCACATTTTATTGAACCTATTGCAAGACAGTCCGGAACTCAACTCCAAACTCTGTTTTGAAATTACCGAAACCACGGCCATCACCCACATGTCAGCCAGTATCGCGTTTTTAAACAGCATTAAAAACTACGGTTGTAAATTGGCGCTGGACGATTTCGGTTCGGGCTTCTCTTCTTTCGGCTGGCTAAAAACCCTGCCTGTAGACTATGTGAAAATCGACGGTAGCTTTGTACTAGACGTTCTCAGCGATACCGTTGACGCCGCCATGGTAAGGGCGATTCATCAGATCAGCCAAGAAATGGACATTCAATCCATTGCGGAATTTGTTGAAAATGCGGACGTTGCTGATTGGTTAAAACAAGTCGGAATCGGCTATGCGCAAGGATATCACTTCCACAAACCGACCTCTATCGACGAGATTTTTTAGAAGTCGGCTTGGCCGCAAACTAAATATTAGGAACATCCAATTGCTTGGAATCAATCACCGTATAGGTATTTCCACCCTTTGATTTCGCCGCCTTTTTGGCGCGGGTGGCATAAGAGGTCAACATCTGCTGATGATTGAACACCCCAGGAGAAACCAGCAACACTCCCAAAGACAAACTAATCATTGGAAACTCACACTCTTTTCCGTCACGATCCAATGCTTTAATCGCCCCTCTTTTGCGATCTTTTTCATCATAATAATTCGGTACTACTTCTCTAAATTCTTGCAGAATACCATCGCAAATCGTCTGATACTTCTTCACTCGCGGAGAAATGATAATAAAATCATCCCCACCGATATGACCGATAAAGTCGGTACTCTCTTTAGTATGATGGTGCAAAATCTTGGCCATGTTACGAATAATGTCATCGCCCTTTTCAAAACTGTAATAATCGTTAAATGGTTTAAAGTGATCCATATCAATGTAGATCACCATAAAATCAATTTGGCGACTTAAATAAGAACGAATCGAGTTTTGAATCGGTACGTTACCGGGCAACCCAGATAAAGGATTAGCGTATTGCGCGCTCTGGACTTTCAAATCGGTCATGGCTCTCAACAAGTCGATAAAGCAACCGCACCCCAGATATCGTTTGTCTTTAGTGATGATGAACACATCACCGCGATGGCTCCCCTCATATTCCGTTACGATCCGACTCAATTCCACCAAGGGCATCTGACTATCGATTACAACCGGGGATTTATCCATGATCTTTTTAATCGGTTTACGCTGATGTAAGTCTCGCCCGAATCGACTTGCAAACAGATCCATCACCTCCCTACGCCAAACCATCCCCATCACATGGCCGTTCTCGACGACGGGAATATAATCCAACTCGGGCTTTTGCAAGAAAATTTCGGTAATTTCGCTCACCGGCATATCAGGCAAAACACTTGAGGTTTCACGCACCAGGCAAGCTGCCGTTTCGTCTTCGCGCAAATCATTATCAATCTCATTCGACCAAGCATAGTCCAATTGCAACGTCGGTTCCGGCTGAGGCTTTTTAAACAAATATCCTTGAACATAATCCACGCCGATTTTTTCCAAAGCTCTTAAGGTCTCTTCGTCCTCAACCCCTTCGGCAATCACCTTGGTATGCAATCCTTTAGCCAACGCGCAAATCGTCTCGATAAAACGCTGCTTATCTTTATTCTCGGCTAGATCAAATACAAAGTGTTTATCGATTTTGACAAAATCCGGCTTCACCTCCGACCAAATTCGCAAACCGTTATAACCGCCGCCCAAATCGTCGATCGCCACTTTAAAGCCCATTTCGCGATAGTGGTTAATTGACTGGATAAACAAATCAAAATCTTCGACGGGTTGCAACTCGGTAATTTCAATCACCACTTGCGATACATCAATACCCAAACTCTGCAAACAATCCAATGTCTGGCTACGGCGATGAGAACTTTGCATCAACGCATTCACCGTCACATTCACAAATAAATACTCGCCCATCCCGTAACGATTGTAACTTTCAATCGCAATCTGCCGGGCAAGCAAATCCATTTCAAACAGGCAGCCGTGCTCCTCAGCCACATGAAATAAATGCAACGGCCAGTACAAAGGCGAGTTTTCGGGACCGCGCGACAAGGCTTCAAAACCGAATACTCTACGGTTTTGAATATCGACGATAGGTTGAAACACAGGCGTCAGACTTTTCAGGGTGAAAATCGACAACAATTCTCGACCCAAAGAAGAATCCGATAAACTGTGTTTTAGCCGCTCATTGATCGGCAACACCTCAAAGTGATTACACTCCACCATTACATCAATACCCTGATAAATTTGCTTTATGGAAATAGGCGAATTTTATCGACTGGATATTTCAAACGGCTGACATGCAGATGACATTTTCATGAAACAAAGCCAAGGCCGATTAAAAACTTACCAATCCGGCATTGACTGGAGCGCTATAAATGAGATAATAATAGGTTAGCGCCGATTTGACTTTCAGCTTGCGGGCGCATTAAAAGTACGGCTAAAGCGAGGAAACAGCTATTCCCGCCGATTTTTCCGTACCTCGTAATAACTTAATAACTTCTTTCGAGGAACAATCATGACCAAAACTACCGTATTTACTTCCGAATCCGTTTCAGAAGGCCACCCGGATAAAATTGCAGACCAGATTTCCGATGCGATGCTTGACGCTATTCTGGAACAAGATCCTAGAGCGCGCGTTGCCTGCGAAACCTTCGTCAAAACCGGAATGGTTCTGATTGGCGGCGAAATCACCACCGAAGCCTGGGTTGACCAGGAAGAACTTGTACGCAAAGTCGTTAAAGAAATCGGCTACGACCACGGCGACCTTGGATTCGACGGCGAAACCTGCGCAGTGCTTTCCTCTATCGGTAAGCAATCACCTGAAATCGCGATGGGTGTCGACGAGTACGACAACCACGAACAAGGCGCCGGTGACCAGGGTCTGATGTTCGGTTACGCATCCAATGAAACCGAAGAGTTGATGCCGGCTCCGATTCACTACGCCCACCGTTTGATGGAACGTCAGGCGCACGTTAGAAAATCAGGTCTGCTTTCATGGCTTCGCCCGGACGCGAAGAGCCAGGTTACCCTACGTTATGAAGACGGTAAACCGGTAGCGATTGACGCGGTGGTTCTTTCCACACAGCACAATCCGGAAATCGACACCAATACACTGCGTGAAGCGGTCATGGACGAGATCATCAAACCGGTCTTGCCTGAAGAATGGCTACACAAAGACACCTTGTACCACATCAACCCGACCGGCCGTTTCGTCATCGGCGGACCGGTTGGTGATGCCGGCCTGACCGGACGTAAGATTATCGTCGATACCTACGGCGGTATGGCGCGTCACGGTGGCGGCGCCTTCTCTGGAAAAGATCCTTCAAAGGTTGACCGTTCTGCCGCTTACGCCGGACGCTATGTTGCAAAAAACGTTGTTGCAGCGGGCTTGGCGGATAAGTGCGAAATCCAGGTTTCTTACGCGATCGGCGTTGCCGAACCGACTTCGATCAGCATCGAAACTTTCGGTACCGAAAAAGTCGCCATCGAATTGATCACACAATTGGTTCAAGAGCACTTCGATCTTCGACCAAAAGGCTTGATCAGCATGTTAGACTTATACCGTCCGATTTATCAAAAAACCGCTTCTTACGGTCACTTTGGGCGCGAACTTCCTGAATTCACTTGGGAAAAAACCGACAAAGCGGACGCACTGAGAGCAGCGGCCGGTCTGTAATATAGACCAACCCCGAAGGTAAACCCGTTCGGGCATGATCGAATCGCTTAAATATAAGCCACCAAGCCTGGTGGCTTTCAAACTTCACCAAACCAAGGTTTAGAGCATGAAGTCCCAGCAAAAATATGCACAAAAATTAAGCTTAGAATTCTTCCCGCCACGCACGGAGCAAGGCAGTGAAAAGCTAAAAGCCGTGATTGAAGGCTATGGCCAGTTGAATCCGGAATACATGTCCGTGACGTACGGTGCCGGCGGAACAACTCAAGAAAAAACCGTGGAAACGGTGCGCTACATCCAAGAACAGACGCCTTACGATGCGGCACCACACCTGACCTGCATCGGCGCAACGCAAGAAAGCGTTATGGAGCTGTTGGACACCTATGAAAACATGGGCGTCAAGCGTATCGTTGCGCTTCGAGGCGACTTGCCGTCGGGTATGATGGATCCGGGCGAATTCAAATACGCCAGCGATCTGATCGCCTTCATCAAAGCCGAAAAAGGCGACACTTTCCACCTGGAAGTCGCTGCGTATCCGGAAACGCATCCGCAAGCACGCAACTGCGAAATCGGCCTCAAATGGTTTAAACACAAAGTCGATCAAGGCGCCGATTCCGCCATCACGCAATATTTCTACAACGTCGACAGCTATCTGTACTTTATCGACAACTGTGAAAAACACGGCATCGACCTGCCGATCGTACCGGGCGTGATGCCGATCACCAACTACGAAAACCTGATTCGCTTCTCCGAAGGCTGTGGCGCGGAAGTGCCTCGTTGGTTGAAGTGCCGCCTGGAAAGTTTTGAAGACGATAAAGAGAGCCTGATGGCATTCGGCCAGGACGTGGTCACCGAATTGTCGCAACGTCTATTGGACGCTGGTGCTCCCGGCATCCACTTTTACAGCATGAACCAGCTTGAACCGACTTTGAAAATCGCTCAAGCGTTAAGCTTCAAAGGCCAGTAAGAGACCGTTACCAACCATGCGCGTACCTCGACTCTACCTACCGGGTGACTACCAACCCAAACAAGTCATCGCTTTGAACAAAGAACAAGTTCACTATGTGCTGACAGTGTTACGCTTGAAAAACCAACACCCGGTTGAAATCTTCAACGGTTGCGGACTTCAAGCCAAAGGAACCCTGATCGTCACCGGTAGACGCAGTGCCGATTTATGCATTGAAGACATGTCGGAACCGCAAGTAGAATCGCCCCTGAATACGATTCTGGTTCAAAGCATTTCACGTGGTGATCGCATGGATTACACCTTGCAAAAAGCCGTGGAATTGGGTGTTTCACAGATTCAACCGATTTTTTCCGAGCGCTGCGAAGTCAAACTCAGCGACGATAAACTGGAAAAACGCCGTGCTCAATGGCAGGCAATCGTCATCAGTGCCTGCGAACAAAGCGGTCGCTGCACGATGCCTGAAATCCTGCCGATATTGACCTACCCGGCCTGGCTTGAATCGTTGGGAGATACGGGCGTTTTCGGCCTCACACTCGACCCTTATGCACAACACAATCTGAACACCGTCAGCCGTCCTGAAGATTCCACACCGATCCACCTATTGATCGGCCCGGAAGGCGGATTAACAGAACAAGAAGTCGAACAAGCGACTCAGAAAGGCCTTACCCCTATCCGTCTAGGCCCAAGAATTTTACGCACCGAAACTGCGGGACCGACGATTCTGGCCGGATTACAACTGCTATGGGGTGATCTGTAGTCCATTCGTATAATTAACAATCTACTAAAATAATCAAACACTTAAGTCGAAATCCCCTTCTCAAAAAGCTATAATTACAAACATCTTTACCATCCTTAAAGCAATAAAACATTGAACCCGTTCGAAAGCCGCCTATTTAAATTCCTGCTTCCGCTTTTACTGCTTCTTAACAGCGCCATCGGCTACGCTTCGCAAACCGCTGAGAACGGCAAGACACCTGCTCCGAATATCGCACAATCTCATGCAGACATGCCACTGGAAAAAGTCAGCCTCCAACTCAAATGGCTCGACCAGTTTCAATTCGCAGGTTACTATGCCGCTAAAATAAAAGGCTTCTATGAAGATGAAGGGTTGGATGTCGAGATCCGTCCACGAGATATTCATCGCAACAATATCGAACAGGTCATCAACGGCGAAGCCGACTATAGCATCGGCGACAGCATCCTATTACTCTATCAAGCACGCCAGCAGCCGGTAGTGATTGTCGCCCCCATTTTCCAACATTCCCCTCAGGTCTTTATCACCCTGAAATCGAGTGGTGTCAACACCCCCTACGATCTGGACGGCAAAGAGGTCGCTTTCTATAATAACGATGCCGATGGATTTGCCCTGGAAGCGATGTTGGCGCAAATCGGCGTCAAACCGAAATATAAACGTTTCACAATAACGTCGTCTCCGACCATGCTCTCCCGCGGAGAGGTTGTCGCCTATCCGGGCTACCTTTCCAACGAACCCTATTACCTAAAAAAACATGGCTACGAAATCAACCTTATCCGTCCGATGAGTTACGGCATCGACCTCTATGGCGACATGTTATTTACCAGCAAACACGAAGCAAGTGCACATCCGGACAGAGTCGAACGCTTTAAACGTGCCAGTATCCGGGGCTGGGAATATGCATTAAGCCATAAAAAAGAACTCGCAGAATATATTCGAAACGAACTTAAAGTCGACAAAACACTCGAACACCTACTATTCGAAGCCGATGTCATCGAAGAGATGATGGTCTCCAAATCGATGCCGATCGGCACGGTTGACGAAGGCCGCCTGCGTTTCATCCAGGATCTGTTTAAAAAACACGGATTGATCGATAAAAGTTTTTCGTTGAAAGAAGGCATTTATCGCCCTCAGAATCCCAGCTCAAAATTTACCCGCAAGGAAACGGAGTGGATTCTGCAGCACCCTATCGTGAACGTCGCTATCGATTCAGCCTGGGAACCGATTGAGTTTGTAGATGACGAAGGCCATTTCAGCGGCATTTCGGCCGGCTACCTAAACTACTTGAGCCAAGCGACCGGCATCACTTTCAAACCCGAAAAAAACTTAAGCTGGTCCGAAGCGGTACATAAAGTTAAGACCGGAGAACTGGATATGTTCTCTGCCGTCGTCAAAACTGAAGAGCGCGTCCAATACACCAATTACACAGAACCCTATCTGAAATTCCCGATGGTCATCGCAACCCAAAGAGGCGAACCGTTTATCGCCGACATGGCGAAACTTAAAGGCCGTAAGGTTGCCGTCGTCAAAGACTATGCGTCGCATGAACAACTTAAGCGTCTCTATCCCGAAATCCCCCTACTTTTGGTTGATACGGCTCTGAGCGGCATGGAAGCGGTATCGACGGGCAAAGCCTATGCCTATATCGACAATGTTGCGGCAATTAGCCATATCATCAAGAAACAGAACTTCACCAATCTGCAAATTTCCGGCGAAACCCCTTTTAGAGCCGATTTAGCCATGGCCGTCCGCAAAGACTGGCCGGAACTCCAAAGCATCTTACAAAAAGCGCTTAATACCATGAGTGAGCACACTCAAGACCAATTAACCGATCCTTGGCTACAAGTCGCCTACAAAAAGGAAATCGAATGGAAGGCCTTGATCTCGATTCTGGGTCCAATTGTTTTATTCTTGATTGTCATCAGCCTGTACACGCGTCGCTTAAGCAAATTGAACAAAGATTTAATTCATACGCAACAGGAGCTGACCGATTCCAACCAAAAACTGGCAAAACTCTCGACAACGGATCATTTAACCGGCGCCTTCAACCGAGGCTATCTTGATCAGGTATTAATTCAAGAAAGCTTGCGCTCCAACCGCTACAAAAATCCGTTAAGTATGATTTTGATCGACCTGGACGACTTCAAAAAAGTAAACGACACCTACGGCCACATGGTCGGCGACGAGATTTTGCTTCAAACCACGCAATGGATACAATCTTCCATCCGCCAAACGGACACCTTCGGCCGTTGGGGCGGCGAAGAGTTTCTGATCATCTGCCCTGACACCCAACTTGATCAAGCAGAGATCCTTGCCAATAAAATCTGTTCGGGCATCGCCGAAGAGACATTTGTCGAAAACATCAGACAAACCTTGAGTATCGGCGTATCGCAATACAAACAGAAAGAACCGATCAACAAATGGATTACCCGAACCGACCAATCTCTTTATATGGCGAAACATCAAGGTAAAAACCAAGTCGTCAGCTGCATTCAACTATTAACCGCCAAGCCATAATTCCGCCGTCGGTTATGCTGAAATTCAGCTTATAAGTTTACCCAGTCTTAAAAACTGCAATGTATAATATTCAGCTATCACAGGGACTACTGGCAATCTAAACAAATCCTATTGCCGATCTATTTAGCAGGATCGCCCTAAAAATTCACACTCACGAAGAGAAACTCAATGCTGTCAACCAATCAAGTTCCTCACTTACAAACTGCATTAACCGGCCCGCTATTAAAGCTGGAAAAACATCTACTTGACCGTAGAACCGAAATTGAATCCTGGTTCCGAAAGCAGTTCATGACAACGCCGGCGCCTTTCTATGCGTCCGTTGATCTTCGCAACGCAGGATACAAATTGGCACCGGTTGACACCAATCTCTTCCCGGCCGGGTTTAACAACCTTCATCCGGACTTACGTTCATTGGCCGTTCACGCCGCGCAAACGGCCGTCACCCAAATCTGCCCCATTGCCGACGGCATCCTGATCATTCCGGAAAACCATACCCGAAACTTTTTCTACCTTGAAAACGTACTTTCGCTTAAAACCATCCTGGAAAACGCAGGTTACGAAGTGCAGATCGGTTCCTTATTGCCGGACCTGGAAGAGCCGATGGAAATTGAACTGCCTTCCGGAAACAGCTTAGTTTTAAAACCGATTCGCCGACAAGACGATAAAGTCGGAGTGGATGACTTCTTCCCATGTGCGGTACTGTTGAATAACGATCTATCCGGCGGACGTCCGGAAATTTTGGAAAACCTGGATCAAACCTTGTTACCGCCTTTGGATTTAGGCTGGGCCAACCGTTATAAAACCGAACATTTCAAACACTACTCTGATGTTGCCAACAGTTTTGCCGAATTGATCGACATCGATCCCTGGCTGGTAGCCCCGACTTCGCTACAATGCGGCCCGGTCAACTTCAAAGAACGCACCGGTCTGGAAAACCTCGCCTGCTCGGTCAACCAGGTTCTTGAAAGTACTCAAAAATATTACGATACCCACAACATCGACTGCAAACCGTTCGTCATCGTTAAATCGGACAGCGGCACCTACGGTATGGCAATCATGTCGGTCAACACCCCGGAAGACATTTTAAATTTGAACCGCAAGCAGCGAAACAAAATGGCTTCGGTTAAAGAAGGCTTGCAAGTCGAACACATGCTGGTTCAGGAAGGGGTCTATACTTTCGAAACAATCAACGGCGCGGTTGCCGAACCGGTGGTATACATGATCGGCAGTCACGTCATCGGCGGCTTTTATCGTGTGCATACCGGCAAAACGGCTACCGACAACCTAAACTCTCCGGGCATGCATTTCGAACCCCTGTCGTTTGAAGAGTCGTGCGTGATCCCGGACACGAACCAATCGCCGGACGCATCGCCGAACCGTTTTTACGCTTACGGTGTCATCGCTCGCTTGGCTTTATTGGCAGCGGCACGCGAACTCGCCGATGCGAAAAAAGACAAATAACTTACGGCGTATCCAGGTTCGATCGCACTCGAAAACAAACCCAAGCATTAGGCAATACGGTCAAAACCACAAAACCGTATTACCGAGACAGTAAACAAGGATGACTTATGACTTTAAATGTCGGCATCGTGATGGATCCCATCGAACAGATCAAGCCCTATAAAGACAGCTCCTTTGCGATGTTGCTGGAAGCACAACGTCGCGGTCACAACTTGTTTTATATGCAACCGGAAGACCTTTACCTGAAAAACGGGCAGGCCTGCGCCGTCAGTACCGAACTCAAAGTCTGGGACCGCAAACGCGAAGAGCAATATTACGGCTTCGGCAAAACCGAAGAGATCGCGTTAAACACACTCGATATCATTCTGATACGCCAAGACCCGCCGTTCAACAACGACTACCTTTACAGTACCCATATTTTGGAACAAGCCGAAGCGGAAGGCGTGTTGGTGGTCAACAAACCGCAGAGTCTGCGTGACGCCAATGAAAAACTGTTTGCCAGCTGGTTTCCGCAATGTATTCCAAACACCTTGGTCTCCGCAAGAATGGATCAGCTCAAGGCGTTTATACAGGAAAACAAAGATACCATCCTCAAACCCTTGGATGCCATGGGAGGAAGTTCGATTTTTCGAGTGCGTCATGACGACCCAAACATCAGCGTGATTCTTGAAACCATGACCGGTTTCGGCAAGCACCATATTATGGCTCAAGTCTATCTGCCTGAAATCAAGGCGGGCGACAAACGCATTCTTCTGATCAACGGAGAACCGATTCCCTATGCCCTGGCCCGCATTCCCGCCGAAGGTGAAACTCGCGGAAACATTGCGGCCGGCGGAACCGGAGTAGGCATGCCGATTACCGACAGGGAACGCTGGCTATGCGAACAGATTGCCCCCACCTTGAAAGCGAAGGGGCTGTATTTCGTCGGCTTGGACGTGATCGGCGATTACATTACCGAAATCAACGTCACCAGCCCGACGTGCATTCGGGAACTGGATGCACAATTCAAATTGAATATTGCAGGAACGTTGTTCGACTGTTTAGAGCAACAACTCAAACAAGCCTAAACCGTTTACGGCAATAGAAATTAAAAACGGACCTTTCGGTCCGTTTTAAAACTAAATCAGATAAACCTGACACGCCTTTATATCTGCTTAAGCAGCTGACCTTCCAACGCGATAAGACCGTTATCCAACCTTTCCGTCACCATCACAAATTCATCCACCAACTGACTTAACGCTTCACGCTGTGAAATATCGGTCGAACCATCCATCTTATTACGAATCTGCAACGCCTCTGCCAACAGATCATGCTGACGTCGATGATCGGTATCGATTTGTTCCCAAAGAGGATAGCTGCGAACCTGCGGACATGCTTTACCGATAGAATCCAAAGCATGCCCGACGGCACAGGCAGAGGCATCGACAGCCGCCGCTTCGTCAAGCTCGACGCCGATTCCGTTAATATAAGACTGTGCCGTAATTCTCCAGACATTCATTTTTTGACGCACTTCTGACAATTTAATCCCGTCGATCACCGGTGAGGATTTCTGTTTGGAAGTCACCGACTCATCCAACTTAAACTTACCAACCTCGGCATTCAACATTCTTGCCTGATCGCTTAAATTACCCGCCGATGTCGAAGTCTCTTCAACCAGGCTGGCATTCTGCTGGATATTTTGATCCAGATCGCCGATCGCCTCACTGACTTCGTGAACGCTCTCTTGCTGCTGCTGAATCGAACGCATCACCTCATCCATAGTCTCGCTGATTTTAGTCACTCCAGTATCGACCTCTCCGAAAACGCGGTGAGTCGCCTGGACTTTCTCCGAGCCCTGGTTAACATTCCGGGTCGACTCTTCGATCAATCCCTTAATATCTCTAGCGGCTTCGGCCGACTTCTGCGCCAGATTTCTGACCTCTCCGGCGACCACGGCAAAACCACGTCCATGCTCTCCGGCACGCGCGGCTTCCACGGCGGCATTTAACGCCAACAAATTGGTCTGGAAGGCGATACCGTCAATCAAACCGATAATGTCTCCGATCTTCTCGGAAGTTTGTTTAATGCCGTCCATCGCACTCATCGAAGCATCCATGGACTGACGCGCCTGCTGATTCAGATTAATCGCTTCGTTAGCTAAATTCGAAATGCCGTTCAGGGATTGGGTATTTTGAGTCTGAAGTCGATCGATATTCTGCATCACTTCGTTGATTTCACCCAAAGTCGCCGCCGCCTGTTGCGAACGTGCGGACAAGTCGTCGGATGCCTTGGCCGATTCTGCCGCCGTCAATGAAACCGAAGCGGCCACTTCACGGATATGCTGAATGATTCCACTCAGGTTATCCAAGGAAACATTGGCAGCGCCTTTCATCGCCGCCAGAGAACCGCTCAACTCCGTTTCTATCCTGCTTTGGATATCGCCCTGAGCCAATCCCGTCATGACCTTGACCACATCTTCGACCGCACCGTTCAAACTTTTTAACAGGTCGTTAATGTTATTGGCCGTATAAAGGTAAAAACCGTCTAAGCCTTTGCTATCCAAAGTCAAATCGGTATGCCCCTTAGCCGCCAATCTCAATACGCCATCCAAACGTGCTTCGATACTGCGCTGCTGAGTCATATCCAGCCATTCGACCACCGATCCGATTCTAATCCCTTCGGAATCCAGCACCGGCTGCGCAACCAGATGAAACAACATATCGCCTAATTGAATATCCGCTTCCCAAACCGAATTCAAATCGGCGGGAATGCGTGTCTGGCGTTCCGGATTCTGATAAAAAACGTCCAGCGAACGATCAATCAGGCGATCAACATCAAAATCCGCAATCTCTTGCCGGATTGCCGATTGATGCTGTCCGAACAAGTCCGTAAGCGCTTGGTTTAAATAAATGATATGACCGTGATTATCCGCCACCAAAATAGAAGTGGATGCATTATCCAAAGCGGTTTTCAAACGTGTATTCTGTAATAACTGAACACGATTATGTTCGTAACTCGCACCCATCTGAATCTGCATTTTTTTCAGGTCACCGGCAAGTTTTGACAACCAGGTATTGCCGTAGGTATCGACATGCGCAGTAAAATCACCCTCCGAGGCCGCCGCTAAAAGCCGGTCGAACGTATTCACCTGGGATTTGACGTAACGGTTAACGTAAAAGGCCAACAATAAAACCACGGTCAACACCACCGATTGCACTATCCAGTGAATTGAAATAACCCCTAACGCTTCAAGAATACCGAAAACGCTCATCTGTAGAATCATGAACATCAAAATGAAGAGCGGATTGACTCGGCGCACCAGGTTATAACGTTTCAGCCACTCTTGAACGTAACCGTTTCTCAGCTGCTTCTTGCCTTGGGCAATCTGCTGATACAATGCTTGAGCCGCTTTCTTCTGTTCATCGGAAATCTTGCGGCGTACCGACATATAGCCGACTACTTCGCCCTTCTCGACGATCGGACTGACGTTGGCTTCCACCCAATAGTAATCACCGTTTTTGCAACGGTTCTTAACCAGTTGAACCCAGGTTTTACCTTGCTTCAAGGTACTCCACAAGTCGGCAAATACGGCTTTTGGAACATCCGCATGGCGGACAATATTATGCGGCTGACCGATCAGCTCTTCGCGGGTGAATCCACTGACCTCGACAAAGGGATCGTTTACATGAGTAATTGTTCCATGAAGATCGGTTTTTGAAACGATAATCACGCCATCGGCGACTTCTCTTTCCTTGCCGCCAAGGCTTGAATTCTGGGGTAAATCTTCTGTAGCCGTCAAGTCACTATCCACAATGTATTTAAAGGTTTAATTTAAGTTTGGCGCCTATGATAACCAAACTGATTTAAGATATACTAGATTTTTAAATAAAAGCATGATCCAAGCCACAATATGCCATCCCTTTCACTCCTAATCGACATGCGCTCCCAGTCGTGGATATTCGCCTTTTTTCTGTTCATCGCAACGTTCATGTCACTTAACGGCTGTAAACCCGTAGAAGTGGAAACGAAAGCCGAACTGGTGGTTTTCGGAACCCTGGTCGAAATAACGACCTACACGCAAGACAAACAACCGGCCGAACAAGCCATTCATGAAGTCGAGCAACGTTTTCAAACCTTTCATAAAGAGTGGCATGCCTGGGAAAAAGGCGGCATTGTCAGCAAAATCAATCAAGCCATCCACGACCGGCAACCGATTGAAGTCGCGGACTCGGTCAAAAACTTCATCATTAAATCGCAAAAACTGTCCCGGGAAAGCGATTACCTGTTTGATCCGGGCATCGGCGAACTGATTGCCTTGTGGGGATTTCACAGCGAACACTGGGCAGGCCCGCCGCCTGAGGAAGCCAAGATACAGCATTGGCTAAAAACCCGTCCCTCGATTGCCGACCTTTACTTTAAAGGCAACCTACTCTACAGCCGTAACCCGGATGTCAGTCTCGACTTCGGCGGCAACGCTAAAGGACTGGCGCTCGACATCGCCATTCATCAGCTCAGACAGGAAGGCATCGAAAACGCGGTGGTCAACATCGGCGGCGATATGCGGGTTATCGGCATGAAAAACGGGCAGCCTTGGTCAATCGGTATTCAAGATCCCAAAAATGCCTCGAAAGCGATTGCCGCAATTCACCTGTCGGGCGACGAAAGTATTGTGACCTCCGGAACCTATCAGCGCTTTTTTGAATGGCAAGGCAAACGATTCAGTCACATACTTAATCCCAATACCGGCAAACCCGCCTCCGGCTTCTCCTCGGTGACCGTCATTCACCCCGATGCCACCACCGCCGATTCGGCGGCTACGGCCATTCTGATCGCCGGCCCCGAACACTGGCGGGAAGTCGCTAAAAAGATGGGAATCGAACAGGTTTTAGTCATCGATCAACAAGACAATATCCTGCAAACAAAAGCCATGGCAAAACGCACCAAACTGTTATAATTTGCAACTATGAAACAAATGCATTCACTCGAACATCACTTCCTCATCGCCATGCCCAGTCTGGACGATAGCTGGTTTGAAAAAACCGTCATCTATCTAGTCGAAGACAATGATCACGGCTCGATGGGATTGGTCATTAATCTGCCGCATAAACTCAACGTCCAAGAGTTGCTGGAGCATTTTAACTACCATACCGAAGAAAATTATCCGTTCCTAACGGACCAAGTGATGATGGGCGGACCGGTGGATATGGAACGCGGATTTATCCTGCACCACCCTATTGGCAACTGGAAAAGCAGCATGACGCTTTCGGACAGTTTGGCAATGACCGTATCCGATGATTTTCTGGAAGCCTTATCGCGAAACGAAGGGCCGGAACAATTTGTGGTCTGCCTCGGTTTTGCCGGGTGGAAACCGGGACAACTCGCTCAAGAGATTCAAGACAACAGCTGGCTAACGATTCCCTACAATCAAAGTTTACTGTTTGACACCGACGTCGATTCGAAATGGGAAGTCGCACTGGGAACCCTAGGCATTTCACCGGAATTTTTGACGGCCGAGGCCGGACATGCCTAACCGTAAACCGCAGGCACTGGCCGGCGTCGTATTGGGATTTGATTTCGGACTAAAACGCATCGGCGTTGCCGTAGGTCAAACCATTACTCAAACCGCCGCACCGGAAGCGATTGTCCGTAGCCAGGACGGTAAACCGGATTGGGAACACATCACCCGATTATTCGAAAAATGGCAACCGGTCGCCATCGTAGTCGGCCTGCCGATGCGACTCGACGGCAGCGAGCAAGCGTTAACCCAACCGGCGCGCAAGTTCGGCCAGCGTCTGAGTGGACGTTATCATTGCCCGGTGTTTTACATTGAAGAACAACTTAGCTCGATTGAAGCCGAAAGTCGCCGGGTAAAACAGACGCATATCGACGACCACGCTGCGCAAATTATTTTAGAAAACTGGTTAGAGTCCAACCGATCTCTTTTCGAAAACAAAGAATCATGAATGCTCCTGACCGAAAACAAGTCTATGGGAACCACAAATGACGGAACTTGATATTGATGTCGATGAGCTGATTGAAACTATCAGCCATGTACTGCAACACAAAGCGATTTTGCAGCAATCCCCTAAAATGATCGGGATTCGTACCGGTGGCGAATGGGTCGCCCAAGCCCTGCATCAAAAGCTGGGGTTGGAAGATCCGTTGGCCGTCATCGATATCAGCTTCTACCGTGACGACTTCTCCAAAATCGGATTGAACCCGACCGTCAAACCGTCGGACATCCCTTGGGAAGTTGATAACCAGCACATCATTCTAGTAGACGACGTACTCTACACCGGCCGTACGGTGCGTGCCGCGATGAACGAAATTTTCGATTTCGGCCGCCCCGCATCGATCACGCTCGTCACCCTACTGGATCGTAAAGGCTGCCGGGAACTTCCGATTCAAGCAGATGTGATCGGCATGTCGATCGAATGCACCCAAACACTCAAGGTTTCGGGCCCGGAACCGCTCACCGTATCCATTGTTGATCAAAGCGAAGAGGAGTAAGCATGAGTTCGCGTTTATCCGCCCCCAACCTTCAACTCAACGAACTCGGTAAAATCAAACACTTCCTCACCCTGGAAGGTTTGAAACAGCACCATTTGCTGGAAATATTGGATACCGCGGAATCGTTTATCAACCCTCAAACCGACGAGATCAAAAAGGTACCGATTCTGCGTGGTAAAACCATCATGAATCTGTTTTTCGAGCCGAGTACACGAACCCGTACCACGTTTGAGATTGCCGAAAAGCGCCTGTCCGCCGACGTCGCCAGTTTAGACATTGCCACCTCGGCTACCAAAAAAGGCGAATCCTTATTGGATACGCTGTGGAACTTGCAGGCGATGCAGGCGCACATGTTCGTTATCCGTCATGCAGAAAGCGGCGCGGCACACTTTTTCGCCCAACACGTCGCACCGCACGTTCATGTCCTGAATGCCGGAGACGGCCAACATGCACACCCGACTCAGGCTATGCTGGACATGTTCACGATTCGCCGACATAAAGGTGACATCTATGATTTGAAAGTCGCGATTGTCGGGGATGTTCTGCACTCTCGCGTGGTACGTTCGCAAATTCAAGCGCTGAGCATTCTGGAAGCCCGGGAAATCCGCGTTATCGGCCCAAAAACCTTGATGCCGACCCACCCGGAAGCGATGGGCGTTCATTATTACGACAGTATCGAAGAAGGCCTGAAAGACGTCGATGTGATTATCATGGTTCGTCTGCAGAACGAACGCATGAAAAGCGCCCTGATTCCGAGTGAAAAAGAGTTCTTTAAACTGTTCGGACTGACTAAAGAGCGTCTTGCGCTTGCCAAACCCGATGCAATCGTCATGCACCCGGGACCGATCAACCGCGGTGTTGAAATCGATTCCGAAGTTGCGGACGGACCGCAGTCCGTTATCCTTCAACAAGTTACCTATGGAATTGCCGTGAGAATGGCCGTCATGTCTATCATTATGAGCAACGCCGCCCAACTGGCGCAGCACCAAGCCGAACAGGCCTACCTTGAACTGGAAACGGAACTTAAGGAGGTTACGGAATGAGATTAGCGATCAACAACGGACGTATTATCGATCCAAGCCAAAATCTGGATAAAGTCACTAACTTATATATTTCCCGCGGCCGTATCGTCGGAATCAGCGACGAAATACCGGAAGGCTTCACCGCCGATCAGGAAATCGACGCCACCGGCAAATGGATTTTGCCGGGCTTGGTCGATTTACAGGCGCGCCTGGGCGATCCCGGCAACAACTATGCCGGTAACATCGCATCGGAAACCAAAGCCGCCGTCGCCGGCGGCGTGACCAGTTTATGTTGCCCTCCGGACACTTCACCGGTCAATGATTCCCAGGCGGTCACCGAATTGATTCAGCGCCGTGCCCGTCAGGCCGCGACGGCATTCGTCATGCCGATCGGTGCCCTAACCCAAGGTCTGCAGGGCGAATTGCTCAGCGGTATGTACTCGTTACAACAGGCGGGTTGCGTTGCTTTAAGCCAAGCCAACCAACCGATCCAAAATCCCCTGACCTTAAAAAACGCTTTGGAATACGCGGTGTCGCATGATTTGGTGGTCATGTTACGTTGTGAAGACAAAAAGTTAAAAAACAACGGCGTTGCCCACAGCGGTCCGGTCAGTTCGCGACTTGGCTTGCCCGCCATTCCTCCATCGGCGGAAACGACGGCTTTAGCGCGCGACCTGTTGCTGGTGGAAGAAGCCGGAATCCGCGCGCATTTCTCGCAACTGTCTTGTGCGCGCTCGGTTGAAATGATCGCCGACGCCAAAAAACGCGGCCTGCCGGTCACTTGCGACGTGGCGATTCACCAACTGCATCTTTCCGAAATGGACGTTTTAGGATTTAACAGCCTCTTCCACGTCACACCGCCTCTGCGTAGCATGCAAGACAAAGAAGCGTTGCGGATGGGTTTGAAAACCGGCGTCATCGATGCCGTCGTCAGTGACCATACGCCATTGGAAAAAGACGATAAACTGCTGCCGTTCGGAGAAAGCAAGCCCGGCATCAGCGGATTGGAAACACTGTTGCCGTTGTTATTGAAATTGGTTCATGAAAACCAGCTTGACCTGATGACGGCGGTGCGCAGCGTCACTCAAACGCCGGCAAGCATTCTAGGTCGCAATATCGGCAGTTTGGATAAAAGCAATTCGGCCGACCTTTGCATCGTCGACCCAAATGCAACCTGGACGCTTGAAGCCGACAAAATGCAAAGCGAAGGCAAAAATTCGCCGTTTATCGGTTGGGAATTTACCGGCATGGTTGAACAGACCCTATTCCAGGGACGTCCGGTTTACCGCAACAATCCGGTTTAACGATTGATTAAGTCCCTAACGGATCGGAACAGCATGCATCAAAAATTAAGCGTTGCCAATATTCGTCAAACTCAACAACCGGGCGGTTTCTGGTTGTTGACATTGGAGTTGGAAGAACCGACTTCCGTACCGGGTGTTGTCTTCTATTTCGAAGATCACGCTGAAATCTCGCTCACTCTGTTTCAAACCCAGTCGAACAAATTACAACTGCTCAGCATGAAAGCTTTGCCGGATGAATGGCTGGCTTCAACGCAAACCGCTCTATTGGTTTCGGAAGAGCCGACGATTACATTGCCGATTGAAACCCGTTCCGATCAAGCAACGTTATTATTGGGAAGTGATCTTGGAATCGCCCCTCTCTTGATGCAGGCAAGGCTGAAAATCCGTACTCAGGACGAAAAACCCTACTTGGCTTTACTGCATGCTACAGCGGGATTCCCTTTTGTGATTAAACCCGCACAATACATGCTGCCGGAACTTCCGCCCGAAGCCATCGGAAGCTGTCCTTTACTGGAAGACTGGAACATCCCCAATCGTCTAGCAAGCGATTTAGGATTACCGGGCTGCATCGACGGCGGGTTAGAGGAGCTGTTCAAAATCTGGTTGGAAAGCGAAAAACGCTTACGCGAAGCGACGGAAGAATCCATGCCGCACAAAATCACCCATTTGAATTGGCAGATCATTGCATTCCTTACACAGGAACAGCTCAGCGCTTGTAAAGCGCTCTGCCAGCCTTATGACTGGGTAAGCTTTAACGGCGTGACGGTTGCATCCGTTTAACCGGAAACGCCAATCACGACCGCTAAATGTTGTTTTATTCGTTTAAGTTTTGCACCGCCGCGGCATGTTTGGCTAAAGACCTCGCCAAGGTTTCAACCTGAACAACCGCATCCAATAACGCTTTCGCCTCGGATGAACCGATAGCCGCTTCAATCAATACTTCAAGCTCTTCAAAGTGCTCGTCACCAATCACGGCAACTTGTTCTTCGCTTAGCATCTCCTTAAAACGCTTCACAACATTTGCCGCGTGGTCTTCGATTTTCATATTCATATCTGTTTCCTTTTTCAACTGAATCTCATCACCTTACTCACGATTCACAAACCCATTTTTAATCGTGCTGAAAAATATCTTCACCCGCACTCACAATCAGAGGATCCGGCTTGCCGATCACCGCTTCATCCTTGCCTTCATAGGGAATCATATTCAAAACGTAACGCATGGTTTCCAAACGAGCGCGCTTCTTATCGTTTGACTTAATGACCGTCCAAGGCGCTTCGGTGGTATTGGTGTAGAAGAACATATCTTCCTTCGCCTTGGTGTATTCTTCCCAACGGTCTAATGACGCCAAATCCATCGGGCTCAATTTCCACTGTTTAAGCGGGTCATGCTTACGCGCATTAAAACGTCGCAGCTGCTCTTTTCTGCCGACGGAGAACCAAAACTTCATCAGGCGAACGCCGTCTGCCGTAATCATGCGCTCGAATTCAGGTGCCTGATGCATAAACTGCATGTATTCAGGCGGCGTACAAAATCCCATTACGCGCTCAACACCCGCACGGTTGTACCAGGAACGGTCAAATAATACGATCTCTCCTGCCGTCGGTAAATTCTGGATATAACGCTGAAAATACCACTGCCCTTTTTCAATCTCGCTCGGCTTATCCAAAGCCACCACACGTGCACCGCGAGGATTGAGGTGCTCCATAAAACGCTTGATAGTTCCACCTTTTCCGGCCGCATCACGCCCTTCGAACAACATCACAATCCGTTCGTTTTTCTCTTTCACCCAGCGCTGCATCTTCAACAACTCTATCTGCAATAAGCGCTTCTGTTCCATATACTCTTTAAAAGGCAGTTTATCCTCGTAAGGATAATTACTTTCACTCGATTTCACTTTTTTCATCCGCACCTCCATGTATCCATTCTCTCTGATTCGTTCTTTTCAGTATACGCCCCTAGACATCGCATCTGAACTCGTTCCGGCCAAATAATTGACCTAAAACAATTTCAATAAGTCTTATACGGTTTTGGTGCCATGCACTTCATGCCCAAGATAAAACAGAAAAAGTATAATGGCCACACGCTGCACACAAGAAAAGTGCATTCCGATATAGATTTTGCATAAGAGGTTTGACAATGCCCGCTGAATTAATCAAACGCTACGAAGAAGTTTTACACCGCATAAAAAACGCCGTCGCAGATGCAAACCGTGCCGACGATTCCGTCTCGTTATTGGCGGTCAGTAAAACCAAACCGATTGAGGACATTGAAGTACTTGCCGAACAAGGGCAAAAATCTTTTGGCGAAAACTATCTACAAGAAGCTCTGCAAAAGATCGCCGTACACCCCGAACTGGATTGGCATTTTATCGGCCCGATCCAATCCAACAAAACCAAACCGATTGCCGAACACTTTAATTGGGTTCACAGTGTCGATCGATTAAAAATTGCGCAACGACTCAGCAACCAACGTCCGCAATCCATGCCACCGTTGAATATCTTATTGGAAGTCAACATCAGCGGTGAAAGCAGCAAAGCCGGATTCACCCCACAGGAATTAATGGAGGCCGCTCCCCAAATAGCCTCCTTGCCGAATTTAAATCTGCGCGGGCTGATGGCCATTCCTCAAGCCGCCACCGACTTTGAGAGTCAACGCATTCCGTTTGCCAAAATGAAAAATCTGCTCGACGAACTGCAACAACAGTTACCGGACTGTCGAATTGATACCTTATCGATGGGAATGTCGGGAGATTTGGAAGCGGCTATTCTGGAAGGGGCAACGATTGTACGTATCGGAACCGATATTTTCGGCGCGCGAGATTATTCGAATGCGCATTAAACAAACAAAATAAACCCGTAAGAACCATCTCAAAAAGGCGGATTATATTCAACACCGCATAATTGGAAAGCTCTGCTCTTGAAGGGGAAGTAACCAAAAGAAATTTTCGGACGTCTAGAAAGAGGAAAACCGGAACAGCAAGCTGATTCCGGCCCGATCTCCTTTTTGAACCATTTAAAATCGTACCTTGATCAAGTCCGATCGTTAAACGGCAAGGGCGACTTATTCGACTCTGCTCTATGGCAAAACTCGTCGCCTCTCTAATTTAAGTTATCGGCTCATTCCGAGCTTTCTACAGCTTTTTCTTTCACATTTTCTGTGGATTTTTCGCTATTTTCAGGCAAATCAATCACTTGGGATGAGGTTTTTTCTTCAGGTTGTTTTACACCCTGATTTTGACCGGCCCACTCGGAAAGTTGGTCATGGAATGCACGCAAACGCTCTAACCAGCCCTGACGGTCTTCTTGATCCGGAAAACGCTGTTCGGCCACTTTCGCCATTAACTCATCCACAAAGTTCTGTGCATTCTCAAACTGTTGATCCAAACGTTCCACCGTATCTTGCCATTTCTGCAAATAAGGCGGCAGATCGGACATCGAAACACCGTACGCTTCAGGTGTCTTTTCCCCATCTGCATCCGTCGCGGAACCTTGGTTTTGCAAAGCTTCGTACTGAGCCATTGCCGCTTGTTTATAACTGGTCGAAACCGCCGTCGTCTGAGTCAAATTCAACTGCATGCCCGACAATTGCTCGGAGTCGATATTCAACTCCATCGCTTTTTGCAAAGCAGCCTCGACATTGCCGCCGTAAAAATCGTTCGCCAGGCTGTCTACCTGCTCGAACACCTTAAAGACCGCCTGCAATTCATCCTCGTTCAGTTCGCCGTCAACCGAAAATGCAAGGCGCTCTTCAAACGCAGTCATTTCCATGGTTTCACGACTTTCAAAGTAGCGAACGCCTTGCGGCCCTTGTTCAGCCTGCTGCTGAACACGCTCGGATTGATACTGAGCGTAAAGCTGACGGAAGTCGACCGAAACCGTATCGCCCTCACGCGTGGTCAGTTGCAAACTCATGGTTTCACTGTATTGATAAGCTTGTTCGATCTGCTGCATTCTGGCCGCCGCCATTTTCGCCTGATCGGAAGTAAATACCGAATCCTGCGGCGTTTGACCCGCGCTCTTTAAAGCATCCGCTTTTTGTTTGGCCTGAATTAAATTACTAAGATCCGACGAATCTTTCTTATCCGTTTTACCGTCGTCGAACAAACGGTTGAGAAGCGAATTGGGCGTGATGGAATTCAACATAATAAACGACTCTTTTCTGGTTTAAGTAAAACGCTTGCGCGGTTTATATTTTTTTATTTTTTATATAGTTTGAATGGATTATCGGCCGCATACGCCAAAACTTTAAAACGATCCCCCTCACACTTGATTTGCATCAAAAATAATACGGTTTTTTTTGACTGCGATAATTCATAGTGCTGTAATAATCGAACTCCCTTCCCTATTTATCAGCAGGAAATCTCGACTTATGCGTAGTCAAATACTCGCCAGCCCCTCCTTTTTCAAGTCCCTGGCCTTGATGTTTATTGCCCTGACTCTAACCGCTTGCGGCGGAGGCGGCGGAGGCGGTGACGACACGAGCGATCCTTCTGCGATTACCATATCGATTGCCGATGCCCAGGCTTTGGATACCACCACCAGCTTAGAAGTTGCCGTGACGTTATCCCAAGCAAGCACTGAAACCATCTCGGTTAACTACGCAACGGCCGACTCCACCGCATTAGCCGGACAAGATTACACCGCAACAAGCGGAACGCTTCAATTCACGGCCGGTACGACAACTCTCGATATTCACATTCCGCTGATCGAGACGCGAGACACCTCAACTTCCAAAACATTCTTTATCAACCTCAGTTCGCCTACTAATGCGACGATAGCCGATGCACAGGCGGAAATTTCGCTGCTAGATCCGGTCCACAGTTCCATGTTCAACAACCCGACTTACATTTCTACATGGGGAACTCGCGGCGTATTCACCGATGCCGCCACCTGCGCTAGCTGCCATACGGGAAGTACAACGGCGGTGCCAACCGTTATGATTTCCGGCGGCACCGATGTCAGTCCTGCGACTCAGTGGAAGCACAGCGTCATGGCTCACTCGCTAAACGACCCATATTACAATGCCGTGGTCGAAGAAGAAGTGCATATCTTCCCAGACAAGAAAGTCTTTATCGAAGACACCTGTCTAAGATGCCACGCACCAATGGCATCGACTCACGCTCACCAAACGCTAATCGGCCTTGTGGATGACCCGACCGGATTATCACCTGACGGCGGTTACCCTTTTGCGACTGCAATTACCGAACCGCATGCGCGCGAAGGGATTTCATGTACAACCTGCCACCAGATTCAAGATCCGACCCTGGGCTCCGGCACACCCGAAGGAAACCTGCTTTCCAGCATGAGCGGACATTACACCATCAAATCCGCAGACGACAACGGCGTAGTCGATCCGAGTATCTTCGGACCGTTTGTCAGCCCGATGGGTAATGCGATGCAAACGCAAACTCAATACACGCCTGAATATTCAGCCCACATCCGTGAATCGGCGATGTGTGCCACTTGTCACAACCTTTATACGCCGACCCTGGACTTAAACGGCGACCCGCATTTGGTTGACGGCAAAATCGCTCAATTCCCGGAACAAACCCCTTACTGGGATTGGCTGAACAGCCAGTATTCGGATCCGGCCACAGGTAAAACCTGTCAAGCCTGCCACATGGCGCCGCCGGAACCTAATTACACAACCCCAATCACCACCAAACCGACGGGGGCCACCATCAGACCGAGCGGCAGCGATTCCGCCGACAGCGTATTCTCGGTTCACGAGTTCGTCGGCGGCAACAGCTATCTGTTAGGGCTATTGAGTAAATACATGGTGGAACTAGGAATTTCCGATAAAACCACTACGGCCGGTTTCGACCAGAAAATCGCCCAGTCGAAGAGCATGCTGGCTTCCGCGGCCGACGTTGCCGTTAGTGCTTCTTTAAGCGGCAGTACCTTAAGCGTTCCGGTCACGATCACCAACTTAACCGGGCATCGTTTGCCGACCAGCTTCCCGTCACGACGCATGTGGGTACACCTGACCGTGACCGACACGGATACCAACACAGTGGTTTTCGAATCCGGTAACGTCGATGCCAACGGCCAATTGGATAAAGATGCCAACTTCATCAACTATAAATGTATGGCGATCGAGAAAACCGATGCGACTTTCGACTATACAAGCTGCTATGAACCGCATCACGACATCATCACCGACCCGTCTCAGGTTCAAATTTACGAGCCGGTTATGGGCGATCTCAATGGCGACATTACCCATGTTCTATTGCATGCCGATACCTACTTGAAAGACAACCGACTTCCGCCGATCGGCTGGAAGTTGGCAAACCGCCATCCTAACCCGGTCACTCCGGGGCAGTATGACGACGACGTTACCGGTGCGGCCACTGCAGATACGAACTTTGCCACAGGTAAAGACGTTGCGGGTTCGGACGGGAAAGACACAGTCACTTACAATGTCAACGTAACCGGCCGTGAAGCCGCCGCGTTCCGGGTCGACGTCGAATTGCTGTACCAAAGCATTCGTCCTAGTTTCGTATACGGCATGCATGCCGACGATGCCGAACACGGCGGCATTGACGGCGACAGCTATGTACGTCGCTTCAAATATATGTACGAAGAAACGCCTCCAATCCCTGAAGTGTTAGGCACCGCGACTACCACATTTGCCCCATAGGATTGAAGCGGCCCATTTGACTTGAAAACACCGCTCTTATGCGGTGTTTTTATTTCAACCGACACACAAAGTTCGAACCGACCCGTTCATTTTCCCACCCACTTTTCAAATCCTGCAAAGCATCTGCCGGCTTAGGCTATTTTTTAAGCGTTTATCCTTTATAATAAGCAACATTCTAACTTTGAAAAACGGAACACTTCGGTTATGCAAGCAACCCTCTGTTTTATCGGTGCAGGCAATATGGCAAAAAGCCTGATTGGCGGTTTAATCGCCAGCGGTTATCCAAAAGATAAAATCATCGCTGCCGACCCTACACAAGCTCAGCGCGACAACCTGACTGCCACTTTCGGCATCGTCTGCTTCGCGGAAAATAACGAAGCCGTCCAGCAAGCCGACGTGGTTGTGCTGGCGGTTAAACCGCAGATACTGCAAAACGTCAGCAAAAGCATTCAAGCCGCAGTTCAACAAAAAAACAGTCTGATTATCTCGGTTGCCGCAGGCATTCGTACGGGCGACATCAACCGTTGGCTGGGCGGTAATCTTGCAATCGTGCGCACCATGCCCAATACCCCTGCCCTGATTCAAAGCGGCGCAACCGGGCTATTTGCCAACGAACTGGTTAATAATGAACAAAAGAATCAGGCCGAACACATTATGCGGGCTGCCGGGTTGACCATCTGGGTTCAGGAAGAGTCTCAAATTGATGTCGTCACCGCGCTTTCCGGCAGTGGACCGGCTTATTATTTCTTGTTCATGGAAGCCATGGAACAAGCTGCACAATCGATGGGACTGGATGCGAAAACGGCACACCTATTGACGATGCAAACTGCGTTGGGCGCAGCGAAAATGGTCATGGAAAGCAGTGACGACTGCGCGACGTTGCGCAAAAATGTAACTTCGCCGAACGGTACCACCGAACAAGCCATCAATACCTTTGAAAACCAAGGATTGCGTGAAATGGTCGAAAAAGCGATGCTCGCGGCCAAAAACCGCGCCGAAGAACTAGCAAACGAATTAGGAGATGACGTTTAACATGGAAACTCTCAGCTCACCGGTCGGTCAAGGCGGCCTCTATTTACTTCAATTTGTTGTCGGCTTAGTCATTTTTGCTTTAATGCTGCGCTTCTTATTGCGTGCAACGCATGCCGATTGGCGTCACCCGATCGTCCAGTTCATCGCCAAAGTCACCAATCCGCTGTGCGCGCCTGTCAACAAAGTTCTATCGACCCGCGGGCGCTGGGATTGGGCAGCGATCATCACCGCATTGGTGATTCATGCGATTTTCGTATGGGGTATCGGCATGTTGACCGGACGGGAATTCGGCGTGATTGCCATTGCCTTGGCAGCGGTAACCGAAATCATGAACCAACTACTCGACATGATGTTCTGGCTGATTATCATTCAAGCCATCCTTAGCTGGGTTTCGCCCGGTTACAACCCGAACATGGTGATCTTCACCCAATTAACGCAACCGATATTGGCTCCGTTTCAAAGACTCGTTCCTCCTATCGGTGGCATGGACTTATCGCCGTTGGTCGCCATTTTGGCAATCAAACTATTTCAAATTGTCGTGGTCGGTTCTCTTGCCCAAATCGCGCAAGGGTTTCTGTAAGCTTAAAATAGGATAAGGATGAATTCGACGATGAATCAAACCACGGAAATCACCACGCCGCAGATTTTAAAAATCGACACGCCGCTTGAGATGGTCAGCGGCAGTACGTTGCCGGAATACGAACTGATCTATGAAACCTACGGCGAGCTGAATGCGGATGCGTCCAATGCGATTTTAGTCTGTCACGCACTCAGTGGCGATCACCATGTCGCCGGTGTGGATGCAGACGGCAAGCCAGGCTGGTGGAACGGTTACATCGGACCGGGCAAGCCCATCGATACCAACCGTTTTTTTGTTGTTTGTTCCAACAATCTGGGTGGATGCCGCGGGAGTACCGGCCCAACCAGCATCAACCCAGAAACCGGCAAAGTATACGGCCCGGATTTTCCGATCGTCACTTGTCGTGACTGGGTCAACAGCCAAAACGAACTGCGTAAACATCTTGGCATCGATCAATGGGCCGCTCTGGTGGGCGGTTCCATGGGCGGAATGCAGGTCTTGCAGTGGGCTATCGACTATCCGGACAAATTAAGACATGCCATCGTGATTGCCGCCGCACCGAAATTATCGGCGCAAAATATTGCTTTCAACGAAGTGGCGCGACGTGCCATCATGTCCGATCCGGACTTTCATGACGGGCGTTTTATCGAAGCGAATACCACACCAAAACAAGGTTTGGCTTTAGCGAGAATGCTGGGGCATTTAACCTATCTTTCCGACGATATGATGGGAAGCAAATTCGGTCGCGAACTTCGTGAAGACAAATTGCAATATAACTATGAAGTCGAATTCCAGGTTGAAAGCTATCTGCGCTATCAAGGCGAGAAGTTCGCCACCAAGCAGAACTTCGACGCCAACACCTACTTGCTGATGACCAAGGCATTGGACTATTTTGATCCGGCCGCGGAATTCGACCACGATTTAACCCAAGCGCTTGCACAGGCTACCGCTAAGTTTCTGGTTATTTCATTCACTTCGGATTGGCGTTTTTCGCCTGAACGTTCTCACGAAATCGTTAAAGCCCTACTCGATAACGATGCCGACGTCAGCTATGCGGAAGTCACTTCGAAACACGGCCATGATGCGTTTTTACTTCCGAACGAACATTATGAAGGCGTCTTCGCAGCTTATATGCAACGCATCGTAGATGAATTATCGGCCACTTCACCTAAAACCGAGATACAACCATGAGCGCAACAACTTTACCTATTTCACCGGAATTCAAATTGATTTCTGACTGGATCTCCCCTCAAAGCCGCGTACTGGACTTGGGTTGTGGTGACGGCAAGTTACTGACGCACTTGATTAAAACTCATCAAGTGACCGGTTACGGCATGGAGATCGATCCGGATAAAAACATCGACGCGATTAAAGCGGGCATCAACGTCATTCAAAGCAATTTGAACAACCACGACATTTGCCACTACTTTGATGAAGATTCTTTTGATTACGTCATCATGACGCAAGCCTTGCAGGTAGTAAAACGCCCTGACGAACTGTTGGACGACATGCTCGCCGTCGGAAAGCAGAGCATCATCACTTTCCCGAACTTCGGTCATTGGAGAATGCGTGCACAACTGGCTTTCCGCGGTCGCATGCCGGAAACCGAAACCTTACCGTATCATTGGTATGACACACCCAACATTCACCTATGCACCTTCAATGATTTTGAAGACCTGTGCGAATCCAAAGGAATTGAAGTGGTCGAACGTGCCGTGGTCAACTCCGAACATCGTAGTACCTTAGGCATGAAGATTGCCCCGAACCTGCTAGGCGAAATCGCGCTTTACAAGGTTCAGAAAAAGGCCTGAAAACGTCCACAAAAATGGCAAACTCAAGGAATGCAAAACTAAATACCTTTGCATTCCATACAGTTAAGCACTTTTTACAAATGAAAATAAATATCATTTAACTTGTGATTAACGATTGGGTTTGCTATCCTACTCAATCGTAAACAAAATAATAACAATTATCATTTAATTATGCATGCAAATCCTAAACTCACGACTTTAGACCATTGCCAAAGAGGTCAAACCAGTGAAATCACCGCATTACAAGGTGATTTACAAATGAAAATGCGTTTGATCAATTTAGGTTTTCACACCCATAGCATTGTCAAACTGGTGATGACCCGTGGTCAAAATTTGGTCGTGTGTGTCGATGGAAGCCGCTTCGCAATCGATAAAAAAATTGCAGAAAACATTCAGGTAGAAATACTGTCATGACCGTTCTAAAAAAGAAAATTAAATTTAAAAAGAACGCCCAACAGTCGACGCATGCCTACCAGATCGCGTTGATAGGCAGCCCCAACTGCGGTAAAACCACGCTGTTCAACCGCTTAACGGGTTCGCAACAAACTACGGGCAACTGGCCCGGAGTCACGGTCGAACAGAAGTCCGGATTTCTCAACATCGGCGATACCCACTTTCACCTCATGGATCTGCCCGGTGTCTATAGTTTGGAAAGCTCCAGCCACACCGGCCTGGATGAAAAGGTCGCCTTGGATTATTTACAATGCCAGCCGGCCGACCTGATCATCAATGTCGTCGATGCGACCAGCCTGGAACGTCAATTGTTCCTGACCGCCCAACTATTGCATATGGGCTTACCGGTCGTGGTCGTGCTCAATCGCATGGATTTATTGAACGAACGTCATCTGGAAATTAACTTGGAGGCGCTTTCGGAATCGTTGGGCTGCCCGGTGATTCCGGTTTCCGCGTACTTCAACCAGGGCATCGACGAACTTAAACAACAGCTTCCGTCCCTTTTGAACAAAAAGTCGGACCTCCATTTCGATTTGCCTGAAACCCTGCATAAATCCGTACATTCCGTGCGCGACTTACAAGAGCAGCCCGATTCGGATTCTTGCTGGAAAACCCTGCAAATGCTCATCAAACCGGAATCGGCTCCGCTTGAACTGAGAAGCTTCTGCGCCGCCGAAAAAACCAAATTGGAAGAGTTCTATCAGGAAGATTTAGCATTGATCTCGGCGGATCTATATTTCCAATTCGCACACGATGCCAGCCACGCCAGCTTGGTTCATACCGATCGTTTCACCCGAAACACCACAGACCTATTGGATCGTTGGATGCTGCATCCAATCTGGGGACTGCCGATATTTCTGGTGATCATGTATCTTGTGTTTGCACTGTCGATTACGGTCGGCAACACTTTTATCGATTTCTTTGACTTGGGAGCCCAAGCAATTTTTGTCGATGGCCCGACCGCCATTCTGCAATCGCTCAATGCCCCTAGCTGGTTAATCGCCATCCTGGCCCAAGGGATTGGTAGCGGAATCCAGGTGGTAGCCACCTTCATTCCCGTTATCGGCGCCCTGTTCCTGCTCCTCTCCATTCTGGAAGAGACCGGATACATGCAGCGTGCCGCCTTTATCATGGACGGTTTGATGCGCCGTCTCGGTCTGTCAGGGCAAGCGTTTATTCCGCTGGTTGTCGGTTTCGGCTGTAACATTCCCGCCGTACTTGCGTCTCGAACGTTACCCGACCATCGCGACCGCATCATGACCGTAATGATGACGCCGTTTATGTCGTGTAGTGCACGACTGACGGTCTATGTCATGTTCGCGACGGCCTTCTTCGTCAATAACGCCGCCCTATTCGTGTTCTCCCTATACGTCGCCGGCATTTTGGCTGCGGTTTTAACCGCCCTTCTGCTTAAGCACACCCTATTGCCGGGCGAAGCGAAACCGATGCTGATGGAACTGCCGATCTACCACAAGCCGGCCCCGTTAAATGTGCTCCTTAACACCCGCAACAAACTGAAAAGTTTCATCCTTGATGCCGGTAAGGTGATCGTGATCGTGGTGCTTGCCCTGAACCTTCTTAACAGTCTGGGAACGGATGGCAGCTTCGGGCATGAAAACCGCTCCGATTCGGTATTGAGCAACATCGCACGTGCCGCCACGCCGATTGTGGAACCTCTGGGAATCACCGAAGAAAACTGGCCGGCCACGGTCGGACTGATTACAGGTCTGTTGGCCAAAGAAGTCGTCGTCGGTTCTCTCGATTCTCTCTACCAAAACATGGACGAACCTAATCCGCCGGAAATTCCGGAGTCGTACGACTTTATTGCCGCCATGCAGGAAGCCTTTGCCACGATTCCTGCCAACCTGCCGGGCATCGTTACGGACGTCAACGACCCATTGGGCTTACAATCGATTGAAAATATCGAGGACAAACAAGCCATCGCGGATGAACAGGGGTTCACCTTGACCACATTGGAAAAAATGGCAAAATATTTTGACGGCCAGGTCGGCGCTTACGCTTACCTTTTATTGGTACTACTCTATTTCCCGTGTGTCGCCACCTTTGGTGCCATCAAACAGGAATTAGGTTGGCGTTGGGCTCTGTCCAGCGGTAGTTGGAGTTTGTTCTTGGGTTACAGTGTCGCCGTCGGTTTTTACCAAATTGCCAATTTCGGAAAAAATCCCGAAACGGCAACGATCTGGCTGACGGTTATTAGCTTAGGGTTCTTAGGGCTCGCTCTGACATTACGCAAAGTCGGGCAATCCTATTCATCCAAAAAGGTGCAATCCAGGGGGTAGAAATGCTTCTTCTTGACATCAAACGCTATATTAAACAGCATCATGAAGTCAGCCTGTCGGATATTCAAAACCGCTTCGACCTGAGCGAAGATACCGTCAAAGGCATCATGACACCGCTGATCAATCAAGGCCACATTCAGGTTTTGAGCGCTGACGGCTGCGCATCTGGAAGCTGCTCTAGCGGCTGTTCTCAAGCCAAGGGTAGCGAACGCTACCTTTGGCGTGATAAATGCTTTATATCCCTATCAATTCCCATACAAGTTATATAGAATGGGAGAGCGTTAATACGATTCAGGGGCATCGTTAGAGCATAATGAACAGATGGTTTAGAAAAGGAAACTCGAGGCGTTTTTACCGGATTGACATGCCGGTTCGGCATTATATTGTACCGAGCTCTCCAATCAACGACCGTCAAATCTATGCCACCGGTGCCGATTACTTTCCTACCAGCTTTCAAAATAAAGTCGCGGTTGAAAAGTTCAGCGCTCAAAGCTGGGTAAAACGCGTACAAGAGCATTCAGCCATCATTCAGCAAATATTCAATGAAATCTTTGAATATATCGACTTCTTCGGCAAGTGCGCCCACTCCATTGCAGAAGGACGCAATCCGCGTTTAAGTTCCGAATACTGGTCACGTGTAAACCATCACATGGAAGGGTTTCAAAGTGCGCGCATGATCGAACCCTCTTCTCCCAAGACCTACCAATACATCAAAATGATCGAGGAAAAATACCTGACCTTTTTGAGAAACATGGTTTGGAGTCTGGAAAATTCGACACCGAGCGATTTTGCGGTTCAGGGACACTTACCGACCGGTTTTCAATTAGACGAAATGATTGGGGCTTTCCAGTCGCCAAAACTGCAAAAAATTCCGCTGGTGCAATCCCTTTTGCATACGGCTGCGTATCTGGACTCCTATTTGGAAGGCTATCGCCAGATACATGAAGACAACTATTTAAAAAATTTCCCGAAAGAGTGGAAAGCCAGCATGGCCAATATCAGCGCCAGCGGCATCGCCGTCAATCTCGGAAAACGCTTCCCGCTGTACTCGCACGTCGATGTCTACCTCTATTTTCCGGTGGACGACAGAGTACTCAAATTTAACGGCAGCATTGTCGACATCCGCACCGACGAAAAGAAGCACCAGGAACGCATCGCCATTAACTTTGAATTCCCCGACGGCAACCTTCAAGATTATCTGCAAATCCAAATTCAGAAACAAGAAGTCAAAGAATGCATGGACATCGTTTTATAAACGAAAAATTGAAAACCGATCACTGGCCTATATTCAGTGAAATTTTAAATTAAGGAAACGTCATGCCCGGTAGCAGTCACGAAATAGATCCAACCTTTATGGATGACCTTGCACTCTCCTTACGCGATCCCGCTTTGGATCTGATTCGTTTCTCCACCCTGAAAGAAATGATCACCATGCGTAAAGAAGGGCCGACGAAGTATTATTCGGAGAAATACGGTAATCTCAGTCATGACCAGTGGCAGACCGTTTTAAATGCTGTAATTTTGACAAAAATCAGTTACTTCCAAATTTCCGAGCACTTTCCCAACGCCTATATCGACAAGCTCATCGAAATTGCCGCCTACGCTTTTCACATGCAGGGCTGCAATGAATTGGATCTCTACCAGGCGATGATGCAGAACCACCCGATGTTTGCCAACTGGATCAAAAAATGTCTCGTGGTTAAGCAGCAGAAAGCGCGGAAGAATGCGGCGAAAGCCAGTGCTTAAGAAACTGCTAACGTCCTTTAATGCCCTGCATCTCTTTACAAGGACAGCCCTCAAACGCATAAGCCGCACCGAAGCCGCGAACATACCGCCCGCGGACGACAACCAATTTAAAACAGTGAAAATCGGGCAAGTTACGCAACACGTCAACCACCTCTCCGAAATTCGCCGCAAACCGATCTACAATCTCTTGCCATTCGACTGAACCGGAATCCACTCTGGAAACCTGTAACTGCATACCGATACGTTCCCGGGCGAATATCTCCGGCGTTTCGTTTTCATCCGCTAAGAGCAAACCGCTCACCAAACCCGTAAAGTTTGAATCGCCGGCATTTTGTGCCAAACCGGTCAAATTGAGGAGGTTTTGCGTATGTGCCGACAACTCACTGACAAAAATTGCCAATTCGCCCGCATTAGCCACCACAAACGGCATCACGCTGGTTTCCAACTCACCTTGCGCTGAAATCGTACTCAACACCAGGCTTTTACGGCTATCTAAAAATTGTTGGCAATCTTGCGAAACGCTCATATCAATTCACTCTTTGAGTTTCAAAACCCGTTTTAACCAAGCGGCAATGTCTGCAATCTCTTCGCCGCAAACCTGATGCTGCATCAAATAGGTATGCCATTCAATGTGATAGCCTTTTCTTTCCAATGCCAACTTGGAATGCTCTGCCACGGTTAGAGGAATCACTTGATCGTTTAAGCCATGCACCATCATAATCGGCATCTGACGGTGCATATAAAACTGCTCATACATCGGACAATATGTCGACATTGCCAGTATGCCGGCCAATTCCTGCTCATAACTCAATGCCGCATGCAGAGCGATCAAGCCGCCTTGAGAAAACCCTGCCAAAACGATACGATCGGCCGGTATGCCGGCGGCGATTTGCTGACTGATCAAATCGTACACTTGATAACAAGCCACCCGGATACCCGCAGCATCCACATCCCCCATGAAATCCAACGAACGGATGTCGTACCAGGCACGCATACGCATACCGCCATTAATCGTCACATCCTGATGTTTTGCATGCGGAAAGATAAAACGCACACCGTGGTCGATCGGTAACTGTAGTTCCGGAACGATACCGACAAAATCATTACCGTCGGCGCCCAAGCCGTGCAGCCAAATTACGGCCGCATCGGCTGGTTGCATAGGTTCGATGATAATTGGCTGGTCATCTTGCGGTTCTTGCATTGTTCTTCTCATATTTCTGCTAAAATAAGGCTCATTTTAACGGTTTAAATTGAGTAATACAGTAAAAATGCCTGCTTCCAATTTCAGCTTAAAAAACCAATTATCCGTGCGTACGCTGACCCGAAAATTATGTTTAGTCGGTGGCTTCGCAATCTTAAGCCTGTCACTGAGCGGCTGCGGCAAAAAAGGTCCGCTCTACCTACCCGATCCGGATGAACAGGCGCAAACGGAAACCGCGACTCAATCTACAAAGAATTCACAACAGGAAACGCAATGACACAGCCTTTTCAATACAAAAACCAGACCCTTTTTGCTGAAGGCGTCAGCCTTGAGAAATTAGCCGAAGATTTCGGCACGCCGCTTTACGTCTATTCCAGAACCGAACTGGAAAAGCGCTGGAAGGCGTTTGACCAAGCTTTTGGCAATCAACCGCACTTGGTCTGTTATGCCGTTAAAACCAACTCAAACATTGCCGTGTTAAACGTATTGGCTAAACTGGGCGCCGGTTTCGACATCGTTTCCCAAGGTGAATTAGAACGTGTTTTACGTGCCGGCGGCGATCCGTCGAAAGTAGTATTCTCCGGCGTGGCCAAGCAGCCTAAAGAGATTGAACGTGCGTTGGAAGTCGGCATTCGCTGCTTTAATATCGAATCGCATGCCGAATTAGATCGCATCCAAGCCGTAGCGCAACGTATGGACAAGATCGCCGATATCTCGATTCGCGTGAATCCGGATGTCGACGCGAAAACCCACCCTTACATCTCGACCGGCCTGAAAGACAACAAGTTCGGCGTTGACATCAATACGGCACCAGAACTGTATGCGGATGCTTGTGCCTGTTCGCACGTCAACCCTATCGGGATCGACTGCCATATCGGCTCGCAGCTGACGGAAATCACGCCGTTTGTCGATGCGTTGGAACGTGTATTGGCGCTAAAAACGCAACTGGCCGAAATCGGCATCGACATTCACCACCTAGACTTGGGCGGCGGTCTCGGAATTCAATACACCGACGAAACGCCTCCGCCGATTCGCGATTACATCCAGGCATTAATCAACAAACTGGATGACGACAACGTTGAAGTCATTATCGAACCGGGCCGCGCCATTGCAGGTAATGCCGGCGTACTGTTGACGGAAGTGGAATTCCTTAAACCGACCGAACACAAAAACTTCGCCATTATCGATGCGGCAATGAACGACCTAATCCGTCCGGCACTCTATCAGGCCTATCAGGAAATCCTGCCGGTCTCGCCGCGTGAAGACGGTACGGATGCAAAATGGGATATCGTCGGACCGGTTTGTGAAACCGGCGACTTTCTTGGCAAAGATCGCCAGTTAAACCTTAAGGCGGGTGATCTGTTGGCGGTCATGTCATCGGGTGCTTACGGTTTTACCATGAGCTCCAACTACAATACGCGTCCGCGTGCGGCGGAGATTATGGTACAGGACGATCAAGCTTGGTTGATTCGTCCACGCGAAACCTACGAAGACTTGATGGGCTCCGAACAGCTGGTTGGCGACAGTCAATCGTAACGGCTTATCCAGAGTACTATGACAACGCTAACGTTAATGACCGGTTTCTTGTCCGGTCGTTAACGTACCAAGCCATTAACAATCAAACCCGAACCCATCTATACCATCGACAAACCTAAAGTTTGCCGGTCGCCTGCCAAAGATGCAAATCCGCCAACTGCTTAGAGCTCGGAAGACTGTTCTCTTCACCTCTTACCCGCAAAATTTCACTGTGATCAAGATCCGGATCACGATCGATCAAAGCCGCCCATAACTTGCCGTCGTCCAGCCAGGCAATCAATATCCCGGATCTCGAATCGACTTCTTGAAGATAATCGGTTATCCAGGCATGTTGCTGTTTGATGCTAAGCTGAATCCAATCACCCAATTCGCTCAAAACCTCAAACGGCTTGGACGAAACCTGTAGTCTATCGATCAACGGCGCCATGCTCCCCTCATCGCCATCCAAAGCGCTTTCCATAGCGACATTCAACCAGCTCTGATAGATTTCAGTCACCTCGATCAAATATCGGCTGTTGCCGATGCGTGCTACTTCGTTTTCCGACAGCCCTAGATTTTCTGCCAACCGGTACGCGTCTTCCAGCAAGGCAACCATACTCTGACACTGCATCGGCCGACACGGCAATTGCGCCAACGCTTGATGCAAACGGCAACCGATCAACTCCGGGAAACGCGCCGCCAACGACAGTGCCATCGAATTAATCCGCGGCAACGATTGCAAGGCCTGCAAACGCCGATCATCCATTAAGCAGACCTCGACCTGCTCGGCAATCTCTTGATTCACCCAGCGCAATCGCAAATTTCGCAGAAATTTAACCGTCTCTTCCTTACCCGGCCAACCCACCTGAGCGGCAATGTCCACGCGTTTCCCGGCCAGCAAAGCGACGATTTCAGGCTCCTCCAAGCCCGACGAAATCAATCGCCAAGCCAATAAAGGCGCATGATCCAGTAATTCCAGAATCTGGGGATATTTGCCGCAATAGTGGAGTAAGGTTAGCTGATGTGTCGGGAACAGGGCGCAACTGTCGGAGACCCACTTGGGAATCTGTTTACGCCAGTAAGACAACTGGGAATAATTCGACCACTCAAATACCATAAGTTCGATCGGATAATCCGGAATCGGCGACGAATCCAGCATCATGCGATCCCAACTCATCACCTCAATCACACCGATAGAAGGCACTTCCTTACGACCGTCGATCCACAATGTCTGTTCAACTTCATCCCAGTAACACTGTTTAGCAAGTCGTTGTTGTGCTTGTGCTTTTGGGGAGGACGGAAGCAGTTTATGCTTCAAAATAGGTTTCCCGAATTTTTAAAATTTCCGGCAGCGCCGCAATAAAACAATCCACCAACTCCGGATCGAAATGCTTGCCTTTCTCTTTTCCAAGCAGGTCGATCGCCTTTTCAACCGGCCAGGCTGCCTTATAAGGACGTTCGGAAGTCAGGGCATCAAAGACATCGGCAATCGCAACGATACGACCCTCAATCGGGATGGCCTCTCCCGCCAAACCATGAGGATATCCGCTACCGTCGTATTTTTCATGATGCGTAAGTGCGATCTGATAGGCGACTTTCAGAACTTCCGACCTAGAATCTTCAAGAATCTTGGCTCCGATCAAGACATGATCCTGCATCGCCTGATACTCATCCGACGTCAATTTTCCCGGTTTCATCAGAATGTTGTCGGACACGCCTATCTTGCCGATATCGTGCATCGGCGACGCCAACTCAATTAAACGCGCACGCTCCTCGTCCAAACCGAATTTTTTTGCGATCCAATAAGAGAACAGACTCACACGTTTGACATGGTTTCCGGTTTCATTATCGCGATACTCGCCTGCCCGTCCTAAACGCTGCACGATTTCCAGATTAGCGTCGTTTAACTCTTTGGTTCTCTCTTGTACCTTTTGATCCAGTTCCTGATTCTGCTCCTGCAACCGCTTGCGCAAAAACCAATTTTCCAACTGTAACTCAACTCGTTTGACCAATTCATTCTGATCGAACGGTTTCATCACATAATCGTTACCGCCGGAATTCAATGCCTTATTACGGTTATCCTGATCATTCTGCGCGGTTAACATAATCACCGGCGGCTTATAAGTATCGATGAATTTTCGACAGATCAGAGACAAAACCCCAAAACCGTCCAGAACCGGCATATTGATATCGAGAAGAATCAAATCAACCTCATTTTCGGTAAGAATCTGATTCACCATCAACGGATTGGAACAGGTGATGACATTAGCAAAATCCCTGCTCTCGAACACATCCTGAATCAGTTCAAGATTGACTTCTTGATCGTCAACAACCAGAATTTGCGCCTGTCGTAGAATTTCTTTTGAGACCATATTAATCAATCCAAATTTTGCAATAATGACATGACCTGTTTCACATCCATCGGTTTGGTCAGATACCCGTCAAAACCGAGTTGCATTCCATATTCGATTTCGTGCGCCATCGCTTTTGCCGTCAATGCATACATTTTAGTCCCTTTATCGATCAAGGCCTGAATTTGACTCAGAGCCTTAAATCCCTCTTCGCCTCCCATACCGGGCAGATCCAGGTCGATAAAAATACAATCCGGTAATAGTTCTTGAGCCTTTTCGATGCCGATTTCCGCCATTGGTGCAATCGTCAGTTCAAAGCCGTCCAGCATTTCGATAACTTCACTCATCAACTGCATATTCATCGGATTGTCTTCAATATACAACACCTGTTTATTGTGAGGAAGTTTGACAATCTTCTCCTGACTGCTTGAATCCGCAAGCAAGCCCTGAGTAAAAATTTGTTTCTGTAAAGAGGCCAAGTCGTATTCATCGTCCTGATCGGCCGGCAATTCAAACCAGAACACGGAACCTTCGCCCTCGACACTGTTAAAACCGATCTCTCCGCCCATCAAATGTACAATTTTCTCGGTGATACTCAAACCGATCCCGGTGCCCTCAATGGTTTTGCTCTCAAGCCCCAAGCGGTTAAAGGGCTCAAACACCTTATCTTGCTTGTCGGCGGCAATTCCGATTCCGGTATCCGCAACACTCACTCTAAACATAGGCTGCGATCCATTTAGCGTTTGTTCGCAATGAATCTGCACCTCACCGTCCGGCCGATTGTACTTGATTGCATTTGACAAGAAATTAAGCAGCACTTGTTTAACTCGGGTTGAATCGGCATACACATCCTGATTGCAATTTTCCTGCGACACATGACTGACCTGAATCCCGCTACGCTCGGCCATCGGCTGTATCGTCGACAAAGAACTTTCGATAACCGATTTCATATTCACCCGATTCAACGTCAGTGACAAAGACCCCGTTTCAATTTGGGAAAGCTCCAAAACCTGGTTGATCAATTCCAACAAATGTTGTCCGGATTGACGAATATTCTGCAACTGTCGAGCCTGTTTGTCCGTCAGTTCGGAATTTGCCAACAATTCGGAAAATCCTAGCACCGAATTCAGCGGCGTTCTCAATTCATGACTCATACTCGACAAGAATTCCGACTTGGCACGGTTGGCCGATTCCGCTTCCTGCTTGGCTTTTTCCAGTTCGGTTAATTTCTGCTTAAGCGCTTCTTCAACGTCCTTAAGTTCGGTGATATCGATCGCTGAAACCAAAATACCCTTGACGCCCCCTTTCTCGTCAAAAATAGGGAACTTATCGGTTCTCACCCACATCTTTTTATGCAAGGTTTCGAACGGCTCAACAATACCGATTTTAGGCTTTTGACTTTGAATAACTTCCAAATCCGCCTGGTAATAAGATTTTGCGGTATTCGGCCACAGCTCTTCACTACTCTTTCCTTCCATCTCGAAAGAAGGCAGCCCAAACCATTTCGCCGCAGTCGGATTGGCTTTGATAATGTTATTCCGGGTATCCTTATAGAGAATCATCGCCCCGACCGAATCCAGCAGTAACTGCCACTCCAGTTCGCTCGCTTCCGCTTGCAGTTGCGCTTTTTTCAAACCGGTCACATCAGTTCGGATCGAAATAAAATGCTCGATTTCATTATCTTGGTTAAAGATCGGTTGAATCGTTGATTCCACCCAATATAAATCGCCCTGTTTATTGCGGTTACAGATGGTGCCGTGCCATGTCTCACCGTTAACAATCGTGTGCCAGACTTCTTTGAAGAACCCCTTCACCTGAAGGCCGGAATTCAATATCGCATGATCTTCTCCAATCAACTCTTCCAAAGTGTAGCCGGAAATTTCAATGAACTTAGGATTGGCGGAAATGATCGTTCCGTAACGGTCGGTTTTGGACACAATTGCATGATTATTGACCGCAAACATATCTCCCCACGTATTGGTGAGAAAATCACTTGAATAGCGGTCAAGCAACCCGTCGTCTTTGGTTAAATTATCAATCGCCGTACGCAGAATAGGCTTAAGCTGATTGATTGCAACGTCTTCGTTGAAAGCGTCCCCCATAATCAAGGGGTAACATTGTTTAAACGCATCCCGTGCTTCTGCAAAGTGCTGCTGAGCCGCCTCCGGCAATGCTTCAAACAACTCCGAAGCCATTTTCAACTGAGTTCCAAGCGCATTGATCAAACGCGGCTTAGGCGAGTTGAAACAGGCCAACTTATCGCAAATGATGTCGATGGCATAGACTTCATTAGCAATAAAATTGGGAACTTGGTTGCCTGTTTTCATCTGCATTCCTTAACTTGTTTCAACCGTCGGCGATCAATCTACCAACTCTGCGACACTTTGAAGAAAAACGACTTCAAATACTCGGTTTCAGGAATGGCCGGGTGAACCGGATGATCGGGTCCCTGATGCCCTTGGTCAAATAACTGTACCTGACGATCGATATGCCTCGCGGCAGACTGTACCTGAGTCAGAAGATGATCCCTGCTCATGTGATGCGAACAGGAAGCGGAAACCAAAACACCGTCGATTTCCAATAATCGCATCGCGATTTCATTAATGCGTCGATAACCTTCCGCGCCCTGCTTTAAGTCTTTCTTACGTTTTACAAACGCCGGAGGATCGACGATGACCACGTCAAACTTGTCCGCCTCCAAACGCAATGCATTCAGCACGTCGAATGCATTTCCTTGAATAAGGGTCAGCTTGTCGGACACGCCGTTCAAGGCCGCATTACGCTCAACACCGTCCAATGCCGATTCGGAAGCGTCCACACAAGTGACCGACTCGGCTCCGGCTACGGCCGCTTCGATACCCCAACCACCTAAATAACTGAACACGTCCAATACGCGCTTACCCTTCACCAAATCTTGCAGACGTTTACGCGCCATACGATGATCATAGAACCAACCGGTTTTTTGGCCGCCTTCGACCGGAATTACAAATTTGGCACCGTTCTCGACAATCACGATCTCTTCGGGCAAGCTACCTACGGCGACCTCTTCATACAGCGGCAACCCTTCCAGCTCGCGGCTCTTGGTGTCGTTGCGCAACACGACCGCCTGCGGATGATATAAATTCTCCAAGACCTGGACGATATCGTCTTTGACCGCTTCCATACCGGCTGTCGTGATTTGCACCACAAACACATCGCCGAAACGATCGATTACCAAGCCCGGCAAGCCGTCACTTTCGCCGAATACCAGGCGGTAATAAGGCTCGTCAAAATTCAGTTCACGCAAAGACTGGGCAGCCTGTATACGACGTTTTAAGAACTTTGCATTCAATTCGACTTTGGCGCTACGGCTTAATAAGCGCGCACAAATCAAGGTATTCGGATTGACATACCCCATCCCCAAAGGCTTTCCGTTTGCAGCCTCGATGATTACCTGCTGTCCCGCCTCAAAATCTTTCAACGGAGTGACATGGTTATCCACCTCATTGCTGAAAACCCATAAATGGCCTTGTTTGATTCGGCGCTCTTCATTTTTCTTTAATCGTAAACTGGCTAACATTATTTTTATGCAACATCACTTAAAATTTCATGGACTAAAAACACAACATGCACCGCTCGGGTGCATGCTGACATATACGCACTGAACACTTCGCGGTTTTAGGCGTTATCGATCAACTCTTGATATTCGCTATCCGACAACAAATCATCCAACTCACTCGGATCATGAGGGGCAATCTTAAACAACCAACCACCGTCATAAGGTTCGTCATTGATCAATTCCGGTTCGTCTTCCAACGCCTCGTTAATTTCTACAATTTCGCCACTGACGGGAGCGTAAATCTCCGAAGCGGTTTTAACCGACTCCAACGACATGACATCTTCTTCGGCCGATACATCCGTCCCCAATTCCGGAAACGTCACGCTCATCAACTCGCCTAAAGAATCCTGAGCGAAGTCGGTAATCCCGACAACCGCATTTCCGTCTTCGTCTATATATACCCACTCATGGGTTTGGGCATATTTTAAATGGCTTGGTAAAACACTCATTCTCATTCTCCAACAACAACAAATTTATCGCAGAATAATACCATTAATGCGACTGACACAACTTAAAAAGCGGGCATTTTTAAGAATTATGTTCAATTACTTCGGTTACCACTTCCACTCGATTACGCCCATTCTGTTTGGCTTTATACAACGCCTGATCCACTCGTTTCAAAAACGTCTGTTCGCTATCCCAACGCGTCAGCTCGGTCACGCCGAAACTGATCGTAATCTTGGCCGGTACGTCGGATGTCGTTAACGAAGCGATATGCTCTTTCAACCTTTGAGCCAGTTGTTCCGCTTCTTGAGCCCCCGTTTCCGGCAGGATCACCAAAAACTCCTCCCCGCCATAACGGCATAAAATGTCGGTACTACGCAACAACCCCTGAATGGCCGTCGTAACCGCAACCAACACCTTATCCCCCACATCATGCCCGTACACGTCGTTAATGCGTTTGAAATGGTCGATATCGTACATAATCAACGAAACCGCTTTTTGATAACGTCGAGAACGCAAAATCTCCCGTTCCAACGATTGGTTGCAAGCCAAACGGTTTCCCGCTCCCGTCAATTCGTCGGTCACGGCCAACACCCGCAGCTCTTTCTCGTAAGCCTCTACCTGAGTGATATCCTGCATTAATACGTTATACAATTTTCCTTTAACGCCACTCATACGTTTGACCTTCACTAAGAAGGTATGGGGAACACCATTCCGTACAATTTTGACTTTATGCGACTTGTCCGGATGTTTCAAGACATAATCCAGCCAATACAGGCCATTCATTTTCTTATTTAAGAACCCTTCTTCCTCTTCAAACGCATCGCTGATGCAATCATGTTTTTGCAATAAGCTTTCTACACTGTCAAAATCGCTGAAAAAGTCCAGGAAGTGTTGATTAACGTCGACGCCGTGCCGGTCGTTGGCGATATAAATAATGTCCGAAACCGAATCGATAATTTGTCTGAAATATCGTTTTTCGCGATCCGAGTGAGATTTACTGACATAGATCACAAACAACAATAACAGTAATAAAATCCCGCTCAGGCTGATAACCAAATACTTCTGCAATACCCAAACGGCCTGACTGAAATCGATCCGCGCAATATCGGTAAAAGCCAACCAGTAAGCCAGCTCCTCTCCCCGACTGTTTTTAACCGGATAAACCGTCACCACGTAAGGCGGCATTAAGGCATAGTCCCGAATCGACACCATCTGATCCGCACCGGTCTTTTTCAGGAGTTGCAGCAAGTCGGGATCCGCACCGGAATTCGTCACATAATATCCGTCCACAAACTGTCCGGTAATGGCTTTAGTCAGCTGCGGCTGAAAACGTTTATCCGTCAGTAAAATGGATTTAACGCCGTCCTGTTCCTGCAGTCGCTCCACCAAAGGATCGAATTGAGTAATGACCTCCAACAATCCCAACATTTGATTTTTATCGTTAATCACCGGCACCATTGATTTAAACGAAATCGTAAAACGGCCGACACTGATCGTTTGTTTCGGCTTCGGGTCTCGCAACATCGCCGCCATTTCCGGGCGAATAGCCGCTAAATCGTCTCCCGTCTTATCGGTCCAACTTCGATAAATGCTGTGACCTTTTGCGTCGATCAGCTGTACCCAAAAATCTTTAAAGCCGTCATGCTTATTAATTTTCTCCACCAAACCGGTCAATTTTTGGTGTAAAGCGTCATTCGGACGAACAAGCAAAACTTCGATAAACGGATTTTCCGAAAGACTCATTGCCAGCGTCATTGAAGCATGCTGCTGATTGCGGATTAGCGATTGAATTTGTGTATGATTCTGCTGCTGATACTCGACAAAAACCTGATGTTTTAATTTTTGCTCCGCATAGTCGTAAACATACTTGACGACCACCAACGCAAAAACCAGCAAGATCAGCAACACCAATACAGAAGTTAAATACTTCCTCACAAATCCCACCATTTTGTTATGGATAATAGCCACCATTCTGCGCTCAGAAAAAAAAAGATTCAACCCTTAACGCAATCAAATTACTTAATACTTACATTGAATTAAGAATGCTTATAAAGCAAAAATCCCGTTCCCTTAATCTATCGCCGTCGATCCGCCTTAAAGATATGTTCAAAACTGCGAAATCGTCGCCGTTACCACTCCCCATATCACCATATCCGCTTCTTCCCTTACTAAAATCGGAGGATAATTGTCATTCTCCGGCACCAACCAGGTTCCGGTGGATTTCACCGACAGGCGTTTCACCGTCAGTTCACCGTCCAACGCCGCAATCACTATTTTGCCGTCAGAGGGTTGTATGCTGCGATCCACCACCAGAATGTCGCCGTCCTGAATTCCGGCTTTCTGCATCGAATCACCCTCCACCACCAACAAGAAAGTCGCGTCCTTGTTGCGCACCAATTTTTCATTTAAATCCAGCGTAGCTTCGATATAGTCATCCGCCGGGCTGGGAAACCCCGCGACCACCTTATGACTGAACAACGGCAACTCCACATGACTGTCATTGGCGGGCTGATGCACCGAAAACGCCGACTTCTCCAATAAGCCCGTCCAATCCCGAATGCCATTTTCCCGACCTTCCAACCAGCTTTGAATTCGTTCGACCTTCGATTCCGGAACCCGGATTACCTTGGTCGGTTCACCAAACTTACCGCTGCCTTTTTTGCGCCCCGCACCGGTTCGCAAACCGCCATGTCTTTTTTTGTCATCGCCCATATACGCTTCTTTTTGAATACTGTTACAATATTCATAATAGTAATCCATTTCGGACTTTTTTCAAAGCGATCATTTACGGAGTCACACCGATGCCGACCTTTGCCCTGATAGACGGCAACTCTTTTTACGCTTCCTGCCAAATTGCCTTTGAGCCGGGCTTACAGCATCGGCCGGTGGTCGTCCTGTCGAATAACGACGGCTGCATCGTCGCCGCCAACCAATATGCCAAGGAACTGGACCAGAAACTTGTACGACAACTGGGTTCCGGCGGTTATCATGCCGCCCGACCGGACAGCATGATGTTTCAACCCTATTTCAAAGTTGCCAAACTACTGAAACAACACAATACGGCGGTATTCAGCTCCAATTACGAACTCTATGCCGACATGAGCCAACGCATGCACCGCATCATCGGCCAGTTTTCACCGCATCAGGAGATCTATTCCATTGACGAAAGCTTTCTGGAACTCGGCGACCTAAGGATTGAAAATCTCACCGCCTACGCCCAACAAATCAAACAGCGCGTCAAACAGTGGATCGGTATTCCGGTCGCGGTCGGCATCGGTCCGAGCAAAACCTTAGCGAAACTCGCAAACCACTTGGCTAAAAAACAAGCCAACCTAGACGGCGTTCTCGACTTCACCGCCCTCTCTACAAGCACGCAGACGACTTTGTTAAAACAAGTAGAGGTCGGCAAGGTATGGGGCGTAGGCAAAAAATTGAGCCAACAACTGCAAGCCAAACAAATTCACAGTGCCTACGATTTACAGCAGGCTTGTCCGAAGTCGATTCGCAAACAATTTTCCGTTCAAGTCGAACGCATCGTATTGGAATTGAACGGCCAAGCCTGCTTCCGCCTCAATGAAACTCACGCCGACAAACAACAGATCATCTCTTCACGTTCGTTCGGCGAACTGGTAACCCATTACGATTTCATGAAACAGGCCGTCGCCAGCTATGCGGCCACCGCCGCCCAAAAATTGCGTCGACAAAACGGGGTCTGCCAAAAAATCAACGTCTACATCACGACGCCGCGTTTTCAAACCGATCGGCCTCAATATCGCAACGTTTATCAAATCCCGCTGATCTATCCGACCGACAACAGCGTCTTAATCACCAAGGTCGCTATCAAAGCGCTCAACCACATTTGGCGAGAAGGCTTCGCTTACCAAAAAGCCGCCGTCACACTCGCGGAGATTTCAACCAAGGGCGCTCTGCAAACCGATCTGTTCGCACCCGATCCGCGTTACTCGGGCAACCCTAAATCCGACCGGATGATGCAGGTAATGGATCAACTCAACCTCAAGATGGGCAAAGGCACCTTAAGCCTCGCTAACAGCGGCCTGCAACAACAGACCCATTGGAAGATGAACCGCAACCTGATGTCGCCGCGCTACACCACCCGTTGGCAGGAGCTGCTCAGGGTCAAAGCCACTCTTTGACACGACCAAAATGAGCATCGATCCGAATAACGGATTGATGCTCCATTGCAAATCCCAATAACAGTCGACGATACAGGACTCTCATAGCGGGCCGACTTCTTGTATAATTTCATAGCAATGGATCGACTTATCCGATAAAACCATTACATAATTCACGGAAACATAAGCCGCTTAATCGTAAAGTTCGCTAAGGGAGCACACATTTTGCACTATCAAGGAATCTCCGACTACCAACACGGTTCAGAAACCGCGACCGGCATTTTAATTACCAACCTTGGCACTCCCGACGCCCCCACCAAAGAAGCGCTAAAACCTTACTTGAAAGAGTTCCTGATGGATCCGCGCGTGGTCGAACCACCTCCGGCACGCTGGCTTTGGAAATTGATTTTGAATGGCATTATCTTGAATACACGTCCGGCTAAATCGGCCGAAGCCTATGCGACGGTATGGGATTCCGAAGGCCCCGGCGCTCCGTTATTGAATATCAGCCAACGCCAAGTAGACGCGATTGCCGAACAGGTTCGCCCGCACTTTCAAGGTCGCGTCGAATTCGAACTGGGAATGCGTTACGGCAACCCGTCGATTCCGAGCGCCCTGAAAAAGTTGCAAGGCAAAGGCTGCCAGCGACTGTTGGTACTACCTCTCTATCCACAATATGCCGCTGCGACCAGTGCCTCTACTTTCGATGCGGTCACGGCCGAACTGCAGACCTGGCGCTGGATTCCGGAATTGCGTTTCGTCAACAAATACCATCGTCATCCCGGATACATCAAAGCCTTGGCCAACTCGATCCGAGAATATCAGGCAGAACACGGCAAACCACAACTGTTGGTGATGTCTTACCATGGCATCCCGCAACGCTATCTGGACAATGGCGACCCTTATCATTGCGAATGCCACGTCACTTCCCGCTTGGTCGCAGAAGAACTGGGATTGAGCAAAGACGAATACAAGGTCACCTTTCAATCGCGTTTCGGCAAAGAAGAGTGGATCAAACCTTATACCGACGAAACCATGATGGCACTACCGAAAGCGGGGATTAAGGATATTCAAGTCATCTGCCCGGGCTTCTCGGCCGACTGTTTGGAAACCATCGAAGAGATCGGCGAAGAGAACCGCGAATACTTTGAAGAAGCCGGCGGTGAAAAATTCGGCTACATTCCTTGTTTGAACGACCGTTCCGACCATACCGACGCTTTGGCTCAAGTCATATTGCAGCACACGATGGGTTGGTACGAGCGTGACGGCTTTGATGCGGAAGTCGACCGCCAAGAGCGCGAAACCGTTAAACAGAACGCGCAAGCAATGGGCTGCCCTTTCTAACAACACGCCCAATGCCCGGTTAGAGCATATCCAGCCGGGCTTATTTCAGGCAAACCCACTATTCCTGCGACGGTTCGAGATTAAGATACTCCGCCTCAAAAGTCTGCGCATCCACCGGTGGACTCATCAGATAGCCCTGATAAAAATCACACCCTTTCAACCTCAAAAACTCGCGCTGAAACTCGGTTTCCACACCTTCCGCAAGAACGTCCAGATGCAGGTTGTGTCCCATAGAGATAATGGTGTTGACGATCTGCATGCCGGCTTCGTCGTGTGGAATATCGTCTACAAATTGTTTATCGATTTTCAAGACGTCCAAAGGCAACGCTTTCAAATACGCCAAAGAAGAATACCCGGTTCCGAAATCATCGATCGCAATTTTCACTCCAAGCCCGCGCAATTGATCGAATAGAGAAATCGCCCCCTCTCCAATTGTCAACAGGCCGCCTTCGGTAATCTCAAGTTCCAGCATTTCCGCCGGCAATCCGGTATCGGATAAGGCTTTCATCACCGTCGCCAGCATATCCCTGTACACCATTTGTTTGGGCGCGACATTCACCGCGAAGACCAATCCTTCAACGCCCCGGTCATGCCACTGTTTAACCTGCCGACACGTTTCGTTAAGCACCCACTCACCAATATCGGCAATCAAACCGGACTCTTCCGCCACCCCGATGAAATAGGCAGGAGACATTAACCCGAGTTCGGGATGTTGCCACCTCACAAGCGCCTCCGCACCGATGATTTTGCCGCTGAAGACCTCAACCTGAGGCTGATAATAGACTCTTAATTGATTGTTCTTAATGGCGCTTTTCAGCTCGACTTCAATCGTAATACGTTCCTGCGCCTTATAGGTCATTTCCGAACTGAAATATTCAAAGCTACCGCTCTTTTCCTGCTTGGATAAATAAAGTGCACTATCGGCGTGTTGCATCAAGGTATCCGGATCCTGTCCATGATCCGGAAACAGACTGATTCCGATGCTACAGCCCACACTGACCGTCTGCCTTTTCCCCGCCAGAGTAATCGGTTCGGAAATCGCGTCAATCAGTTTTCGGGCTATTCGCGCCGCATCGTCCGCATGACTTAAATCATCCAGCAAGATCGCAAATTCGTCTCCGCCAAAGCGTGCAATAAAATCAGTTTCGCGAATACAGCCGCGCAAGATTTTAGCGACCTCCATCAGCACTTCATCTCCGGCGCCATGCCCGAAACTGTCGTTCACCTCTTTAAAGCGATCCAAATCCAACATTAAAACAGCCAACAAGGTTTCTCTGCGCTTACTGTGCTGAATCGCATAATCCAAGTTCACCATAAACTTTTGGCGGTTTGGCAAAGCGGTCAGAACATCATGAAACGAAATAAAATCCAACTCCGCTTCGGAAGCTTTGACCTTGGAAATATCGGCAAACACACCAATATAATTTTCCACCTCACCTTCATCGTTTCTCAATTCGGTGATCGTCAACCATTCGGGAATAAGTTCACCGCTTTTACTTCGATTCCAAATTTCACCTTGCCAATACCCCTTTTGAACCAACTCGCCCCAAAGCTGCTGATAAAATTCCGGATCGTGCTTACCGGAATGAAGAATTCTAGGCGTATTCCCGATCGCCTCTTCCTCCGTATATCCCAAAATGTCCGTAAAAGCCTTGTTTACGGAGACGATCCGCCTTTGCGGGTCGGTCACCATAATACCTTCACCGGCGTACTCAAACACCTTGGCCGACAGCTTCAAAGTTCTTTCGGTTTTCAGCTTATCGGTAATGTCCAACAACATACAATGCGTGCGCACATGATTATCATGCGTCTGGGAGGTCTGGCCGGTAACTTCAACATCCCTGACCGAACCATCCTTTCTGACAATCTGAAAAGTTTTCTGATGCACTTCACCCAACGCCAGAAAATTAGCGAATTCTTGTTGAAACCCGCCTCTATCGGAAGCAAGCATAAATTCTTCAAAAGATCGATCTTTAACCTTATCCGCTTCTTCAGGGTCAAAACCGAATAAAGATAACCAGGCCTCGTTCATCTCCGCAATCTTGCCGTCTTCGCCAAGCGACTGATAAGCAACCGGTGCCTTGGCAAACAGATGGTGAAAACGCTTTTCACTGACGTTCAGATCATCGTAAGCTCTTTTTAAAAGTACAATTTGGTAAAGCTCCGAACCGAACAATTTAATCGTCTCGACATCAAATTCATCGTAATCCGTCTGCGCATTACCGACCCCGATAATCATTCTCACCAACCCCTGATGGAAGATCGGTACGCTCATGAACCGTTTTAATGTCGAATGCCCTTCCGGCAACCCTGTTTTATTCTCGGCTGCAGCGTAATCATTAATAACGACCGCCTCACCCTTGCGAATGCAGTCCGCCCATATTCCCGCCTTCTCCACCGGATAATGACTGTCGTACATCGCGGTACAATGATTCTTTAGAGTATTACTGCTCCAAGTCACAAACCCGATCGAGTTTTGATCCTCATCCACAAAATGCACAAACCCGATCTGGCTTAACGACAAAGCCTCAATCTGATTCATAGCCATTTCCATTAAGGCCTTTTCATCCAAACTCGGCGCTTTCAATATCAACTCGAATAACGCCTGGGTACGCAGTAAGGTTTTCTGCTGAACTTTTTCATGTTCAAATTGCCGGGTGATGTCCGTGAGCAAGCAGTGAACCCGCTTTTCTTCGGTCACCGAATCTTGTGAAATACTGACTTGAAAACGGGTTAAACGCCGACTGCCGTCTTTACGAATGATTTTTAAATTATGCTCGGCATCCTGAGTTTGCATCAACACCTCGGCACAATCTCCATAGGACGAAGCGTCATTACAATCCATAAAGTCGGTATAGTGCCTACCAATCACCTCTTCACACTCGTACTCAAACAAGTCACACCAAGCATTATTGACATCGACAATATTGCCTTGCTGATTAAGCAGCTGATACGCAACCGGTGCATCCATAAATAAGCTAATGAAATACTTTTGACTCGCTTCTAAAAAATCCTGCCGCTCCTCAATCAATTCCGCTTCGCGCCTAGCCCGCTCAGTCTTTAAAATGCGAATCAGCATGAACCCGATCAAAAGCAGTGCCAACACCCCGATTGCGGCCACCCAAAACAACAACTGATAGAGTGGCTTATACACCTCTTTACGATCGATTTTAGCCACTATAATCCAATCGGTATCGTCAATTTTCTGGTAATTCAAAAAGATCGGTTGTTGTCGATAATCGATGCTTTGGAAAAACCCTTCCTGCATGCCTTTGTCCAGGTGCTCGAAAATCCTTTTCAATGTTCGCTTCGGACGCTCAAGGCGAAGGAACTCCGTAGATTCACCGTTTGTAAACTTAGGCGGGTTCAACACGACCCCGCGATCGCCATCACGGGCGACTAATAAGGTTTCCGCCGTGTCACTCGCGGTTGGCCAATCTTGCATAAAGGGGATTAAAAAACTACGTGGATCGACATGAAGGACCAGCTCCCCAACCAACTCTCCTTGCCCGGAAGATTGATCGATCAGGGGCGCGACGATATCAAGATGAAAATTTTCATCATCAAAAAAGATTTCGGTATGCACTTCTTCAGGATCTTTACCCTCATTACCGGATTTATCGAAATAACCAGCGGTAGGATGAGCGCCATCAATCTTTCCAACTTGAATCAGAAGGTGACCAAAGGCATCGAATAAACTGATTTTGTCGTAATCATGGGCATCGGAGAATGCCTTAAAGCGACTGGAAAGAGCCTTTTCGGCATAACTACCGTGCTGTAAATTTTTTACCTGTTCAACAAATTGTGGTTGATGAGAAAAGGTTCGTGCATCGGCAATCCGTTGATTCAGCCAGGATTGAATGTGCTCGACTTTAAAGTGGGAAACGTCCTTTAACACCGTTTGAGTATTAAGAACAATTTGCTTTGATTGAGAATAATAAAGTCCGAAAAGAATAGCGAACAGCAACAACAACAAACCTACCCAGAGGCCTATAAAAGACAACTTAGAAGGTCCCGATTCAGGACGATTTGAAAATCGCAGCCGTTCCATAACGCCACCACGGAGAGGTTAATTTAAATCGATAGTATCATAATTACCTAGTAATCAATAGGGTTTATACGTATCCTGCAAGGAATATTTATGATACATATATCCTAAAACCATCTTCGTGAAGGCATTAAAGCGGACTTCGACGCCCTCCATCCACCGGAAGGGAAACACCGGTGGTATAGGGACTGTTCATCAAATACTGAACCGCCTGCCAAATCACATCCGGACCGGGTTCGACCCCCAACGAAGAGTGCGCAAGCCGTCGCTGCTTATACGCTTCGCTATCGTCGGAATGGAACAAAATCAATCCGGGCGCAATGTCATTCACTTTAATGTCGGGAGCAAACTTTTGGGCGAAGTTTCGGCCCATCGCCTGTAAAGCCGCTTTGCTCGCCAAGTAGGCGGCATAATCGCCATTGCTATGCGCCGCCGAGCTGTCCGACAAACTGATAATGTCTTTCAACGGACTCCGAGCGCTTTTCAAATAGGGCTGCAAAGCCAAATTCAGGCGGTAAGGTACCTCGACGTGCAATCGAAACATGTCGGCATACAACGACGGTTCTTTTTCAATCATCGCATCGTTGGCCCAGAGCGATGCATTATGAATGACCGCTCTAAGGCTTTTGACTTCCATTTCCATCAACGCCAACAACTCTTCGACGGAACGATCTTCGCTAAAATCGACCTGAATGCCGGTCGCCCCCAGCGATTCAAGTTCGTCAACCGCAGCGTGGCGGGTACGATAGGTGAAAACCACCGGAAACGTTCCTTGTTGCACAAAACGTTTAGCCAAATGCAGACCGATTCTCTGCCCTGCGCCTGAAATAAAAACCGCTTCCTCTAACATCGCTCTCTCTTGATTTGCTTGATTTGATTAAACCGCATGAATTTACCGGTAAGCACTGATACTGGATCGCAATGCCAGCTCCGCCGGATAAGGATGAAAAATAATCTGGGTTTGCAAATATTCCGAACCGTAATGATGGATAAATTGCTGTAAAACCTTAATGACGGCCACTAAAGGAATCAAACCTTCGCGAAACTCCTCCAAAGCATCGTGAAAAAAAACCTTCTCGTCGGCACTGACCTGCTTTTTGAAATAGCCGTACAAATGCTGCAATACATTAATCATCTGACCGCGTTTGGCCTTTTCGGCAATCGCCTGATGAAACAGTTCCGCATACTGCTGAAGTGCCGACGTTAAATTTGCCGAATCGGCTTGTGCGACAATCGGCCCCATCTGTCGATAAATCGCTTCATTTTTAGACATCAACAGATACTTGTGGTCGCGATGAAAACGTTGAAAGTCGGCCACATTCGGTTCCGACTCCAAAAACTCGCGCCAACGCGCCGCCGAAAAGACCTGCATCATAAAGTTCTCCCGCAACCAAGCATCCTGCAAACGCCCCTCTTCTTCAATCGCCAGATAAGGCAATGTCTTCTGCAAGTGTCCGGTAAACAATCCTTGCGTCATCGGGTCGTTGGAACCGAACCATTCGCCCGATTCGCGGTAAACTTTTATTCGCTCCAACCCGCAACTCGGCGAACGCGATTTGACCACGGCTCCGTCAACGTTTCGTTGCGCGATCAAGGCCACACACTTTTCCGCATAATCCTGCAAACCGTCGGTATAGTCCGTGTTGGACTTACTTCCCAATACACGAACTTGCCCTTTCACATCCACCAGTCGAATCGTCTCTCGCGGCGTGCCGATTACGGCGGCTTCCGGACAAAAAGGAACGAAATCTGCATACTTCGCCAGCTGATTTTTGACAAAGTCATCCTGGGCGTGGCCGCCGTTATAACGGCATTCCACTCCCTTCAAGCAATCCGAAACCGCAATCTTTAATCTGGGAAAGTCGTTTACCTGATGCATTTTCATCCCTCTTCATTCCACTTTGACATAAGCCTTCATTCCGCGTAGATTAATATTCAGCTTGAATCATCCGGCCCTAATGTCGTTTTAAATCATTATAGTATCGCTAAAGAAGTATATTATGAAATCGATCTTTTCCACGCTATTCATGCTGCTATTTTCCGCAAACCTCTATGCCGACGATTTACACGTAGGGCAAATGGCACCGGAGTTCTCGCTGACCGACCAGCACCATAAAACCCACCAACTGAAAGACTACCGCGGCAAATGGGTCGTACTCTACTTTTATCCCAAGGACGACACCCCGGGCTGCACCACCGAAGCCTGTAGTTTCCGGGACAACATCAATGCCCTCATCGCCAAACAGGCCGTGATACTGGGCGTCAGTGTCGACGGCATTGAACAGCACCAGGATTTTTCAAACAAATTCCAGTTACCGTTTAGCCTTCTATCCGATCCCGAAGGACAAGTTGCCAGACAATACAACGCCTTGCTTGATTTGAAAATCATTCGTTTCGCTAAGCGTCACAGCTTTATCATCGACCCGCAGGGGCGCATTGCTAAAATCTATCTGGATGTCGACCCGCAGCGTCATGTAGCGGATGTATTAGAAGATTTGACCGAGCTGCAAAACGACGAATCAGCCGAATAGATCGCCCTCCTCCCAGCACCCAAATCCGAGTATTTTGCTTGGTTTTTGGGTAGAATGACGACTTATCTGCAAAATCGATTACGCTTATTTTGAAACAAAAACGCTCTAATCGCGTTCCTATTAACAGTGTCATACAGTTTGTTCGTTTCAAAATTCGACTGAGTTAAGTCGGACGATTTCAGTTCCGTAAAGGTGACACCTCATCAAAATAAGGATTAACGTAATGGATAGTTTCAAAAAATGGTCTAGCCGATTGATTGTGGCAATCTGCCTACCGTTTATTTTCAGCCTGCAAAGTTGCGCCAAGGAGCCAGAAATGTCGACGCCAAACGAAAATGCCGTCACCAACATGCAAACCGACTTCATCGTTCTTGGAATGGGTTGCTTTTGGGGAGCGGAAAAACGCATGTCGGAAATACCCGGCGTAGTGGATGTCGAAAGCGGTTACGCGGGCGGAGATTTTAAAAAAGTCGGTTACTACGACGTATTGGGGCAGGAAAAAGCGCTGCAAATGGGCAAAGCCAAAGAACGTAATCACGCCGAAGTAGTGAAAGTGACCTTCAATCCCCAATTGGTCAGCCTGCAAACCATTCTGATCAAATTTTGGGAAAACCACAATCCGACACAGGGCGACCGTCAAGGCAATGACGTCGGCAGCAACTACCGCAGCGCCATCTATTACCATAACGAAGCCCAGAAAGCCGTCGCCTTACAAACACGCGACGTCTATCAACAGGCCTTAACCAAAGCCGGCTATCCGGCCATCACCACCGAGATCGCCGAACTGCGCAACTACAACTCCGCAGAAGACTACCATCAGGACTACCTGAAAAAGAACCCCAACGGCTACTGCGGTCTTGGTGGTACCGGCGTTGCCTACCCCGGTTCCGAAAACGCGGCCAAACCTCAACATCCTCAACTCAAAGCCGCCGACCTGAATGCCGAACGTCAATTGATTGTGTTTGAAGCCGAAGAGTGTGAATTCTGTAAATTATTCAAACGCGAAGTACTCGACAGCTGGAAATCGGAAGTGCCGATCGTCACCACCTTGAACCCGAATCCGCCTGAAGGTTGGGAGTTACAGAAAACCTTATTCGCCACCCCTACGATCGTGCTGTTTGAAAACGGCAAAGAGAAGTCGCGTTTCACCGGTTACAATGGCGATAAACCGCGTTTCTGGAAATGGTTGGGCTTTCAGTTGTTAACCCCCGATCAACAGCGTATCGCTTTTGAACAAGGGACCGAATACGCCTTTAGCGGTTCGCATCTGGACGAAAAACGTCCGGGAACTTTCGTCGACCCGATTACCGGTGCGGCCCTGTTCCGTAGCGACACCAAATTCGACAGCGGAACCGGTTGGCCGAGTTTCTTCAATCCGGTGGAAGGCGCGATTACCGAACATGAAGACCGTTCGCACGGCATGTTAAGAATCGAAGTGCGCAGCGCCAGTTCCGGCATTCATTTGGGCCATGTCTTCAACGACGGTCCGCCGCCGACATACAAACGCTACTGCATTAACGGTAATGTTTTGAAGTTTGTTCCGGACGAACAAAAATAAACCAACAGGCTGGGTAGAGATGTTTTTTCTACCTAGCCTGTTAAGTTTTAAACTTTAAATGGTAAAAACTAAATACCTAAGCAAGGCATCATCGTTCGTTTAAGATGCGCACTTCTCGCTGCGGGAACGGGATCGAAATCTGATTCTCGTGCAGTGTTTTCCAGATGATCATCAACAGATCCGAACCGACGCGGTTCTTACCATCGTCGATGCCCTCGATCCAATATTCCAACTGAAAGACCACGCCCGAATCGGCGAATTCAACGATTTCGCAATCCGGCAATTCCGGTTCCGTCAAAACTTGCGGATGCTGTTTGACGGCGTTCAGGATCAACTCCGGTATTTTTGGAATATCGGAATCATACGCCACCGAAAACTCCAAGGTATAACGTTGACGCGGGTCGTCATGCGTCCAATTGATAAAGGTACTGGTAATAAACCGTTCGTTGGGAACGACCACAATTTTACCGTCGTACGTTTCCAGCGAAGACGAACGCATCCCCATCTTTTTGAGCACACCGGTCTTGCCATCTTCCAATTCGATGTAGTTTCCGATCGCCATCGACTTGTCGAGCAGAATGATCATGCCCGAAATAAAGTTGGAGGCAATCTGCTGTAACCCGAAACCGATTCCAACCCCCAAGGCACCGCCGAATACCGCCAAAGCGGTCAGATTAATGCCGACCACGTTCAACAGCAACAGGAAGATCACCACAAACAGTGCAATCTCAAACAACTTGGCAAAGACTTCGCGACTGCGAATGTCCAACCCCTGCTTGTTGCGGATGATTTGCTGGCCGTACTGATTGGAAATTCGCCCTAACCAGAACAAAATCGACCCTAACACCAACAGCCTTAGAATCGCATACACCGATAAATTAACGTCGCCTATTTGAAACGCCAGACTTTTCAAATAGGCGACGGTCGCATCCAGCAAACCGAACAGGTACAAGGTCGCCATCGGCAACATCACCCACTTGAGCATCGTTTCAACAAAAAGGTGATTTACATAACGATGAACGCTGAAAAAGAGCGTGATTAACAACACCAATCCGAACGCGAATTTTAAAACCTCAAAATTCAAATCCGACTGTTCGAACAGGGTTCGGGAAAAACCCAGCAATAACAATGTGATAGCCGGCCACAGCCATTCTTTAACCACTTCTAACGGCTGGACGAACCATTTCTCTTCACGTTTGGAACCTTGCAGGATATGATTCAAAAAAGCCTTCATCCGGCCGCTGACATACCAGGCAACCAAAACGACGACGGCAATCGCCAGTAACTGCCAATAAAAATCGGCTTGGCCTGCCTTAGCGACCGCTTCCGATATAAAAGATTGCCATAGTTGTTCAATGCGTTCAAAATTCATACGACTTTGTATTCTCACGTTATAGATAGAGTATTGCCGCTAGATGACAATCCCCAATATAAAATCCAACCTTTTGATTTGGCTTATTTGTCTAATTATTCTGCCAATCCATTCTGCGCTCGCTCAAACCAACGATACGCCACCGGTCGCAGACATCCTCGGTTGGGTTGAACCGGTCTATGTCATGCCACTCAAGCAGAAAATCGAAGCCAAAATAGACAGCGGCGCCGACCACTCTTCATTGCACGCCACCGATATTGAATTAATCGATCGGCAACAAAAAACCTGGGTACGTTTCCGCAGCCTCAACCGGCAAACCGTCACATTGCCATTACTTCGCTACGCATCGATTAAACGCAAAGATTCGACACTGGAAAAAAGACCGGTCGTGCAACTAACGATCTGTCTGAATCGTCGGATACTGAACGTCGAAACCAACTTAGTCGATCGCGGACACTTTAAATATCCGATGCTGATAGGTCGTTCCGCATTGGCGAACGGGGTACTTATAGACCCCAACCGAACCGGTTTAACACAGCCGCAATGCGCCATTAAAACGCCCTCAACCCAAGTTAATTAACGCTTATTAACGGCTTTTAATGCGTTTACTCAGCACGCTGTTTGCTGTGTTTTCGGCCGGTTTATCCTGTTCTTTCGACTGGGTTTTACGCACCGGTTTTTGCAGGATCAAATTATTCGGATAAGCCAATTGATTTCCTTCTTTATCAATCAACAGCACATTGAATAAATTGATTTCGGTAATCACGCCTTTAACACTGTTAACACCGTCGATCACCTCGACTTCGTCACCGATTCTGGCCGGTAAACTGAAGAATACGATAATACTCGCGGTAATATTGCTCAAGATCGACCATTGCGCCACCAGGGCGACACCAATCACCGCCAGAACGGAAGATGCCACAACTAGCAGTGCCTGGTAATCGATCCCCCAGATTACCAATAAAACCACTAGCCAAACCACACTAATCAAGGTTCTGAAATAACGATAGACTTGATAAGCCCGGTCACGCGGCACGCCCTTGACATGCCCCAAGTTGAGAATCAGCTTTTTCACACCCCATCGCGTCAGCATAATCGCAAACGGAATCAACAAACTGATGCCTATCTGAATATAAGGCAGATTGGTCACTGAAATCACACCCACCCCCGAATACTAAAAAAAACGTATGATACGGAAATTAACTCCGTCACTCAACCTCTACTTTCACGGCATTGCGACCATGCTCTTTAACGAAATACAACGCCTGGTCGGCTCTGGAAATAGCCTTTTTAAACTTCTCGTCTTTTTTCACTAAAGTACCGCCGAAACTACAGGTAACAGCCAAATCAGCCATTGAATGCTCCTCGATCCTCTCTCTCAGGTTATTGGCGAATTTCTCCACTGCTTCCTTCGAGTCGGCCGGGAACAGAAGCATAAACTCTTCGCCCCCCCAACGTATCAAACGATCGGAATCGCGAACGTGACCGTGAATCAAATTGACCAGTTCTTTCAACACCTTGTCCCCGCGGTTATGTCCGTAGGTGTCGTTGATATTTTTGAAATGATCGATATCGAACAAAATCAGACCGACATCTTTACCGAAACGTGTCATATCGTGAACCAATTCCTGATAATTCTTCTCCAGGAAATTACGGTTAAACGTACCGGTTAACGGATCATGGGAAGCACGGTACTTCCAGTCGATGTTTTCCTTAACGGTATCGCTAATATCGTTAAAACTGATAATCAAAGAATCCTGGTCGAATGCATTGATGCTGACCGAGAATGCAAAACGGTTCTTATTGATATTTTCCATCAAAACGATACGTTTATTACCCGGCAAGGCATTGATCGCCTCGATCCAATCCGCCTGCCCCGGTTTGATCTTGCTCTGATCGAAAAACTCGTCCTGTTTAATAAAACAATCCATCAGGCTGTTTTTCGCTTCCAGAAAGGACGGTAAATTTTCATAACCAAAGAACTTGAAGAAACTTTGATTGGCAAAGGTCAGTTTATTAGCATTACAGACCACGATGATCTGGCTTTGCGTGTCAATGAACTGCTGGAGTTTGAGCAACGTCAATTTTTCGGAGGTAATATCGGAAATGATTCCTTCGATGACTTGATCGCCATTTTCCAACACCATTCTCTTGCCGTGCTCTTTAACGTAAACGATCTCGCCGGACTGATGTAACAGCCGGTATTCCAACTCATAGGTCTTACCTTGCTCTATCTCGCCGGACTCGACATATTCGATTAAGGCTTGATCGTCCGGATGAATGACACTCGACCAACTCCGTTTACGGTTAAAAATAAAGTCGCTGGCCGGGTAACCGGTGATTTGCTCAACGGCATCGTTCAAATACAGCATTGTCCAGTTTCTATCGACTTGGCAGCGGAAAACGATTTCGGGAATACTTTGCACCAGTGATTGGTACTGCTCTTTAAGCGACTGAATATTATTTTCACTCCACACCCTTTCCGATACATCCATAATCGTTCCGATCGAATGCGTGATTTCGCCGTTTTCGTCCCAATGGTGCACACACTCCTCTTGCACAAAACGAACCTGACCGTCGCTTGTTACAATACGGTGCTCAAGGCTATAAGGCACCTTACGCTCGACCGACTCCATAAACGTCTGATTCAGGATCTCACGGTCTTCGGGGTAAACATATTCCAAAAATGCCTCATAAGTGGCTTCAAATCCCTGGGGCTTAAGTCCGAAAATTCGGTAAACCTCGTCACTCCAATGCAGATGATCTTTTTTCAGGTCGAATGTCCAATAACCTAGATGAGCGACTTGCTGCGCCTTTGTTAACAAAACATTCTGTTGTTCGGTCTGCTGCTGAATTTTTTTCAATTTTTTTTCATTGAATTTGACTTTATAAAACAACCTTAAAAAGATGGCGCCCAACAACAGGCTGGAGAAAATGCCTAAAAACAACTGTCCCCACAACAAGCGATGCTTATAATCATGAGCGGCCATCATCAAATAGGCGACGGTCTGTTTCGAAACCGCGTTTTTAAGCGGTAAAAAGGTTAAAAAATAATCTTCGCCACGATAACGCACCTCATAAGTCGCAGCCCGACTGGAATTGAGAAAATGCTCGATCGGCTTGGTTTCCGTCACTTTTTTAGTCAAGAGATCCACCAGCTCAAGTCCGTCCTTAGGACTAATACTGGTTTCATATAAAAAGTTCGGTGAAAAAGAACTGGGGCGATAATTGGATTGTTCGGAAGCAAATACCTTATTCTCAACCACTGACTTATTTATCATAAAACTTGACTGGCCGTGCAGTTCAGCTTCCAACTCGCTCAAAATGGTTTCCATTGAAATCGACGTCTCAACCGAACCGATGTATTCGGAACCGTAAAACAATGGGAAAACAAAACGGTAACCGTTAAAGATTCGCCCCTCTTCAAAACCGGAAATCTTCTTATGCGTGGCATTCACATAAGCGACCGTGCTTCGCACATTGGTCAGATTATCCCCAAACTTTTTCGGACGATGGAAACGCAAAAAACTGTCGTTGTTTTTCAAATGGAAGTGCAGCTGTTTAATTTTAAAGCTTTCCATCGAACGATAGCTTGCAATCAGGTTGTTATAGAGTTTGTCCCGTAATACCTGTTGTTCTTCCGGCGTGGACGAATACACTTGTGCCAATATTCGGGTATTTTCAGGCTTGTTAATGACATTGCTGTAAAACAGTTCGGCACTTTTTTGAATGCCTTTGACAATCGAGGTATAGGTGACCTCAACCAGATGATTTTCGGCATCGACATGATCGGCATTTCTGGAAACTAGAAAATAGCTAAATAACGAAACGACGCCAACGGAAAATAGTAGATAGACCAGCACATAATTTCGAACTCTTTCCCACATTACCGACTCTCTAAATTTCCCTCTAATATTCCTTATAAATTAACACATCCATGCCATTAATAACCAAGGATTTTATCAGGAATTGATCACGCTCACTTTTTTACCATAAGTAAACAATCCACCACGATAAATATTGTTTCATACAAAAAATCATTCCAAAAACAACGACGCGTCCTAGAATTGAATCCAGAAAATATTCTTCGAGAGAAACAATACGTTAAGTCAAAATGAGAATTCCATAACCATCCGAGACAAAACGAATCTCGATTTAAACACCAAGGGAAGTTAGACAGACATTTAAAACAGATTATTCAAATCATGATATTCGGCATGAAGCGCTTCATCGGTTTTAACCGGACCTTTATCCATAACGAAGCAGTGCAGCTCCAAATTCGGAAATTTTTCAATTTTCTGTGACCATGACTGTTCGTCGAGCACATCGTCAGTATCCACCAACGCCATTCCCTGACAATTCAGTTTGGTCAGCAATTCAAAACTGAAGCGCTCGACCTCTTGGCTATGCAAATGAACGATCGGATAAATCCCCTGTCTGGCTAACCAGATCGCCACCAACAGCAACATAACCTCCATAGGCTGTTCGTTGGCGGGCTGTAACCAGAAACGCCTCATCGCATAAGTCTTCTGTACCCGGGTAAGAAATCTCAATTTTGAATACAGTCGCGGTAACAACATGGCCGTCCAGAACGTTTCCAGTTCGGACGACTCTTGCGACAATTCCAACGTCACCGTGCGGATGGTTTCCAGAGCCAAGTCTTCGGGCAAATCCGAAAATAGAAAATCCAAAGCCTGCTTCAAACCGACCAGATCGTATTCCCTGGCTTTTTGCATCAATAACGAGGAAGCATCATTTTCTTCAACCAATATCAACGCCGACTTGCCGGCCTGTGTTTTTTCCAATAGGTTTTTAACCTGACTGATCGGCACACCTTGCTCGGTCAGCTTGACGGCGGCACCGATCCATTCGATATGCGCCTGAGTGTACAAACGGTGTCCACTCGGAGTACGCACAGGATCGATCAATTTATAACGGCGCTCCCATGCACGTAACGTAATCGAATTAACGCCGGTTATGCGCGAGACTTCTCGAATGGGATATAAGGGTTCATTAGACTTCATAATTTTGCATCACTTTGATTTAAGCGTATCTTAGACAAAAACCCGTACCTTCGCAATTACAGGCCTTTTAATGCCTCAACTCGATCAAGGTGTCTTTGTCGGCTTTCCGCCAGATTCACAACCGGCAAAGGATAAGTCTTCCCCAGTTCAATCCCTTTTTGTACACATTCCGCTTGATGTTCCCAAGGGGCATGAATCGCTTTGGCGGATAAAGCGCTAAGCTCCGGAACCCAGCGTCGAATATAGTCGCCTTCGGCATCGAATTGCTGGCTCTGCCGCAGCGGATTGAATAGCCGGTAATACGGTGCCGCATCCACTCCGCATCCGGCAACCCACTGCCAGCCCATCACGTTATTTGCCGGATCGGCATCAATCAACGTCTCGTCGAACCACGCTTTGCCGATTCGCCAATGCTGGTTCATATTTTTGGTCAGGAACGATGCGACCAACATTCTTACGCGGTTATGCATGATGCCGGTTTCCCATAACTCACGCATTCCTGCATCGATAATCGGAACCCCCGTCATCCCTCGATACCAGGCTTGCGTCGCTTCATTTTCCCCCATCCAAGGCATTTGCACAAAACGTTCTTGAAACGGCTCGGTTTGGGTTTGCGGAAAATGCCACAATAACAAACGGGCAAATTCACGCCACGCCAATTGACGAATCCACGTATAAACCGGTTCGGCTTTCAATTGCCCGCTTTCAAGCAAAGCAAGCAAATAAAAATAGATTGCTCGCCCGGAAATTTCGCCGAAATGCAATGCAGCAGACAAACCGCTGGTGGCATTAAGAGCCGGGAAATCCCGTTCCTCGGCATAATTTTCAAGGCGTTCTTCAATAAACTCATCTAAACACCGCCAAGCCGCCGCTGAACCCGCCTGCCAATGCACCGCCAGTTTCTTGGACCAATCCCGTTCGATTTTTTCAACCAAGTCACGAGGCAGATTCAGCCACACAGAATCTACCGATTCCACCGAGGTTTTACTCAAGTCACCGACATCTGCATCCAACGGTTGCATTTGATCGATTTTAGCCAACATCGCCTTGTAGAAAGGAGTGAACACCACATAAGGAGCATTTTGCTTGTTGAGGATACAGCCGGGTTCAAACCAATATTCCGAAAAGAAAGGCTTTAAGGCCACGCCGGATTTCTGGCAAACCTCCAAAGCCTGCTGCTGCATTGACGCAAAAGGTTCACCCACCTGATGACTGTAATAAATACGGTTAATCTCATGGCGCTCGATCAAAGCATTCAGATTCTGCTGAAAGCCGCCTTCCAACATCAATAATCTGCCGCTTTTTTGAATAATCTGCTGTTGAAAATCTTGCAATGCGTACGCAAGGCGGACACTGTTCGCCTCCCCGATGACCTGTTCGGGATCATGAAAATAAGCCAGAATCACCCGATCGCTGTCGGACAAGGCATGCTGAAGAGCCGGTAGGTGAGTTAGGCGAAACTCGCGCTGAATCCAAACCAAAGTTGTTTTCGGCATTCTCCTATCCACGTTTTAACAGATCGCTTAAAGCCGATTTTGCGTCGGGATAACGAAATTCGAATCCGATTTCGCTAAGTCGTTTAGGAAAGACCGCAATCGAAAGCGTCAACACTTGCGCCCCTTCTCCTAATATATACCTTAACAACCAATCCGGCAGAGACAACCAAAACGGTCGTTTCAGAACTTTTGCCAAAATACGGCCGAATGCGGCATTAGACAACGGTTGGGGAGCAACCAGATTATAAGCTCCTTCCATTTCCGGATGGTCAATCGCAAATACGAATGCATTGACCAAATCATCGATGTGTATCCATGAAAAACTCTGCCTGCCGTCGGCAATCGGTCCGCCCAATCCCAACTTGAAGGCCGGTAACATCTTTGACAAAGCCCCGCCGTTCGTACCCAAGACTACGCCAAAGCGAAAAATCACCGGAGCCGGCTGAAGAGCCTGACTGGCCTCTTCCCAGGCAAGTCCCAACCTTCCCAATGAATTATCACCAATCTGAAAACAAGATTCGTCTAACGGATGACTATAATCCGACTGAGGATATAGACCGACCCCCGATGCAGAAAAAATTCTCTGAGGCGGTTGTTTACAAACCAGAAGAGCCTCCATCAACATTTGATTGGTAAGAATTCGGCTATTCCACACCTGCTGTTTGTGCGCTTTACTCCAGCGTTGTCCAACATTAGCGCCCGCCAACATGATTAATAAATCGCAACCGGAAATCAATTCAGCCAAAGAATCGACAGAACGAAATGCAGTGCGCCCAAACACCTTCACACGATGCCCTAACGTCGTAAGCCGTGAAGAAAGATGCCCACCTATAAAGCCAGTCCCACCCAATATGACAATATCAAGCTTAACATTCATCGCAAATCATCCGTGTACGTAATTGACACAATGATTATACTGTTATTACCACCGAAAAATCTAATTTAATGCCCGTTAATTTCTAAAAAAACCATTAAATATTGACGTGGTAGACATGGTGGAGCAATTGGCGCTTGTCCTCCCCCCAACTGAGAGGAACATCCGATCCGAAATCGTAGCTGAACAAACTCTCAAGCGCTTTTCGCACCGTCGCCCGACTTAAACCTCGATGCTCCCTGTATAGATTCAACATTAGGGTCGTGACCAAAAAGCTTTCGAAACTGATGGTATTCACCAGTTTTTCTTCAAGGTCGCGATGCAACTTGGCGGCAAGCCTAAATGCTTTGGCGGCCTCGAGATTAGACTGATAATCGGGCAAGGGTTCGGTAATTTCCAACTTAAGTTTCGCCTTACGACTTAATAACTGCTTAACCATCCCGGTTCCGACCAACGAAGTGGCATAATAATGAACCTGATCGCTATTCACCTCTTCAATCAACTGTATCAGGGTTTTTGCCGCACCTAAAAACACCACGTTCTTAGGATTCAGGGCTTTAAGCTGAGCAAAGCTTTCTTGCAGATTATCGGAATGGAACAAAATACACTCCGCCCCTCTAATCGTGTGGCAAGCTTCACTCATTCTTCCCGATAAACGACCGTGCGGAATGAAGCAAACCGTCTTACCCTGCCTCTCCCTCAATTCCGTAATGATCGAAGACAATTCATCCCTAAAACCGGGTTTGAAATTATAAACCTGCTTTGCGCTCGTCGTCCTCAGCTCATCGCAACCGTTAAACGGCGCAATAATTGGAATATCCGTATGGCGGGTATGCTTAAGAAACTGTTCGGTTTTGACAATCGGGAAAGTCGGCCCGATGACTGCAATCGTACGATCGCCCAAGCCGTTGAATTGATCTGCAAAAACCTCTAAATCCGACTGATCGTCACTAAATTCCAAGCCAATCTTGGTATTGGGAAATTCCCGCAAGTGCGCCTCAAGCGCAAGCTTTGCACCTATCTTTTGACTTGCTCCTATAAAGGCAAATTTTCCGCTCAATGGCAGAATGTAGGTCAGCAAGGACTCGACCTCGACATTCGGGGGGGAAACAACCATATTTTGAGGCTTTTTTACCGGTACGCTGTCCATCTCTGCACACTGAGGCGCCAAACAGATTTGTTCCGGTTCCGAACTCGCACTGCCTTCCGAACAGATGGTATCGGTTGGAATTTTTTGCAGCTTATCGGCGATAAATGCCTTAAGTTCCACAAAAGGAATGGGCCTTGAGTATAGGAAACCCTGCACAATCTGACAGCCCATGGAACGTAATAATTTTTCCGTCCCGAGATCTTCCACCCCTTCTGCAACGATGTCCAAATCCAATTCACGACACATATTGATCGTGTTTCTAATCAAGACCTTGGATTTATCGTTGTGATTCAAGCCGACCACAAAGGTTCGGTCGATTTTCAATTCGGTTGCCGGAAGACGTTTGATTTGATCCAAAACCGCATTACCGGTTCCGAAATCGTCTATCGAAACCTTAAACCCTCTCAAGCGCAAACGCCCCAATACTTCCAACGCATTCGTATACGACAAAATCTCCTGAGTTTCCGTGACCTCCAGAATGATCTTGCTCGTGGTAATTCCAAAATGCTCGGCCTTTTGCACAATCCAATCTACAAAACCGAGATCCTGAAGATCGTCACTGGATAAGTTGACGGAAAGCGTCAATTTAGAATGCTCTTCCAGCAACATTTTAAAATCGCTAAAGGCCTGATCAACGACCGCTTTAGTCACATCATGAATGACGTGACATTGTTCTGCGACATCAATAAACCGGTCAGGATAAATCAACTCGCCGTCACCGGAAGCAATGCGTACCAATGCTTCCATTCCGATCATACGATGCGAAACCAAATCAACTTGAGGTTGGTAATGCACCACGATACGACTTTGTTCCAAAGCGCTGCGAATCTCCTCTTCGGTTAAACTCGCGGCCTTATTTGGAAGATTATGAGATTCCAACTGCAACGCTTGCGCCTTGCTAATGATTTTTTCAATATCATCAACGCGAAACGGCTTGTTAATATGATCCAAAACTTTTAAACGATGCTCCGTTGCCAACTCTCTAGCACTATTGAGAACCGAATTATCAACCCCGCTCATCAATACGATACAACCGGCATATTGCCAGTCGGACAGTTCGCGCAATACTTCAATGCCGTCTTTTTCCGGCATCATCAGATCCAGAAAAATCAAGTTATATTGATGAATTTCAGCCTCATCCAAATCATTCGGATTCGACAAACTATACGCCTCGACATCCAACAAATCCGCAGTGGACTCGATAACATCGGATACATTCGTATCGTCATCAACAATTAAAATCTTTAGTTCCATATAGTCATTTCTTTATATAACTGAATTTCACGAATCTGACTTAGACTTTGTCATCTCACGCTTTACTAACGCCAGCATCTCGTTTTTGCGATACGGCTTGTTCAACAAAACCAAATCCTGTTTAAAGTGCTGGGTATGCTGCAATGCCTCTTGCGGGAATCCCGAACTGAAGATTACCGACAAACCGGGATAGAGCTCTTGAATCTTCAACGCCAATTGAAAACCGTTTTCGCCCGGCATCACAATATCAGTCACGACCAGATCGAAAGTTTCGTTTTCCAGCACCTCCAGTGCGCTTTCAGCATCCCTCGCCGTAAACACCTCGTAACCGGCACTGCTTAAATACTCCATCGCCAACTTTCTCAAATCCGGCTCGTCATCGACCAACAAAATCTTGCCGGTTCCGCTTAAGTCGTCCAGCGGGACTTTTTTGACGGGTGCATTTAACTTAATGCGACTGTCTTGGGCGTCTTCGGCTTCGTATTTAGGCAACAATATCCTGAAAGTCGTACCAATATCCTTTTCGGAATAAACCTTTAAGAAGCCGTTGGACTGTTTCACAAATCCGAATACCATCGACAGGCCGAGACCGGTTCCTTTATGTTTCGGCTTAGTGGTAAAAAACGGCTCAAACACCCGTTCTAGATTCTCTGCAGAAATTCCGGTTCCTGTATCGGAGAAAGCGATTGAGACATAATCTCCGGGCGGTATTTCGACGCCTAAAAATTCCAAGTTTTCATCTTCGATTGTGGCATTTTCAACCGTAATATAGATATTTCCTCCATTCGGCATGGCATCTTTGGCATTGGTTGCCAAGTTGATCAATGCCGAAGTCAATTCTTCTACGTCCACCACCGTTTTCCATAAGTCGTCATCGATATTGACATGAAGATCCACCATTTTTCCGCTGGCCGATTCGATAATATTCAACTCATCATCAATCAATTCACCCACATCCACCACTTGCGGCGTCAAGGCCTGTTTTCGGGCAAACGCCAGCAATCTCTTGGTTAACTTGCTGGCTTTCAATGCCGCGTTTAAAGAAACATCCAACTTTTCGCGCAGCTTATCAACCGCCTCCGGTTTCTTTTCGATAATGACATTAGCCAAATCCAAATTACCGATAATAGCGGTCAGTAAATTATTGAAGTCGTGCGCAATTCCTCCGGTCAATTGCCCAAGTGCATCCATTTTCTGGCTTTGCTTAAGGTGACCTTCCAGTTTTTTACGGTCACTGATATCCCGCACAATACTGATAACCTCAATATCGCCATTCTGCTTAACCGGACTTAAACTGATTTCGGCATAGAATTTACGACCGCTTTTCGCCTCAGCCAAAATATCCGGACGATCCGACATGGTTTTTTGGGTCGGCGACTTCAGGTATGCTTTTCTTAATCCCTTATGCGAAGCGCTGTACGGATGCGGCACCAAATCCTCAATCGTCGCCTGTAAAAACTCTTCCTGAGTGAATTCAAACATCTCCTGTGCCTTTTTATTGGCCAACAGGATTTCACCCGCGGCATTCGAAACCAGAATGGCATCCGGAGCGGCATCCAACAGGTGACGAACCTTGCGTTCATTTTCAATCACTTTTTCTTGAGCCAACTTTAACGGAGTAAACTCTTTCAAGATAACCGCCACCAAAGGATCATCATCTTCCTCTTCATTCGGAATCAACAAGATTTGGCGATGGAAGTAACGCAACTCGCCTTGATCCGAAAACATCACTTCCGCAATACTATTGTTTGCTTCCTGATTAGCGGACATCCATAATTTCGTCCGGTCTGCATCACTAAATAAACCGACATCTTCCCGTTCGCTCTCCGTCAGCTCCAAACCAAGCAATTCCGTCGCACTCCGGTTTCTATTATGAATTTTTCCGTTTGAATCAATGATCAAAATAATGTCCGGGGCATGCTCAAAGAAAATCTCGATGACGTTTTCCTGATACTTAGCCTTACGAATCAAACTCTGTTTTCTGCGCGCTTCCATTCCGACCATGAACGAAATAAACAAGACCACCGCCAACAATTCGAAAAACAACGTGCGGATTTCCGCGTCGCTAAACAATGTGACCCACCACGGTTCAGGTTCGGGGTGCGAAACCAGAACATGCAAATTAGGTGTACGATTGACCAGCAAACTCATATCATCGACAAGATGAGTCGATTTAAACGGCGTTACATAAGCCACGAAAAGATTTTGACCTGCCTCATGCAACACCCCTTGATAGCGTGCATCGTGCTGTAACACCTTTGCGCTTTCAGGCAAATATGCAAATAAATTATTATTCGGCTGCTCAAGCTGGGACGCCCAAGGAATCTGCCCTTCCGGGGCGATCACCCAATCCAATTTTTCGTCAAGCAACCAAATCTTCTGATCGTGCTCCCGTCGTAACTCGGAAAGCTGCTGCAACATGGAATCCGCCAGGAAGTTAATCACCATTACGCCGATTCGGTTTCCTCCGTTATCGAACACCGGAGTCGACAGACGAATCATCGGCTTTAAAGGCAGTTCTATCTTATGATTTTCGACATTAAGATCCAGGCGTGAGATAGCTATACCATCTCTGGGAAGATCTGCAGCTTCGCTAAAGTAGTAACGGTCCTTTTTGTTTTGCAACTGATTTGCCGGAACCATGACCACTTTATCCTTGAAACGATTGATACGAATACGTTCGTTCCCGTCCATGTCGATCAGGCGCAACTGGTCGATGTTTGGTTGCTTACTTGCAAACTCAAACATAATCGCCTGCAACGTTGCCATGTTAGATTTCTTCAAGTTACCGGAACGGGATAATGTCTTGGGAAGTTCGGATAAAAATCTGAGTTCGGTGACGAGATAAAGAACGCGGTCGTCTAGAATTTTTTGCGCAGCCATCGCCAAACGTTCATTACTCAGGTTGTTTTTCTCTTCCTGAGTCTGGGCGTTGACGTAAAGATACGAACCAAGAAACAACAGCATGATGAACACGCCCGCTGCTAATGTGACAATTGCAAGTGAAATAAAACGGTGTAGGACAAGCTTCATCGCCCACCTCTTCTGGTTTAATATGAATCGATTATCATTAAACCCTACAAAAAATGCAATTAAAAAACCCTTAAAATTCAACGATTAAGCAACTTAATCCCCCTATAAGCCAAACCTTCTTTATCAAATTTAAAACCAGACGGCACTTCAGGAATTCACAATTTTGATTTCAAACCAGGCCGATATCAGCCTGATTGAGCGGGATGACCGATCAATTCGGTAAAAAAGGTTCTGAGGGGGGATAGAGATATTGCCCCTGACGGGGCAAGTAAACCAGGTTTTAGTTCACGACAGGTGCTGCTTTTTTAACAGGCTCTTTGGTCCCGTAGTAAACATAACAGGCATCCTCTTTACCTTCTTTAGGCAAAGGCGTGTCTGAATCGCAAACCGCCTTGGCTTGCATTAATACTGACACGATCGTATGGGCGGAATAGATTTTCCACTCGCCTTCTTCCCTCAACAAAAGCTGAGTAGCCTTGATATTCTTTACTTCGTTGGTTTGAGGTGAACTCAACTCTGCTAAAACCTTAACGACTGCCATGTTCTCACCCGATTCCTCGATGGTGGCGCCCTTGATGGTGACGACGCGGTCTTTGTTCAAAATGGCGGTTTTCATACTGATTACACGTGAAAACTGCTCTTTTGAAAAGGATTCCTTGTCTTTGGACGAGAGCAATTCGTAACTTTCTTCGGGTCTATTATCCAAAAGGTTTTGATAATAAAGTTTGCCGATCTCCATCTGTTTTTTCTGAACATCTGCTTCAGCCGCCGAGCACTCTAAGAAAAAGGTGGCTGAAAACAGCAGTACCAATAAAGATTTAATTTTCAATTTGAACTTCCTTTTGCAATAGGCCGCTAACGGAATTCCGACGGAATTTTTACATCCCGTCCGTATTCTTCAAACCGACTACAACTTAACTATAACGAAACTCTATTTCACCACAATAAACAGAAATTCGCCACTAATTAACAACCCGAAAAGGCATACAAAAGAAAAAGCAATATCGGAAAAGAACGTTTAAACGCAAAGAGAGCGTTTTGAAAAAAAACCAAAACAAACTAGGGGATTGTTTTAAACAAAAGAAAATGGCGCGCCCGAGAAGATTTGAACTCCCGGCCTCTCCCTCCGGAGGGGAGCGCTCTATCCAGCTGAGCTACGGGCGCGTAAGATTGGAAGCCAGTATTATAAAGGAAGAATGAATTTTTAAGCGCGTTTTTTATTAAAAAGCGCTTCACCATAAACACTCCAAAAGTTCATTGAGCATTTCGTAATTCAAAACCTTCCGAACCTTAAAAACACCTGTAACCAACAACATTAAACCAATTTGAAACCGGACAGGATTGCCCGGATTTGAAATCTTAATTGATAAATCAATAAGGTCGAAAAAACCGATTGCCGTTATTCAGAAAAACCAAGAGACATTTACTTAATTAACCTATAGCCGGAATCATGGCTGACGGCTTCTTTTGCGAAATTCAAATCGGATTGAAACTCGGCATAAATAGTGTACAGCGTCTCACCAGCTTCAACTGGATCTCCCATCTTCTTATGCAAGTCGACACCTGCTCCTTTATCAATAGGCGCTCCAGCCAAACTGGCTATGCGGGCTATTTGAAAATTGTCGATGGAAGCTACCTGTCCGGCCTTATCGGCTTTAACCTCAAAACTCAACTGCCCCAGAGGGATAGGACGCTTCCTCTTTCCTTGAGCCTCGACGATCGCCTGAAACTTTTCTAAGGCCCGGCCGGAATCCAAAATATCCCGTGCGATGGCGTATCCCCGGCCACCGCGAACATCGGGATCGAATTCAATAATCCGACCGGCCAGATGCAATGCTTTCTCACGCAACTCTTGTGGCGCCAAAGGATCGTTTTCCAACACTTGAACCACATCGCGCGCTTCCAAAACCGGACCCACGCCGCGACCGATCGGCTGACGGCCGTCGGTAATCACGACTTCAAGCTGCAACCCCAGATTATCGCCGACATACTCGAATAACTTACGCAATTTCATCGCCGTCGCCTGACTACGAATCTTGGCGGTCGGACCGACCGGAATATCGACGAGCAGGTGCGTTGCACCGGCGGCGGATTTTTTAGAAAGAATCGAAGCCACCATTTGCCCCGGTGAATCCATCGACAGCGGACGCTCGACCGAAATTAGAACATCGTCGACCGGCGCCAATTTGGCCGTCCCACCCCAAGCAAGGCAACCTCGTTGGTGACGCACAATCTTTTGCAGCTGACGGGTACTCAACTCGACATGACTGAGCACCTCCATGGTGTCCGCCGTTCCCGCTGGCGAGGTAATTGCACGACTGGACGTTTTAGGCATAAACAGGCCGTGAGCGGCGACAATCGGCACCACCAGCATACTGGTTCGATTGCCCGGTATACCGCCAATACAGTGTTTATCGACCACCAACGGTTCATCCCAATCGATTTTTTCACCGGTTTTCACCATTGCACGGGTCAAATAAAGAACTTCGTCGCGATCCATGCCGCTTTCCGCACAGGCAACCAGATAGGCGGTTATCTCTATTTTTGAATAACGATTGGAGGCGATGTCTTTAATGATATCCAGATACTGTTCGTGACTCAGGGCTTCGCCGGCAATTTTACGATGCACATAAGAGAAAGAGTGCGGTTGAGTTGCCGGGCAAATTCGAACATCCGCCCCCTCCGGCAAACCGAACTGTTCGAATACCTGCTCGCTTAATCCAAGCTGGCCGGGTTCCACAATGGATTCGTCATCTACGACGTTTAGGACCGCTACGACCGAAAGGCCGTCGTCGCTTGCATGAACTTCAATTTTATTCAGTGCCTGAAATCCCTCACTTTGATAGATTTCGCAATTACGATGTAGATACGCGACGTTTTCCTTATAGGTATCGATGGCAATTCTGCGCAGTTTTAAAGTCGCCATAATTTTCTCTAGTGAAATGGTTATTCTTGAATCTTAATTTTCATTTTAACCGACTTTTTCCATTTATCAGACACAAAAAAAGGGGGCTCTAAAGCCCCCCTTTCAACATCATGGCAATAATGTGATTTATTTTAGATTCGACGTTTCCATCGGTGAGTTGATGATGGCATCGAACTCTTCCTGAGAAATAAACTGAGGTTCGTAAGTAAATCCGTTTGACGTCAATACATCCCAGAACGATCTCAAGTGGTTACGCGACCCTTTGGTCAACTCTTCGTACACTCCGACAATGTCGTCATTTCCGTCTATTTTTGAAATCGCTTCGGCAATGTCTTTGATGTCCAATTCTTCAATCATATTTCCGACTTGCAATGCACCTTCAAGGCTTGCCGTTCCCATTTCCACTAAGGCTTCATAAGTTTCCGTGAAATGATAATCGGTGAAAACACCAACCGTATCGTCAATCACAGGATCCGCCAACTGGTATTTTTCAATCAACAATTTAATCGTATCCGTATGAGTCTGTTCTGATTCAGCAACGTTCTTAAAGACACTCAAACCCCATGCATCGTATAAAGTCAGGTAAACGTCGCGAGCTAACTTTTCTTCTTCACGCATGAAGATCAAACCTTGCTCTTCTTCGACAGAAAGCGCTTCCAACGTTACGTCATACACTTCCGCTTCCACCACATCCGTCTCCACCGTGGTGGTATCACTTGCGTTGACACTCATAGCTGCTGCCAACAAACCTAATGCGAAAATATTTTTAATTGAATGCTTCATAATAGTCTTCCTTTTTTGGATTCGGAACCTGTTGATTCCCTCGACGATTTTCATTATATGGAAAACTTTCCCATTTAAAAGGAAAAGTTTTCTATCGTGAAGCATTAACATTCTTTATAGGATATAAGTATATGCTTATATTAGAGTTTTATTATATGTAAGAAATCACTATAAAGAAAACATAAGAAACAAGAAACAGCCGTTATAAAAAGCATGCAGAAACATGCCGGGATAAATCTGCCGATAGCGGTCACGAAACCAGCCGAACACCAATGAAGGCAGAAAAACGGCCAGCGCCCATAATGGAGGATGATATAAAAAATGAACGGCCGTAAATAGTAAACTGACAATCACATTACTGCGACTGATTCCCCACCACGATACGGAAAACCAGACCCGTTGAATCAATTGCCCCTGAATAATTCCTCGAAACAACAGCTCTTCAATAAAAGGCTGCCACACAACCATCAATAACACCCCAGCCCAAGTAAACGACATCGGTGTAAAAACATTCGGAAATGCGATCCAACCGACAGCTAGGGTAATAGGCGCCAAAATCATAGCGATATAAAACGGAACCTGTTTCAGAAACGTCATCGAAAAAATCAAACCCAACTCGACCGCAAATACACGAATGTCTTTCCGCATGCCGGATTCTCCTTTTTCATTAAATGGATTCCCATTATAAAACTTAGAACATAAAAAAAGCGCCGTTAGAATACTCGAACGGCGCTTTTTAACTGTGCGGTTTAAAGCGGACTCTAAACCATTTAACTTAGCTCTGCTTGCTGAATCGACGGAAGCCGAAGAAAGCTAAAGCGGACAAGACAATCGCTGGCAATACCGGATCGAACTTGGCATTTTCAGACAAGCTACAACCACCGCTTGAGCTTGATGTACTACCACCCAACAATCCGTCATACGGATCTATCGCATCGGCCGGGGCATCAACCGTGGTCGCTACAGAAGCCATTGCATTCGTTGTAGTACCGTCAGATTCGTTCCATACCGCATAGAGAGTCAAACCATCCGGAGTCGGACGCAACTGAGACTCATAACGCGAATTACCACTCGGATTCGCTACGCGAACCACTGGTTCGTAAGTTGCACCTTTATCAAACGTACGAGTATAGAAAATATCCAAATCCACCGGATCTTCGATATGCGAGGCCACATTGGTCTGTGTACCCCACGCTACGACAAATGCATCCGGATTGTAGTTATCTTCCACATTGGTCGAAGTCGGCGTTTTCACCAAACGCGGTTCACGCACCGTAATATCGGTTGACGGCAGATTCGACAGGTTTTTCGGCGCACTCCAAGTTCCGGTGGTACCGTCGTAATGACGCATCCAGAAATCATAGTTAACCAATGACGTATAATTCGCCAACGCCCAATCGGTCGTATAACTGTAACCCACATATAAATCGTCCCCGACAATCGCACCGCGGTGTGCCAAAGCGTTCTCGATATTATTGGTCTCGGTCGTATCAGCCAAGTTCGCAGTTGTTGCGGTTGGCGTATTACTGCTCAAGTTGATTGCCGGCGTATTATTCAAGTCTTCAGCCACTGCAAAATCGGATGTTTCACACAACGCATCCACTGCGGGTTGCATATTCGTTGCGGCTACGCCGTTGAACGACAAGCGCGCGACGATATCAGATGGACCGCCTTGGTCGTACTTCCCTTCTTTCCAGAAAATACCCATCTGCAAACCGCTAACCGTACCCGGGGTAGATTGCGGTACAAATCGAACTCGGCGGGCATTTTCCGCAGGGTTTGAAATAATACACCCTACTTGTCCCGCCGCACTGCTCGGATCGGTTGTATAGTTAAAGCTGTGGTAACGAATGAACTTACCGGTATCCAAACCGTCGGAACCTTTGGTCTCTTCATAAGCCACCACGATTTTAGAACCGACAAGCGCTACGTTTGGTCGAGTCGCAGCCGCTTGACCGCCGTCAATGGCGGTATCGTCCACGACCACTCCACTCGAGTTTTTGATGGTATCGTGATTGCCCGATGCCTGTGTCGTTGCATTGTCCGTCAAACGCGCCGGCGTGGTAAAACCGGTTGGTTTCCCTTTTGTCGGATCGGTTGCATTTAATTCATTCGTTGTCGTCGCAAACCAAATATCGGTACCATGCCCCGCCGTCGCACCGGAAGCACCGTCACCGGAACCTTCCGCTTCACCCAACTGCAATCCGAGAGGGTCTTCTTGCCAGTTAATCACGGCTTTACCAACCGAGTTAACCTTACTGGAATCTTGTTTAGCGTCACGCGAACCGTCAGACAATTGTGCAGGTGTACTCCATGAAGCGCCACCGTTACTGGAATAAGAAGCCCATGTACAACTAAACGGAATTTCACGGTTTTCGCGCTCCAAATAGGTAACAGAACGCTGAGCGCCACCCGAACAATATTTATCAGTCCAAGTCAGCATTAAGTTTGCACCACCGTTGGAAATGTTAGGCTTATCCGAATCCCCCCAGAAAGCCGAAGGATCACCGTTATCACCTTGCCAATCGGTTGTCATGCTGCTCAAACCGGCCGTGTTTGAAATATTTACCGGTGCACTCCAGTTCGATTCGACACTACAATCCACCGTTGCACTTGCGCACGTTCGAACGAAAATATCCCTCGCAGCACGCTCCTTATCGCCTTTTACGTCATAGACAATTTTTGCAGAGTCTACCGCCTCACCAAAGACGCTAATCAAGTTACCGTTACCCAAACGAACCAACTTAACTTTGAAAGCATCCCCCAAATCCGGAGATTGCGCATCCGACAGACTAACCGGATCGGTAAAATCCAATTGCGTTGCCGCTGCACTGATCGCAGGAGTCGCCAAACTAGCCGCCATTGCCACCAGTAAATATTTCTTTGTAAACGTCATAACCCTTCCTCTTTATGTAGCCAATACAAATTAGTATTAATCTCAATTGAAGTGTAAATAGATCATAACGAATTACCCATCCCCTTATAGGGTGATTTGCCAAAATGAACTTGATTTAAATCATTTTTTCCAAAAAAACATCAAATATGACAAGAAAATAAATCCTTCCTAATATTAAGTGATTTTATCTATCCTGCCGGCTCATAAATGAAATGCATCATCAATACGCTTATAAATTTTATCTATTTAATTTAATAAAATTATTTTATTACAATTATTCGAAATAAACACGAACCCCAAGAGCTCTTCCATGCAGATCACGTATAAAACAACCGCCCCGGCACTATTGCTTGGCAGTCCTCTTATTTTGCTGCTCATCAATGACTGGCTGCATTTAAACGGATTAAACACGTTCATTCTTGTATTGATCGGCGGGTTGATGGGAGCGGCTTTAAATTATTTCCATTACGGATTCAGCAGTAGCTTTCGATCCCTTATCAATGAGAATAAAACCGCAGGAATGCGAGCGATCATCTGGATGCTAGGCCTGGCCATTTTTCTATTTGCGCCGCTACTCGCAATGGAACAATGGCAACAGCAAAGCTTCAATGGCTTTATTCGCACACTAAGCCTTTCCATCCCTATCGGCGCTTTTTTGTTTGGTATCGGCATGCAGATAGGTTGCGGCTGCACGTCCGGCACGCTTAATCGAGTCGGACAGTTGCAACCCCTATCTTTCACCACCCTGTTTTTTATGGTTGTAGGCGGCACCTTAGCCGCCTACACCTATACCGACTGGCACAATCTTGCGAGCATCGAACCATTTGCTTTCCAGAGACAGTTCGGATGGGTTATGGGGTTATTGATTCAACTGTTGATCCTGCTTACGCTCTATCTGTTACTAAAACGCATTGAACACAAACGACACGGCCAAATTGAAGCGCTCGCAGGAAAAAAAGACAAAATACCGCAATTTCATCCTTTCCTTTTAGCCGGATTGGGGCTGGCATTCTTGAACGCTACGCTGCTGTTTGCTTCGGGGCAGCCTTGGTCTATCAGCTCGATATTCCCTTACTGGGGAAGTCGTTTAATCGACTTGTTTAATCTGCCTCTAGACTGGAGCTTCTGGGATTACAGCATGGAAAACATGACTCGAATGAACCAAGGTATCTTTGAAAATCAAGTGAGCTTAACCACAATGGGGGTCATCCTGGGCGCATTAATGGTCTCCGCCTTTCACCCGAGGTCAAAAGTGCCCATTAGTTCCCGTGCCGTTATGGGAAGCATCATCGGAGGCATAATTATGGGATTTGGTGCCGTCATGGCATCAGGTTGCAATATCGGCGCTTTTTTCAGCGGCATCGCATCCGGCAGCGGACACGGTTGGGTCTGGTTCATATTTGCCCTGTTCGGCAATATGGTCGGTTTACACTTCAGAAAATACCTGACATAAAAAACGGGCCTATTACGATTAGGCCCGTCCCTATCAAACAACATCAGCAGATCGGCTAAACCGTCATCTAATAATTTCCAACACCATGCTTATATTGATCAAAAAGCACGTCCAAATTACGATCATCCAACTCTATGCCGTCCAGCTCTAAGGTATTGTAATTTTGAAACTTGAATAATTTCGCAAACATCCGGTTGGGAAAACTCTGCAATACCGAATCAAAATTCTCAACACTGAAATTATACTGTTTACGACGATCTGAAATGGCCGAATCCAATTGCTTGAATTGCTTAATAATCACGTGAAAGTTTTCATTGGATTCCATTTCCGGGATCAGTTTAGACAATTGCAATAATTTCTCCAAAGCTCCTTGCAAATAGGCTTCCGCTTGAATAAAACTCTCAACATGTTCAAGCCGTCCGGTCGACTCGGATACGACATGACGCGCTTTCGCCAAACGGGTAAACAGCACCTGCTCATAACTCAAATATTTCTGAACAACGACAACCAGCTTGGGAATTTCAACATCGCGTTTTTTTAATAACACGTCCATACGAGAAAAATTTTCATACACCTGGCGTCTCAGTCGCAACAACCTGACATACAAGCTAATGAAATACAGGGATATTAAAAACGCAGCTGCTAGAATCCAGCCGTTCAGCCCCAAGATATTTTCATAATCAAACACGGTTGTCTCCCTCACAATCCACACAAGTACATATTATTACGTAAGTTACAGGGTGATAGCAAGTAGAAATACTTATATTGTGTAAGGAAAATTACTAGATTGATTTTATCGGGGCGATTCTACCGGCCAGAGCACCGGCAACAACAACGAAACCGGCGGCGGCAAAAAGACACGCTTCCATACCGGCCACCTGATAAATATAACCGGACAATAAGGTTCCGGCCAAACGGCCACCGGCATTCGCCATATAGTAAAACCCGACGTCTTTGGAAGTGCCGTCGGCGTCGGCATAAGAAACGATCAGATAAGAATGGACGGCGGAATTCAAAGCAAAGGCCACCGCAAACAATAACAGGCCGACCAACAAAATCCATTCCGGCTCGTAACTCAAAGTCACCCCCATTACGAAAGGAATGGTAGCGAGTGCAAACGCCAATAACATGGCGGTACGGGATGTCGGCGGATGCGGGCTTTTGCTGCCGGTGATTTTGGGCGCGCTGGCCTGAATGAATCCATAACCTATGACCCAGAGAGCGAGATAAGCACCGATTTCGGTCTCTTCCCATCCCAAGACACTAGCCAGATAGACAGGTAACGCCACCACAAACCAGATGTCACGTGCACCGAATAGAAAAAAACGCGCCGCAGACAAGCCGTTGACCGCCGGGCTTTTCGAGAAGATTTCGCTGAATTTAGACTTGTTTTTGGCTTTACCGAGATCGCTCTCAAGAAACACCAGGGAGACAACCAATGCCAGCACAAGCAGGGCTGACAGAATGTACAAAGCGTTTTCGAAACCGACTGCAGACAACAAGAATGCGCCCAGAAAAAATCCTACGCCTTTCAATGCGTTCTTGGAACCGGTCAACAACGCCACCCAGCGATAGAGTTTACCCTCGGCATCCGAAGCCAGACTCTTGATACTGCTCTTGGCACTCATCTTATTGAGGTCTTTGGCGATACCGGACAGAGCCTGGGCGATCATCACATAAGCGACCGTCAACCACTCCGGATTGACCGTCAGCATCAACAAAGCGCCGATCTGCAAAGCAAGGCCGACATCCATGGTAAGCTTGAGCCCCATCCTTGCACCGACCCATCCGCCGATCAAATTAGTGACGATGCCGAAAAACTCGTAAAGAACGAACAACATGGCAATTTCAAACGGACTAAACCCTTGCTGGTAGAAAAACAACAATACCAACATTCGTAAAGCGCCATCCGTGAGTGTAAAGGCCCAATAATTAGCCGTCACAATACTGTATTGCTGAATTGCATTCATCGATTAGCGTCCATAAAAGCCGAGAGAGCGACTTATTTGCTTAGAAATTTCGTCAAAACGCCCTAGTATAAGAAAACGTTTTACGCCACTATATCGCGATTCAATTTACCGACCTTTAACGCCAATTCCATCATTCGCGCTACATAACCGATTTCATTGTCATACCAAGCCAAGACTTTCAACTGTGTGCCGTCAACCACCATCGTAGACAGGGCATCAATCACGGCAGAACAAGTTTCACCTTCATAATCCACCGAAACCAAAGGGCGTTCTTCATATCCGAGAATATCCTTAAGATAGGTTTCGGAAGCGGTTTTAAACAATTCGTTCACCTCTTCGGCGCTGGTTTTGCGTTCCATTTCCAACACCAAATCCGTCAAAGACGCATTCATCAGCGGTACCCGCACCGCCAATCCGTTCAAACGACCGTTCAATTCAGGGAAAATCGTACCGATTGCCTTAGCGGAACCGGTCGAGGTGGGAATCAGCGACTCGAAACTGGCGCGTGCACGACGTAAATCTTTATGACCGTGATCCACCACCTTTTGAGTATTGGTACGATCGTGCAATGTGGTGATCATGCCATGCTTGATACCGATCTGCTCTTGCAGCACTTTAATAACCGGTGCGATACAGTTGGTGGTACAGGAAGCCGAAGTAATGATCGGATCTTCTCCCGCAACAAATACATCGTCATTGATTCCCATAACGATGTTCTTGATTCCGCCGCTCATCGGAGCCGCTACAATGACCTGCTTCACCCCTTGTTCCAAATAAGGCTGCAAACTTTCTTCAGTACGGAACTTACCCGTCGCCTCAATGACGATGTCGACGCCTAAACCTGCCCAATCGGTATCGGCAATCTGCGCATTTTGCGAATAACCGATCACCTGATCGTTGATCATAATTTGATCGGCATATTCGACGGCCTGATGATGCCAACGTCCATGAGCCGAATCGAAGTTCAACAAGTGAGCCGACCCGTACGCGTCCGTAGCAATCTCGTTGATGTGCACAAACTCGATTCCCGGCCAATCGTAAGCGACACGCAGAGCCAAACGCCCCATTCTTCCAAACCCGTTGATAGCGACTTTAATCATAATGTTTTTCTCTTAGTTACATTGAGATTCAGATATATTTGTTAAAGCATATATTTGAAATTATAGGCCCCTATCCAAAAAGCCAAATGAAGAAAATGTGACAATTTAAGCGGAAACACACAAAACACATCCAATTTTGTCAAAATCCGCTTTCAATTGAGGTTCACTCAAAGAACCACGCTTGAATTCAGCCAATACCGAGCGATACATCGTCGGCATCTGAGCATGCAAAGAATAGTGCATCCACACCCCCTCACGACGCGCCTGAACCAACTCTGCTTTACGCAAATAAGCCAAATGACGTGAAATCACACTCTGAGGTATATCCAGAGCCTCGATCAATGCACACACACAGATTTCAGCATCCGAGTGTAATAATAAGTTAAGAATTCGCAAACGTACGGGTTCGGATAACGCTTTAAAAAATTGAGCACTCTGCTGTAGTTCTGACATAAGCTTAAAACGCTTTCTCGCTAAAATTAAAAAGAATACACCGCAAACTAAATGAGTTTACTGAATAAAAATCAAATAATTTTATATAATACCCCAATTAAATAACCATACTAGTAGGTAGAGTTTCGTAGATGAAAAATCGAGTATTTGACGTTGTCATTGTAGGGGGAGGAATCTCCGGCTGTGCCCTGACCTATATTTTATCTAAATACAGCGACGTCAAATCGATTGCCGTTCTGGAAAAATACGGTTCTTTGGCTCCGCTTAACTCCAATGCGCGAAGCAACAGTCAAACCTTGCACTGCGGCGATATCGAAACCAACTACACTCTTGAGAAAGCGGTCATCGTCAAACGTCAGGCAAACATGCTGGTACGTTATGCCGATCAGGTCGAAAAGAACGATTTCATCTACAAGTTCCCGAAAATGATTCTGGCCGTCGGCGAAGAAGAGTGCGAGCGCCTGGAAGAGCGTCACCATAAATTTGCAGAAGCTTTCCCTTACATGGAATTATGGGATGCCGAGCGAATTGCCGAAGTCGAACCGAGTGTGGCATTGATTAACGGCAAACCTCGCCCGGAAAAAATTCTGGCGTCCGGCTGTACCGACGAATATTCGGCCGTTAACTACGGTAACCTATCGAAATCGTTCATCAACAGTGCACGCAAAAGTAACAAAGAAATTAATGTCTCTTTGGGCACTCAAGTCGAAAAAATTCAGCGTTTCGACGATCACTACGAACTGACCACTCCGCAAGGCACCTTCCTGGCGCATTTCGTTGTCGTATCCGCCGGTGCCCACAGCCTGCTGTTGGCAAACCAATTAGGTCACGGCCTGGACATGTCGATCTTGCCGATGGCAGGAAGCTTTTACTACGTTCCTAAAATGCTTAACGGAAAAGTCTACACCATGCAAAACGACAAGCTACCGTTTGCCGCCCTGCACGGTGACCCTGACTTGGTCGAACTGGAAAAAACCCGTTTGGGACCGACGGCATTGGTACTTCCGAAACTGGAACGCTATACCGGTGGAACCTATTGGGATTTCTGGAAGAGCCTGAAACTCGATTTCAAAGTATTGAAAGTCTTCTGGGATTTGATGAAAGACAGCACCATCCGCAACTATATTTTCCGAAACTTTGCGTTTGAAATTCCATGGCTGCGTCGCAAGCTGTTTGCCAAAGACGCCCAGAAAATCATTCCGGGACTAAAGGCAGAAGATTTGGAATATGCTTCCGGCATTGGCGGGTTACGCCCTCAGGTGATCGACAAAACCACCATGCAACTCAAACTGGGTGAAGCCAGCATCGTACCGGAAAACGAAAACCTGATCTTCAATATGACGCCTTCGCCGGGGGCCACCACCTGTCTTGGTAACGCTTACCGCGACGCCCAAATTATTGCCGAACGTCTTGGCATTGATTTGGACAAGGAAAAATTGGTCGAAGAGCTGTTGGACGGCGAAGATTTACTGTTCTTTAAATAACCTCCGGTTACGTCCGACATGCACTCCGGTTCCCTTCCCGTTCATCTGGTCACAGGCCTGTTGGGAAGCGGCAAAACCACTACGCTAAAACACCTGATTCAGCAAAAACCCGTCAATGAACGTTGGGGAATTCTAATCAACGAATTTGGCGACATCGACATCGATGCCGCCACACTTGACGGCTCGCTCAATCAACCGCAAACGGAACACATTCAAATCAGCCGGGTATCCGGCGGCTGTGTATGCTGTACAGCGCAATTCGGATTGGTACAAGCCATTAACGAACTCTTACAGCACCCTCTTGACCGTCTCTGGATTGAACCGACCGGCTTGGGCCATCCTGCAAAAATTATCGATACCCTCAAACAAACCGGCTTCGCCCGTCCGTTAGCATTACAAGCGATCAACTGCGTCATCACCCCGCAACAACTGACACCACAGCGTTGGCAAAAATCAGCCGTAATGCGCGACCTGGTCAACCTGGCCGACATCATACTGCTTAATAAAACCGACTTAGCTTCGCCTCAAGAGCTTGCTGAAAGTACCGAACTACTTGAAAACCTCTTCCCGGTCAAAACGGCAATTTTTCCGACACGGCATGGAAAAATCGATTTTGAATCGTTGAATCGAACTCACCAAAGCCAGCCTTTCACGCTGATTGAGGGATTAAACGAACATCAAGACCAACTGCAAGCCACGTCGCAAAATTTTTCAAGCCAAATTCCTAAAGTACAGGTCAGCAAATTCTCAAGCGACAACCTTGACGGCCGCCTTCGCGCCATTGGCTGGGTATTTGAGCCTGACGTACAATTCAACCGGGTACAATTAAAGGCTTTTTTTGAATGGCTCTCTCCATTTTTAAGCCGTGCAAAAGGACTGTTAAAAACCGGTAACGAATGGCAACTGGTGAACTGGAGCGATTCAGGGTTGACGTTTTCCGATATTGCCTGGCGCCAGGATAGTCGTCTGGAGCTATTATTTGCAACCGAACTTCCTTTAAAGGAATCGCTCGATTCGCATATTCCCACCAATCTTAAGGACATTGAAATTCAATTACTTAGCTGCATCAACCAACCTAAATAATATTCATTTTTATTTCTGTCCAAGCCCAAAATTTGCTAGAATTGCTCTTTTCATTTTGGTAAGCGGCATTAACCCGCCCAGCCATCCAGAGTACATCTTTAAAATACTCTCTTAAAAGTCGAAGGAAATTGCATGACCAAGAACATGCCCGATATCGCATGCCAACCACATTTCGGCCCGACAGGAAAACTGAACTGGGTAGGAATGAGTGGAATCGAACTCCCCATTTTAGTCAAACAGGCTCAGTCCGACGGTTCGGAATCGGTTGACGTACGCCTATCTTCTCAAACGCAAGCTTATGTAAACTTAGGTGATCCGGAAAGCAAAGGCATCCACATGTCTCGCCTTTATCTATTACTGGATCAAATGGCAACGCAGCAAGCACTGACACCAAAAGTTGTCAAAGCCATTCTGCAAGCCTTTATCGAGTCACACCAGACGTTAAGCACCAATGCATTTGTCGAATTCAAGTTTGACTACTATGAGCGCCGTAACTCGCTAAAGAGTGACAATAGCGGCTGGAAACACTACCCGACGACTCTGCGCGGTGAACTGCGCGACGGTCAATTCGAATGTGAACTGTCGATTGAAATCCCGTATTCTTCAACCTGCCCATGCTCTGCCGCCCTGTCTCGCCAGTTGATTCAGGAGGCGTTTGAAGCCCAGTTCGCAGGACAGGATCTGGATTACAAAACCGTATTGGATTGGTTAGGTACACCGGAAGGGATCAATGCCACACCGCATAGCCAGCGTTCTTACGCACAGGTCAAAGTCAAAGTTCAAGAAAGCGACCACTTGGAGATTTCCACGCTGATCAATCAGATCGAAGACGCCGTACAGACTCCGGTACAAGCAGCGGTAAAACGCGAAGACGAACAGGAATTTGCGCGTTTGAACGCAAGCAACCTGATGTTCTGTGAAGATGCCGGTCGCCGTGTGCAAAACACACTGGAGCAGTGTGACTACATCGACTACTGGGTACGCGTGAACCATCTGGAAAGCCTACATCCGCACGATGCTGTCGCCATCGTCACCAAAGGCATCGAGAATGGTTACATCGACGACCCTAATCTGATGGACCCGATAAAGTAACTTCTCACCGTTCTTTCATAACAAAGCCCGCAATAGCGGGCTTTGTTGTTTTTATAAAAAATCCAAGCAAAGAAATCGAAACGAATATCTCAAAACGGCATAAAACCTAGTTTCAATTTGGGAGATGATTTTGAGGGATTTCCAGGCAAACAAGCGCGAAGTTTAGTAACACTAAATGAGCGCCTGTTTAAGAACGAAATCACCAAAATCAGCCCCAAATCAGAAGTCGCCGCCGGTGATTTCTTTGTATATATGCCGAGCGTTATTCTTGGCTGCCTGATCAAATACAGGACGATCTTTATACATCGATTGATCAACCTTGAGTGCATCTTCCATATTACCGCCGTCATCCACGACTTTCTGGATCGCTTTATGCATGTACACCAGATAATCATAGGTTTGACGCTTAATCGTCTGCATATCGGTCGGCGTGCCGTGTCCGGGAATCACGATGGTATCCATCGGAATCTGATCGAGCATGTTTTTAAAAGACCCTTCCCAGGCGAACGAATCGGTATAACTGAAAAATACCGGCATACGTTCGTTGAAACCCAAATCCCCGGTCAAAAGCACCTTACGTGAAGGAATGTAAGCGCTCGTCGAAGCCGGTGTATGGCCCGGTCCGAAATCTTTCAATAACACGAATTCACCGCCACCGACATCAATCTTCAACTCACCATCGAATGTCGTGAACTTATCCGCCACATTTCTGGCCGATGCAGTAATTTCTTTTCCGACGCGCGTACCCCATTCCTCTTTGATAAAAGAAAATGCCTCGTTGAACTGGTCGTTAGCCATCGTACTTGAATACAAGTTCTTAACGCCGACATCCACCCAGTAACTCGAGCCCAAATAAGCGTGCCCCTGGTTGTTTTCGACCGCCACCCATTTCACCGGTTTATCGGTAACCTGCTTGATTTGTTTGTGCAGACTATACGCAAGAGCCGGATTCGCGCCCGCATTGAAAACAAATACGCCGTCGTTGAAAACGATGAATGAAAGGTTGTTATTAAGTCCGTAGTTGGACGGGTTATGCCAAATCATGCTGCCAACTACGGTATAAACACCGTCCGTCACCTTCACGGCTTTGGGAATCGGGAGCGCCTGACCGATATAGCCCGCCCTCTTCTCGGTACTGATAACGTCTTTGGCGTAAGCGTCCACCGAATCTTCAAGGGTCACACTATAGGAACCCAGCTCCTTGGCGTACCGCTCAAAACCTGCAACATAGGGATCTTCTTCTGCAAAAGCCCCGTTCATCGAACCGAAAAAAACCGACGACATTGCCAGTATTAAGACTCGTCTCTTCATCACTTACCCCCATTTAAGTCCATGATTGCCAAACCATCATAACACTTAAATTCAGTAGGGATTATTACTATGTTCTATCGAGCAAATTAGAATTTTTATGCTCGTAAACATCGAAGATCGTAATTGCCATCGCCGCCATGACCGGACCGAAAAACAACCCGATCACACCGAAATGAATCAATCCGGCAAAAGTCGATAAAACCGTCAATAAGGTATGGTTTGCAACCGCTAAGTCTGCGCCGGCTTTTCCCAAAGAACGGGTGATTTTGTTAATCATAACCGGACGCATGATGTTATCGATCACAAACCCGGTAACCACGACACCCCAGAAAGCGATAACGGCCGCACTAATGTAATCGCCTTGTGCAATCAGAAAGAGCATGACGGGAATCCAGACCAACGCCGCGCCTACCACCGGAATAAACGATGCCACTGCAATCGCCATTCCGATAAACATACCGGGAAGTCCCAATAACCAAGCGACAATTGCAAATGAAAGCCCCTGCATTAATGCAATTCCCAAGACCGACAGTGTTAATACCGTCGATAAACTGGCGAAACGATCCATCACCATCTGGTCGTAATGATTTTCAAGAGGCGACAGAATTTTAAGATGATGTGCGATTTTATGACCGTCACGATAGAAGAAAAACAGGGCGAACACCGACAAACCGATAAAGGTCACGAATGAAGAAGTGCTGCCGACAATCCCTTCCAACAGAAACAGCGTGATCTTCTGGGCAAAGGAGATGATCTTTTCCGAATTGTTCTTCAACTGCTCCAAGGCACTGAGTTGTGCCTCGTTGCTCAACGGCAAATAACTCAATAAGGTCTGATTCAATTTCGCCAGGCTTTCCGCATCCTGCTGCGAAAACCAGGCTTGGGCGCTGCCGTACAAATTCCCCACCTGCAAACTGACTTCCACCAACAAATAGGTTACAGGCGCAATAACCCCAACAAACACCAGCAAACTCATTGCTGTAGCGGCCATGGTCTCCGAGCCATTCATGCGCGACAGTATCCGGCTATAGAACCCGTAACTTGCGGTCGCCAATATCATCGCAAAAAACAATGCCTCTAAAAAAGGTGAAAACAACCACAGCAAGCCAAACAGCGCCAACAACAGTAAAATGAGTAAAAAGCCTTCCTCATAGGGAGCATTTGAACGCATAATAGACCTCAGAAAGTATTCGCGAAAAATAAAGAGTACCCTACCATGAACCAAAAAATTGAAAAAGTGATAATTCGCCCGGAAGGCTCTCTACAGATACTCTCCTATCAAGAAGCCGAACAGCTCAGCGACATGAGTGCCGGAGGCCTGAACGACCTGCTTCGCCAATGCGCTTTGGCGGTTCTCAACACCGGCTCCAAAGAAGACAGCGGCTTGGCATTGTTGGAAGCTTACCCGGATTTCGAAATCGAGGTCGCGGTCAAAGGCCGTGGGGTACAACTCATCATTACGCATCCGCCGCAGCATGCATTTGTCGATGGAGAGATGATTGCCGGTCTCAAAGAGCATCTCTATGCCGTACTGCGCGACCTGGTCTACGCCCGTAACGAAATTCTGGAATCGGGACAGTACGACCTGAACGACAGCTTGGGCATCACCAATGCCATATTCCATATCGCACGTAATGCCCGACTATTACACCCGGGCGCCATTCCAAACGTCATCGTCTGTTGGGGCGGACACTCCATTTCAAGGGAAGAATACGACTACTCAAAGCATCAGGGATATGAACTCGGTCTGCGCAGCCTAGATATCTGCACGGGTTGCGGTCCGGGCGCAATGAAAGGCCCGATGAAGGGCGCCGTACTCGGACACGGCAAACAACGTTACGCCAAGGGACGCTACATCGGCATCAGCGAACCGGGCATTATCGCCGCCGAAGCGCCGAACGCTATCGTCAACGAACTGTGCATTCTGCCGGACATCGAAAAACGTCTGGAAGCGTTCGTACGCATCGGCCACGGCATCATCGTTTTCCCGGGCGGCGTCGGTACGATGGAAGAGATTCTTTATCTCATCAGCATTCTGCTGCATCCCAAGAACAAAGAAATGCCGTTTCCGTTGGTGCTAACCGGACCGGAAAGCAGCCGTGGTTACTTCGACAGCATCCGAGAATTTATATCGATCACGCTGGGCGAACCGGCGCTGACACTTTTGAACATTGTCATCGACAATACCAACCTGGTCGCGCAACAAATGAAACAGGCCATGCAAAAAGTGCGGGAAGATAGAAAAGAAACCAGCGACGCCTACTACTACAACTGGCGTCTGCACATTGAACTCGACCAACAGCAACCGTTCATTCCGACTCACGCCAACATGGCGAACCTAAACCTGCATAAAGACCAACCGATACATTTGTTAGCCAGCCAATTGCGCAAAGCGTTTTCGGGGATCGTCGCCGGTAACGTCAAGGCGGACGGCATCCGAGAGATCGAATTCCACGGACCTTTCGAACTCAATGGCGATCCGGAAATCATGCAGGCAATGGACACGCTCTTACAGAGTTTTGTTGAACAAAAACGCATGAAAATCGACGCAAGCACGTATAATCCCTGCTATAAGATTATTCGTTGATTAAACCATTCTGAGATTCGCATGACATTTGAAGATTTCGACCTAGATGAAGCACTCTTAAGTGCCGTTAACAAGCAGGCTTTCCACAAACCGACTCCGGTTCAGGCAGAAGTGATTCCAGCCATGTTGGAACGCCACGATGTCTTGGCCGGTGCCGCAACCGGAACCGGTAAAACGGCTGCATTCGTGTTACCTCTATTGCAATACCTGCTGGACGAACCCAAACACGTTCGTCATCCCCGCGCCCTGCTACTTGCACCGACACGGGAACTGGCGTTCCAAATCCACAAGGTTATCAAACAGCTCGGAACTTTCTGCGAATTCAAAACCGCTATCATCACCGGCGGTTTCGACAAGAAAAATCAGTTTAAAACGCTGGCCGAACCGTTCGACATTCTGGTTTCGACCCCAGGTCGCTTAACCTATCTAATGGGCGAAGGCGCGGTCAATCTGTCCGAAATCGAAATGGTCATCATCGACGAAGCCGATCGTATGCTCGACATGGGGCAAGGTAAAGACGTGCTTGCTTTGCTTGACGCCATTCCCGGAGATTTCCAAGCTGGTCTGTTCTCTGCCACTTTAGCAGGAAGCGGCGTGCGTAAATTCGCCGAAGACATTCTCGACGAACCGGTCACCATCCAGATTGAAGCGCCTAACCAAAAGTCCGAACAAATCCAACAAGTGGTTTACTTGGCAAACGACAAAGCCCACAAACAGGCATTGCTTGAAAACATTCTAAATGACGCTTCGTGCCAAAGTGCGATTGTCTTTTGTAATAAGAAAGAACGTGCAATTGAAGTGACCGACTGGTTACAGTCGCGCAACATTTCCGCCCAGGTTTTACACGGCGACTTCATCCAAGCGGTGCGCATGGAAAAGATGCACAAATTCAAAACCGGTAAAATCCGGGTATTGGTCGCTACCGATGTTGCGGCTCGTGGTTTGGATCTACTGAACGTTACCCACGTCATCAACTACGACATGCCTTTCCGCGGAGACATTTACATTCACCGCATCGGCCGTACCGGACGTGCCCAACAGGTCGGTATCGCCGTTAACTTGGTAGAGCGTCACGACATCGAACACCTGCAACGTATCGAGTACCACCTTCAACAGAGTCTGCCGGTTGCAAAAATCGAAGGTCTTGAAGCTAACTTCAAACTTAAAGACGTCCTGAAAAAAGCGTCTACCAAAAAGAAGAAGAAAACAGCCGCCAAGAAAAAAAGCAAAAAATAGAACGCACTGAGCCGAACAGATTCGTTCGGCTTATGGAACTTTTCTAATTTCTTTACCAACCTCAAAGACATAAAAAAAGCGGTGAATCTAATAGATAACCGCTTTCTTCTTTTCTCAATCTACTTAATATTCTTGACTCAGACTTCGTCTTGCCTCGGCATAGTCGACAGCACATCCAGGTAGTAATGCGCCATCGCAATAACCGCCAGAACCGGTGCAAACAAACTCAATACCGGCAACAGACTCAAAGCGAAAAAACCGCCTAAAGTTAACGTAGACGTCCAATTACCGAGCGGCTTGACCTCATTGAAAATTTTCTCCGGCAAGATCACCTGCCCGACATCCAACACCACCGAATAACGGAAGAACAGGAATCCAAGCAGCCAAAACCAAAGAATATTGATTAATGGAATGAACAGCATCGGAACGGTCACCAAAAACAGCAGCAACATCAACAACCCAAACTTCAAGAGCTTCCATAGCATGCCTGACATGGTGCCATGTCCCTCGTAATGGGTGTGCGGGTAATGCTTATCATGAACCGCTTTCACCAGACTGTCGGTCATAAAACCGGTGATCACCATTGCAAACAAAAGAATTAGGTAACTGCCTAGAAGCACGCCCAGTACACCGGCGATTACCGTAATCACAAACCCCAGAATCCACAGCAGCATCCCGCCAATCAACGGGATCGCACCGATTGTCTGTTCGGCGGACGTGGTCCAACTGTTGAAGTCCTGAACCATCGGACTCTGGGTGACGAAGTCGCTCATCATGAAGAATCCGAAAATACCGTATCCCATCAGAGACACCAATACGATCGCAGCTCCGAAAGGAATAAACAGGCGCCACAGAATCGCCGGCTCTTTCAAATCCGCCAGCGTTTTCCAAAACAGGTCGAAAGTTGTCATGACTACTTGATCCAGATGGATTTAATGTTAGTGAACTCGCGGATACCGTACACCGACAGCTCACGGCCGTAACCGGAGTTCTTGACACCGCCGAACGGCAATCTCGGATCGGAGAAGGTCGTGCTGTTGATATAGGTCGCGCCCGATTCCATACCACGCGCCATGGTCTCGGCCGTGGCAAGATCATCGCTCCAGATCGAACCGCCCAAGCCGAAATCGACCGAATTGGCAATGCCCAATGCATGAGCCGGTTCGCTGGCCTTCAGTACAATAGCCACAGGACCGAAAAATTCTTCGTTATAAGCCGGCATGTTACTGGTGACATCGGTCAGGATGGTCGGAGCATAATAACAGCCGGGACGATCCAATTGATAACCGCCAGTGACGATTTTCGCCCCTAGCTCGACCGAACGCATGACTTGATCGTGCAGCTCGTCCAAAAGATCCTGGCGTGCCATCGGTGCCAGTGTGGTTTCCGAATCCATCGGATCGCCGGCCACGAAATGCGATTCGATTGCCTGCTTGAACTGTTCAATGAAATCGTTTGCGATGAACTGATCGACAATGAAACGTTTCGCAGCGATGCAGCTCTGCCCCATATTCCCGAAACGCCCTTTGATCGCCCCCTCGATGGCCGCTTGCATATTAGCGTTGTCCAATACGATGAACGCATCCGAACCGCCCAATTCCAATACCGTCTTCTTCAATTCCGAACCGGCAATGCTCGCGACCTGACGGCCTGCCGGTTCGCTACCGGTCAAAGCGACGCCGCGAACGGCCGGATGGCGAATCACGCTTTCGACCTGCGAAGCTGAAATCATCAAAGTGGTCATACTGTATTCAGGGAAACCGGCCTTGCGGAAAACTTCCTCGATCGCCAAGGCGCACTGTGGTACGTTTGAAGCGTGTTTCAACAAGACAACATTACCTGCGACCAAGGCCGGTGCAGCCTGACGGAACAACTGCCAGAAAGGGTAGTTCCAAGGCATCACGGCCAAAATCACACCTAACGGCAGGTAAGCGACATAACTTTTGCTGGCATCGGTTTCGACCATTTCATCGGCCAGAAATGCCGGACCGTTTTCGGCGTAAAACTCGCACACCCAAGCCGACTTTTCAATTTCCGCTTCCGCTTCCGCAAACGTCTTACCCATTTCCAAGGTAATCAATTCGGCCAACAGATCACTGTCGTCACGCAACACATCGGCAACCCGTCGCATCAATGCACAGCGGTCTTCAATCGGCGTCAATTTTGACCAATCCGGAAACTGATACCCGGCCTGCGTCACCACTTCGTCCAGAGTTTCCTGATCCCAGACGTCAAATTCCGCTAATAATTCACCCGTCGCTGGGTTGATCGACTGCATCGCCATGTGTACTCCTAAAATCGTTTACGCTGTAACCGCCTGCTGAGCCCAAGCTGCAGCGGAAAGAAAATTATTACTGATTTGTGCAATGCCCAAACCTTCGAATTCAAGATCTTTCGCTTCATCCGGACGGTTTTGCATGACATTCAAAATATCCAGCACATGCCCCATCGGGCCGCTGTGATTGACTAAAGCGTCACTCAATTCAAGGCTTAGCGGCAAAGCTTCGACCACCTCGTTGATTGGCGTTTTAAAATAAGCATCCAGGTTAGAAAGCAAACCGACAAGGAAGAAACTGTCTTTATCGTGGGGCTTTCCACTCTGACTAGACATCAACTCGCAGAACTTGGCGTTCAATAAAGAAGTTGTCAACAACTCCTGGGGAACGTCTTCCAAACTCGATAACATCAATAAATTGACCCAAAACTTCAATCGCTTTAGACCCATATATTTCAAACCGTCGGCAATATTTTCAACACGTACCGGAATGTCGTTGGCCGGATGGTTAATCGCCATCAGCAGCTTGTGGCTCAACCCGACATCCTGGGAAATAATCGAAGTTAATTCCGCAAAATCGGTTTCGGCAGAGTTAACTTTGGCCATTAGCTGCAAAAGGCTCATCGGGTTACCGGATAACTTTCGTCCGTTAACGACCGTCGGATTAGTGAAAAAGTAACCCTGAAAATAATCGAATCCAAGCTGCTTTAAATGATTAAACTCATCCTCGTTCTCTACCGCCTCGGCAATCACTTTAATACCGCGCTCGTGAAGATGTTCGACCATCTCTTTTAGCTGAATTTCACTAAAATTCCGTACTTGAAACTTTGCGTAGCCGGTTATAGTTGATAACTTTTCGCAAGCCCCGTCCGCCGAATATTCGTCAAGCAGAAAATGATAGCCTTTCATCTTCAGCTCTTTAAGGTTTCTAAGAACGTCGACCTTGTCCAAAATATCGGTTGTTACCTCAAGCACCACCAAGTGATCGGAACTAAATTTATCGATACGATCCAGTGAAAGCATACTGGCAGGTAGGTGCAGCATAGAGGGATAACTTCCGACAATGGCTTGAAAGCCGATATTATTCTCGGTTTCATCGATCAACTCTTCCGTGGCTAACAAGGAATGGACATTGGGATTCATTCCTTGATGAAACCGCAGCTCATAAGCGTACAACTTCATATCACCATCCAAAATGGGCTGGCGACCGATATAAACCTCAGAATTGTGCATATGTTTTTTTACCTTGACTGTGGCTCGATAAATTACTTAAACCTTACGACGTTTCCTACGTACATTCAAGCAATATCGAGACTTGAAACTCTAGCAACCCTGCCCTTATTTTCGACATCCTGTCTTTTTTTAATTTACGTTTTAATTTACGATCAAAATTAACGGTTGAACAATAAACGCTGTCCCGGCGTAAATTCGGAGAATTCACCCTTATAATATTTCAGCTCACCCGAAACGATTGTCCCGATGACGGTCGACTTGAAGGTATGCCCTTCCCACGGCGACCACTGACACTTGTATAAGATATGCTCTTTGTCGTCGGTATGGGGTTTATTCATATCCACCAACACCAAATCCGCCCAGTAGCCTTCGCGAATAAAGCCGCGGTCTTCAATTTGATAACGGATCGCCACATTATGCGCTGTTTTTTGAACCACGGTATACAGGTCAAATACCCCTTCGTGCACCATGTCCAACAGAGCCGATAACGACTGCTGAACCTGAGGCAACCCGGAAGGCGCGGTAAAGTATTTATTGTGTTTTTCCGCATCGGTATGAGGCGCATGGTCGGTAGCGATGATATCGATACGCCCGTCACGAACAGCTTGGCGAATAGCATCGCGATCCGATTGCTTTTTGATTGCCGGATTACACTTAATATATGCCCCTTTGGTTGCATAATCTTCATCCGTAAACCACAGATGATGCACACACGCTTCCGCTGTAATCTTCTTACCCTCAACCGGGCCCGGCTCGAACAGTTCCATCTCTTCGGCAGTGGTCAAATGCAGAATGTGCAAATCCGCACCGGTTTCTTTCGCCAAATCCACGGCAAAAGAAGACGATTTGTAACAAGCCTCGCGACAACGGATATCGGGGTGCGCTTCCATCGGCACATCTTCACCGTACTGTTCACGATATTTGGCTTCTTGCGCCTGAATCATCGGCGTGTCTTCACAGTGCGTGGTAATCAGTGTCGGACTATAAGTGAAAATTTCGCGCAACGCCTGTTCGCGATCCACCAACATATTTCCGGTCGACGCGCCCATGAACACTTTTACACCGCAAACATTACGCGGATTTACTTTTTTCAGCTCTTCGATGTTGTCGTTGGTCGCGCCAAAATAAAACGAATAATTAACCCAAGACTTCTGTGCTCCAATCTGATACTTTGCTTCCAGATTCTCGATGGTCGTGGTCGTCGGCTTGACGTTCGGCATATCCATAAATGCGGTCGTTCCACCTGCCAGAGCCGCTTTAGATTCGGTTGCGATATCCCCCTTGCTCGTCAATCCGGGATCCCTAAAATGCACTTGATCGTCAATCATACCCGGCAACAAGGTCAGACCCCGGGCATCGATCACTTCGTCGACCTCCGCTTCGATTTTGTCTGCAATCTTAGCGATACGACCGTCTTGAACCAGAACGTCCGCAACCCAGCTCTTACCTTCATTAACAAGGGTGGCCTGAGAGATCAACATGCTTTTTAGGGGTTCATTCATCACAACACTCTTCCTTTTTGGCCGTTTATAAGCCACGTTAAGCTCAAATATTGACTGCTATTTTATCCTGAAACCCTCTCCACGGGTGGGTCTTTTTTTACAAATAGCCCAGGGACACGGGTAAAATAAAACACTCTTTTTTATCTTCAACCGTTCAAGGCCAAATTATGAATCCGATCAAGTGGTTGCTTATTGGCATCGTGCGCTTCTATCAGTTATTTATCAGCCCCATACTCGGACCGCGCTGCCGCTTTTATCCCACTTGTTCCAGCTACACCATCGAAGCCATTCAAAAACACGGTGTACTCTGCGGGAGCTGGCTTGCCGTTAAGCGCATCGGCCGATGTCATCCCGCCAATCCAGGCGGCGTCGACCCGGTTCCAACTTGCGGATGCCATTCAAAATCGGACTGCCGGGAACAACCTGACGATAATGAAGAAAGCGTTGAAACCGCTACTAAAGAGTCTAAAGATCGGAGGGAATCGCCGCCATGAAATTCCCACTTCAATTTCATGGCGCTGTCATATTTTTCGGGCAAAATAGTCTACAATAATCAGACTCATTTTCGAAAGCGCCATTAATACTCTCGAATACTCAGTTCAACATAACAAAGGTAAGGCCATGCAAACAGACAACGAGACGATTACGACTGAAACTTTCCCTCGCTACATTAACCGCGAACGCAGTCTTTTAGAATTCAATCGTCGTGTCCTGGCCCAAGCCAAAAATCCTGAGATTCCATTATTGGAGCGCCTGAAGTATCTCTGCATTTCCAGCAGCAACATGGATGAATTCTTTGAAGTTAGATTAGCAAGCCTTTATGAACTGCGCTGCGAACCTAACGCCCGTACCCGTCCGGATGACATGGTGCCTCAAGAAGCGATCGACATGCTGGGTGAAGTGGCGCATGAAATCGTAGAAGATCAATATCACACCCTAAACAATGTTTTAATTCCCGACCTGGAAAAAGAAAACATTCGTTTTCTACGCCGCAATCACTGGAGTGATCAACACAAAGAGTGGATTCGTAATTACTTCATCGATTCTTTACACCCGGTTCTCAGCCCGATGGGACTTGATCCGTCTCATCCGTTTCCGAAAATTCTTAACAAGAGTTTAAACTTCATCGTCTCCTTGGAAGGCAAAGATGCTTTTGGCCGCTCTAACGGTCTGGCGGTCGTGCAAGTACCGCGTTCGCTACCTCGCCTAATTAAATTACCGAGTGAAGCGACTGACGGCGAAAACGATTTTGTCTTCCTCTCTTCGGTTTTGCATGCCAATGTTTCCACGCTGTTCCCGGGCATGACGGTTACCGGCTGTTACCAATTTCGCGTAACCCGCAACACCAACCTGTTTATCGACGAAGAAGAAGTCGAAGACATTATGCGTGCACTTAAAGGCGAACTGTCGGGCCGTCAATACGGCGGTGCGATTCGTTTGGAAGTAGCGGACAACTGTCCGAAACACATGGTCGATTACCTTCTGGATCAATTCAACCTAAACGAAGATGCACTCTATCAGGTCAACGGCCCGGTCAACCTTCACCGCTTGAATGCCGTACCGGATTTAGTCAACCGCGCCGACCTGCTGTTTCCTCCGTATACGCCGAAACAGATCAACAAACCAAAGCCGAACAAAACCTTCCGTCTGTTCCAGCGCAAAAAGGAAAGCGAAAGCCTGTTTGACCGTATTAAACGTAAAGACCTGCTGCTTCACCACCCTTATGACGCCTTCACACCGGTGATCGATTTTTTGCAGCAGGCAGCAGTGGATCCGGATGTCCTTGCAATTCGCATGACGTTATATCGAACCGGTGAAAACTCGGCCATCATTGACGCATTGGAAAAAGCCGCCCGCAACGGTAAGGAAGTCACCGCGGTAATCGAACTACGCGCCCGTTTCGACGAAGACACCAACATCCTGCAAGCCACTCGTTTGCAAGATGCCGGCGTGCATGTCGTATATGGCGTCGTCGGTTATAAAACCCACGCCAAGATGGTTTTGATCGTTCGCCGTGAAAACGACAAATTGCGCCATTACACCCACTTGGGAACCGGTAACTATCACCACATCACTACCCGTTTCTACACCGATTTCGGCTTATTTACCGCCAACCCGGCGATCGGACGCGATGCCTCCAAAATCTTCCAACAGCTTACCAGCCTGGGAGAAAGTAAAGGCCTGGAAGTCTTGCTGCAATCACCTTTCACCCTGCAAACCGGAATGATCGAGCGCATACAACGCGAGGCTGAACATGCTCGCCAAGGCAAATCGGCACGTATCATTGCCAAAATGAACGGTTTGCAGGAACAAGGCATCATTGACGCCTTGTATGAAGCCTCTCAAGCGGGTGTTAAAATCGACCTCATCATCCGAGGCATGTGCAGCCTTCGTCCAGGCATTCCGGGATTATCCGAAAACATTAAAGTCACCAGCATCGTTGGCCGTTTTTTGGAACACCATCGCGTCTATTATTTTGAGAACAATAGCGCACAACCGGAACTATACTGTTCGAGCGCCGACTGGATGGGACGAAATCTATTCTCGCGCGTAGAAACCTGCTTTCCGATTTTGGATCAAAATTGTTTTCAACAAGTCTATACAGAAGGCTTGGCCATCTACCTGGAAGACAACGTCAATGCTTGGATATTGCAACCGGACGGCACCTACATCCAGCGTACGCCAAACGGATCACCTGCCTTTAGTGCGCAACAGGCTCTAATAGAAAAATATAGCAGTTGAGTCCCCGCGCCCCTTTCCGCCAGGAAGTTTAAAACCGTTTTATCGCCCGTCACCTTAAAAAAAGAGTAAACTATCAGCACTTTTTGAGGGTGATGCGGGCGCTCAACACGCCAAGACAACCCGATGTTTGAAGATTTTAATGTGGCGACCTGCCCCTCGGGACGGTTATCCACCCTAAGTTTGCAGTACAAAAATGACAGACAACGAAAAAGACAACGATCTCTACGCCGCAATTGACTTAGGCTCTAACAGCTTTCACATGATCATTGCCCGTGAAGCACACGGTCAGATGCAGGTGATCGACAAGCACAAGGAAATGGTACGTTTACGGGCCGGCCTTGAGAGCGACGGCAAGCTCAGCGAAAAAGCCTTTAACAAGGCAATTGCCTGTCTGGAACGTTTCGGTCAACGAATCAACAACATCCCCCCTCAAAATGTCCGCGCCGTTGGCACCAACACGCTGCGTAACGCCCGCAATAGCCGAGAGTTCCTAAAACAGGCCAGTAAAGCGTTAGGACACAATATTCAGATCATTGCAGGACAGGAAGAAGCCCGTCTGATCTATCTCGGAGTCGCGCACGGCCTGCCCAACAATGACGAGCAACGCCTGGTCATGGATATCGGCGGCGGTAGTACCGAATACATTATCGGCAAACGCTTTACCCATAGCCACCTGACAAGCACCGAAATGGGTTGCGTCAGCATTACTCAAACGCATTTCCCCAATAACGAAATCACCGAAAGCAATATGAACTTGGCGATTTCCGCCTGCCGTTTAACCTTGCGCCCGCATCGTGCCAAACTGAAAAAACTTGGTTGGGATACGGCCATCGGCGCCTCCGGTTCGATTAAGTCCATCGGTCAAATCCTTGAGTCGAACCATTGGAGCGAAGGCGGCATCACTCTTAGCGGAATGTATCGCTTGCGTGATGCGCTTATTGAAGCCAAAAGTGCCGACACCTTAACGTTGGAAGGTCTTAAAGACGAGCGACGTCCGGTTCTGGCCGGGGGCCTGGCCGTGCTGATCGCGACATTTGAAGAACTCAACATCCAGCAAATGCAGGTCTCCTCCAATGCTTTGCGTGAAGGCCTTGTGTTTGACACGCTAGGCCGTTTGTTTGCAGAAGATGCCCGCGAGCTGAGCGTCGCCGCCATGCAAAAATGGATGCGTGTCGATGCCCAACAAGCCGAGCATGTCTCAAAAACCGCCATGGCGCTCTTCAAGCAGGCGCATAACATCTGGCAACTACGCAATACCGAATACAACTTCAAAAAACTATTGGACTGGGCGGCTAAATTACACGAATGCGGTATCGCCATCAGTTACAAACGTTACCGTCATCACAGTGCTTACCTGATCGCACAAGCGGAAATGGCCGGATTCGACCAACAAGAAAAACAGATGCTCAGCGTCATGGTACTGAACCATAGAGGCAAGTTCATCTCGGAAGCCTACGACGAAATCGATATCGAGCCGCAAAAGCTATTGTATTTGACCGTATTATTGAGATTAGCGGTTAGAATCCATCGCGGTCGCGACTTTGAAATCATCAAGCCGATTTTGTATATCGAAAATAACACAGAGTTACATCTTGAGTTTGAAGATCAGTGGCTGGAACAACATCCTTTGACGCGTCTAGATCTGGAAATAGAAGCCAAACGATTGGATGCGGCCGGTTTCAAATTGACGTTTGAATAATAAACGCTGAAGTCGCAGTTCAACTTCACTGCGACATTTCACCCTGTAACGGCAACAAGCCTTAATAGACATCCATCTGCAAGCGTTTGCTTTTACGCCATGTCTGCCACATCTGCTGCGCGGCATCGCGATCGATTCCGGCAAAGGTCTCGATGATCTTCGTCCAGGTATCGGTCACATCTTTCGCCATCCCGTGCTGACTGCCACAGATATAAATATGCCCGCCTTTCTGCATCAAATCCCACAGAACTTCACGTTGCTCCCAAATGCGATCTTGAACATAGTACTTCTGTTGCTGGTCTCTTGAAAACGCAGTAAACAATGCCAGCTTGTCCTGTGCCTGCCACGCCGTCAAAGCATCTTCAAACAAAAACGAACAGGCTTGATGGGTTTCGCCGAAAAATAGAAAATTGTCACCCTTGGCATCGCTCGCAGCACGATGTTGCATGAACCCGATAAACGGTGCGATCCCCGTGCCCGCACCGATCATCACGATCGGTATATCCGATTCTTCCGGCAACTGGAAAGTCGGCGTCGGCTTGAACTCCGCTTCGACCTCGACACCGGCCGATAAACGGCTGATTGCGTAACTGGCAACACCGAGATGAACCCTGGATGAAACGTGTTCGTTGACATAGCTGACGAGCTTAACCACCAAGTGGACCTCATTGCCCACCGCTTCCATCGCCGATGCGATGGAATAATAACGCGGGCCCAAAGGCGACAACAGATTTAGAAATTCAATCCCCAACGATCCGAGACTTGGAAATGCATCCAACAAGTCCAGAATATCGCGTCCGTAAGCGAAGTCCATCATCGCCTGACGATCCGCCCAATCCCCCAATTGATATTGGCGCTGCAACTTATTTAAAATGGCGGGATTCAACTGGGAAATTTCTAAATGTTTGTGTAACGCTTCTCGTGCACTGACGCTCCCCACCCTTCTCAGTTCGATAGACTCGTCACCCGTCAAGCCCAAACATTCAAGCAATGGCTCTACCCATTCCATCTGATTGGCCGCCTGAATCGTCAACCAGTCTCCCGGCTGATACTCCAATCGCTCTCCCGGCTCCGGAATTAACACTATATGATAGATTGCCTTGTCTTCACAAAGCGGAGTTAAATTCTGATTACTTTTAACAATAAGACGCATGAAAAAGGCTCACCCAAGTTTGCTTAAGTGAGCCCATTTTAGCATGCAAAAACAGGAAGACAGGCCTGTTCGATTTAAGGCCCGAAAAAGTTTTGTCCGTCTTAACGGATTTGTTCGATTAACACAGTCATCCACGGTGCCGTCGCCAAAATTGTGACAGCCGACATCAATCCGGCTACCAATCCGATTCCGATTTGCGGAATGATATTATTCTGCTTAATCTCAATGTTGGACATTTGACGCTCGACCGACGAAAAAATATCGACCTGTTTCTTCAACAAACCGTTCAACGTTCTGATCTGCTTGAACAACAATTGCTGTTCTTTTTCGACCATACTGCGAGACTTATTAGACTGCTCTTCCAAAGCACGCATCTGCTGCGCCATCTGGCCGATTGAGGCATCCATCTGCGCCACCAGATTCTTGATTGCGGTCTTATCTTCATTCAACCACTCAAAATCCGGAGTCACCATATCCGACATATCCATATCGCTATGCAAATCTTTCTTGCTCTGCGACAGATTATTGTTGCGTTGACGGCGCATCGCCTGCTCCAACAACACGCTTTTTGACCCTAAAGGCTCGACTTTTCTCAAATCAATCGCCATACTTTTCTTCCTTGTGCCATATCCCACGGTTCACATACCGAGGTGTCAATAATTTGTCTACTTGAGATTAGATATCTTTCTAATTACCAAGGCATACGCAGGGAGTGTGCCAACTTTTAACACACTGAACATAAATTCACGGGAAATGTTTATGAAATACATCGGAGCACACGTATCCGCAGCCGGTGGCGTTGAAAACGCACCGATTCGTGCGCATGAAATCGGGGCAACCGCTTTTGCTTTATTTACCAAGAACCAACGTCAATGGGTCGCAAAGCCATTAAGCGAACAAAGCATCGAACTTTTCAAAGCCAATTGCGAACGTTACGGTTACAGTTCAAAACAGATTCTTCCACACGACAGTTATTTGATTAACCTTGGCCATCCAGACATCGATAAACGTCAAAAATCATTAGACGCGTTCATCGACGAATTACAGCGCTGCCAACAACTCGGCATCACCCTGCTGAATTTCCATCCAGGAAGCCATTTACGCGAAATCTCCGAACAACAGTGCATGGATTACATCGCAGAATCGATCAACTTTGCCCTGGATCAAACCCAGGGCGTCACCGCCGTGATTGAAAACACCGCAGGGCAAGGCTCCAATTTAGGTTACAAACACGAGCAGCTTGCTTATCTGATCGACAAAGTCGAAGACAAAACCCGTGTCGGCGTCTGCTTCGACACCTGCCACGCCTATGCGGCCGGTTATGACCTCAAAAACGATTACGAAGGCGTAATGCAGGATTTTGAAAACGTTGTCGGCTTTGAATACCTCAAAGGCATGCATATCAACGATTCAAAAGCCAAGCTTGGGCAGAAACTCGATCGCCACCATAGCCTAGGTGCCGGGGAAATCGGCTGGGAAGCATTTAAAAACATCATGCAGGATCCTCGTATCGACGAAATCCCCATGACCTTGGAAACCATCGATCCGGATATCTGGTCGGAAGAGATTCGTACCTTAAAGTCTTTTACCGAAGCATAAAAGTCAACGAACAAAACCGTTTTTATTTCGTCACAACATCCGGCAAAAAGCTTGCGAGTGAGAAAATGCATAGAGTAAGATAAGCAAACCTTTTAAAAAAGAATCTCTTTTCAATGAATAAAAATCAGTTTATCGAATTTGTCATGCAAGCCGGTGTTTTAAAACTAGGCGAATTCACCCTTAAATCCGGTCGAAAAAGTCCCTATTTCTTCAATGCAGGCCTGTTCAATACCGGCGGCCAGTTAGCTACTCTTGCCAAAGGTTACGCCGATGCGTTAGCCGAATCCGGCATTTCATTCGATGTTCTGTTCGGACCAGCCTACAAAGGTATTCCCCTGGCGGCAACCACCAGCGTCGCCTTGGCGCTAAACCACAATATAGACAAAGCTTACGCGTTTAACCGCAAAGAAGCTAAGGATCACGGCGAAGGCGGCAACATTGTCGGCCATCCGCTTGAAGGTGACGTATTGATCATTGACGACGTCATCACCGCAGGTACAGCAATCCGCGAAGCGATCGACATCATCGCCGCTAACGGCGCTAAACCGGCCGGTATTTTAATTGCTCTGGATCGCATGGAAAAAGGGCAAGGCGAACTTTCCGCAATTCAAGAAGTGGAGGCCGAATTCGGCATTCCGGTAGTCAGCATCATCAGTTTAAACGACATTATCGATTACCTGAATACCAAACCGGAAATGCAGCATTATCTGGATGCCATGGTCGAGTACCGTAAGCAATACGGCATTGGCTGAGCGATTTTGAACCACTTCAACAACATAGAAGATAGCTAAATGTCCAATCGACTCCGTGAACTCATTCTTCTTCGTCATGCAAAATCTGACTGGAAAGATGAAAGCCTGCGAGATATCGATCGCCCACTTTCCAACAAAGGCAAAAAAAATGCCTCTAAAGTTGGAAAATGGCTGCAACAGGAAAAAATTATTCCCGATCTTATTTTGACCTCTCCGGCCGTGAGGGCGCAACAGACGCTTAAACGCATTTGCATGGAATGCGGCTCGGAAACACAAATTATCGACGAACTCTACCTAGCTGACCTCGAAACATTAAAAACCATCCTCGCCCAGGCTCCCAATGTTGAAAGATTAATGATCATTGGCCACAACCCCGGGCTTGAACGACTGTTTAATTTCCTGAATAGTGCCACTCAAGAATCCGAAACCCACTTATTTCCTACCGCCAGCATGGCACATTTCATATTACCGGACGACTGGAATCAACTTTCTTCCGGTGACGGCAAACTTTTGCGATTCATTCGCCCTAAAGAAATCAATATTACGGAATAAAATTACTTATTCTCCTTAAATAAACTATCGAAATTCGCCTGTAAATAGGTAAAAAAACCTACTAACTCTATTTTAAAAATGTTATATTTTGACTGAGAGGAAGTAGATTTTTCCCAACTCTAAAAATATTTAAGGAAATAAAACTATGAAAACGAAGTTACTCCCATTAGTCGCCATTATTTCAATGGCAGCATTTGCACCGGCTCACGCCGATGTCATCGCGAGTGAAGGTACAACAGCTTATGCCGTTGATTCAGACGGCAATGTGGTTCGTGACAATTTTGGTGGTTGCGTACGTTCAATTGATTGGACAAAAGAAACGGCCATTGCGAAATGTGAAGGTTGGGAAGAGCCAAAACCAGCTCCTGCACCAGCTCCTGTCGTTGCACCGGCTCCAGAGCCAAAACCAGCACCTGTCGTTGAAAAAGTTAAAGAAGATGCTCCGGCTGCATTCCGCGGATTCTTTGAAAACAACAAGTCTGAATTGAAACCGGCGGCGAAAGAAGAGCTGGATATTTATGCTGACTACATGACTCGTCATCCAGAAACAAAAATCAAAGTAACCGGTCACACTGACTCGGCAGGTACTAAGGCTTATAACCAAGGACTATCTGAACGACGTGCGGCTGCAGTAAAAACCTACCTAGAAAGCAAAGAAATCGATGGTGCTCGTATTGAAACTGCAGGTATGGGTGAAACTAGCCCGGTAGCGACTAACTCAACCAAAGAAGGTCGTGCACAAAACCGTCGTGTTGAAATTGAAGTCATCAAATAAGCGTTTAAACAAACTTATTTAACTTCAAATTTCATTTGAAAAAAATGGCAGTCAGATTATCTGAACTGCCATTTTTTTTGACTGCTACTTATCAAGTAATGTGCTCAATCAAGCCTCACAATTTTCAACAAATCCCTCTTTAAGAAATCCTCAAAAATACATTTACACAAAGGCTTTCGCAATCAAAGAAACGCCCACCAGTACGGTAATCATTTCAAAGCTGCGTTTCACCAATCGATTGCCTTTTACGATCGAAAGATGGGCACCAAGGTAACCGCCAATCAAAGAACCTAAAATTAACGCCGGCAACCAATCCCACTGAATATTCCCTAAAATCCCTAACGTCAATGCCCCGGATCCATTCCAAAAAATCCCGACCAGTATCAACGTATAACCCACTGCGGTTTTATAATCCAATCCAAACCAACGCACCAGCCACAATGTCACAAACAGGCCGGTTCCGGAAGTCAATGAGCCGTTTAAAGCGCCGATAAAAAATAGTACTAAACCGCCGATAACCAGTCCGCTTACGTTTCTATTCTTCAACTCAACACTTTGCCCTAATTCCGGTTTAAACCAGGAATAAAGACCCAAACCCAGCGTCAACAAACCCAAAAGAAACTGGGAAAGCTGATCGTCGACTTGAAGAATAATGCTAGCCCCCAACACCACACCGGGAAGACCGGTTGCCAAAATGTAAGCCGAAAATCGCCAGTTAAACGTTGAAGACTTTAGATGTCGAACCGTCGCTCCCAAACCTAAAAACACACTCGCCACCTTATGCGTGGCCAACGCTGTGCCAAACGGCAGGCCCAAGAACAACAAAGCGGGCAGTTGCAGCAACCCCGCTCCGCCACCGGCCAAAGCCGAGAAGAGATTTGCTATCAACGATACAACGAACAGCACCAACTGGTCTAACAACATCTATCCAATTCCAAGTTTCCCATTTCACCCCACCACGTTTTCTCTCGGAGGGTTTGATGTGTGTAGTTATAAAAATAAAAAAGCCCCAAATTATGGGGCTTCTTTAGCATAGATTAAAACGAATATAATCGCTATATGATTTAATCCTGTTTATGCAAATGAACGTCCATTTGCGGATAAGGAATCGAAATTCCTTCTTCGTCAAAGGTCAATTTCACTTTTTCGTTCATATCCCAAAGTACCGCCCAGTAATCACCGGATTTAACCCATGGACGAACCACAAAGTTCACACTGCTGTCGCCTAATTCCGATAATGCGATCACAGGTTCTGGATCTTTAAGAATACGCTCGTCTTCGGAAACCAACTTTTCCAAAATCGCTTTGGCTTTACGAATGTCGTCATCGTAACCAATCCCAAAAACCATATCCACGCGACGTGTATCACGGGCAGAGAAATTGGTGATCGGGCCGGAATAAATTGCACCATTCGGTACGATGATCTCTTTATTATCACCGGTACGCATAGTCGTGCTAAAAATCTGCATGGCTTCAACCACACCCGTCACACCGCCTGCATCGATAAAATCACCGCTCTTAAAAGGCTTGAAGACTAAAATCATCACTCCAGCGGCGAAATTTTGCATCGAACCCTGCAACGCCAAACCAATTGCCAAACCGGCCGCACCGATCAACGCCACCAATGAGGTCGTATCCACACCCAATTGATCTAATGACGCCACAATAACAAACAATAACAAAACCGCGTTGATAATCGAAGCGACGAAATTAATCAACATGGTATCCATCGTACCCGTTCTGCCCAGTAATTTTCTGATCAGCTTGACGATGAACTTAACAACGATGCGACCCACGACGAAAATCAATAAAGCCAAAGCGATCTTAATTCCCCATGGAATCGCGTAATCGTTAATCATGACTTCAATATCCATATATTCTTCTCCTTTGAGAGCATTGCATTTTTTTATTCCGCAGTGATCAGGGTTCCGACGCCTTCGTCGGTAAAGACTTCCAACATCACCGCATGCTCGACTCGTCCATCGATTATATGCGAGGATTTAACGCCGTTTTGCACCGCATCCAAAGCACACTGAATCTTAGGTAACATGCCTCCGTAAATAGTACCATTACTTATTAATTCGTCCACCTTTTTCGCCGTCAATCCGGTCAATAATTGCCCTTCCTTATCCAGCAAACCTGCGGTATTGGTCAACAGCATCAATTTTTCCGCTTTCAGAGCTTCCGCCACCTTACCGGCGACCAAATCTGCGTTGATGTTGTAAGAATGGCCGTCCTTACCAACACCGACCGGTGCGATAACCGGAATAAAGTCTCCCTGAATCAACATATCCAGTACGGCGGTATTAATTTTTTCCACTTCGCCCACATGCCCCAAATCAATGATTTCAGGTGCGTTCAACTCCGGTGCGTTCAACTCCATGTGCATTTTTTTAGCACAGATCAAATTACCGTCTTTACCGGTCAACCCTACCGAGTTCCCGCCGTGACGATGGATCAGATTAACAATCTCCTTATTAACTAATCCGCCCAGAACCATTTCGACAATATCCATGGTTTCGGTATCAGTCACACGCATTCCTTGAATGAACTCCGATTCCTTTCCGACACGCTTCAGCAAATCTCCGATTTGCGGCCCGCCGCCATGCACCACGACCGGATTAATCCCGACCAGTTTCATCAGTACGATGTCGCGAGCAAACCCTTCTTTCAGCTTTTCGTCGATCATCGCGTTTCCGCCGTATTTGACCACAATCGTCTTACCGGAAAAGCGTTGAATATACGGCAAAGCTTCCGCCAAGACCGAAGCGATGTTTTGAGCTTGTTCTTTATTTAGGTTCATGGTGTTTTGCACTCTCATGGGCTTAATTCTTTTCTAATGTGGAATGAAAATCCGGGATTGACTAAACGGATCAGTCTCTAAAGTTGTTAAATTGCAAAGGCAGTTCCAAATCTTCCATACCGCGTAATAACTGCATTACCTGCTGTAAATCATCGCGTTTCTTACCGGTAACGCGAATACTGTCGCCCTGGTTGGCCGCCTGCACTTTAATCTTGGAATCTTTGATCGCTTTGATGATTTTCTTTGCCAAAGGCGCGTCCAAACCTTCTTTCATTTCTATGACTTGAACGGCGGTCTTTAACTGAATATTAGGATCCTTAACTTCCATACATTTAACGTCGATTCCACGGCGGTTCGCTTTCTGCACCAAAATATCGAACATCTGATTCAACTGGAAATCGGATTCGGTCTTCATGGTCACGGTCGTACCCTTCTGCTCGAAACTACTATCCGTGCCTTTAAAATCATAGCGTGTAGTCACTTCTTTATTCGCTTGATCCACTGCGTTGGTCAATTCATGTTTATCCAGTTCGGAAACAATATCAAATGAAGGCATGTTCTCTCCTAATATGGCCACAATTCTAACCGGGCCTTTTAAAAATCAAAGCGTTATTTTATCACTTGTTTGTAGCCAGGTCTGCATCCTACTCAGTCGATGTTTGGCTTGAATGATGAGCGGGACTATAATGACAGACTTTTCATTCAATCTAAAAGCCGTTTTGTCATGCCAAAAACCTCATTTCAAGCTCCCGTTTCACAAGTCGCCCAAGCGATCGAACCTTTCAGGGTCATGAAGATTCTGGGCGAAGCCAAAGCGCTTGAAGCTCAAGGCAAAGACATTATCCACATGGAAATCGGCGAACCGGATTTCCCTTCGCTGGACTGCGTTCATCAAGCGGCTTACGATGCGATGCAGCAGGGGCTCACCCACTACACACCGACCTTAGGACTGCCTGTATTAAGACAAAAACTGGCGAAATTCTATGAGTGTTTTTACCGCGCACAGGTCGATTCCGAACGCATCATCATTACACCCGGTTCCTCCAGCGCTTTGCAGCTGGTACTCACCGCCATCCTTAATCCGGGCGACAGGGTTCTAATGAGCGATCCGGCCTATCCGTGCAACCGCCAGTTTGTCAATCTACTGTATGGCAAATTGGTCAATGTACCCGTCGATCATCATAGTAACTACCAACTTACTTTGGAAAAACTGCAACAACACTGGCAAGAAGGCATCAAACTGGTCATGGTCGCCTCTCCCGCCAATCCCACAGGAACGGTGATCGAACAATCCGAACTGCTGGCGATGGCACAATTTCTGGCGGAAAAAAATGCATACTTACTGGTAGACGAAATTTATCAAGGTTTGGTGTATGACCGACCGGCGGAAAGCATTCTCGCCCACGACAACTTGCCGGAGAACGTGATTGTCATCAACTCTTTTTCTAAATTTTTCGGCATGACGGGTTGGCGTTTGGGATGGTGCGTAGCGCCGAAGTCGCTAATGCCGATTCTTGACCGGCTCGGCCAAAACCTATTTCTGGCCGCGCCGACGCCCGCTCAGTACGGTGCACTGAGAGTATTGGACGACGATGCGCTTGAGCAACTGGAACAGCGTCGACATATTTTCGAACAACGCCGCAATGTACTGTTTAACGCGATGCAACAGGCCGGATTCAAACTCAAAACTTTACCGCAAGGCGCTTTCTATCTTTATTGGGATGTCTCGGAATGGACCGAAGATTCCGAAGCCTTTGCCGCCGAGTTGCTGCAACAAACCGGCGTAGCCCTTACGCCCGGAACCGATTTCGGCAACTATCAGGCTAAACAGCATCTACGCTTGGCTTACACGACTGACGAAGCTCAACTGTTAAAGGCGGTGGAGAAGATTGCAAGCTTTATTCAAACCCGCTAAAAAAATTTTCAACTTCCAAAAACCAAATAGGCTTGGTCAAAAAAATTTCAACCAAGCCTATTCGCTGTTCACACACCTTTTCGAGCTCTATTTAGAACGGCAGATCCAAAGTCGGATCAACCTGATGAATCAATGCCTTGAATTCGGCTTGAATACGAGCCAACGCTTCCGGGGTTTCGCCCTCAAAACGCATCACCAAAACCGGCGTGGTATTGGAAGGACGCACTAACCCCCAACCGTCGGCAAAGTCTGCACGGATACCGTCCAAATCAAAAATCTTCGCTTCTGGAAAATGGGCGATTTTCTTGAACTTTTCCATAAAAACATAATGCTCGCCTTCACCGAATTCCACATCCATTTCCGGCGTATTGTACGCGTCCGGCAGAGCGGCAAACAAAGTACTGGCTGACTGAGGCTGTCCGGCCACGATCTCCAGCATTCTGGCGGCACCATAAATACCGTCGTCGAATCCGAACCAGCGCTCTTTAAAAAAGATATGCCCGGAAACCTCCCCAGCCAACGCCGCACCGGTCTCTTTCAACTTAGCTTTCATAAACGAGTGCCCGGTTTTCCACATCGTCGCCTTGCCGCCATCGGCTTCAATCTCTTTTGGCAACAAAGAAGTACACTTGATGTCGAAGAGGATCTCTGCACCCGGTTGACGACTGAGCACATCGCGGGCATACAGCATCATCTGACGGTCGGCATAAAGCACCTGACCTTGATCGTCGACCACTCCGCAGCGATCGCCGTCACCGTCGAATGCCAAACCGATATCGGCCCCGATCTCTTTGACCTTGGAGATCAAATCGACCAGATTTTTAGGCTTGGCCGGATCGGGATGATGATTCGGAAAGGTTCCGTCAACGTCACAAAACAACTCGGTGACCTCGCAGCCTAAATCACGAATGATCTGCGGCGCATATTCACCCGCCACACCGTTTCCGGCATCGACCACCACTTTCAACGGCCGTTTCAACTTGATCTCATTCACGATGGCATCATGATACGCCTGAGAAATATCCAACTCCGAAAAGCCACCTGAACCGCTGGTAAAATCATCGTTTTGAATGCGTTTTAATAAGGTTTGAATCCACTCGCCCGACAAGGTCGTACCATCCACAACCATCTTAATGCCGTTGTAATTCGGAGGATTATGCGAACCGGTGATCGCAGCACAAGAATTAACACCGTCCAACGTCGCTGCCGCAAAATAAACCATCGGCGTAGTGACTTCGCCGAGATAAATCACATCCACGCCGGCAGCTTGCAAACCTTTAGCTAATCGTTCGATAAAGCGTGGTCCGGACAACCGGCCGTCGCGCCCGATCACAATCTTGCTTTGACCGGAATCAATCACTTCCGATCCAAGAGCTCGGCCGATCAGCTCAACCGTCTCCTCAGTCAACGCTTGATCCACTACCCCGCGAATATCGTATGCACGAAAAATACTTTCGACTACATGTGCCATATCAATTCAAATCCATTCAAAATTATTGCCCTACATTGTAAGGCAGTTTTTAGATATTTGGGGGCTTTTTAAACATTCCCACAGCCGGGAAGACGCCGTTAAGATATTGATTTCAGGTCATGAATTTATGTCGACATTAAAGACCGTACAAGTTACCCACAAGCCGACGTAAAAATAGTCATAAAAAATAAATGAAATCACGCCTGTTTTTTTCTTATCATAAGAGCATAGTGACATCGTACGTAAAACGAGCAATAAACCGACTCTAACGACATAGTTCAAAACGTACAAGGCACATCAAGGAGAAGAGCATGATTCGATTAACTCGTATTCTAAGCACCATCTTATTTATGTGCCTATTTGGCTATGCTTTTTCGGTCAACGCCCAAGATAGCGACGGCGATAAAATGATTCGACTTTCGGGTCTGTTACAAGAGAATGCTCCCAAACACCTGACCGTAAAAAAATTAGAGGCGGATTTCACCCTTAAAGAGTTACGCTTTTACAATCCCTGGGAGAAAAGCACAGACAATTATAGCGGTATATTTTTGGAGGACTTGGTGGCAAAATACGCCCTTCCCGAAACCCAATCGATCCATTTCAAATCGATCGACGATTATGAAACCGACATCGAAAAATCCGACTGGACAAAATTTCGCATATTGCTGGTCACTAGAAAGAACGGGCAATACGTCCCAGTCAGCGACAAAGGACCCATACGCATCGTTTTCCCGGATTACACCCCCAACAGTAAAGATTTTGAAATGGATCTTTATAAATGGATTTGGATGATCAACCGAATCGAGTTTAAATGAACGTGTTAAAAAAACTGCAACTCCCCCTCATTATCGTAACGGTACTGGCAACGGCGATCGCCTACTATTATTACTCGATCAGAGGACTGCCCGAGAAGATCGCGCAATCGACCGGAACCGTCATGAACGTCGACAGCATCCGCTTCACCTTCAAAGTCAGTTTAATGGCTGAAAAAGGCTATTCGAGTTATCTCGAAGCGCTTCGTCTACAAAGTGAAGACGAACTCGATAATGCGATCAACTACTTTGAAGCCTCGATCGGTTTTTTAAAAACCCGCTACACAATCGACCAAAAATTCGTCGACGACGTGCAACCCGAACTGGAAAAAGCGATTTCCCTGATCCAAACGTATCGTCTTAACATGCCCCATAGCCAAATCATCGAACTCAACGAGCTGGTCACGGACATTTATCTGGATTCGGAAAACCGGGAACGCGAAGCTTGGCATAAAACCCGTGAAAACTACATTGAGTTCCGCACTCAAGAATACAAAAGCTTCAGGCTCTATCAAGTCATTGCAATCGTATTCTTACTGTTACTCAGCTTAAGCTTCTGGCTATACTGGCGACAACGCAAACTGCTTAAACTCAACAAGCTCCACGAAGCCGAACTGCTCTCTCTTGCGTTTTACGATCCCCTAACCGGCATCCCTAACCGAAAAAACATCGAAAGCCTACTCGAAAAGCAGTTAGTGCGAGCGCAGCGCCACCACTCATCCTTTTTTATCGCCCTGATCGATCTCGACGATTTCAAAAACGTCAACGACCTGTTAGGACACGAAGCCGGCGATCAATTATTGATCGAATATACAAAACGCTTGACCGGAGTCATCCGCGAAGAAGACATCATGGGGCGCTTGGGCGGAGACGAATTTTTGTTGGTGTTTGACGAATTCACCCAACATGAGGAACTAAACCGGATTCTTGAGCGCATCACCCGTGCCTTTAGCCTTCCCATACAGATCAACTACACCGAGTTTTATGTCACTTTCAGCATGGGAATCGCTCAATATCCGAAAGACGCCCAAGGAAAGTCGGCGATTCAGAGTTTGGTTAAAAGTGCCGATATCGCTATGTATCACGCTAAACAACAAGGTAAAAACCAATTCAGTTTCTACGACGAACAATTAGGCGAAATGATTCAGCTTGAGCACGAAATGGATATTGAAATCAAACGCGCTCTGGAAAATGATGAATTCGAACTCTACTACCAGCCGCAGATTGATGCCAACACCCTAGAAGTTATCGGCGCCGAAGCCTTGGTACGTTGGAACCATCCAACCAGAAACCTGATCATGCCGAACGAATTCATCGACTACATCGAAAAAGGCTATCACACAACCGCATTCGGAGAATGGGTCATAAATCAGGCGGTACAACAACAAAAAACTTGGCAACAACAAGGATTGAACATCAAAGTGGCGATCAACCTTTCGGTTAAACACATCGCCTCACCCGACTTCCGTGAGAACCTAACCCGGTTGATTCGCCAACTGGACGCCGACCTGTCTCACCTTGTCTTTGAAATTACCGAATACGAACTCATCGCATATCAAAGCACGCCGATTGAAGATTTAAAGAAACTCGCCGACGCCGGTTTCGTATTCCATTTGGACGATTTCGGAACCGGTTATTCATCGATCAGCTACCTCAGTCAACTGCCGATTCAGTCGATCAAGATCGATAAAAGTTTCATCGACTACATTCAGGCCGACAACCAGCAAAAGCGCATGGTCGAAGCGATTATCCACATAGCCGAAGCCTTGAACATCAAGATCATTGCCGAAGGCGTGGAAACCGAATATCAGGTCAACTATCTGCAACAACAACACTGTCACGCGTTCCAGGGCTACTTCTTCTCCAGGCCCCTGACCGTCGAGGCTTTCAACGACTATTTAAACGCTCGCAAACAAAACCGTATCGCATAAAAAAACCGGCAATATAGCCGGATTTTTTATGCATGAAAATCGATATTTCAACAGATCATTTCGTGCCGGTATGCCCGAAACCGCCCTCTCCGCGTTCCGTCGCATCGCCGAACTCTTCAACCTGAGTAAACACCGGTTGAATCACGGGAACAATCACCATCTGTGCAATGCGCTCGCCAACTTCGACCTTATAAGCCGTATTACTGCGGTTCCAACAAGACACCATCAAAGGCCCTTGATAATCGGAATCGATCAACCCGACCAAGTTACCCAACACAATCCCGTGCTTATGACCCAGTCCGGAACGCGGCAATAACATCGCCGCCAACCCCGGATCATCCAAGTGAATCGCCATACCGGTCGGAATCAATACCGTCTGTCCCGGTTCGATCGTCATGTCTTCGTCAATACAAGCGCGCAGATCCAAACCGGCCGAGCCTGCCGTGCCGTAATGCGGCATTTCAATCTCTTTGCCTAAACGTGGGTCTAAAATTTTGTATTGGACTTGCATGGTCATCGCGTTTTTCCTTTGCTCTTGATACTATTAACTGACTTTAACCGACGACGTAGACCGGTTAAACAAAATTAAAACTATTCTACACCAAAATACGATTTCGGCAGTCCGTGTCGGCGCAATCCGCTCATGAATCGACACAGACATACGATAAAAAAATCATGCAATTTACCACTGATTTTCAACTGCGTCTTGGCGTACACTTACCGAATCCCGAGTGCATTAATCCGCCTTCGTCAAATCAAAGGATTGGGCATTGTTGAAGCGTGGTAAAAAACCATAAAAAATATCTTTAGTTTTACAAAAAAATTCGATACAGTTCGCTTGTTATCCGGACTTCCCGATATCAAACAACAACCACTTGATACTGGAGCTTTTCCAGTTATTTTTTCTTCTTTCGGAGAATATGCAAATGAAACACTGGCTTTTACCATTTAACGCATTTATTACCGCCTTCATGCTTGGCTTCAGCTTTTCAGCTCAAGCTCAAGAAGAACTTCATGTATATAACTGGTCCGACTACATCACAGACGAAACTCTGGCCAATTTTGAAGCTAAAACCGGTATCAAAGTGGTCTACGATGTTTACGATTCCAACGAAGTCCTGGAAGCCAAACTATTGGCAGGTAAAAGCGGTTACGACCTGATTTTTCCGACCGCCCGCCCTTTTGTCGAGCGCCACATCAAAGCCGGTCTGTACCAAAAACTGGATAAAGCCGAATTGAGCAATTACGCCAATCTGGATCCTGACATCATGAAATCGTTGGCGGACATCGATCCGGGCAACGCTTATGCGGTGCCTTATATGTGGGGAACCACCGGAATCGGTATCAATGTCAAAAAAGTCAAAGCGATTCTCGGAGACGATTTTCCGTTAGACAACTGGCGCCTATTATTTGATCCGGCAGTGGTTTCTAAACTGGCTACCTGCGGCGTTTCTTTAATGGATGACGTAACCGAAGTCTTCGCTGCCGCTCACGCCTATAAGGGCGAGTCACCAAACGACTTCAGCAAACAGTCAATCAAAAATGCCGTCAATACCGTAATGGCCGTACGTCCTAACATCCGTTATTTCCACTCGTCGCAATACATTAACGATTTGGCTAACGGTGACTTGTGTGTCGCTCAAGGCTACTCGGGAGACATTCTGCAAGCCAGAGACCGTGCCGACGAAGCTAAAAACGGTGTCGAAATCGCTTATTTGGTTCCTGCCGAAGGTGCGGTTGTATGGACAGACGTTATGGTGATTCCGGCCGACGCGCCAAATCCGAAAGCCGCTCATACGTTCATTAACTACCTGTTAGACCCTAAGGTGATTGCGCCTATTTCCAATTACGTCGCTTATGCGAATGCCAATAGCAAAGCCACTGCTTTATTGGATGAAGAGGTTCGTAACGATCCGGGCATTTACCCGCCGCAAACTACGCGTGATCATTTCATGGTATTGAACACCCCGACAGACAAGCAGACCAGAGAGATGAACCGTGCTTGGACACGCGTCAAAACCGGTCAATAACCCGCTTTGATCAACCCGCCTTAGAGATTTAATTGAACCTCTCGGCGGGTTTTTAATAACCACTTCAATTTTCATTTTTTTCATCCAAGGTATGTCCATGCAGGATCACAACAAGCCGTTTGCCGAAGTCGACGCTTCCGAAAATGAGCCGATTATTCAGATTGACAAGGTCACCAAAACCTACGGTGATTTATACGCCGTTGACGACGTCAGTCTGAAAATCTATCCGGGCGAGTTCTTTTCGTTACTCGGCGCATCCGGTTGCGGGAAAAGTACCCTGCTGAGATTACTGGCCGGTTTTGACTTACCGACCTCGGGTCGTATCTATCTTGACGGTCAGGATGTCACCCATCTACCGCCTTACCAACGCCCGTTGAATATCATGCTGCAATCCTATGCGCTGTTCCCGCACATGAGTGTGGAAGACAACATCGCCTTCGGCTTAAAGCAAGAAAACATGCCTAAGTCGGAACGCATCGAGCGCGTGCGCGAGATGATGCACCTGGTACAGATTGATAACCTCGCAAAACGCAAACCGCACCAACTATCCGGCGGACAAAAACAGCGCGTCGCTTTGGCTCGTTCACTGGCGAAGCACCCTAAAATTCTGCTACTGGACGAACCTCTGGGGGCTTTGGATAAAAAACTACGTGAACAGACCCAGTTCGAGCTCGTGAACATTCAAGAACGATTAGGAATTACGTTCATTGTCGTCACTCACGATCAGGAAGAGGCCATGACCATGTCGTCGCGTATCGCCTTGATGCGCGACGGCCGTGTCATGCAGGTCGACACACCGCGAAGAATGTACGAATACCCGTCATCCCGCTATGCCGCCGACTTCATCGGTCTGATCAATCTTTTCAACGGTACCGTCACTTCACAGCACGACGACCAAGTGTTGATTGAATCCGAAGAAGCCGGCGGGCAACTGTTGGTACGCCACTCCCAACCGTTGGTGGCCGGAATGGCGGTCACAGTCGCAGTTCGTCCCGAAAAACTACAGGTCATCTCCTGTACAAACGAACAACCTAATCAGATTAGAGGCGTTATCAAAGAGATCGCCTATTTGGGCGATGTCTCGATTTACCATGCCGATTTACCGACGGGAAAACGCATCCAATTCACTCAGTCAAACGTACAAGCACTGGCAGAACAGCCTTTAAGCTGGGATGAATCGGTTTGCCTGTCGTGGCACGCCAACTCCTGTAGCCTGTTAGTGGAGTGACAAGGATGCAATTGACTCAGTGGTTCCGCCAGCGTAACTGGGGTAAAGTCGGCATTATCGGCTTACCTTGGTTCTGGTTGGCGCTGTTTTTCCTACTGCCGTTCTTATTCATCCTCAAGATCAGTCTTTCGGAAGGCGCCTTGATGCAGCCCCCTTATTTACCGTTTATTCGTACGGTCGAAGACGGGGTAGTGACGCTGGTCGTCAATTTCAGCAACTATCTATTGCTGTTTGAAGATCCGCTTTACCTCAACGCCATCAAGAATTCGATTACTGTCGCTACAATTTCCACGCTGTTAACCCTTATAGTCGGTTACCCGATGGCCTACGCCATCGCCAAAGCACCTCAGCACTGGCGTTTGCCTCTGCTGATGCTGATTATTTTACCGTTCTGGACTTCGTTCCTAATCCGGGTCTATGCATGGATCGGCATCCTGAAAAACAACGGACTGTTTAATAACGCTTTGATGTGGCTGGGGATCATCGACCAACCTTTGGAAATCCTGTATACACCGATCGCCATCTATATCGGCATCATCTACTCTTACCTGCCGTTTGTGATCTTGCCGCTATACGCCACACTGATCCGCATGGACAACTCACTGCTTGAAGCCGCAGCCGACCTGGGATGCAAGCCTTGGAAACAGTTCGTCACCATTACCCTGCCGCTGTCGATGCCGGGCATTATCGCCGGCGCCATGCTGGTTTTCATTCCCGTGATGGGCGAATTCGTCATTCCCGACCTGCTCGGCGGCCCCAACACTTTGATGATCGGCAAACTCATGTGGACAGAATTCTTCAGCAACAAAGACTGGCCGGTCGCTTCCGCTTTGGCGGCGGTACTGCTGCTGGTATTGATCGTTCCGTTTATTTTGTGGCAATACTATGAACGACGTCAGGAGGAAAAACAGCAATGATAAAAAGTCGTTTTCCTCTCTTAATGACACTGCTGGTCTTCGGTTATGCGTTTCTGTACGGACCGATTATCAGCCTGATCATCTACTCCTTTAACGAAAGTCGTCTGGTCACCGTCTGGGGCGGCTGGAGCACCAAATGGTACGGCGAATTGTTGCACAACCAACAAATTCTGGATGCCGCTTGGCTAAGTATCAAAATCGCCGCAATCAGCGCCAGCTTCGCAGTCGTACTGGGAACTTTGGCCGCTCTGGCACTGGTACGTTTTCGCCGTTTTCGCGGACGAAACCTTTTAGAAATCATGGTCGCCGCTCCCTTGGTCATGCCGGAAGTGATTATCGGTCTTTCACTGCTACTGCTGTTTGTCGCAATGAGCGAATGGCTTGGCTGGCCGGAAGGCCGCGGACAAACCACCATTATTCTGGCTCACATGACCTTTTCGATGGCTTATGTTACCGTCGTGGTTCGCTCGCGTATCGCGCATTTAGACCGTAGTTTGGAAGAAGCCGCGATGGACTTGGGCGCCCGCCCGGTCAAAGTGTTTTTAACCATCACGCTGCCCATCATCGCCCCCGCATTGATGGCTGGCTGGCTATTGGCTTTTACCCTATCGCTTGACGATCTGGTCGTCGCCAGTTTCGTTTCCGGTCCCGGTTCCACAACCTTGCCGATGGTGGTTTATTCCAGCGTGCGTTTAGGGGTCAGCCCACAAATCAATGCTCTGGCTACCCTAATCGTCTTATTAGTCAGCCTGGCCGTCGCCATCGCCGGTTATGTCATGTATCGCCAGGAAAAGATCCGGCGCACCGAAATGCATCCGGAAAACAGTTAATTATCCGATCTGCTCCTGCCTAGATAAAACCGCCGCTTATAAATTATTTGCCAAGCCGAACAAACCGTTTGGCTTGGAGTTTGAATCGCTACCGCGCTTAATGGGATAATGAACATTTACACACCCAATAATTTATTCGCGGCGAACGCAAAAGGCGGACTGTTTTGCTCATTATCTCTAGCAACGTTTCCATTCCGGACAATGAAATCGAACTGACCGCAATCCGTTCGCAAGGCGCCGGTGGACAGAATGTGAATAAAGTCGCTTCCGCTATCCATTTACGTTTTGATATCAATGCTTCTTCGTTACCGGATTTCTATAAACAACGCCTGCTGAACCTGAAAGATTCCCGCATTACCAAAGACGGCATCATCGTCATTAAAGCCCAGCAATTCCGCACTCAAGACGCGAATCGAGAAGACGCCTTGCAACGCCTGCAAACCCTCATCAAAAGCGTATCGGTGGTACATAAAGTGAGACACGCAACCAAGCCGACACGAAACTCTCAAAAGAGACGCATGGACAGCAAAACCAAACGCGGCCAAATCAAAGCCCTGCGTAGCAAGGTATTGGATTAATGCCTTTGAATCGGGAAGATTGAATATATGGCAGGGCAACGTATGCGGCTGGATCGTTTTATCAGCGCGCAATTTAATATTAACCGCCGCGACGTCAAACTGATGCTGGCGCAAAATAGAATTTGGGTGGACAATTTAGCGGCAAACGACGTCCAGCAACTGGTCGACGAGTTTTCGCATATCCGCGTTGACGATCAGGTGATACAAGCAAAAACACCCCGTTACCTGATGCTTCACAAACCCGTCGGCGTGGTCAGTGCCACCAAAGACGAACAGCATCCGACCATCCTCGATTTAATCCCGCCCGACGAGCGGGAAGGATTGCACATGGTCGGCCGACTGGATCGATACACCTCCGGCTTGATGTTGCTGACCAACGACGGGCGCTGGTCGACCCTATTAGCTTCGCCCGAAAGCAAGGTGCCCAAAACCTATCACGTCACACTTGGAAATCCGCTTAGCGCTGACTATATTGACGCCTTCGAGGAAGGCATGTATTTCGCCTATGAAAACATCACCACCCGACCTGCTCAGTTACAAATCCTTTCGGATTACGAAGCGTTAGTCACGCTACACGAAGGCAAATACCATCAAATCAAACGCATGTTCGGCCGCTTCCGTAACCCGGTCGTCAAACTACACCGCCAATCCGTCGGCAACCTTTCTCTCGACCCTCAACTCACGCCCGGTCAATCCCGCACTCTCAGCAAGGAAGAAGTACAAAACATTACCAACCTAGCAGGGTAATTCCCTTAGATTGCAACTCAAAACCATCGGTTTGCTCTTCCAAAGAGCCAGTGTATTATTTACAATAAATAAACTTTTATTCCCTAAAAGAACACTTATAACGAAGGATAATTCATGCGCGCGCATTTTATACAGCACGATCCACTTGAGGACTTGGCCGGAATCGAACCATGGTTGGTTTCTGCGGGTTACGATATTACCAATACACGTATATTTGAATCAGACGATTCGGTTGAATTACCGAACATTGACGAGATCGACCTTTTAATTTTGATGGGTGGGCCGATGAGCGTCAACGACGAAGAAACACTCGCTTGGCTTGCCCCTGAAAAAGAGTGGCTGAGACGCTACATTCAAGCCGGTAAACCGGTTTTAGGTATTTGTTTGGGGTCGCAATTGATCGTCAGTGCCATGGGCGCAAACGTCTACCCGGGCGAACATAAAGAGATTGGATGGTTCCCGGTACATTCGGTTATCAGCACCGATGAAACACTTTTCAAACTCCCGGATTCCACCGATGTGTTCCACTGGCACGGCGAAACCTTTGACCTTCCGGAAGGCGCCACTTTGCTGGCCAGCAGCGAAGCTTGTAAAAACCAGGCCTTCCAATTAGGCGATTCGGCGATCGGACTGCAGTTCCACATTGAAACCACACCGGAATCGGCCAAAATGCTGGCAACACAGTACCGAGAAGATTTAATTCCCGCCAAATACATTCAGTCGGAACAGGCTATTCTTGAGGCGTCCGAAGAAAAATATCAGAAAAATCAGCAACTCATGTCGGAAATACTCGCATTTTTGACTGGAACAAATCGATAATAACCGCTACACTTTAGCTTTAACCATTAAGCGAATGCTTAATGGTTATCGGAAATTTCTGTAAACACTCACCTTTGCCTGCCCATCATTTGGCAGACATCCATAAGGAGAATGCTCATGTTTAACAGGTTTCAAGCGCTTAAGTGGATAGTGGCATTCGCCATTTTATTATCAATCTCCGAAACGGCTTACGCAGCACCCGACATCATCAAGGTGCAACAAAAGCATGACATCAAAGTCGTTTACGACATCAATCAAAACGATACAGAAGCCGGCATAGGTAAAGCTCTGTTTTACGCCAGAGGTCTGATTGAAGCCTATAAAAAGCAGAACGTCCCTTTAAACCAAGTACATATCAGTCTGGTCGTGCATGGCGCAGCCGGATTTTGGCTACTCAAGGATGAGGGTTACCAAAACGCCACCGGCAATCCGTTTGACGTCAACCCCAATACCAAAGTTGTCAAAGAGCTGATCGATAACGGCGTCAGTGTGGAGCTTTGCCATGTCACCATGAAAGCGCACCACTGGAATGCCAACGAAATCTTGCCCGGCGTGAAGATTGTTTTCGATGCTTATACCCGTATGATCGATTTACAAATGCAGGGATACGCTTACATCAAGTTCGTCTGACTTGATTATTGAACACACTAAAGGAACGAAGATGGCAAGTATCGCCCTAGACAAAGGCCGCCCGCAATCCAGAAACGAGGAAATGGCAAACAGCTTGAGTCACGGACTCGGAGTAGTCGCCGCCATCGTGGGAACGCCGATTCTGATTATCCATGCCGCAAATTCCGACGACATCGGCTATCTGGTCGGTGTCAGCATTTTTTGCGCAACCCTGATTCTGCTGTATCTAAGTTCGACACTCTACCACGCCATGCCTCCGGGAAGAGCCAAACGAATTTTTCAGGCGATCGACCATTCACTCATTTTTCTGTTGATTGCCGGAACCTATACTCCCTTTACGCTCGGCGTCCTAAACGGCGCATGGGGATGGTCTATTTTTGGGGTCGTCTGGGGACTCGCCCTATTCGGCATCTTGCTAAGGCTATTCGACAAGGCGCATCGCCCGATTTTTTACAATATGCTGTATTTAATGATGGGTTGGGTGATGATCGTTGCGTTCGAACCTTTGATCGACAAGGTGGCTACGGAAGGCCTGATCTGGCTGCTGGCAGGTGGTTTATCTTATACCTTAGGCATTATCTTCTACATCACCGACTCCCGTCTGCCCTACGGCCACCTGATATGGCACCTGTTTGTTTTGGGCGGAAGTGTCAGCCATTATCTAGCAGTATATTGGTATGCCGTCTAGGGGGAATTAATAAATAACTCCCCCTATCGATTGACCTTAATTCAAGATTCCAGAGTCTTTTTCATGCTCTCATAGGTCTCTTGATCGATTTCACCTTTTGCATAACGTTTTTTCAAAATATCCAACGGCGTTTCAGGTGAGACAGAATTGTTGTTTAAAGGCAATATCATCTTTACCAGTATGATTATCACCACCAGTAAAACAATCCAAAATAACCACATACCCAAACCGCCTCCCCATGGCATATCCGAATACCAATAATGCATATTATGCTCCTTTGAGGCTCGTGTTTAAAAGCGAATCAACATAATCCGATTGTTCAACACCTCAAAACCTAACTTACTGTATTTACAATTAATTTACCAGACATTCCAATTTTATTCGCATGTGAGACATAACATGGACATCGTTTTTTGAAAACTTAACACTCCCCACTTTCGCCAGTTTACCGAACTATCCTTTGACTCGAAAATTCGCTTAGATTAGGATGGCTGATATTCATAAAACATAAGTGAATCGTTTCCAAAGTCACGCTCAACACAGTTAAGCCACATTTCTAAACTCGTTACTCAATTCAATATCTCTAAGGAGTGATTATGAATAATGTGCAATATGCAGGTTTTTGGATTAGAACAGGAGCAGCACTGATTGATTCAATTCTAATTATCATCATTATTTTCCCACTGCTCAGCCTGATTTACGGGGAAGCCTACTGGAGCGGCGAAGCGTATTTCTTCGGCTTCTGGGATTTGATGCTTAATTACATTTTACCGGCCATTGCGATCATCCTATTTTGGAAATACAAATCCGCTACCCCCGGAAAAATGGCGTTAAACTTAAAAATAGTCGATGCAAAAACAGGCAGACAACCCACTACCGGACAGCTTATCGGACGCTACCTAGCTTATTACATTTCGATTATCCCTTTCTTTCTAGGCATTATCTGGGTTGGTATTGACCGTCGAAAACAAGGTTGGCATGATAAGCTGGCAGGTACGGTGGTCATTCGCTCAACCGTACCCGAACCGGTAAAATTCGAGTCTGAGGACTGAATTCGAACTGCCGCCTCCATTAAACATCTAACTAAGAAGACTCCACCATGCTGGATTACGCTGAATACTTTAAAATTTTTATCGGATTACTCGCGATCATCAATCCGGTCGGCGCCATTCCTCTGTTTATCAGTATGACCGCGGACGAAACCGTTAAAGAACGCAGAGTGACCATCAATCTGGTTGCCATCGGAGTCATCAGCATCTTGTTGGTTTCATTGTTTTTCGGTGAAGCGCTCTTGAAATTCTTCGGCATCACCATCGATTCCTTCCGGGTCGGCGGCGGAATCTTGATTTTATTGATGGCCATATCCATGTTGCACGGTAAAACCAGTCCGGCCAGACAAACCAAAGAAGAAGCGTACGAATCGGAGCAAAAAGAATCCGTAGCGATTGTGCCGCTTGCCATGCCGTTGCTGGCCGGACCGGGAGCAATCAGTACCGTGATTTTAGCCGCGCACAAATCCAGTTCGGTCAGCCATTATATGGTCATAGCTTTCGGCATCGTACTCTTAGGAATCATTGTCTGGGCTTTGCTGCGTTTATCGCCCTGGATCACCAACCACTCCAGCACGACCGGCATCAATATTTTCACCCGTATCATGGGATTGATATTGGCGGCCATCGCCGTTGAATTTATCGCCAACGGAATGCGCGGCCTCTTCCCGATCTTGGCGCAATAACGTTTGACCTAACCAAAAACGCCCGCAGATTAGCGGGCGTTTGTTTTACAGCCGACTTACGGCTTATCGTAGTACGTGCAGGAAATGCATGTGCTTATGATAATGGTCGATGATGTCATTGATGATGGCGGTCTTTGACCAACCCATCACATCATAGTCCTGCCCGCCTTCGGCTAAATGGATTTCGGCACGGTAATAGTGTGCACTTTCGTCCATCTGGTCGGACGCTTCTTCAACCTGTGTAAATTCCGGACGCAAATGAGAGCGGCTACGAATTTCATATACAAAATCGATCTCTTCGCCATGATGGACAATCAGACGCACACGGTCTCGATCAAGTTCATTTTCAACCTTAACCTCCAGATCCTGTGCCTCCAACTCTTCGGCCACCTCTTTACAAGCCGGCTTGGCAATGGTTTGAATATAGCGACGAACGGCCGAACGACTCGGGTAATCGACAATATTATGTAAACGCTCTTTCCAACTGGAATCGCTGTTGCCGCTTGGCACCGGGGAAACGTTGGCTTGCAAACTATCCCGCTTAGCGATATCGACACGAAGTGCTTTAATCAAACCGTAAGTGGACATCAGCAGTACAATCGAAAACGGCATGGCACTGGCAATCGTCATGGTTTGCAAAGCCCCCAACCCGCCGGCCAACAACAAAATCACCGCAATCAAACCAACTCCGACAACCCAGTACATACGCTGCCATAACGGCGTATCGTCACGCCCGTTGGAACACAACATATTTACCACCATAGCACCGGAATCCGCCGAAGTAACAAAGAAAATCACCACCATGACAATGGCAATAAACGACAGCACTTCGCCGTATGGAAATTGATTCAAAAATACGAATAAAGCAATCGCGACGTCATTGGAAACGGCCTCGCCAAGACTGGTCAAACCATCATTCAGAATCATATCGATCGCTGAATTTCCGAAAAAAGTAAACCACATCATACTGAATCCCACCGGTACGAACAGCACGCCGGTAACAAATTGACGAATGCTTCGGCCGCGGGAAACACGGGCAATGAACAAGCCGACAAACGGTGCCCAAGCCAGCCACCAAGCCCAGTAGAAAATGGTCCAACCACCGATCCAATCGGTTTTCTCATATGCATAAAGGTTGAAAGTGACTCGAACAATGTCCGACAGGTAGGAACCGGCATTCTGAATCAAGGTTTGTAACAAAAAGACCGTCGACCCTAAAAACAGAACCAGTAGCATCAAAACAACGGCCAAACTCATATTCAATTCGGACAGACGTCGAATTCCTTTATCCAAACCGGTTGCAACCGAAACCGCGGCTAACGCGGTGACCGCGGCAATCAACAGCGACTGGGAAAGCGTATCGACCGGCACACCGAATAGATAGTTTAAACCGGTGTTCATTTGTAAAACCCCATAACCCAAAGACGTGGCGATACCGAAAACGGTTCCGATAACGGCAAATACATCCACGGCATGCCCGATTGGCCCGTAAATTTTTTCACCGATTAACGGATATAAAGCGGAACGCAAGGTCAACGGCAAACCGTGACGATAACTGAAAAATGCCAGAATCAATGCGACGATCGCATAAATCGCCCAGGCGTGCAGTCCCCAATGGAAAAAAGTGATTCGCATGGCTTCACGCGCCGCTTCAACCGTACCGCCTTCTACAACGGGAGGCGCCAAAAAGTGCATTACCGGTTCGGCCACCCCGAAAAACATCAAACCAATCCCCATTCCGGCTGAAAACAACATGGAAAACCAGGTTATATTGGAATAATCCAGCGATGCATGATCCGGTCCCAGTTTGATTTCTCCATAACGGGAAAGCCCTAAAAACGCTACCGTAATCATAATGATGGCAACGGTCAGGATGTAAAACCACCCTCCGTTATCAACCAAAACGCTTTGTAAACTGCTAAACGCCGATTCGGCATGTTCGGGCAGTAAAGCGGTATAAATCAACAACAAAACAATAATGCCGGAAGCAGTATAGAACACCGGCGGATTCAAGCGCGCAGCTTCATTTTTTTTGACAGTACTCATCGGTAAACACCTTTGATTTTTTTGGAGTGAGCGGAAGGTTAAACCCTGACCCGCTCAGGATTGACAGCCAAGTTTTGGCTTAAGAAATAAGCATAGAGCTTAGTAGTACCAATCTACGGACAGGTAGAAGGCGTTGAATTCGTAGTCCTCACTCACTGCGTCACCGTAGCGGTCGATATAACCGTTCTGCGTCAGATATTCGGCATAGATCCAACCCGGTCCATAGTCGTAACGAATGCCGGGAGCGTAGGCGGCAATCGTACCGTTGTCGTTACCTTTGGTATTGGAATCCGCCCAAGTAGCATCCAGATAGTAAGTCCAATCTCCTGAACTGCGACCGATTTCAACCGCATAGCGCATGGTTTCGTATTTACTGGCGATGCCATCCGAAGCAACCAAATCGCCCGGCATTGTGCGTCGAGTCTGAGCCACTTCAGCGTTCACAAATGTCGGTCCAAACTGACCTTTATAGTAAACCGCGGCGGCAGAATGGCTGCCGTCGGATTCATGACGGCTATTGAGTTTTGTTGTCGGGTCGGAACGTTCTGCGGTCAGATCTTCCAATTGACCGGATTGCAATGACATACCCACGATGTGATTCGGTACGACCGCCATATTCACATCGGCGACGAAAGTACCGACTTTCCGGTAGGTTTCAGAAGACCCCCAATGCTTATTATCGTCATTGGTATCGGTACTGGTCGCCCACCAGTCGTCCTGAAAGTAATAAGCCAGGTTATAGTTCAACTTGCCTTTACGCGCCTCAAGCTTCAGACCGACGTCCATCTGATCGCCGTACCCGCCCAGAAACATATCGCCCGGCCAAAAGTTGGTTGTTTTCCAACCGAAAGGCACCTGACTCTTACCGACGATTAACTTGTAATCGTTTTCAAAATCAAACCCGATCCATGCCTTATGCAGCGAAACTTCGTCGCCGGTCGAGTTATTCAGCGTATCGGTAAACGATCCCGGTCCGACACGCAATTCGGCCGAATAAGACCAATTACCCTGTCCTTTTTCGGCGGCACCGTCGGCATACAAAATCACGGCACCATACCCAAAGTCGCCATTAGCCGTATAGTCATTACCGGGAATATTATCGTTCTCGTTGGCATAGTTATACCAAGCACCCAACGTCAGTTGGTTTGATGCCATAACATATGAAGAAAAAGACGCCGATAAAGCGCCTAATAAAACTGTAGAAATTCTGAATGAATTCATTGAAATGTACCCGCCCTAATTTTGGTTACTTTTTTCACCATAACAAATCAAGACAGGCGTTTCAAACCCCATTTCAAGGGATTTTTGAAGATTTCGGCCCTTAAAAACGGCCACACCCCGCATCAGCACTGAGCCGGAGCAAATTGTAAAAGTTACGTATATTTTTTACTAATCGCCTTCAATAATGAAAACGCTTGCTGAAATTTGGAAGAAATAGGCAATGTTTGCTGATCCTGATCCGTGATAATCGTTAACGAATTATCGTCGCGTTCAAACCCTTGATTTTCTCCGACCTGATTCGCACAAATCATATCCAATCGCTTACTCTTCAATTTACTGCGGGCATAATCGAGAACGTTTTCGGTTTCGGCAGCGAAACCGACCACAAACGGCTTATTATCTTGCTGAGCAACCCAAGCGATAATGTCCGGATTTTTAACCAATTCAATGGTCATCCGTTCACTGTCCGTTTGCTTTTTGATCTTCTGATCCTGGAGGTGCTCAGGCCTGAAATCCGCTACCGCGGCGGCACCGATAAAACAATCTGCCATTGCATACTGTTTTTGCACCGCATCGAACATCTGACGAGCGGAACGTACATCAATGCGCTCGACATTTTTCGGCGTCGGCAAATTGACCGGTCCGGCAACCAAAATGACCTTAGCATCCGCCTCAGCAGCGGTTTGTGCAATCGCAAACCCCATTTTCCCGGAACTTCGATTGCCGATAAAACGAACCGGATCAATGTCTTCGTAAGTAGGCCCGGCAGTAATCAATAACGACTTGCCTTTCCAAAATGCCTTCAATTCCGCATGTTCACGTTCGGTTTGTTTCCACTGCTTTTGAAACGCTTCAACCGCTTCAAAAATGGCTTGCGGTTCCGGCATTCTGCCTTCACCGACTTCTCCGCAAGCCTGTTCACCGGAAGCCGGTTGTAAAACGGTCAACCCACGCTGTTTCAATACGGCCACATTTTCTTGGGTTGCCTCATTGGCCCACATCAAGCGATTCATGGCCGGAGCCAGCATAATCGGCCGGTCGGTCGCCAAACACAATGTAGTCAGCAAATCGTCCGCACGGCCCATGCGCAATTTAGCCAGCGTTTCGGCACTGGCGGGCGCAATCAGAATTTGATCCGCCCAACGTGCCAATTCGATATGCCCCATTCCCGCTTCCTGATTGGCATCGAACAAACTGTCGCGCACCGGATTACCTGACAAAGCTTGAAAAGACAACGGTTGAATGAATTCTTGGGCACCTGAGGTCATCACCACCTGTACTTGATGCCCGGCTTTGACAAAGAGGCGGGTCAACTCTAAAGATTTATAAGCAGCGATACCGCCGGTTACGCCAAGCAGAATTTTCATGTTAGATTCATCTTCAATCATTAAACTGCTCTAATGATACCTATTTTTAACGCTTATTGACGGATTTTAAGCCTCAAGGCTTTCACCCCCAAATAGGCGACTTACCCAAGGAAGAAATACAAATGAGTCCTTTAAAGTTTAGCCTCATCACTTATAGCTTGATTTTTATCGTCTCATTTTTGGACGTGTTACTGGACTGGCAAGGCATGGGAAAAATAAACGCCCATACCTATGTCGAAATCCTGCTCGGACTCCTTGCTTTAGCAGGATTTGCCCTGATGATGTATTGGAACATTCAGCAAACGCGAAAAATTAAAGCGATGCACGAGAAACTTTCCAATACGGAAAAACAGCTCAGCGACTCCCAGCAGCAGGCGCAAAAATTGATGGGGGAATTTTCTAAAATTATTCAAACTCAATTTGATGAGTGGCACCTGACGAAAAGCGAAAAGGAAGTCGGGCTGTTGCTATTGAAAGGACTGACTCTGGAAGAGATTTCCAGTGTACGCGAAACGCGCGAAAAAACCGTACGCCAACAAGCTTCCAATCTATACAAAAAAGCCGGCATCTCGGGCCGGCATGAGTTAGTGGCTTATTTTTTTGAGGATTTGTTGGTTTATTAACCGCTTTGTTAGCCGGTTAATGACAAATCCCTATTCTACGTGCCTTAGGAGAAGGTATCGGCAAACAAGTTGCCCGACCAATTAAACATCTGTGTATAGTTTTCGGTACTCGGTGCTCCGGCAGCCGGATAACCGGCATCCGGTACCAACTGCATCGCCTGAGTCGTTGCATTGTATTCATAGACCGCGGTCAACCAAGATGCGTGAGTAGACGAAACCGGGCTGTAACAGGCCGTATTGGTTTTCGGTGCGGTATTCAATGCGACATTGTTCAGAGAACGTAATACGGCATCGGCACAGATTTTAGCCTGAGAATTCCCCATATGTCCGGATTTAGGCTGACCGGTTGCTTGCGAATCTCCGATAATGTGAATATTCTGCGCGAGTGTCGATTCATAACTCAGTGGATTGACCGGTGCCCAATTTCCGGAATTCAATCCGGCATCAAACACGATCTTGGCCGCTTTCTGGTTAGGAATCACATTCAACACATCCGCACCTAAAGTCTGTTCCGCCCCGCCGTTTTCAGTGAATGTAATGCTGCGCGCATCCGAATCCACGCTGGCGATCGCAATATTTGGACGATAGGTAACTCCGTACTCGGTAAACTTCGCACCAAACGTATCCGCCTCCACGGTAATCGCGGCATTGGCATCCAAGACCGTTACCTGACAATTGACCAACCCTTTGGTATTTTTCAAGTAATCGGCTACCACGCAGGCACGCTCATAAGGCCCTGGAGGGCAACGGTAAGGCGATGCCGGAACGGTCATCACAAAATGATCCCCGTCAACCATGGCGTCAATTTGATCCTTCAATAAATTGGTTTGCGCTCCCGCCTTCCATGCATGCGGAACCTTCTCGAAATCAAGGCCCGGAATATCGACAAAATCCATTCCGCCAGCCAAAATCAAGCGATCGTAATTCAACGTCGCACCGCTGTGCAAAGTAATGACCTGATTAGCCTTATCCACCGAATTCAAGCTGTCGTGAACCATATTGATACCGTACACGGTACTGTGGTTGACATAGTTAAAACTCAAATCCGAGGTGGTTTTCTGATGATTCAACACCAAGTTACTTAAGATCGGAGAGACATAAGTGGTATTGGATTCCACCAACGTCACTTCAACGCTGGTACCACCCCACATCTTCAGATACTTCGCCGCTGTGGCACCGGCAAAACCACCGCCGACAACGACTACATGAGGTAAAGTAGCGGCTTTCAATAAACCTGGCATCAATGCAGTCGCCGAGCCCAGACCCAATGCTTTCAATAACGTTCTACGCGATACAGTTTTACTCATGACTTAATCCTCCTCACTCTCGCTGCCCGGCTGCGTTGCAAACCATTCAGCCAAAGCTTGAATTTCGGCATCCGTGTATCCGTGGGCTTGAGCCTGCATAATTGGAGCTTCCTCTCCAGCCTTAATTTCCAACATTTCCGCTACCAGTTCGCTAGCCGACTCACCCGCCAAGCTATCCCAACTATTAACCGAATAACCGTTGGTACCATGACACTGGGCACACTGCGATGCAAGTAATCGACCAACCGACGCGGTATAAGCGCTTACCGGTGTATAAACCGTCGTACTTGTGCTGGTTTCGTTGTCATCTTCATGATCACTGTCTTCCGAATCCGGAATACCGTCATTGTCATCGTCATTATCGACATCGTCGGTCAAACCGTCATTGTCGTCATCGCGATCGTACAGATCGTCGATGCCATCGCCGTCGTGATCCAGATTATCAACTTCATCGACATCTAAAGTTCCGTTGTTATCGTCGTCCAAATCTTCAAGATTGTATTCACCATCACCGTCGTCGTCTTCATAGACATTAGGAATACCGTCACCGTCGTCATCCATTGCGTCGAACGACAAATCAAGAATGGCAACACCTTCCGGAATGTCGGGCGTAATCGTTAAAGGTGTATCGACAACCCCGTCACCGTTCGTATCGATAATATTGGCAATGTTCAATTCTAACGGCACGTAACCCAATTCAAACGCGGTCTGCGTGTTGATCACGCTACTTGTCACCGTACCCGCTTCGATTTTAATCGGCGTAATAATACGGTTAGCGGCATCGTTTTCATTCGTCGTCATCACCAAATGGCAATCAACTCCGGAAGGAACCGTCAAACTAAACGGATGCTGACTGGTGCCGTTATCGGTTGAATTAACCGTGTAATAACTTCCGTCGGCACAAAACGCTTCTATTTTGGTGCCCGGAACCGTTCCGCTGATGACCGCACTACTGGTTGTCGCATCAACCGTACCGGTTGTACCGGACGAAGACGAACCACCCCCGCAGGAAGCCAGCAATATAGCGGCTGACAGCCCCGACAATAAAAATGGAACCTTTTGATATCTCATAGGTCGCTCCTAACATAGTGATTGGACATGGCCAGGCCAGAAAAAACTGTTTTGACACCGACTGGCTCAATAACCACATACTAACTAAGAGAATTATGAAAGACCAGTGGGCAAATGTCTCATAGGACAAATGTCGCGTAATTAATCCATTGTTATATAAGGTTTTTTATACAAATTAAGCTTTTATGACAGACAGAAAAAGTTACTAACAACAAAGGGGCACCCTCTTCATTTTGAGTTCGCCCAATTCGGTAATCTGCTCAATGAATAGACAAAAAATTTTCCGTATTAAATAACAGGTTCGCCACAGGACATTACCTCACTCATTCAAGCCACAAATATCGGCTAACAAATAGCACCATATATACGGAAGAAGAAGACAAAATTCTTTCCTTTCATTCACGGTTTCGGTTACGCTTTCACCTAATAAACCCACTTTCAATATTGATTTGCCAAAATCCACTTTCGAGTTAAATTCACTATGAGCCCTGTTAAAACGATTTTGCTTCTCATAACGACCTGGTTTCTTTTTTCGGTAGCTCCGGTCTCGGCAGCACAGGAATCACCAGTGCTGAATGTTCCGGTTCAAGTAACACCCGCGGATTTAGAGCAGCTTGACCAAGAAATCAATCTCGCCGACACCCTCAATGAAGAAGACAAAAAGAACCTGTCGCTACAAGTCGACAAAGCAAACAACTGGCAAATAGAAACGCAAACCTATCAACATGAACTGGCGTTATTAGAGCAGCAAATCGCTAAATCCGCTGCCAGGATAACCGAATTAAAAACACTTCAAAAACAGCAGGAAGAGCGATTAAAAAGCGCCGAATCCCCCTCCAAAAAAATATTGTCGAAAGAAGCTCTAAACAAGGCTCTAAACAAAGCCGAGACAGACTTGCAGCAGTCCAACCAGAACTATTTGAACTGGGATCAGATGCTGGGACAGTACTTGGCATTGGCCACTGACGGCATCGGCATTAAAACCGAAATCGAAAAAAACCTGACTCTATTAAAAGAGAGTATCAAATTAGAAACGGCGGGTGCCGGTACGGATATCAAAAGCCGCGTTCATCTCGTCATGCTTAAATCTCGACAGCAAATGCTAGAGGCAAATCTCAAGCTCCTCGACTATAAAATGGATCATTTAGGCCAATTGACCGAACTGGCCCAAACAGAACGTGACTACTGGACGGTCAACAAAAAACTGCTGGCACAACAAACCAATCAACTGCAAACCCAACTGCAAAGCTACAAAACGACTCAGGCGGAAGAAGACTTAAAAGCCGCTATGCAGGGGCAATTAGCACCCAACCATCCGCTCTACCCTCTGCAAAGCAAAATCATCCAAATCCAGCAGGATAAAGCCGCGTTGGTGCGCCAGGAAAAAGCCGTAAACCAAAAAATCAACGTCACAACGGAAGCCATCAATACACTCAAGGCGCACTTTGCCCGAGATAAACAGATTGTCGAACTAGAGGGATCGCGTGAAATCGTTTCCCAAGTATTGCACAAAAGACTGGAAACCATCTCGGCCATCAATATCAGTTCAAGCCAAACACTTAAAATCAAAGACCAGTTGAATAAAGCGGTACTGGCTCAATTGTTACTTAATGACAAATTGCGTGAAACCGAAAGCCAGGTACATTTAAAACTGATCGAATTATGGCAAGATCAAAACCAAAACAAGCTATCAGCAGCCGAAAGGGAGACTCTGGAAAACCAGGCCAATCAATTATACGAACAATACATTCAGGCAGCCAAAGAACTTCAAAGCCTGTACCCCGACTTCATCAGTAACCTATCGGAACTGAATTCGGTTTATGGCCAACAACAAGAAGAAATTAAAACCTACACCCGCTTCCTCAACGATCACCTTCTATGGCTGCCGAGCATCGGCATGAGCAGCTTACTTTCCTGGGATGCTTTTTTGGGAAGTATTAAATGGTTTTTTTCGTTTACCAACTATCAAGCGGTACTGACGGATTTGGCCGGGCTTTATGAAAATGAAAAGCCACTCCTAACGCTATGGTTTCTTGTCATCGGTTTACTGCTCCTGGCACGCAAACGTTTCATTCGCGGACTCGCCAAAACATCGAATCAGGTCATTTCGGTCAGAACGGATTCATTTTTATACACCCTGCAAGCTTTCGGCTACACATTCGGGCTTGCCCTGTTGATTCCGTTCAGCCTGCTTGGACTGGGGGCACTGCTTGAACATATGGCCAATCCCGCACAGTATACCCAAGGTATCGCCAAAGGCCTGATCGACGCCGGTATTCTAGTATTCGTTCTCAGAGGCCTCTACCAAATCTGCCGTCCCGACGGCATTGCAGAACGCCATTTCCGTTGGCATAAAAGCGTTCGCGACACCTTAAGCAAAGAACTGCAATGGGCGACACCGGTTGCGGCGATTTTAGTCATGTTTATCGACATCAACTCCTATACCGACAGCCCGGACGATCAACAAATGATCGGCCGCATCGGATTTGTGCTTCTCATGATCACGTCCGCCGTACTGATTTACCGCTTGTGGTCATCCCGCAGCCACATCATGCAAAGCTTCGCTAAACGCAACCAACCGCGCAAATGGCAACAACTGCATTTCATCTGGTTTCCATTATTAATGGGCATTCCGCTATTTCTGATTTGGCTGTCGCTGTACGGTTACTATTACTCTTCACTGGTCATTTCAGAGAGAATCAACTGGACGCTGGCGTGGATATTGATGGTATACCTATTCAGAGAGTTACTGTTACGCAGCTTGTATTTATCGGAACGAAAAATCCGATACGCCGAACGCCTGCAAAAACTCCAGGCGCAACATAACGAACAAAGTGGAATCACGGAAGAAGACACCTCCTCCGCCGAGCAGCCTCTTAACGAAGAAGCCGATCTGGATTACGACAAACTCAGCAAACAAGTTCGCCAAGCCTTAAACCTGGGGTACTTACTGGCTTTACTCTTTGGGATCTGGCTATTATGGAGCGACGTCCTACTTGCTTTGAACTTGATCAACGACAGCACCTTGTCGCTGACAAAATCGCAAATGATCGACGGCGTAGTGCAACAGGTGCCGTTAACTTTGGGCGACTTGGTATTGGGCGTGGCCCTCGGAGCCATGACCTTACTGCTCTCCAAAGATTTGCCCGGGCTGCTTGAATTCACCCTGCTGAAACATCTACCGATCAGTAATGCGGCTCGTTACGCCATTAGCTCGTTGACCCAATACATCATCGCCATCATCGGCTTTGTCGTGATATTCCGCGCCCTCGGAATTGAATGGTCCAATATCCAATGGCTGGTAGCCGCATTATCAGTCGGGCTCGGATTCGGTCTACAGGAAATTGTCGCCAACTTTGTCAGCGGTATCATCTTATTATTTGAACAGCCGATGCGAGTCGGCGATATCGTGACGGTTGACGGCGTCTCAGGAAAGGTTTCGAAAATCCGCATCCGCGCAACCACCATCATTAACTGGGATCGTCAAGAACTGGTGATTCCGAACAAACAAATCATCACCGGACAGTTCATCAACTGGTCGTTGACCGACCAAGTCATTCGCGTCAAAATCGATGTCGGCATCGCTTACGGTAGCGATGTCACCCAAGCGCTGAAATTAATCAAAGAAGCCGCAACCGAGCACCCCTCCGTTCTTAACGATCCGGAGCCGTCGGTGATCTTCGACAGTTTCGGCGACAATGCCCTGCAACTGTCGTTACGGGTTTTTGTAGACGATCTGGACAACTTCCTGATGATTCGATCGCAACTGAACTCGATGATCAACGATAAACTCAACCAGGCCGGTATCGTCATCGCCTTCCCGCAACGCGACGTACATCTCGACACGTCGCAACCGCTGGAAATCCGTCTCAGCAAAGCCTCCGGCAAGCCCGCAAGGGACATCGATTCCGGAGCGCCCGAAGGGCATTCCGAAAAAAATTAAACCAGCAGGTCGTCCAATTCCGTCGAAGCCATAGGTCGACCCTTGGCATTGACGGCGACCCCGATGGTTCGTGCGGAAACCATTACGGTGTCATTTTCGTTATGATGAATATTCTGAATAAACGCATATTGAATACGAGAGACCTTTTCCACTTCTACCGTCACGTAAAAATCGTCTTTAGGTCGTAACGGACGCTTAAAATCCATTTCGACGCGCGTAACCATCAAGTTAACGTCCATCTCCGCCAGGGCCGAGAAATCGACGCCTTTAGATAATAAAAATTCATGACGCGCATGTTCGAAGTAATTCTGGTACACGCTATTATTGACCACTCTCTGTACATCACACTCGTAATCTCTGACCCGCATTGGATATTTAAACATTGACCTAACTCTCCGCCACTTTTAAGATGCGATTATCTTAATCTAAAACGTTGGCAAGCTCTATGGCAATCAGCGACTGGCATGAACACGACCGCCCACGAGAAAAACTACTGCATTTCGGGCCGGCTGCATTATCCGATGCCGAACTCCTGGCGATTTTTCTGCGCGTGGGAGTCAAAGGTCAAAGCGCGGTAGAGCTTGCGCAAAACTTACTGAATCATTTCGGCAACCTGCATGCCCTACTAAACTCCAACGAAAACGAATTCTGTGAAGCAAAAGGGTTAGGCCAAGCCAAATTCGTTCAACTCAAAGCGATATTGGAAATGTCACGCCGACACTTTGAATCGGGATTGAAAAAAGGCGACGCTTTTACCGATCCCGAAGCCGTCGCCAACTACCTGATCCATTCAATCGGATTTCAACAACGCGAACAGTTCGGCGTTTTACTTCTCGATCAACAGCATCACTTAATCGCTTTTGAAGTGTTATTCAAAGGTAGCCTAACCCAAGCCGGCGTCCATCCTCGCGAAGTCCTTAAAACCGTATTGGATCAACATGCGACCGCGGTAATCCTCACCCACAACCATCCTTCGGGCAATCCGAACCCTAGCCGCACGGATCTTGAATTGACCCGAACCCTAAGTGACGCTTTGACATTGATAGAGGTCCGATGTCTGGACCACATCATACTCGGTGATTTTGGCCGCTGGCACTCGATGGCACAACACAACCAAATGCCCGTCTAGGATTTACGGAATCAAAAGAGGCCATAAAACATCATGCAATCCCGTCATCGCAATCTATTTCGCAAGCAAGCCAGCCTCTTCAACCTCAATTCAAATGGCCCTTTAACATATTTACGTTCTTTCCTATGGGTTTGGCTAACGTTTATTTTGACGCTCTATGCAAGCTGGATGATAATGACGAAAGCCGATTTTCTATACGGTGTTTGGTACGATTATGCCGGCATTGGCGAACACATTGATCAATATGCGCCGCAAAATCGTTTCCGTCACCATTTTGAAACCACGGACGACAAAACCAGAAAACAATTATTCGCAGGCATTGTCGAAGCAATTCACAATCACGGGCAAGGCCTGAAAGAACTCAGCTATCCTCACCCAACCCAACCCGTTCAAATTCCGTTATTACATAAAGCCGAAATCGAACATTTAACCGACGTCGCCTTGCTGATCGACTTTCTCAAACAACTTGGCTGGGCACTGTTAATACTGTGGGCGGCGCTGACGACATATCTTTTAATGATGAAACAATCCTTTCCGACCACAAAGGCCGTCTGGGGCAACATTGCCATCGGACTGCTTCTGCTGGCGGGAACCCTTGCCGTATTCGGTGCCAAAAAGGTTTTTTACCAATTGCACATTTGGGTATTTCCCGCCGAACACCACTGGTTCTTTTATTATCAAGACTCTTTGATGAGCACGATGATGAAAGCCCCGGATCTTTTTGCCTATATTTCAGCCAGCTTACTTTTAGTCGGGCTGATTTTATTTTTCCTGGTAATTAAATTATTTAACCGTCATAAAACTCTTTAAAAGGCCATTTCGCCACGAATTATTTCATCTATTTGTCATACAAAAATCCGTTTACCTTGACCCGACCAACACTTCGCCCCTCCCGACCACAATACACATACGCACATAAAATACAGACCAAATTATGCCTTTCGGCACTCAACCATTGGAAATTTTTTTACATCTGCATTTGAATTAAATGAGATTGATTGACAGACGTTTTTCTCCTCCCGTACTTAAAAGAAATAACCACTAAAAAACCAAGGTAAAGTTTGTCAAATTGACGTCAAATTGACGTAACCAAACTGACAATAGAATTAAATTTACCTGTAATAAAGTTTCTTTATGATTTGCCTACCAATTCAACTCTTGGCTAATTCAACATTAAGGAAGACTTTAAGATGAAACTTAAAACTTTAAACATTGCAATGTCTGCGGCCTTAGCCGCTGCCGCATTAAACTTAGCCGGCTGTGCCGGTGAAGACGGTTCTACTGGTGCAGATGGTCAAATCTACGCTACACAACTAGACTTTACTGAAGTAACACCAGCTATTACCGAAGCTGAAAAAAACACTATCCGCACTTCTACCGAAGTCACTATTGCGGGTGAGAGCCAGTCTATTTCTTACACCACATTGATGAAAACCGGTGATGTTGATAACGGCGAAACTTTCGGTATTGTTAAAGATTACCTAGACCAAGTTGCTAAAGCAGCTGATAACTCTGATTACCTATGTAACGGTACTGATGAAGGTGTCGGTTCAGGTCTAGACCACGTTTCATTGCTACAAAAAAATGGTAAAACCTACATGGTTTCACAATTTGAGTGTGCGCCAGGTGCTATGTACATGAACGAAGTCACTCAGGATGCAACGACTGGTGCTTTGTCTGCTACGCCTAATACTTTACAATTTGTTAGCCAAAAATCTGGTTTCGGTGGCTGGGTTCACTGTGCAGGTATGGCTTCTCCTTGGCAGTCACATATCGGTTCTGAAGAATATGAACCAGATGCAAGAGCGAACGTAACTACCTCAGGTTACCCTCTATCAACTATCGATTCTTATTGGGGTGGTGATGCAACTAAATACAGCCCTTACTACTATGGTTGGACGCCTGAAGTTAAAATCGACGCAGACGGCAATCCTGAATTCACCAAGCATTATTCAATGGGCCGTTTCGCGCACGAGCTAGCTTATGTAATGCCTGACGAAAAAACAGTTTACCTAACAGATGACGGTAACAACGGTACGTTGTTCATGTTTGTAGCGGATACAGCTCAAGACCTTTCTGCCGGTACTCTATACGCGGCTAAATGGCACCAGGTTTCTGCAGATAACGCAGGTTCTGCAACGCTAAGTTGGATCAGCCTAGGTCATGCAAGCAATGCTGACATCGAAGCTTTGTTAAACAAAGACAACAACATGAATACGGCAACAGATGCTATCACGTTTGCTGAAATCTTCGACACAGAAGCTCCTAATGTTGACGGTACTTGTCCTACGCCTGGTGACGGTCTAACTACAGGCTTCAAAAACGTGAACACGGCTGCGGGCAATGAGTGTTTGAAACTTAAAGATGTGAACGGTGATACTGCTGTTAACGATTCAGATATCGCTTTGGCTGGTCGTCTAGAATCACGTCGTATGGGTGCTATCCTTGGTGCAACGTCTGAATTCAGCAAAAAAGAAGGTGTAACTTTCAATGCAAAAGACAATCAACTTTATGTTGTTATGTCTAGAATTTACCGTGGTATGACGGCTGGTTCTTCGTATGACCTTGGTGGTAACGATGATATCCAATTGTCTGAAAACACTTGTGGTGCCGTTTACGCACTAGATGTCGCGTATAACGAAACAGTTGGATCTAACTATGTTGCTTACAGCATGAAAGGTTTGATCGCCGGTATCCCTACTACCTACACTGGCACTGCGCTTGAAGGTAACACTTGTGATGTATCTTCACTTGCTGAACCTGACAATGCGACTTTCCTAGAAGGAACTAACACACTTGTTATCGGTGAAGATACTTCTAAGCATCCTAACGATATGGTTTGGTCTTACGATCTAAACACAGGCAAGCTGCAGCGTATTGCAACTGGACCTTATGGTTCTGAAATGACTAACTCTTACTGGTACAAAGATATCAATGGTTTTGGTTATCTAACAAACACTGCACAGCACCCATTCGGTGAAGTTTCAGGCTCTTATGTTCGCCCAGCTGGCGTTGAAGTTAAGTCTGAAGTTGGTGTAGTTGGACCATTTGATTTCAGCAAATTGAAGTAATCACTGGTTCTGTGAACTAAAAAAGGCGCCTTGTGCGCCTTTTTTTAAATCGTATTTTTAAGTTAACGAATTGACTCAGTGAGTTAATTTAAAAGTATTATGAATATGTAGGGTTTTTAAATGAAAAAAATGTATCTATTTTCCGGATTGGCATTGGCGACTGTTTTAGCGACAACGTCCTGCCAAAGTGAGAACAAAAGTTCTAAAGATACTTCAACCAATGAAGATTCAATCAAGAATGTAGCGACTGAAAATGATTTGGGAATCAGCCTGAAATCGAATGAGATTAAACACAACCCTTATGCTTACATTCCAAGCCAATGCTATACGAAGACCAAGATCGACGACAAAGTAAACAACCCTTGCTTTAGTTGCCATACCGTTGGACAGGAACCTAATTATATTGATGACAGTGAGTTTCAATTGATTGCGGACTTTAGGTCAACCACTCGCAAAAACCCTTGGACAAACCTATTTAAAGATCAATCCGAAGCGGTTGGTAAAATCTCCGATGATGCAATTTCACAATATGTGAATCAAACGAACTATTTCACCGAGGAAGGCAAAATTGAATTGGCGGAACGCCTACACGATTTACCGAAAGAGTGGGATTTTGACGGCAACGGGATATGGGATGGCTATACTCCGGATTGCTACTATAACTTTGACAATGAAGGCTATGATCGCGACCCATCCGGAAAAGACACCGGTTGGAGAGCTTTTTCTTATTCGCCTTTCCTAGGAACCTTTTGGCCTACCAACGGCAGTACGGACGATGTATTAATCCGTCTTCCTGAAGCGATGCGTCAAGACCAGCAAGGTAATTACAGTCGAGCGGTTTATCACCTGAACCTATCCATCGTATCGGCAATGATCCAGCGTAAAAATATTGTCATTCCTGAAACGGATGAAAAACTCTACGGTGTCGACTTAAATAAAAATGGTCAGTTGGATATGGCGACCGAGATAGTGTATGACTGGGCGCCTTTACAAAAGCGTTATATGCACTATGTCGGCAAGGCAAAAACTTTGCAGGATGAAGCAAAGTTACACCTGGCTGCCGGGCTTTACCCTGAAGGCACCGAATTTTTACACTCAGTACGCTACTTAGCTTTAGATGAAAAGGGACAAGTGACTTTATCGCCTAGGCTGAAAGAATTGCGCTATGGTAAGAAGCAGTTTTGGAATACTTACTTCCAGCTAAAAAATGCCACCTTATCGGAAATCAAAGAAGTCCATGATTTCCCCGATCGCTTGAGAAAGATTAAAGGCGATGCGGAAATCGGTCTTTCTAATGGCGTTGGCTGGGTCTACCAAGGCTTCATTGAAAATGCCGAAGGGAAGCTTCGTCCACAAAATTATGAAGAGACGCTTAATTGTATTGGCTGTCACTCAGGTATTGGCATCACTGTCGATTCCAGTTTCGCTTTCCAGCGTAAATTAGATACCACTCATTATCAGCAAGGCTGGTATCACTGGACGCAGAAAGGTTTAGCGGGGCTTAAAGAGCCGAAATTCAAAGATGGCGCTTACCAATACACCGAATATTTATTGAATAACAACTCTGCCAACGAATTCCGTAACAACGATGAAGTCATAGCAAAATTCTGGTCGAGCGACGGCGCTATCAAACAAGAGGAAATAGACAAACTCCACGAAGATATCGGCGAACTATTACTCCCATCGGCTGAACGTGCAATGCTACTCAATAAAGCCTATAAAGTGATCGTAGACGAACAGAGTTATATTTATGGCCGCGATGCGCACGTCAAACCGATAACAACCAGCTGGGATATCGTACCGGAAGGCGAAATGACAGGCGTCAAGGAGCCCGTCATTCATAACTAAGCCGTCTTTCGAAATCACGCTTAAAATTCAACGCGATAGGGCTTGCAATTCGACAAGGATTCATGCATAATCCCGCTTTCTTATTTTTCGCTGTTTGAGTCAGCGCTAAGTATAGAAATATTCGAATATTTTTATTTACAAAAAACGAAGGTTTGGAAGGCGTCACCAAATAGGTGGAAGCCCTTTCAAAGCTCCAACATTTAGAGGGATTGTGAAATGTCTAGAGTATGCCAAGTGACAGGAAAACGTCCTGCGGTCGGTAACAATGTTTCTCACTCTCACCGTAAAACACGTCGTCGCTTCTTGCCAAACTTGCAAACGCATCGTTTTTGGTCTGAAGCTGAGAGCCGTTTTGTAAAACTACGCGTATCTACATCAGGTATGCGTATTATCGACAAAAACGGTATTGACTCTGTGATCGCGGAAATGCGTTCACGTGGTGAGAAGGTCTAAGGAGACTGCCATGCGCGATAAGATTAAACTACAGTCAACTGAGTCTGCTTATTTTTATACTACGGATAAAAACAAGAAGAACATGGCTGGTAAATTTGAAATCAAGAAATACGATCCAGTCGTTCGTAAACACGTCTTGTTCAAAGAAGCAAAAATCAAATAAACTTTATCCAAGTTTGGCTGATCAAACCCGATTCAAAAGATCGGGTTTTTTTATGCCCGGATCCCCACCAAAATTCTCTTCACGCCCTTAAACTCACCTCTTCCAGAAAAAGTATCAACTCGACAATTCTATCGAACCTACCCCCTCCTTCTTCGTCAATTTTCAACCCTACGCCTTACTCCATCGCTTCCAAATCAAAAAAACCACACTATTTGATAATTTAAAACATTCAAAATGAGTTAATCGCCATTAACAATCCTTCCTTATCCACCGCTCAATTTGATGGTGTGATTGTCAAAAAATGGTCGAAGCAGGCGATACCGTTCAGGTTGGACAGCCTTTAATCACCTTTGCCAAAAGCAATCATTTAAGCATTGCCGTCAATGTTCCGGTCAATTTAATGATGGGCATCAGCAAAGGTGATATTTTCGACGCTCGATTAGCAAACAAAATGCCGATTAAAGTGGGAGTTGCCCAGATATTCCCGGCAGCCAACAATCAACAACATACGGTTACCGTAAAATTCGACCTGCCGATCGGCACGCCCGCAGCGCCAGGCATGTACCGCCGATGTTTCGGTACTCAACGCATCTTCTCAACAGCAATCCTTCCCGATCGTGCCTGCCTCGGCGATTGTGCAGCGAGGTAGCCTACCTTGCATTTATACGGTCGATCCAAAATCCCAACAAGTTGATTTAAATATTGATACCCAGAAAGATATCGCCGACCTATTAAAGGCGATGACTCACGGGATTCGCAAATGGGAGCGTGTACTCTATCCGATGATGATCGCTTTCATACTGCTGGCCGTGTAAGGATTCTATCTAATTCTGAATATCTCCAAAGACATGAACAATGTCTCTCGTAATATGAGCCAGATTTCGGATAACATGTTAACTATGACCCGAGCCGTCGCCACCATGACCAACACCATGAATCAAAAAATGAACTGTATTGAAGCGCGCTTGATTTCAATGGACTCTCATATGACCAATATCAATGGGCACCTCAACAGCATGAACGGGGAGTTTATCAAAGCGAACAAGGCCATGAACGACATCAACAAAAACCTGACCGATATGAATCAGACACTACACGGAATTCATGAAGCGGTGTACTTTATGGGGTATTCGACCAACAATATGAGCGCCAATTTATCGGAATTAAACGGCAACATCTCTGCCCCTATGAGCAGTATCAATTCGTTCATGCCGTGGTCCGCCATGCCTTCAAACAATCGACAACAATATGCGCCGGCGCCGCCATACGTCATTCCGCCAGCAAACCAAATGCGCATCAATGAGGGGAACAACAAATGAAACCGCAAGATCGATATAAAAAGCTTGAGCAGCATCTGAGTGAAGAAAACCCATTGCTCCTGAACGTAATCAAAAACTATAAAGAACTCGATATCATTGGCTATAAAGCCGGGCTACTGACGAAGGATGAAACCTATGCATCGCAAATTTCCTGGTGGCCGCTCATTTCCATTCTCGGAACGTTTTCGGCCGGAAAATCCTCATTTATCAATCAATACACAAATAACAATGTACAAACTTCCGGCAATCAAGCGGTCGACGAAAAGTTCACTGTAATTTGTTTCGGGAACGGTGATGAAGTGCATACCCTGCCAGGACTCGCATTGGATGCCGATCCGCGCTTTCCTTTTTTTGGTATTGCCGAAGAAATCGACAAGGTTGATCAAGGCGAAGGCAATAAAATCGATCATTACTTGCAACTAAAAACCGTACCGGAAGAGATTCTAAAAGGAAAAATCCTTATCGATTCACCCGGCTTCGATGCAGATGCCCAGCGTGATTCAACCTTAAAACTCACCGACCACATTATCGACATGTCGGATCTGGTACTGGTCTTTTTCGATGCGCGACACCCCGAACCGGGTGCCATGCGAGACACCTTGCATCATCTGGTCAAAACACACCTTAACCGGAAAGATGGCGACAAAATCCTCTACATCCTTAACCAGATTGATACGGCGGCGCAAGAAGACAACCCCGAAGAAGTCATTAGCGCCTGGCAGCGCGCTTTATCGCAACAGGGTTTAATCAGCGGTAACTTCTATACAATCTACAACGAAAAATTAGCGGTTCCGATTGCGGATAGCAGCTTGGCGGAACGTTTCAAACGCAAAAAAGACATGGACTTAGAACGGATTCTCGACCGTATGAATAAAGTCAGTATCGAGCGTGCCTACCGTATAACCCACATGGCGGAAACCCTTGCGAACGAAATCCGCGATCAAAAAATTCCTCAAATCGAAACCGCCATCAAACGTTGGCGAAAAAAAGTGATATTGACCGATATCATTATCATCGGTGCATTCCTGTTTGGATTGGATTGGCTCTACTGGTCAAATCATGACAACTTAACCTCATTCAATGAATGGTTGAGCAACGACTGGCAGCACGGAGCAATCATCAGCGGAATCCTATTAGCCATCGTGTTCGGCATTCACTACTTTTTACGCAATAAGTTCTGCCATTACGATGCCCGTAAACTTGAAACCGAACAGCCCGATATCGCCAATGCTTTGCGCTACAACAACCGCTTTTGGCGCGGCATGTTCAGTCAACACGTCAGGGGCTGGGGAAGACGTAACCAAAAACGACTGGTATCCATTGTGCAATCCAGCAAACAAGCCATACAAAGCCTGACCGACCAATTTGCAAATCCGTCCGGCCAAAGTATAAGTCACTCTTCAAATAAGACGGAGATCTCTCAGGAGCCAGATGAAAATCAGGAAACCCCGGAAGAAGATATTGAAAACCTTTCCAAGGCCGAAGCAAAAGTATTCGAACAAATTGATAACAGCGGAAGCAACCGCTAACTGAATCGCGACAACACAACGTTTTGCATTGCGGAAATTGCTGAAACTGTCGGCGCAGTTCAGCAATGCAGAACCCAACGACCGGAAATTAAGCCACGGCAACTCCGGTTCCTTTAGCTTAATCCAGACCTTTAACTTAACACCTCCTCAAATCCCCTAAAAAATTGGGTAAAGGAGACCTCTAATCTTTTTGTTCTACAACCACCCGGTTTCGGCCTTGTGACTTGGCTTCATAAAGCAACTTATCCACTTTATTTAAAACCGTAGAACTATCGGTCAACTCCTGACTTTCGATAAAAATCGCACCGATCGATATCGTGACCACTCGGTAAGGAGACGCCGGGTTTTCTATCGACAACGCGGCAACCTCGTCACAGATTTTTTGTAAATGCGTCTGAAGCAGTGAATAGGATTCAAGATAGGCCACCGCCATGAATTCCTCGCCGCCAACACGGAAAACGAAATCATCTCCACGTGAAAAGGAATCCTTAATCACGGATGTAACTTCTTTTAAGACTTCATCGCCCCGTTGGTGCCCGAAAGCATCGTTGATTGACTTAAAATAATCGATATCGAACATCACTAACGACAAGGGCATTTTCTCGCGCCGAGCTCGAGTCAACTCTCTCTCTAGAATTTGATTAAAATAACGCCGGTTATACAATCCGGTCAAATCATCGACAATCGACAACTGTTCGATACGTTTCTTGTCGGTGATATTAATTCGGGTTGCCATGACCCGCTTCACGTTTCCAAATATGTCTTTAATCGGCGTCAACGTTAAATCCACCCAGTAAGCCCCTCCTAAACGAGTACGCCCTTGCATCTCACCCTTCCACTCTTTGCCTTTCAACAACAGCTGAAAAATCCTATTCTTAGCTTCATCGGACATAGAATCTCGAGCTAGATTCAAATAACTCATACCGACCAACTCTTCCCGTGAATAACCACTTAACTTTGCAAAAGAGTCGCTCGAATAAATAATCTTTTTAGTCTTAATGTCGATTTCTGTCGCAAAAGACAATTCATGGATCTGGTGGATATACTCTTTCTGTCGTCTTTTCTGATACGCGTAAAACAAGACTAAAGAGATTAGAATCACAAACACCACTAACAACGGAATCCCGATTTCCATCATCTGCCGAGAATCCATTTTCTTCACCACTTCCAACTTGATCCAATGATCAAAAATTGCGCGGCGCTCTTGTTCGGTCACCGAATCGAGGGCTTTTTGAATAATACTGAATAATAACGGATTGTCTTTTCTAACTCCCATCGCCAATTCAAAACGCTGATCGAATTGACCGACAATTCTCATACCTTCAAAACCGTATTTTCGAATTGCATAATTGATTGCGGCAAGATTTCCCGTATAGGCAATCACGCGACCATCCATCACGGCATCGAGGCCTTCCTTAACCGAATCCACCAATAAAACATGGATTTTAGGGTAATTTTTTTGCAAATACTCCTGACTCCAATATCCCTTAACCACGGCCACCGACAAGCCATTCAATTGCGAGTATTCATCAATAAAAGTCATCCCGTTCTTTGCCGCTAAAACCATCGGAAACGACAAAAAGGGCTTTGTGAAATTCATATAAGCTTGGCGATCTTCGGTCGGAACAGCACAAGCGTACATATCCAATTCCCCACGTTGAGCCATATCCACGACTTCCGACCAGGATTTATCCGTTACAGGTTCAAACTTCAAACCGAACTTCTTTTCGAATAACTTCAAATACTCTGCTGCAATTCCTCGATTTACGCCTTGATCGTCAATAAATTCAAAGGGTTCCCAATGCGTGTCGTTCGCGAGTTTAATGACGGGATGGTGCGATAAATATTCGATTTCCTCCGAGGTCAAGGTTGCTCGATTCGGATCGAATAAAAAATGGTTGATATCAATGTTATCAAACTGCTCTTGCGTGATTAAGCCTGCTTCTTTAGCACCCACAGCCGTGGCCAACAACTTTGCAGTCTCGACCTTTCCAATCGGCGTATCACCGGACTTCACATACCGGGTCGTCGCCTTCGCTTCGGCCAATAAAGCTTCTCTGGACTTAAGAACCGGATAATTCGCCATGATGTAATCCACCACCTCCGCCTGATGATCAAGCGCGTATTTCCATCCTTTGATCGTTGCCTGTTTAAACTTTTCCACTACGGCCGGCTGTAGCTGTGCTTTGCTTTGCGAGGTAATCAAAAAGTCCCCGTAACTCTGAACGCCATAAGTTTTGGGATCCAAAATGTAATATGGAATGTTCAACTGTTCCAAACGGTAAGGTTCATTCGTGAAATAAGCGGCATAAAGATCGACTTTATGAGTAATAAAGTCATTAAGATCGCCCGATGACTTCAAAATTTCTATCGGCGTCGATACCAACGACTTCGCTTTATCAACTAAACCGTTAATCTGCAAATTGCCATAATGCATTATCCGTTTACCGGACAATTCCGACAGGTCCGTGATTGGAAAATGTGACAGCAATACCATTGGAGAAAACTGAAATGAGGCCATCACCAAGCTAATCGGCTCTCCCTTGGCATAATCGACAACCAATGTCCCGTAGCCCACGGCAAAGTCCGCACGTCCGGAGACCACTTCCTCGACCACATTGATTCCCGGATGCCATCCCTCAATCGTGACATCTAAACCGGCTTCCTTGTAATATCCTTGCTTAAGGGCGGCATAATACCCTGCAAACTGAAATTGATGATTCCAGTTTACTTGCAAGCTAATGGGTTGTAATGATTGAGAATCTTCTTCTGCGACAGCAAATTTTGGCATTACCAAACAACAAGCTAGAAAAGCCCAAAATAAGAAAGGGAAAGAGGAATGGAACCGGAAATATTTCATCATCGCTTATAAAACAGGTATAGATAAGAAACCATACAATAAAAGTCACAAAGAGGGAATGGATTTTTTATCTTTCACAGATGCGAAACATTATGTGCTTTCAATAAAACATGTACTTAAATTATTGGAACGTTAAATAAACAAGATTTTTAAAGGTTGCCGTCAATCCTCTTTTACCCTCATGGCGGGCGGGATGCGTTCCGACGCGCTCGGCGGTTTATTTTCCTGAAGACCGCGCAACTCTGAAAACGCCTCGTCAACGGACTTAAAGCTGGCCAAAATTTCTCCACCTTTGCTGATTAGAAAATAATCGCCGTCATACTCCAGATCGTATTGAGAGGTTTTCATTGCACCCCCTTCGGGCTTGGACTGCTTAATTCATTGACAATCTGTCATCAAAAATCCGTCATCGAAAAACGCAAACCCATTAAAGTCATTTTTTTGGCTTGATCCAGTGAAATTTTCATTACAATAAGCCACTTAACCAAACTTACTTAATACCGACCTAGAAATATCCATGCCAGAACTACCCGAAGTCGAAACCACCCGAAGAGGCATTGAGCCTAAAATTGACCGCCAAACCATCACCAAAGTCGTGATACGCAACCCTAATCTGCGTTGGCCGGTAGATGCAACGCTCCCGCATAAATTAACCGGTTTGTCTATTCTGGAAGTAGGACGTCGCGGTAAATACCTGCTATTAAAAACCGAAAAAGGCACTCTTTTGGTTCATTTAGGCATGTCCGGCAACCTGCGGGTATTGCCTGTCGGCACCCAGACTCAAAAACACGACCATGTCGATATCGAATTTGATAACGGATTTTTATTACGCTTGAATGATCCCCGTCGCTTTGGCGCAGTGCTCTGGCACGATCCAAAGGATGGAGAACTAGACGCCCACGAACGCCTTGCCTCTCTTGGGCCGGAACCACTTTCAAACGAGTTCAACGGTACTTACCTGTACCATCAATCACGCAACCGAAAAGTGGCGGTGAAAAGTTTTATTATGAACAGTCATATCGTTGTTGGTGCGGGCAATATCTACGCTAACGAATCTCTGTTTCTGTCAAAAATTCACCCTCAAACGCCGGCGCAGCAGTTGACTAAAGCCCAGTGCGAAACGTTGGCGAACCATATTAAATCGGTATTGACCGCCGCTATCGAACAAGGCGGCACCACCCTCAAAGACTTTTTGAATGCAGATGGTAAGCCGGGGTACTTCGTGCAAAAACTCAATGTTTATGGCAGAGACAAGCAGGCTTGTCCGGTTTGCGGCACACCAATCGAACGAATCGTTTTAAACCAACGCGCCAGTTACTTCTGTCCAAAATGCCAGCCCCTCAAGCGACGCCAATCTAAAAAATAAATATCGATCTCTCCTCTTGCCCAAATAATCCGGGCGGTTTAGCCAATCAAGCTTCAACGGAAACCGGCGGGAATCCTATTATTCGGCGAGAACCACCGATTTGATCAGAACAAACAACTCTAAACCGACATGCAAATCCAAACGTTGCGTCGATTGTGCGGTCACTTCGGCAAACAATTTTTGTCCGTCCCTCAATTGTACGCGCACCAATACACGATGCTCGCCTTCGGGGATCAATTCGACTATCCTCGCCGGCAAATGATTCACAATACTCAACGATTGCGGATCCGAAAGCGCCAAGCTCACATCCCGCGCCAAAACCCGTACCCGCACCATCGACTTATTAATATCGTGCGTGTCCGACAACCATAAAGTGTCCTCCCCCAAACCGACCGGACGTAACCCCGATTCGATAGGCAGAACCTTGCCTTCCAAAACCGTCACCGCGCCCTGCTCGTCGAACAATGGAGAATCGACTCTGGACAAGGCCTGTTGCAATGACTCAATCGACTCGATGCGCCCATCTTTCATGAACACGATACGATCGGCTAAGCGTTCGACTTCTGACGGTGCGTGGGTGATATAGAGCACTGGAATCCGATAGGCTTCGACAACCTCTTCAATCAGGGTCAGCATCTCCGCTTTGGCGCGCCAATCCAATGCCGACAACGGTTCGTCCATACATAGGATTTCCGGACGGCTCAGCAGTGCTCTCGCAATCGCCACACGCTGACGCTCTCCCCCGGACAAAAACGTCACGGTTCGATCCAGTTTATCTGCGATACCGACGCGACTGACGATTTCGTTGAAATCATCGGCCGACAATTTATCCACGCTCTTAGGCAAACGCTTCATTCCGTAATTCAAATTCTGGCGCACCGTCATATGCGGAAACAACGCCGCATCCTGAAATACGAAACCGATATTACGTGCTTGCGGCACTAGACGACGATTGTCTTCCTGCCACGCTTTGCCGTTCACCGTTAAGCTTCCCCGGGTGCGTTTGTCCAAACCGCTGATTGCGCGCAGCAATGTACTTTTACCGCTACCCGAACGTCCGAACAGCACGGTCACCCCTTCCAAATCCAAACTGAAATGTCCGCTATCGAGTTCGAACTCGCCCAGTTTCAGCGTCAAATTTCCCTGCATCATCGGCTTGCTTTGCATCTCTTAACCCACCTTCACGCCAAAACGGCGATTGAGGCCGTAAACCAACATCAAAACCAGTAACGCAAAAACCAACATCATCGCCGACAGAATATGCGCCTGATCGTATTCCAGACTTTCGACATGATCGAAAATATCGATCGAAACCATGCGGGTTTCACCCGGAATGTTACCGCCCACCATCAATACCACGCCGAATTCGCCGACGGTATGAGCAAACGTCAGAGTCGCCGCCACTAAAAATCCACGATGCGACAACGGCACGACAATCGAAAAGAAACGATCCAATGCCCCGGCACGCAAAGTAGCGGCGGCATCCAACAGGCGTTGAGGAATCGCCTCAAACGCATGCATCAACGGCTGGACGGCAAACGGCAGCGAATAAAAGACGGAACCGATCACCAGACCGGTCTTACTGAAAGTCAATTGTCCTTCAAAGCCGAAAAAGCGCAAAAATTCGGTCACCGGCCCGGTCGGATTGAAAACGATCAACAGGTAAAAGCCGAGTACCGTCGGCGGCAACACCAACGGCAAAGCCACCAATGCTTCCAGAAGCACCTTATTGGAAGAACGCATCTGAGCCATCCTCCACGCTAAGGGCGTTCCCACCACCAGCAACACCAAGGTGGTGATTAAAGCCACCTCCAAGGTTAACCAGATAGGGTCTAAATTGATTTCGGTTCCGAAAATTTCTAGCATCGACTCTTCCTAAGACTGCGATTCAGCCCGCGTTTCAATAACGGATACGCCAAGCTTTCAAACAAAAAACGACCAAACCGGTCGTTTTTACACCACAATCATACACAATTAATTTAATAGCGAATTTTAACTGACGTTGTATCCAAATTTCTTGATAATCGCAATCGCCTTCGGGGTTTTAATAAACTTCATAAACGCTTGAACGGCGACATTGTCTTTACCGCGTTTGGTAATGATGGCACCTTGGTTAATAGGTTTGTAATCGGCTTGCGGAACCACCCAATACTCGCCTTTTTGATAAACCGGACTTTGCGGATCGACCACTTGAGACATGGCGACAAAACCGATTTCCGCATTATGGGTCGCAACGTACTGAAACGCATGCGCGATACTCTCGCCGTTGACCAGTTTGGACTTCACGCCGTCATACAAGCCTTTACTCTTCAAATAGGCCACGGCACGTTCACCGTAAGGCGCCGTTTTCGGGTTAGCCACGGCCAAATGTTTGAACTCGGCCGCTTTTAAAACTTCCAACGGCTGCTCCTTCACCGGATAGTCGGCGCTGTACAGTACGATCTGCCCTTGCGCATAAACAAAATAGGACTCCGCCAATCCGATACCATCCTCGATCGTCTTCTTAGGTCGGCGCTCGTCGGCACCAAAGAAAGCATCGAACGGCGCACCGTTTTTAATTTGCGCATACAACTTACCGGTCGGACCGAACGAAAACTTAACCTGGTGTCCGGTCTCTTTCTCAAATGCCTTCCCCACCTCTTCAATGGTTTTAGTAAAGTTGGCGGCCACCGCGATCTTGGCCGTTTCTGCAATCGCCTGCGAAGTCACCAACAAACCACCCGCCAACATCAACGCTCTAAAGACATTTTTCATATTTCTTTCTCCATTCAACTTTATTAAACGCCATCGCATATGAACTTACATACATATCGATGGCCAAAAAATTTTTGCCCGCAGGCAAATCACTTAATCCGCAACAGCCAACAATACATGACTGGCCTTGAACAACGCACAGCAGCGACTGCCGGTTTCAAGTTTCAGATTTTCCAGACTCTGGTTGGTGACAATCGCCGAAACCTGCTGACCGCCTTCCATCTCAATCGTAACGTCGCTGTTGACGGCACCTTTTTCAACCGCACTGACCCGCCCGCAAAACTGATTACGCGCACTGGTCTTGAATCCGCCTTCCAACTCTTCGGTCAAGATAACCCAGCTCGCTTTTACCAACGCATACGCATCGGAACCCACTTCCAACCCCAAGCGCTCGACGCTTTCCGGGGTAATCTGCGCCACCACGTCCATGTCTCCGCCGATCGACAAAACCACTTCGCTGTTGACCGCCCCCTTGGTAATCGAAGTGACGCTGCCGTGAAACAAATTACGTGCACTGGTTTTCATCGAAATCTTCCTCATAATTTCCAACTGACTCAAGACGCCCGGGGAGAGCGTTTCCAGCTCCCGCATCCAATGCTGCATCTGTTCGTTAAACAGCAAATAGGCACTCACCAAGGCTTCGCCCGCTTCGGTCAGCACCATGCCGCCTCCGCCGCTACCGCCTTTTTGCGCTCGAACCAATTCTTCACCCGCTGCCAGATTCATCGCCTCTATCGCCTGCCATGCGCCTTTATAGCTCATGCCACACGCTTTTGCCGCCGCCGAAAGCGATCCTAAAGTAGCGATCTTGCTCAACAATAACAAACGGCGTTGACCGGAACGGGTCTGCTTACTGCCCATCAAAAAAGACTGCACAAGTTGTTCGGGATGCGAGTGTGTCAAATCAATATTACCTTAAGTACATAACGATTGAATTATAACGAGGCTTAAACTGAAGTCAATAGTGATTGTTTAACCTTACATAACATGGTATTTTCAGAAAATCGAAACCAAGCCTCAAACAAAGCCCTCATGCCATGAAATGGATTAACACCGCTAAACAGTTTTTAGGAATCAATCCCAGCCCGGTCAGCCACAGCGAAAAGATCATTTCCGCCGTCGGCGGCTTTATCGCTTTATTTGTGATTCTGACCATCACCCAGACATTTCTCGGTTTATCCGAAAGTTGGGGCATTATCGCTTCCATGGGGGCTTCCGCCGTCTTGCTGTTTGTCGTTCCCAAGGGACCGCTTTCCCAACCCTGGTCACTATTGGGCGGCCATGTATTATCGGCTATCGTCGGTGTCAGCTGCGCTTTATGGATTGACGACCCTCTAATCGCGGCTGCCTGCGCCGTCGGCTTGAGTATTGCAGTAATGTATTATCTGAACTGCGTCCATCCGCCCGGCGGCGCAACCGCTTTATACGCCGTCATCGGCGGCGAAAACATTCACGCTATGGGTTACGAATTCGTGATCACACCGGTTTTACTCGACGCTCTCGCCATTCTCGGCATTGCCATCCTCTTCAACTCTCTGTTCTACTGGCGTCGTTATCCGGCATTTTTACAACAGAGACAACAGCAAGTCCCCACGCCCAAAATAGAGCACGAAAGCATTTCCCACGAAGACTTTCTGCAAGCCTTGAAACAAGTGGACTCTTTTGTAGACGTTAACGAACACGACCTGAGACGCATCTTCGACCTCGCCAATCTAAGCGCTTCAAAAGCGCATTTACTCAGTGACGATATCGAGCTGGGCGCCTTCTACAGCAACGGTCAGCTGGGGAAAGACTGGAGCGTACGCCGAATTATCGACGAGTCCGTCAGCGACGATCCAGCCAAAGATTTTGTTATTTTCAAACAGGTTGCCGGTCAGGAAGCCAAACGCAGCGACTGCATGACACGAAGCGAATTTGCCCGCTGGGCCAAATACCGGGTAATGGAAGAAAACGGCAGTTGGAAGCGCTACTCGCCGGAATAACTTAATAGCACGGTCACACCCTGAATCGAGCGTGACGAAAAGCTGAAGATCACAACCATCATCTTAAGAATGTATTGTGGGGCTATTTAAAAGACAGTATGATTTGAGCATGAAAATGACAAAACTGACATACGCACTGGCCGGCCTGCTGGTTCTTTTCAGCCTCAACGGTTGCGAAAAGTCGACGCCTGAAAACATAACCCAATGGCCGCTGATGAAAGAGTGCGACCTGCATCACCAGACCTGTGTTGCAACCGTCGGCGATGCCCAAGTCAGTCTGAAAATCAGCCCGCATCCGATTCCCATCGCTAAACCTCTAGGAATCGAAGTCAGCCTAAAAAACCTGGCCGCTCATAAAATCGAATTGGATATTTCGGGTGTGAATATGTATATGGGGTATAACCG
>NZ_JBFHFC010000001.1:0-240391 GCF_041583835.1 Thiomicrorhabdus sp. | reverse complement strand
GCAGGGGGTCGCGGGTTCGAATCCCGTCCGCTCCGCCATATTTTAAAGGTAGTTTTAGACTACCTTTTTTATTGCAAATCTAACAGGAGTTTGCAGTAAGTAATCGAAGCGCAACCCATAAGTCGGTTTGGTATTATCCTGGGTGATTAGCTCAGTTGGGAGAGCATCGCCCTTACAAGGCGAGGGTCACTGGTTCGAGCCCAGTATCACCCACCATACAATTAGGAGCGGTAGTTCAGCTGGTTAGAATACCTGCCTGTCACGCAGGGGGTCGCGGGTTCGAATCCCGTCCGCTCCGCCATTACATGAAAAGCAGCATTCGAGTGATCGGGTGCTGCTTTTTTCATTTCTAAGCTTTATTTTTGCTCAAGTTGTTTAAACGCACCTGCCCACTTCTTTTGTCTTCAATATCTATCGGTTTTAATTTTTTTGATAAAGCCATGCTTGAGTCGGTTTTGTTGGGTTTATTGTGTTGGGTTTGATTAGTCGGAATACGGGACATAAAAAAACCGCATATGAGAATGCGGTTTAGTCAGGGCGGTAGATGACTGTTCTGTAGCGAACAATCAATCTTCGATTAGTTTGATGCGGTAATGTTGTAACCACCGTCTACGTAGGTGATTTCGCCTGTAATGCCCGATGCTAGATCGGAACAAAGGAACGCAGCCGTGTTCCCGACTTCTTCAATCGTGACATTGCGACGTAGCGGTGTAGCTGCCGCCGCTTTGTCCAGCATGCTGCGGAAGTCTTTGATTCCGGCAGCGGCTAAAGTACGGATAGGGCCGGCAGAAACCGCATTGACGCGAATGCCGTCTTGACCTAAGTCGGCAGCCAGGTAACGGACGGTCGCTTCCAAAGAGGCTTTGGCAATTCCCATGACGTTATAGTTTGGCACTGCACGTTCAGCTCCCAGATAAGAGACCGTCATAACGGAACCGTTTTTGGCTTTCAGCATTTCATAAGCTGCTTTAGTACAGGCCGTCAGGCTGTAAGCCGAAATGTCGTGAGCGATTTTGAAGCCTTCGCGGGTAGAAGCGTCGATCATGCGGCCTTCCAGTTCTTCGCGTGGAGCAAATGCCACAGAATGAACCAGGATGTCTAGACCGTCAGTCCAGGTTTTGCCCAATTCGGCGAATACAGTGTCGATTTCTGCATCGTTCGCGACATCCAGCGGCAGCACGATTGAAGAACCAAGCTCTTCTGCGATCTTTTCAACACGGCCTTTTAATTTTTCGTTCTGGTAGGTCAGAGCGATTTCAGCGCCTTGTTCCTGCATTTGCTTGGCAATACCGTAAGCAATTGATTTGTTGTTGGCTACCCCAATGATTAAGGCTTTTTTTCCGCTTAGGAATCCCATCACGATTTCTCCATGTAATGAATGACGGCTTTACTGAGGTGGCGGTAAACAATACCGTTGCCCAGCGGCCGTTCTGGTGATTGATTTAAGTTTTAGCATTAAGATTTAATAGTGGCATTATAACGCTAATTAAGTTGAATTTATTCGCTATAATGGCAGTTCTTGAAGAATTAAAACGGTTTGTTTGTAAGAGGTTGGATTCATCATATTATGCTTCACGAATTCAGGTATCGAGGTTTCCTAAGACGCAGTTTTTATTCTATTACCTTTGTTATGCTGTCGATGCTTTCAGGGTGTGAGTCGGGACTTTGGAATGAACCTTACCAGGCCGAACAAGTCAAATCTCCAATTCTTTTCAGTTCTTTTTCCGAGCCGCCGAAACATCTTGATCCCGTCGTTTCCTACAGTTCCAACGAAGCGGCTATTTTGGGGCAGATTTACGAGCCGCCTTTACAGTATCACTATCTTAAAAGACCCTATGAGCTAGAGCCTCTGACTTTAACGCAAATGCCGGAAGTTCGTTTTTTGGATGCGAATGGTGAGCCTTTAGCGGATGGCGAGAAAGCTGTTTTCAGTGAATATCATTTGACGTTGCGCCCCGGCATCCGTTTCCAGCCGCATCCGGCTTTTGTGATGACGGAACAGGGCGATCAGAAATATGGCGAATTAAACGACGCTCAATTGCAAAATATTCATGCGATATCCGATTTTAAGGAAACCGCATCACGTGAATTGGTTGCGGAAGATTATGTGTATGCCATCAAGCGTATGGCATTACGTCAAAACCATTCCCCAGTTCTGGATACCATGAATCATTACATTGTCGGGCTGAAAGAATTTTCCGATCAGGTTACGACCGCTTATCAAACAGAAATTTCAAAATCCTCAACTGCAAAACGCACATTTTTTGATTTAAGAAAATTTCAAATAAATGGTATTCAAGTTATTGATAAATATAATTTCCTTATTAAGATTAAGGGGCGATACCCGCAGTTTAAATACTGGTTGGCAATGAACTTTTTTGCTCCGATTGCCTGGGAGGTGGATCGTTTCTATAAGCAGCCCGGCTTAGTGGAAAAGAACTTAACGATGGATACTTCGCCGGTTGGCACCGGCCCGTATATGTTGGCCGAGAACAATCCTAACAAGCGGATGCGTTTGTTGGCTAACCCGAATTTTCATACGGAATATTATCCCGATTCCGGTTTGGCGGAAGGTGCCGATCCGGCCTTGTTGAAAGATGCAGGTAAGCGTCTGCCGTTGATAAAGGAAGTGATCTATTCGCTAGAGAAGGAAAACGTACCTTTATGGAATAAGTTTTTGCAGGGTTATTATGATGCTTCCGGCGTCAGTTCGGACAGTTTCGATCAGGCGGTGTCGGTGAGTTCTAGCGGGGGAATGCAGTTAACCGATGAAATGCGTCAGAAGAACATTCAGTTTTTGAATATTGTGCAGCCGACGATTATGTACCTCGGTTTTAATATGGCCGATCCGGTTATTGGCGGTTATTCCGAAAAACAGAAAAAACTCCGTCAGGCATTAAGTATTGCGGTTAATTATGAAGAGTATATTTCGATTTTCTTAAACGGTCGCGGCGTGGCTGCGCAAGGGCCGCTTCCTCCGGGGATTATGGGGTACTCGGAAGGTGAGAGCGGTATCAACCCTTACGTGCACGAATGGCGTAACGGAGCGGCGCAAAGAAAATCGATTGCTGTTGCCAGGCAATTGCTGGCCGAAGCGGGTTATCCCGACGGCAAAATGCCCGACGGCTCGGCTTTAACCTTGTATTTCGATACGCCGGCGACCGGACCCGATAGCAAATCGATGTTGAACTGGTATCGTAAACAGTTTGAAAAGTTGGGTATTCAGCTGGTAATTCGCGCTACCGATTACAATCGTTTTCAGGATAAGGTTCGTGGTGCCAAGGCGCAGATGTTTGTCTGGGGCTGGAATGCGGACTATCCCGATCCGGAAAATTTCTTGTTTTTGCTTTATGGCGGCAATGCCGTGATCCACACCGATGGTGCCGGAATCAACAGTGCCAATTACGATAACCCGAAATTCAATGCCTTGTTTGAGCAAATCAAGACTATGGAGAATTCGCCCGAGCGTCTTCGTCTAATTAAGGAGATGGTTGCGATAGCGCAGCAGGATGCCCCTTGGGTATGGGGATTCTATCCGAAGTCGTTGGCGCTTTATCACGGTTGGTATCACAATGTTTGGCCGAATCCTTTGGCCAATAACACCATTAAATACAAACGTATCGATCCGCAACAGCGTTATGAGAAACAAGTTGAATGGAATCAACCGGTTATCTGGCCTTTGTTAATTTTATTTATTATTTTGATCGGTTCGATTTATCCGCTGGTAAGGGCATATAGATCGCGTCAAGGATCGGTGATTTCACCTCAAGAAAAATCCGATAAAGCGCTGGGAGGGGATCGTTAATGTTGGCCTATATCGTACGTCGTTTATTGTTTGCCGTGCCGATTTTGATTGGGGTTAACTTAATTACTTTCGCTTTGTTTTTCATGGTTAATACACCTGAGGATATGGCGCGTGCACAGCTGGGCGCTAAGCAAACCACGCCGGAAATGATTCAAGCTTGGAAGGTCGATCACGGTTACGATAAGCCGTTGTTTTTCAATTCCGATTCAACCGGCCTGTCTAAAATCGGCGACACCTTATTTGTCGAACAGTCGTTAAAATTATTCGTTTTCGATTTCGGGCAGTCCGATTCGGGCAGACAGATCTCCGCCGATATTTACGAACGCATGTGGCCGAGTTTGTCGATTGCACTGCCGACTTTCATAATCGGTTTAACCACCAATATTGCTTTGGCATTGCTGATTGTATTGTTTCGCGGTTCGGTTCTGGATACCGCAACCATGATGGTGGCAGTGGCAATCATGTCGATTTCCGGGCTTTTTTATATCATTGCCGGTCAGGTCTTGTTCAGTAAAGTGTGGCATTGGGTGCCGATATCCGGTTATGAAAGCGGTTGGGACGGACTTAAGTTTTTGGTCTTGCCGGTACTGATTGGTGTGTTTGCCGGATTAGGGAGTGGTATCCGTTGGTATCGAAGTCTATTTTTGGAAGAGATTAATAAAGATTATGTGCGCACGGCAAGGGCGAAAGGCTTGTCGGAAATTAAGGTGCTATTCGGTCACGTCTTGCAAAACGGTTTATTGCCGATTCTAACCGGTGTGGTGGTTGTGATTCCGACCTTGTTTATGGGGAGCTTGATCATGGAATCGTTTTTCGGGATTCCCGGTTTGGGGAGTTATACCATCGACGCCATCAACGCCCAGGACTTTTCGATTGTGAAATCGATGGTGTTTTTAGGGTCGGTTCTGTACATCGTCGGTTTGATTCTGACGGATATATCCTATACCTATTTTGATCCAAGAGTGAGGTTGCAGTAATGACGGTCTCGCTATTGTGGACGGATATGATGATATGGGGCTTGGTGATCGCACTGGCCGTTTGGGGTCGATTGATCAGTCGTTCGGTGCAAGTCAGAAAACAGTGGATGCAAGTGTTCGAATCCAAAATAGCCATGGTGGCAGCGATTCTGTTGCTATTTTATGTCGCCGTCGCCTTATTGGACTCGATTCATTTTTCACAGAACGGGCAGGCCTCGCAGAGTATTTTGGATGCGTTATTTTCGCACTTGGCGCACAGTGCGGAAAGAACCTATTCGGCGCCGTTTGCGACGGTTGAATACAATCGTTCAATGCAGATTTTGCCTAGCGGCGAAGTTGCCCAGGTTTATCTGCCGTTAAAGCACATCGATCCATCGGTTTCGATTTTTCAACAATCTTTGTTGGCATTGGTTGCGGGCTTGTTGTTGAGCGGAATTTTCATCGTCAAGCATCTTTGGTGGCGCAGCCGCCAGTACGGTCAGGGCTTTGTGGTTTATGCACGAAAAGTCTGGCGAGGCGAGACGCGCCTGCCGTGGCGTACCGCTTATATTTGCATACTGGTGGTGATGCTGTTTTTCAGTTGGTTGTATGTGCTCAGTTTTTCTTATCATGTGTTGGGTACGGATAAGGTCGGAGGCGACGTTTTGTATGAGTCGCTTAAGAGTATTCGAACCGGGGTTCTGATCGGTGTTCTGACCACTTTGGTGATGTTGCCGGTTTCTTTGATTTTAGGAATCTCGGCAGGTCTGTTCAAAGGCTGGGTGGATGATGTCATTCAATATCTTTACACGACCTTGAATTCGATTCCGGGCGTACTTTTGATTGCCGCTGCCGTATTGGTGATGCAGGTGGTCATGAATAATCATCCGGACTGGTTCAGCACCACCGAAGAGCGCGCCGACGTCCGTTTATTGTTCTTGATCCTGATTTTGGGTATGACCAGCTGGACTGGTCTATGCCGTTTGTTGCGTGCCGAAACCCTTAAGATCAGCCAGATCGAATTCGTGACCGCCGCCCGCGCATTCGGCGTCAGCCGCTTCAAGATCATCGGCCGTCACATCATGCCGAACGTCATGCATATCGTTTTAATTGCGGTGGTGTTGGATTTCAGCGGTCTGGTGTTGGCGGAAGCGGTATTGTCTTACGTTGGCGTCGGTGTCGATCCGACCATGCACAGTTGGGGAAATATGATCAATCAGGCACGCTTGGAAATGGCGCGTGAGCCGATGGTCTGGTGGTCGCTGTTTTCGGCGTTTTTCTTCATGTTTATTTTAGTTTTGGCTGCTAATCTGTTCTCGGACCGCGTGCAGCAAGTGTTAGATCCCAGAGGGCACAAATAATGCAATCCGCTCATCCCGTATTAGAAGTTAAAAACCTTCAGGTTACCGTCGAACAGACAGAATTGATTAAGGGTATCAGTTTCGATATTCAGGCCGGTGAGATTTTTGCCTTGGTAGGCGAGTCGGGCAGCGGCAAGTCTTTGACCAGTCTGGCGATTATGCGTCTTTTGCCTGAAGCGTTGGATGTGACCGGAGGGCAGATCTTATTGAATCGACAGGATCTGTTCGGGCTTCCCGAATTTCAGATGCAGAAGGTTCGCGGCCGACAAGTGGCGATGATTTTCCAGGAACCAATGACTTCCTTGAATCCGGTCATGAAGGTTGGTGACCAAGTGGCCGAGGTGTTGCGTGTGCATTTGCATCTTTCCGGTAAGCAAGCACGTTCAAGAGTTGTTGAGTTGTTTGAAGAGGTGGGGATTCCCGATGCCGAAAATCGTTTTGATTGGTATCCGCATCAGCTTTCAGGCGGTCAGAAACAACGTGTAATGATTGCGATGGCATTGGCATGCGAACCCGATCTGTTGATTGCCGACGAGCCGACGACGGCATTGGATGTTACCATTCAAGCGCAGGTATTGGACTTGTTGAAGCAGATTCGCGATGCCAGAGGCTTGTCGATTTTGTTCATCACGCACGATATGGGTGTGGTCAACGAAATGGCCGATCGAGTGGCGGTCATGAAATACGGTGAAATTGTCGAGCAGGCACCCAAGGCGCATTTCTTTGAAAATCCGCAGCACCCCTATACCCAAAAATTGTTGGCCGATGCGATGCCGAAGCACGACTATCGCCCAATCAAGGATACTCAAACTCTGTTGCAGTTGAATGACCTGAAAGTGCATTTCCCGATCAAGAAAGGCTTGTTTCAAAGAACGGTCGGTTTTGTCAAAGCGGTGGACGGCGTTACTTTAAATATTCAAAAGGGTCAGACCTTGGCGTTGGTAGGGGAATCCGGTAGCGGCAAAAGTACGATCGGACAGGCGATTTTGAAATTGGTAGATGCAACCGACGGTTCGGTCGATTTTCACGACGACGGAGAGAATTCGGTTGATTTGACCCGGCTAAGCGAAAAACAGATGAAGCCGCTGCGTAAGAAGGTCCAAGTGATTTTCCAGGATCCGTTTTCGGCATTGAACCCGCGCATGACCATTAGCGAGATTATTCGTGAAGGTATGAATAGTTTGAAAGTCGGACCGAAAGACCGCGCCTCTCAGGATGAACGCATCGAGCAGTTATTGGAGCAGGTCGGCTTATTGGCGGAGCATAAGCACCGTTATCCGCACGAATTTTCCGGAGGACAACGTCAGCGTATCGGTATTGCCCGTGCTTTGGCGGTGGAGCCGGAATTGATTATTTGCGATGAGCCGACCAGCGCTTTGGATGTGACTGTGCGTGCCCAAGTGCTGGCTCTATTGGACGACTTGCAGAAAGAGTACCAGATGTCGTATCTCTTTATTACTCACGATCTGTCGATTATTCCTGCGATTGCGCATCATGTGGCAGTCATGCAGCAGGGCAAAATTGTTGAACAAGGTACGGTCGAGTCGGTAATGAAAAACCCGCAGCACGAATATACGCAGAAGTTATTGAGTTCGGCACCGAAGCTGATTCGAGAGTCGTTGTAACTGCCTGCCAGTCAGGCTTTTCAGCGAACAAAAAGAAATATATTAATTAAGGAATAACAGGTGTTTGGATTTATCAGTCGCAATGTGTTGACCGGAATTATTACGATTTTACCGCTGTTTTTAACCTTTTATCTGTTGTATTGGATGGCGATAACGGCGGAGTCGATGTTGGGCGGAGTGATCCGTACCACGATGCCTGAAGAGATGTATTGGCCGGGCATGGGTGTGATTGCAGGACTGGCTGTACTTTTTATCATCGGTATGTTGATGCATGCCTATATCGTACGTACCGTTTTCGCAAAATTCGAAGCGTTGTTTTCTCATATGCCGGTGGTTAAACCGATCTACCGTGCAATGAAAGATTTTTTCGATTACTTTTCGCCGAAGAAAGAGCAAGAGTTCGATCAGGTGGTTGCGGTCACCGTCAATAATATGAAGTTGATCGGCTTCATTACTCAGAACGATTCGAAAAAATTGCCGGCCGGGTTTGATGATGCCGACCATATTTTGGTGTACCTGCCGTTGAGTTATATGATCGGCGGTTATGCGATATTGTTGCCTAGAGCGGATGTGACGCCGGTGGATATGACGATGGAGGAAGCGATGCGTTTTACTTTGACCGCCGGTGTGGCTTCAATGTCGAACAAGCCCTTGGATAAAGAGCCGGAGACAAAATCCGAACAGACTGAAAAGTCCGGGGAGAAATAGAACAAAAGAAAAATAGGATTGTTTTTGAGTATCTAAAACCAGCGGACCGCTGGTTTTTTTATGCCCGAAATTATTTTTCAGGCAAGTCGGTTACAGTTTTGTTGGTGAGTGTTATTACACAGTGTATCGCGGATGAAATTAAAGCTTGTGAACCAACTCGGCATTTAAGCCGTGCAAGACGATGTCCAGAATATGTTTAGCCATCTCGTCCGCTTGCGGAAGATCCAGTGGGTTTTCTCCCGGGAACAGGCGTCCTCTTGCTTCGGTAGCGAAAGGCTCAAGCTTGGCCAAATAACACTCTAAGGAGAGCTCTCTGGTTTCCGCAGCCACGCTTTTAATCATTTGTTCCAGGCCGGCTTTGGCTACCCCGTAAGCTCCGTAATAGGCGGGATGATCTTCAATGCTTTGATCCGAAATCGCTACCAATTGTCCTTTGGATGCTTTAAGCAATAACGGCATGCACGACTGGATTAGATGGAAGTTCGCATTCAGGTTGGTGTGCAAGACCTCATACCATTGCTTATAGTCGAATTGAGCAATCGGTGTAAAAGCCGGTAAGGTTGCCGCGTTCAAAAACAGACCGTCAAGTTGGCCGTAATTTTCGTTAAGGATGTCTTGAAGTTGCTGGTAGTGATCGATGTTGGCACCCAATAGATCCATCGGGTATAGCGCTGCTTTATCGGAGTTCAGTTCGTCGTAGAGCTTGTTGAGTGCTCCCATATCCTTGTCCAGTAGGATGACATCGTGTTCTTGTTCGATGAGTTGGGTGCTTAAGGCTTTTCCGAGCCCTTGTGCGGCTCCGGTAATTAAATATACGCTCATAACTTCGACTCTTATTCTGGTTTTTGGGTATGGTGAGTGGCGTTCATGTTTTGCAGGAACTGGCTGATTTCATACGGCGTCGCGAAGAAATAATCGGCAGGCCAGCTATTATCGTCGGCACTTTCCGGCAGATAACCGAACAGGGCGGCTCCGGTTTTCATGCCGGCATTGATGCCTGCTTCAATGTCACGCGGATGGTCGCCTAAATACAGGCAGTTTTCAGGCGCGACGCCGCATTGTTCGGCCGCCAAATACATCGGTTCCGGATGCGGTTTTCTGACTTCAAGCGTGTCGCCGCTGATGACGGTCAGGGGGGTGCTTGGAAATGAAAAATTCGATAGGAGTTTTTCGGTCAGCCAGCCGGGTTTGTTAGTCACGATTCCCCAAGGGATATTGTGTTCGGCCAAAAACTTCAAACCCGGCATTAAGCCAGGAAATAACTGGGTATGGTTGGCGATGTTGTCGTGATAAATTTCGAGGAAGTGCTGACGTTTTTGTTCCAGTTCATCGCCTTCCAGTTCGGGAAAGGCCAGTTTAGTCATTGCCAAGCCGCCTTGGGAGACGGTTTTGCGGATATCTTGATAACGTAACTGAGGACGGCCGAAATCGCTGAGTGTGCGGTTCAAAGCGTAGGCGAAGTCGTAAGAGGTATCCAGCAGGGTACCGTCCAGATCAAATAAGATGCATTCTGTGGTGTTCATTGATTATTCCGCTTTCTGGTAAGCAAGCAAGTAGTTGACGTCGACGTTTTCGGTCAAGCCGTAACGGTTCAGTAGCGGATTGAATTCGATGCCGCTGCTGTCGCGTAGGTAAAGATCGGCTTGGCGGGCCATTTCGTCCATTTCGGCCGGCGTGATGAACTTTTCGTAGGTGTGCGTGCCTTTTGGTACCAGGTTCATGATTTGTTCGGCGGCGAAAATCGCCAGCAGATAGGCTTTATAGTTACGGTTCAGGGTGGAGAAAAACACCCATCCGCCCGGCTTAACACAATCGGCGGCCGCTTTAATGATGGCGGCGGGATCCGGTACATGTTCCAACATTTCCATGCAGGTGACGATGTCATGAGATTCCGGGTTGTTTTGCGCATATTCTTCGGCGGCAATCAGTTGATAGTTCACTTTGACGCCGGAATCCAAACCGTGCAGTTTGGCAATGGTCAAGACCTCGTCCGCCAGATCGATTCCGGTCACTTCGGCACCCGCTAACGCCAGCGATTCGGAAAGAATGCCGCCGCCGCAACCTATGTCTAAAATGCTTTGTTTTTCAATTGATTGGTGTCGCCTTATAAAGTCTAGTCGAAACGGGTTGATTTTGTGCAGGGCGCCAAACTCTCCCTCGGTGTCCCACCAGGTGTTGGATAGACGGTTGAAGTTATCCAGTTCCGCTTGGTCGGCGTTACCTTTGTGAAAAGTCGATTCGGTCATAGTCTCTCTTTCGTAACCGGTTTTGCTAAGTGTTTGTGTTTCTCTTGGTTTCATTGTTCAGGCTTGCAGGCCAAGCTTGATGTTGATGAAAAAAGAGTCCGGTAACAGGCACAAAACGGTTGTTTTTAACTTTGAAAAAATAAGTCCAAAATTATACCTTTTTGAGCGGGTTTTGTCGGTCTAAATTCTTGAGTAATCTTTGGGTGGCTATAAGAGCTTTAAATAACCTCAAAAAGTTGATGGTACGGCGTTGAATGCTTGCTATTAATGTCGCTTTGAGCGAAGAATTTGAGTATAATGACGGCTTTAATTTGGTTAACAAATAGATTGGATGATTGATGTCTGAATTTGCACGTGAAATTATACCCATTTCGCTCGAAGATGAAATGGAGCAGTCCTACCTGAGCTACGCCATGAGCGTTATTGTAGGGCGAGCGCTTCCCGATGTAAGAGATGGTTTGAAACCGGTTCACCGTCGCGTTCTATACGCAATGAATGAATTGAGTAACGATTACAACAAGCCTTATAAGAAGTCGGCACGTATTGTCGGTGATGTAATCGGTAAATATCATCCCCATGGGGATACCGCAGTATATGACACGATTGTTCGTATGGCGCAGCCTTTCTCGTTGCGTTATATGTTGGTTGACGGGCAAGGTAACTTCGGTTCGGTCGACGGCGACTCGCCTGCCGCGATGCGATATACCGAGATTCGTATGTCGAAAATCGCCCATCATTTGTTGGCCGATCTTGATAAAGAAACCGTTAATTTTGCTGAAAACTATGACGGTTCCGAGTCGGAGCCGGTCGTACTTCCTACCCGTATCCCTAATTTGTTGGTCAATGGTTCTTCCGGTATCGCGGTGGGGATGGCGACCAATATTCCTCCGCATAACTTGAACGAAACCGTTAATGCGTGTTTGGCTTATATTGAAGATCCCGATATCGATATCGCCGGATTGATGGAGCATCTGCCGGGGCCGGATTTCCCGACTTACGGTATTATCAATGGTACTAAAGGGATTCGCGAAGCTTACGAAACCGGTCGAGGCCGAGTTCAGATTCGTGCTAAAACCAGTGTCGAAACCGACAAAAATGGTAAGAGTCAGATTGTCGTTCATGAAATTCCTTACCAGGTAAACAAGGCACGCTTAATCGAGCGTATTGCTGAACTGGTTAAAGAGAAGAAGATTGAAGGTATTACTGCGCTGCGTGACGAGTCGGATAAAGACGGTATGCGTATCGTTATCGAGTTACGACGCGGTGAAGTACCAGAAGTCATTATTAACAACCTGTACAAGCAAACGTCTATGCAGACGGTATTTGGTATTAACATGGTTGCCTTGATTGATGGTCAGCCTAAGTTATTGAATCTTAAGCAGGTTATTGAGGCGTTTGTTAAGCATCGCCGCGAAGTAGTGACTCGACGTACGATTTTTGAATTGCGTAAGGCTCGAGAAAAAGCACACATCTTGGAAGGTTTGACGATCGCGTTGAATAATATCGACGAAATGATCGAATTGATCAAGGCGTCTCCAAGCCCTGCGGTCGCTAAAGAACGCATGCTTGAGAAAGCCTGGCCGGTCGGGAATGTCATCGACTTTCTGGAACGTGTCGATATGAGCGACATCCGTCCGGAAGATTTGCCGGAAGGTTTTGGTGCGGACGGCGACGCTTATAAGTTGTCTCCTGCACAAGCGCAAGCGATTTTGGAAATGCGTCTGCACCGTTTGACCGGGTTGGAGCAAGATAAGATTGTTGAAGAGTACAAAGGCTTGATCGAGAAGATTGCCGAGTTCTTGGAAATTCTTAGAAATCCGGATCGTTTGACCGAAGTAATCAAAGAAGAATTGTTGGAAGTAATCGAGTCGTTCGGTGACGGGCGTCGTACCGAAATCGATTTCAGTTACCAAGATTTGGATGCGGAAGATCTGATCGCGGTCGAAGACCGAATCGTGACTTTGTCGCAAGACGGTTATATTAAAACGCAGCCGTTAAGTGATTATCGAGCGCAAAAACGCGGCGGGCGCGGTAAGTCTGCAACGGCGATGAAAGAAGAAGATGAAGTAGGTCAGCTATTCGTGGCAAGTACGCACGATATGTTGTTGTGCTTCTCGAACCGCGGTAAGTTGTACTGGCAAAAGACCTGGCAGTTGCCTTTGGCGAGCCGAGGAAGTCGCGGTAAGCCGATCGTGAATGTTTTGCCGTTGGAAGAGGGTGAACACATTACTTCGGTATTGCCGGTAGATGAGTTTGACGATGAGCGTGTGGTGTTTATGGCGACGCGTAATTCGGTCGTTAAGCGTGTCGCACTTAAAGATTTCTCTCGTCCGCGTGCTAACGGTATTATCGCCGTAGACTTGTTGGATGACGACGAGTTGGTCGGTACCGCCTTAACCGACGGTGAGCAGGAAGTCATGTTGTTCAGTAATATCGGTAAGGCGATTCGTTTTAAAGAGAACGATGTTCGTGTGATGGGTCGTACTGCCCGTGGTGTTCGCGGTATGAAGTTGCCGGAAGGTGCTCATGTTATCAGTATGCAGATCGCTAAACCCGATTCACTGATTCTGACGGCAACCGCCAACGGATTCGGTAAGTGTACGCCGGTGGATGATTATTCGACCATTAACCGTGGTGGACAAGGTGTTATCTCGATTAAGACCACCGAACGTAATGGTGACGTCGTTTCTGCCGTTTCGGTTACGCCGGATCAAGAGATGGTCTTGATCACCAATAAGGGAACGTTGGTAAGAACCCGTGTTGCTGAGGTTTCGGTTGTCGGTCGTAACACTCAGGGTGTGAAGCTGATTAATGTCGGTAAGGGCGAGCAGGTTGTCGGTTTGGCTGTTGTCGACCTCGAAGAAGAGGACGAACTGGAGATGGAAGGTGTCGAGGGCGAAGTTAATTCTTCTGCCGAGGAATCCGTTACCGAAACTCCGGTTGTAGACGAACAGGCGGATGAACCGGGAGAGTCCTGATCTATCCATTTAATTTTGATTAAGATAGGGCGACTCCATTTGTGGAGTCGCCCTGTTTTTGTTACCTAGGAAAAAAATAGAATGACACGTGCCTATAATTTTAGTGCCGGACCGGCTATGTTGCCTGAAGCGGTAATGACGAAAGCCGCCGGTGAGTTTTTGAACTGGAATCAGACCGGAATGTCGGTGATGGAAATGAGTCACCGCAGCAAAGAGTACATGCAGGTAGCTCAGCAAATGGAAGCCGACTTACGTGAAGTTATGGCGATTCCGGATAATTATAAGGTGTTGTTCATTCATGGCGGCGCATCGTTACAGTTTGCAGCGATTCCTTTGAATTTAACCGAGGAAGGCGATACGGTCGATTACATCAATACCGGTGTTTGGTCTACCAAAGCGATTAAAGAAGCAAGCCGTTACGTGAACGTTAATGTCGTGGCAGATGGCGGCGGAGACAACCCGACCGCGATTCCGGATCGTTCGGAATGGAAGTTCAGTCCGGACGCCAAGTACATTCATTTGTGTGCGAACGAAACCATTACCGGTCTTGAATTTCAAGAAGACGATCTTGAGTTCGTATTTGCTCAAGGCAAGCCGGTCATCGCCGACATGTCGTCCAATATCATGTGCCGCGAGATCGACGTCAGTAAGTACGGTATGATCTACGCGGGTGCGCAGAAGAATATCGGTCCGGCCGGGCTGGCGATTGTTATCGTCCGTGAAGACCTGGTGGGGCAAGCGCGTGACATGACGCCAACCCTTCTTAACTGGCAGACTTATGCGGATAACGAGTCTATGTTCAATACGCCGGCGACTTTCGCTTGGTATTTGGCCGGTCTGGTGTTTGCATGGATCAAAGAGGTTGGTGGTGTTTCCGAAATTGCCAAGGTCAATCAATCGAAAGCACAAAAATTGTATGACTATATTGATTCAGCGGATTTTTATCACAACTGCATTGTTCCGCACAACCGTTCCTGGATGAATGTAACGTTCAGCTTGAAAGATTCGTCTTTGGATGCAAAATTCCTGGAAGAGTCAAAGGCGGCCGGTTTGCTGAGTTTGAAAGGGCACAAGGCATTTGGCGGTATGCGTGCCAGTATTTATAATGCGATGCCTGAATCGGGTGTGGATGCATTGATCGAATTCATGCGTAAATTCGCAGCTGAAAACGCTTAATTTTAAAAATAAAGAGTGGGACCGGGTCAGGCAATATGACAGAGCAAAACACAGAGCAGCAGCAACTAACAGAAATTCGCAATAAGATTGATTTGATCGATCAACAGATCCAGGAGTTGATCGGCCAAAGAGCGGCTTGCGCGCAGAGAGTTGCAGATATCAAGACTCAGGGCGGGAAGGTTGAAACCATCTTTTACCGCCCTGAACGAGAAGCTCAGGTGTTGCGTGCGGTAAAAGAGCGTAATACCAGTCTATTGCCCGATAATGAAATGGCTCGCCTGTTTCGTGAAATCATGTCTGCCTGCCTGGCTTTGGAACAGCCGATTTCAGTCGCTTATTTGGGGCCGGAAGGCAGTTATTCTCATGCGAGTGTGATTAAACAGTTCGGATCGTCGGCACACCCCGTAGCGGTTTCATCCATTGAAGAAGTGTTTGCTACGGTGGAGAAGGGTGAAGCGAATTACGGGATCGTGCCGGTTGAAAACTCGTCTGAAGGCGTGGTCAAAAATACCGAAAACGAGATGATTCATACCGGATTGACGATTTCCGGCGAGGTGGATTTAGCCATCCATCACTGCCTTTTGTCTAAAGGTGGCGATATTGAGAAGGTGCGCAAGGTTGTAGCGCATAGTCAGGCTTTGGGGCAGTGCGAGCACTGGTTGAAAAACAATATGCCGTGGGCGGAGTTGGAAGCGGTGGATTCGAATGCATTGGCCGCAAAAATGGCGCAGGAAGACGATACCTTGGCGGCGATCGCTTCCGAACAGGCGGCGCAGCTGTATGGCCTGAAAATACTGGAATCGCATATTGAGGACCGTCGCGACAATACTACAAAGTTTTGGGTGGTCGGCCGTGAAAGTACTCAGCCGAGCGGTCAGGACAAAACGGCAATGATTGTTTCCATTCCGAATAAATCCGGTGCTCTGTTGGAATTATTAGCTTGTTTTGCCGATCGCAATATCAGCATGACACGTATCATTTCCCGTCTATCGACCGATAAAAAATGGGATTATCTGTTCTTTATCGATATTTTGGGTCATCAGGCAGACGAAAACGTGGGTCAAGCGTTGGAAGAAGTGAAAGCGAAATCTTCTTTCTTTAAACTGTTGGGTTCCTATCCGGTTTCCCCGTTTGAAGCTTGAAGAGGGATTGCTTGAATCAGATACGGCCCAATATAAATAAATGCAATATAAATAAATGCGATCAATGCGCCCGAATCATATTGATGCCTACCCGTTAGTCAATAAACTCTTATCGAGAATTTAATATATGAAAAACGCTTCTAGTCAGTTTTGCGATGTCGTTCAGCCTCAGATTTTAGGGATTCATCCCTATATCCCGGGCAAGCCTGTGGAAGAATTGCAAAGAGAGCTTGGGTTAACCAAGGTGACTAAGTTGGCGTCCAACGAGAATCCGTTGGGTGCCAGTCCTAAAGTGTTAGCCGCCTTGCAGGCAGGTTTGAGCGAGATCGCACGTTATCCCGATGGTAGTGCCTACCGTTTAAAGCAGGAGTTGGCGGGTTTTCTTTCGGTCGGTAGTAATCAGCTTGCGATCGGTAACGGATCGAACGAATTATTGGAATTGGCTGCTCGTGTCTTCGCCGGTCCGGGTGACGAAGTCATTTATTCCCAGTACGGGTTTGCGGTTTATCCGATTTCGGCTCAGATTGTCGGTGCAACCGGTGTCGAAGTGCCCGCGAAAAACTGGGGGCATGATTTGCAGGCGATGCTTGAAGCCGTGACGGATAAAACTAAGATGATTTTTATCGCGAATCCGAATAATCCGACGGGAACGGTATTTGGCAAGCAGGAGTGGGAGGAATTTATCTCTCGAGTGCCTGAGCGTGTAGTGGTTGTTTTGGATGAGGCTTACTTGGAATTTTGCGAGTTTGACGGTTATCCGAACGGTATGGATTATATCGAGCGTTATCCGAATTTATTGGTTTCAAGGACATTCTCAAAAGCGTACGGATTGGCGTCTCTACGTATCGGATATATGGTTGGTTGTGTCGAGATAATTCAGTATATCAACCAGTTAAGAGAAGCATTTAATGTTAACCATTATGCTCAAATCGCTGCGATTGAGGCCATTAAGGATCAAGATTTTGTACGCCGGAGTGTCGACGTCAATCGAAACGGGATGAAGCAGATATGCGATGCTTTAACGGAACTTGGTGTTGAATGGATTCCATCCAGTGGTAACTTTGTTTGCGCGCATTTTGGCGATCAGGCCAAACAAGTTGATCAGGCTTTGTTGCAACAGGGTGTGATTGTTCGTCCATTGGCGAATTACGGCATGAGCAAAACTTTGCGTATTTCAATTGGAACGCATGAAGAAAATCAGCATTTTATTGATGCTTTGAAAACTATTTTGAATGAATTGAACGTAGCTTAAGCGACGAAAGAATTAAATGAAATTAAATAAAATAACGGTTGTCGGAGTCGGATTGATTGGCGGTTCGTTTGCCAAAGGGGTGAAGCAGGCTGGCTTGGTCGGTCAGGTTGTCGGTTTCGGACATAATGAAGATAATTTGAAATTGGCCGTCGAATTGGGCGTGATCGACAGCTATTCGACCGATATATCGGAAGCAGTCGGCGACAGTGATCTGGTCATGTTAGGCGTGCCTTTAGGGGCAATGGCGCCTGTATTGGAATCGATGCGTCCATACCTGAAACAGTCAGCGATTATCTCCGATGTTGGCAGCTCTAAAATGAGTGTGATTGACGCGGTTCGTGAAGTGTTTGGCGAGTTGCCTGTTAATTTTGTCGCCGGTCATCCTATCGCCGGTAAAGAAAAAAGTGGCGTCACCGCCGCTACGGCTGACTTGTTTGTGGATCATAGAGTGATTTTAACGCCGACCGACGAGACCGCTGACGAGGCCGTTCAGATTGTCGGTGATTTGTGGCGGGCATTGGGGGCGAATGTGGTCAACATGGCGCCGGATTATCACGATGAAGTTTTGGCGGCAACCAGTCATCTTCCGCACTTGTTGGCTTTTAGTCTGGTGGAGTTGTTGAATGAGCATCCGGAGCTGGGCAATGTTTTTCAATATACGGCAGGCGGTTTCAGGGATTTTACCCGTATCGCTTCAAGCGATCCGGTTATGTGGCGAGATATCGCGGTGAATAATTCCGAAGCAATCGCTAAGTGGTTAAAGCATTACCAGCAGGCACTGACCGAGTTGATTCATCTGGTCGAGGGTAAGGATGCAGATGGTTTGTATCACTTATTTAATGAAGCTAAACAAGCTCGCGACCTCCATATTGTGAATAAAGATAGATAATCTAAACAGTTTTAATTATTAAAGAAAAAAGAAAAGCTTATGGCAAACGTAAAATTCATCGTTCAACCTGGAGGCCGCATTCAAGGCCGCATTCGTGTGCCGGGAGATAAGTCGATTTCCCATCGTAGTATTATGCTGGGCGCTATCGCGGAAGGCGTCACGACTGTGACCGGCTTTTTGGAGGGCGCGGATGCACTGGCAACCTTACAGGCATTTAAGGATATGGGGGTTCAGATCGAAGGCCCAGATAACGGCAATGTGACTATTCACGGAGTTGGTTTGCGTGGTTTGAAAAAGCCTGAAAAACCGATGGATATGGGGAACTCCGGGACCTCTACACGTTTGTTGGCCGGTATTCTTGCCGGACAGGATTTTGATTGTGAATTAATTGGCGATGCTTCTTTATCCAAGCGTCCGATGAAGCGCGTGACGGATCCGTTGGCCGAGATGGGGGCTAAAATCGAAACCGCCGAAGGCGGGACTCTGCCAATGAAAATATTCGGTCACGGCCAGACTTTAAAAGCGATCGATTATGTTTTGCCGATGGCGAGTGCGCAGGTTAAGTCATGTGTATTGCTGGCAGGTCTGTATGCGGAAGGTGAAACGTGCGCGGAAGAGCCTGCTCCGACTCGCGATCATACCGAACGTATGTTAAACGGGTTTGGGTATGAAGTGGTTTCTACGAAATTAGACGAGAACCGCACAAAAGCATGTCTGCAAGGCGGGGGAAGCTTAAAGGCGCGTCATATCGATGTGCCTTCCGACATCTCTTCGGCGGCGTTTTTTATGGTTGCTGCAGCGGTTTCAAAAGGCTCTGATTTGGTGATCGAGCACGTCGGAATGAATCCGACGCGTACCGGTGTCATTGAAATTCTTAAATTGATGGGTGCCGATATTACTTTGGAAAATCCGCATGAAGTCGGTGGTGAGCCGGTTGCGGATGTACACATAAAATATGCTCCTTTAAAAGGGATCGAAATTCCGGAAGCATTGGTGCCTTTGGCGATCGACGAGTTCCCTGTATTGTTTGTCGCTGCGGCGAGTGCGGAAGGGCAGACTGTTTTAACCGGTGCGGAAGAGCTGAGGGTTAAAGAGTCCGATCGTATTCAGGTTATGGCGGATGCGTTGCATACCGTGGGTATCGATGCCCAGCCGACCCCGGACGGTATGGTCATTAACGGCGGTCAGCAAATAGTTCAAAACGGTGAAATTCAAAGTCACCACGATCACCGTATTTCGATGGCGATGACGGTGGCCGGTTTGAATGCGGTATCCGAAATCGTGATCGACGATTGTGCCAATGTAAATACCTCTTTTCCGACGTTCCTCGATTTAATTAATCAGGTTGGTATGCAGGTTAAAGCGGTTGAGGAAAACTAAATGACAGTTCAGCAACAATCGATTCCGGTTATTACGATTGACGGGCCAAGCGGGGTAGGAAAAGGCACTCTGGCTCAGTATTTAACCTGTAAAACCCGTTTTCATCTGCTGGATAGCGGTGCAATTTACCGTGCGTTGGCCTATGGTGTAGTAAAGCACGGCCTTGAATTGGATGATGTGGTTGCGTTGCAGGCAATGGCGGAAAAATTGCCGGTGGAGTTTGTCGCGACCAGTATTCTTTTTGAAGGTGAGGATGTGACTTCAAAAGTGCGTACGGAGGAGGTCGCTGCGGTGGCTTCTAAAGTGGCTTCGATTCCTGAAGTTCGTTCGGCACTGTTGGCGCGTCAACAGGATTTTGCACAGGAGCCGGGATTGGTTGCGGACGGGCGTGATATGGGGACGGTGGTTTTCCCCGATGCGGCGGTAAAACTGTTTTTGACGGCTTCTGCCGAAGTAAGAGCAGAAAGACGTGTTAAACAGTTGAAAAACCAAGGAGTTAGTGCTAACATTAATCAAATAACTCAAGACATTAAAGAAAGAGACGAGCGGGATTCAAATCGTTCGGCTTCGCCTTTAAAGCCTGCGGATGATGCAATTATCATTGATACCAGTGATATGGACATTGAGCAGGTATGTCGTGAAGCGGAAAATCTTCTGTGGGAACGGGGCATTTTAAGTTGATGTCTTGATAAACACTACTTATTATTAAGTGGTTGAAATAAAAGAGTTTATTGATCCTTGTTTTGATTTCAAAACAAGGATTTTGTTTTTTCTGTCGATTGTTTGGGAAATCGACAATTGTTTAACTGACCCGATTGTTTTTGGAAACCCCAATTCGAAATTGATAGTCGGCTATGTACAACTATTGGTACTTTATCCATGAGTGAATTATCTTTCGCTGAATTATTTGAAGAGTCTTTAGAACAAGACAGATTTAACACAGGTTCTTTAATTGTTGGAACCGTTGTCGGCATCGACAAAGAAACCGTTTTAGTAGACGCAGGTATGAAATCTGAGTCCGCTATTCCTAAGAGCCAATTCTTAAACGCTGAAGGTCAACTTGAAGTTGCCGTTGGTGATGAAGTAGAAGTTTTCCTTGAGTCTCTAGAAGACGGAATGGGTGAAACTCGTTTGTCACGTGAAAAAGCTAAGCGTGCTAAGACTTGGGATCGTCTTGAAACTGCTATGGAAGATGGCGAAGTTGTTATGGCTTTCGTTACTGGTAAGGTTAAAGGTGGTCTAACGGTTGATGTTGACGGTGTTCGTGGTTTCCTACCTGGTTCACTTGTGGATGTTCGTCCGATTCGCGATTTCGGTTTCCTTGAAGGGAAAGAAGTTGAGACTAAACTTGTTAAGCTTGATCGTAAGCGTAACAACGTGGTTGTTTCTCGTCGTGCCGTTATTGAACAAGAAAACTCTGCTGAGCGTGAAGCGCTTCTATCTAACATGGAAGAGGGCAGCGTTCTTAAAGGTATCGTTAAGAACCTTACTGACTACGGTGCATTCATCGATCTTGGTGGTGTTGACGGTCTTCTACACATTACTGATATGGCTTGGCGTCGTGTTAACCACCCATCTGAAATCGTTCAGGTTGGTGATGAGATCGAAGTTAAGGTTCTTAAGTTCGACAAAGAGCGTAACCGCGTATCTTTAGGTCTTAAGCAGCTTGAAGAAGATCCATGGGCAGATATGGTTGCTCGTTACCCAATCGGTGCTGAAGCATCCGGTAAGGTTGCTAACATCACTGATTACGGTGCTTTCATCGAAATCGAAGATGGTATCGAAGGTCTTGTTCATACTTCTGAATTGGATTGGACTAACCGTAACATCCACCCATCTAAAGTGGTTCACTTGGGTCAGGAAGTTCGCGTTAAGATCCTTGATGTTGATCAAGAGCGTCGTCGTATTTCTCTATCTATCAAACAGTGTACTGTTAATCCTTGGGAAAGCTTCTCAGCGACTCACGCTAAAGGCGACAAGATTTCCGGTAACATCAAATCAATCACTGACTTCGGTATCTTTATCGGTCTAGACGGTGGTATTGATGGCTTGGTTCACTTGACTGATATCTCTTGGAATCAGACTGGTGAAGAAGCGATCCGTGAATTCAAAAAAGGTGATGAGCTAGAAACGGTTATCCTTTCTATCGATCCTGAGCGTGAGCGTATCTCTTTAGGTCTTAAGCAGTTGGAACAAGATCCATTCGGTCAGTTCGTGGCTGATAACGGTAAAAACAGCATCGTTGAAGGGACTGTTAAGTCTGTAGACGAAAAAGGTGCTGTTATCGATCTAGCTCCTGAAGTTGAAGGTTACTTGCGTGCTTCTGAGTTGCTTGAAGATACTCGTGATGCATCTTCAGTGCTTAAAGAAGGTGATAAGGTTTCTGCGAAGATTACTAATATCGACCGTAAGAACCGTTCTGTTTCACTTTCTATCAAAGCGAAAGAAGCTCAAGAAGAAGCTGATGCGATCAAGGATTACACTGGTCAGCAGCCTTCTGCAGCAAGCACTTTAGGTGATCTTTTCAAAGACAAAATGTAATCTGGCAGTAACGGCCTAGCCAATAGGCCGTTGTGTTTGTGGCTTTGTTTTTTGAAGTCACATTTTGGTCTTTCTGAACATTTATTTTCATAAAATTTAAGTGTTCAGATTTATTGGAATCTCTCTTTTTCGAGAATATAGATAATAAGAGCATTATCGTATGACCAAGTCAGAACTTATTGAACTTATTGCAAGAAAGCAGACTCAGTTTAGTCAGAAAGATGTTGAGATTGCAGTAAATAAAATTCTCGATTCTATGATTAACACCTTGTCTCAAGGTGAAAGAATTGAAATTCGCGGTTTCGGGAGTTTTAGTCTGCATCATAGAAAAGCTAGGATTGGCCGTAACCCTAAAACGGGTGAAACGGTTAGGTTGTCGGATAAGCGCGTACCGCACTTTAAGCCTGGAAAGACTTTAAGGGAACGTGTCGATTCTTCAAAAGATACAACCGATATCATAGTTTAATTTAAAAAAGGGGCGCCATTCGGTAGCCCCTTTTTTATTAATCCTCTATAATTTCCCTATCCTTCCGATAGAGACTTTCCACAAAATGTTCAAAATAATTTCTTTAATGGTGACCGCACTTTTTCTAGTGACAGGGGTTGCTCTCGGTGTATTGAATCCGCAGTTGGTTACGATTGATTTATTTTGGTTTCAGCAAACTATTGCATTAAGCGTTGTTATGGCGGTCGTGTTTATCGCCGGTATGTTGATGGGGTCGGCAATTATGTTGTTTCAGGTTACCCGTCTAAAGTGGCGATTGTCACAACAGAAGCGTGAAAATCAGAAGCAGGCGGATCAGGTAATACAGTTAAAGAAAACCCATGCGCGTTCTATGTCTACTTTAGATAAGAATCGTAATGCATTGATTCAAAAAGATAAATAATAGGTTTAATAGATGAGTTTGGTTCAAGGTAAAAATGTAGATCCTAAGGTATTGGTTGCTTTGGATTTTGATAATGCGGATTCGGCGATCGAGTTTGTTGATCAGTTGGATTCCGACTCTTGCCGTTTGAAGGTGGGTAAGGAGTTGTTTGCCGTTGCAGGTCCTGAGTTTGTAAAAACTCTGGTTGAAAGGGGGTTTGATGTATTTCTGGATTTGAAATATCACGATATTCCTAATACAGTGGCGAAAGCTGTGCAGGCAGCGGCTAGATTGGGTGTGTGGATGGTCAATGTGCATGCTTTAGGCGGGCGTAAAATGATGCAGGCCGCTCAGCAGGCCTTGAACGAGATGGATGCGGAACGTAAGCCGTTACTGATCGCTGTGACGGTTTTGACCAGTATGGAGCAGGCGGATCTTGAAGAAGTCGGCTTAAGCGGATCACCTAAGGATAATGTATTGCGTTTGGCTAAGCTTGCTCAAGACTCAGGCTTGGATGGTGTGGTCTGTTCCGCTCAAGAAGCGGCCGAGTTGCGTCAAGCTTTGGGAGGATCGTTTTGTCTGGTCACTCCGGGAATCCGACCTGCCGGCAGTGATGTGAATGATCAGAAGCGCATTATGACGCCGAAAGAGGCTATTGAAGCGGGTTCAAGTTATTTGGTTGTGGGTCGCCCGATCACTAAAGCCGATAATCCGCTTGAAGTTTTACGTGCCGTTAATCAGAGTATCAGTTAGTCGGATTGGGGCTAATGGCCTAAATTTCGTATATTATTACCTGTATTGATTTTAAGTATTTGAATCTTGATGGGTATTCGGTTATAATTCGCGCCTTTCAGACTAAGTGTTTGAATTTCCTTGTCTCACCGCGCCATTTTGGCGACGGGAGACTGTATTATCATCCATAAGGAGAATATGAATGCGTCATTATGAAGTCGTATTTCTAGTGCACCCTGATCAAAGCGAACAGGTTCCTGCAATGCTAGAGCGTTACCGCGCCCTTATCGAACAGTCTGGTGGTCAGATCCACCGTTTAGAAGACTGGGGTCGCCGTCAACTTGCTTACCTTATCAACAAGGTACACAAAGCTCACTACATTCTAATGAACATCGAGTGTAACCAAGAAGCACTTGATGAACTTGAGAATGCTTTTTACTACAACGATGCAGTTCTTCGTAGCATGTTTATCAAGCGTAAAGAAGCCGTTACTGAGCCTTCTGTTATGGTTGGTAAAAAAGATTCTAAGGAGTAAGAGATGGCTAGAAGCTTTGGAAGAAAAAAATTCTGTCGTTTTACAGTAGAAGGCGTTAAAGAGATTGATTACAAAGATTTAGATACTTTGAAATCTTACATCACTGAAACAGGCAAAATTGTTCCTAGTCGTATTACTGGAACAAGTGCTAAGTATCAGCGCCAATTAGCAGCAGCAATCAAACGCGCTCGTTACATTGCTTTGTTGCCATACACTGATCAACACAAATAATTTTGAAGATATAGAAATTAACAGGTAGCACATGCAAGGAATCGCAAAATTTGTCATGAAGGGGCCGATGCAGGCCCTGATTGCAGCGGTTCTATTTTCTGCATTAAGCGTGTGGATTGCACCTTTCGGCTTGATCGTCGGTGCAGTCATCGGCCTAGTTACCCTGAGAGTCGGGGTGATCGACGGCTTAAAGCTACTCGTATGGAGTATGCTGGCAAATGTTGGATTGACCGTATTGATGACTGGTTCCTTTTTACCAGCTTGGATTTCGGTTGTTGAATATATGTTGCCGGTTTGGTTGATGGCGGTGGTATTGAGAAATACCAACTCATTGGCTTTGTCATTACAGTTGGCAATGGTTTTAGCCGGTTTGGGAGTGGTTGCGTTACATTTGCTCGTTCCCAATCCGGCTGAATGGTGGATGGACTTGTTTAACCAGCAAGTAAAACCAATGTTGGAAGCTTCTGGTGTTGAATATCAACCCGATGCAATTTCGGCATTCGCAAATATGGTAACCATGCTTTTAGCGATGTTTGCCGTTGCGCTTTGGTTTTCAATTTTGGTCTTGGCACGTTGGTGGCAAGGCAACTTGTACCATCCCGGGCAGTTCCAGTCTGATTTTTATCAGATGGCGTTACCTAAATCGACCGCTTATGTCGCTATTGTTTTAGCGATTGCCGGATTGGTTTCGGGGACGGGGTACGGAATTGTCTACGATTTGTCCGGTGTAATGGTAGCCGGTTTGATGTTTCAAGGCTTGGCCATTGCGCATCAGACGGTTGCCGTAAAAAAACTCCATAAGGCGTGGTTGGTGACATTGTATGTACTGTTGTTTCTGTTTCCTCAAGCTATGCTGATACTCGCAACCATTGGTTTATTGGACATTTGGATCAATTTTAGAAACCGATGGGAGCAAGAATAAATAAAGAGGTTTAAGCTATGAATGTTATTCTGCTTGAAAAAGTACAAAACTTAGGAACTTTAGGTGACCAAGTTTCAGTAAAAGCTGGTTATGCGCGTAACTTCCTTATTCCACAAGGTAAAGCTAAGCCAGCCACAAAAGAGAATGTTGCAGAGTTTGAAAAAATTCGTGCCGAGCTTGAAAAAGCGGCTGCAGCTGAATTGGCGGTTGCTCAAGGTGTTTACGAGAACCTAAACGGCCAAGTTGTCACAATCGAATCGGTTGCTGGTGATGAAGGTAAGTTGTTCGGTTCTGTGGGTACTCAGGATATCGCGGATGCTTTGGCAGCTGCAGGTTTCGAAGTTGCTCGTCGCGACGTTCGTATGCCTGAAGGTGTTTTGCGCCACGTTGGTACTTACGAAATTGATGTTCAGTTGCACACTGATGTAGTTGCGTCAATTACAGTTGAGATCAAAGCCGCTCAGGAATAATTTCCTCGACTTTTGTCTTGATGAAAAGCGACGGTGCGTTTTGCACCGTCGCTTTTTTTTTGATTAAAATTTTGTCGTTTTTCTTTTCTTTTTGTCGCCGGTTATTTTTCGGGCGCATAAACATTTCATCTGTACATTCCGCTATAATATCGCTTTCTCAATTGTGAATACCTTAATACAGGTGAGTATGGATTCAACAAACACCAGACAAATTTCAGGCTCGGCTCAGAACGCAACCGATGCCTTGTTTAAAGTTCCTCCGCATTCCATCGAGGCTGAACAGTCTGTGTTAGGCGGGTTGATGCTTTCGAATGATGTGTTTGAAGACGTTGCGGTGGTTGTGAATGCGGGCGATTTTTACACTCAACAACACAAAGCGATTTTTAGTGCTGTTGTCGAATTGAGCCGTAATAACAAGCCGTTTGACTTGGTTACCGTCGTTGAGTATTTGTCTTCGGTTGGTCAACTTGACTTGGCCGGCGATAAAGAATATCTTGCCGAGTTGGTCAAAAATACGCCGGGATCCGCCAACATTCTTTATTACGCTCGAATTGTGCGTGATAAGTCTATTTTGCGCAGTTTGATTCAGGCAAGTAACGAGGTTACGGAAACTGCCTATTTTCCGCAAGGTAAAGATATTCGGGAGATTTTGGATATCGCCGAATCCAAAATCATGTCGATTGCCGAACATGGCGAAGGTAAAGAGCGCCAGTACAAAACCATGGACGTTCTTTTGGAAGCGGCCATTAATAAGATCGACGAACTGTTTAATACCGAAGGTACCATTACCGGACAGGCGACTCATTTGACGGAGTTTGACGAAATCACTTCCGGTTTACAGAAAGGTGACCTGATCATTGTTGCCGGTCGTCCGTCGATGGGTAAAACAACGTTTTCGATGAACATGGCGGAAAACATCGCCACTAAAAATAATACGCCGGTCGCTGTATTCAGTATGGAGATGCCGGGCGAGTCCTTGGCGATGCGTATGATCAGTTCGATCGGGCGGATCGACGCCGGACGCATGCGTACCGGTAAGTTGCAACAGGAAGACTGGCCGAAACTGAACAAAGCCATTAACGTCTTGTCTCAGGCAAAGGTGTACATTGACGATACGCCTGCATTAATGATTACAGAGTTGCGAGCTCGCGCTAGACGTATCGATAAGGATATTCGAGACTTGCAGCGTAAAGAGGCGATTAAAGAAGGCGTTGAAAACCCTGAATCCAAGGTGACCGGTTTAGGCTTGATTGTCGTGGATTACCTGCAATTGATGCGAGGATCCGCGGGTGCGGAAAACCGAGTTAACGAAATTTCGGAAATCTCCCGTGGTTTGAAGGCTCTGGCAAAAGAGCTTGAGATTCCGGTTATTGCGTTGTCGCAGCTGAACCGAAGCCTGGAACAGCGCCCCAATAAGCGTCCGGTTATGTCGGATTTACGTGAGTCGGGTGCGATCGAGCAGGATGCCGATTTGATCATCTTTATTTATCGTGACGAAGTTTATAACAAAGAGAGTGAAGACAAAGGCATCGCTGAAATCATTCTCGGTAAACATCGTAACGGTGCTCTGGGGACGGTTCGTCTGACCTTTATCGGAGAGTACACCCGTTTTGAAAACCATGCCGCTTACGCTCCTGAAGATGCGCATTATTAAGTTAGGAGTCGTGACATATGTATCGCCCCGCTAAAGCGTATATCCACTTGCCGGCCTTGCGGCACAATCTTCAGGTCGTGAAGAATCTTGCGCCGCAAAGTAAGGTGTTGGCAGTGATTAAGGCGAATGGTTACGGTCACGGTATTAATCGCGTCGCACATCAGTTTAATTCTGCGGACGGTTTTGCCGTGGCGTGTATTGACGAGGCGATCGTCTTGCGACAAAAAGGTTTTTTACACCGTATCTTGTTGCTGGAGGGGTTGTTTTCGGAAGCCGAAATTCCGCTGGTTTATCAACATCGTTTGGATTTGGTGGTTCATTCATTCCACCAGCTTGACTGGTTGCTAAACTCCCAATATCAGGCTGCAATCAATGTTTGGGTCAAAATTGACAGTGGAATGCATCGTTTGGGGTTTGATCCCGAGGACGTCAGTGGCGTTGTCGAACAGCTCGAACAGAGTGATAAAGCGTTTCAGATTCATTTGATATCACATCTGGCTTCGGCAGATGAATCCGAAGCGTTCACGATGAAGCAGATCGACTGTTTCGAATCGACAACCAAAGTGTATTCTTATCCGAAAAGTCTTGCCAATTCTGCGGGTCTTCAAGAGTTTAAACAGGCTCAGTATCAATGGGTACGCCCGGGTATCATGTTGTATGGTGCCGGACAGTGCGAAAGTTGCCATCCACATTTAAAACCGGCGATGACGTTGGTTTCTGAAATTATCGGTTTGAAAAAAGTCTCTAAGGGCGAATACGTCGGTTATGGCAATACCTGGCAGGCGGAGCGGGATACGGAGGTAGGGATTGTCGCTATCGGTTACGGCGACGGTTACCCGCGTCACGCACCAAGCGGCACGCCGGTTTTGATCCATGGGCAGCGAGTGCCTTTAATCGGCCGTGTTTCTATGGATATGATCTGTGTCGATCTGACCGATCTTTCTAAAAAGGCGCATATTGGCGACGAGGCGATTCTTTGGGGGGATAAATCCCTGAGTGTCGATGAGATTGCCGAATGTGCCGGAACCATCGGGTATGAATTACTTTGCGGGATTACCCAGCGGGTTCCGATTATTGAAGTTCAGTAAGTTCGTTAGAGTACGGCGGGTAAGAGTGTGTCTGAGTTAAAAACTGAAAAAAAACGTTTTGAAATCAAGTCGATAGACAGTGGTTATGACGGTTTTTTTAAAATCGATTTGATTGATTTTAAACACACTCTTTATCAGGGTGGCTGGACGGGCAACATTCGCCGTGAGTTGTTTGGGCGTGGTCAGGCTGTTGTGGTTTTGCTGTACGATCTGAATAATCAAGTTGCCGTATTGGTCGAACAGTGCCGTGCAGGCGCTTTGGGTCATGCACATGCATCCGGTGAAGCCGAACAGGCCTGGTTGTTGGAGCCGGTTGCCGGCATGATCGATTTGGGAGAGAGCGCCCAGCAGGCGGCCTATCGTGAAGCTCGTGAAGAGGCGGGTGTGACGCTCGACAACCTTGAATATGTTTGTCAGTTCTATCCAAGTCCGGGTGGAAGTGATGAAATCCTGCATCTGTTTGCCGCTGAAATAGATAGCGCTGATTTGCCTGAATATGCCGGATTGGCCGAAGATCACGAAGACATAAAAATCGTTCGCTTGCCTTTTAACCAGGCGAGACAGCAATTACTGCAAGGTCAATTTAATGTAGCCAGCACTATCATTGGATTGCAGTGGCTGCTTTTTCAAAAACTGGGCTTAGCAAGCTCGAAATAATTACGGATATTGCGATAAGTCTATGTTTTGTTTATTTAAAAACTCTCACATCAATCCCGCTTTGAATCGGTATGTGATACTCGTTAGTTGGTTGGGTGTGGTTGCCTGGCTCTATTTTGCTTTTGTTGAGAAAGAGCTGGTAATGAAATTATTTGAAGGTCAGGCTATCATGGTCGACCTGTTATTAGGCATTCCATTGGTGCTCATGCTTGCCGTTGTGGTTTATGCCACGATCTACTGGTTTATTAAGCTGCTGATTATTTATTTGCTTCCTCATGCAGTGGTTCCGGCAGATCAAGGTGAATTGCCCGATTCGCTGGAGGATCAGGCGAAATTGGAAGAGGAGTTCGGTCAGGAATATTGGCGTCAGATCGATGAATCAAATAAAGAGTCGATGCCGGACAACAGCGCACCATCCATGCCGGTGATCGAACCCGACGCGGAGCAGAAAAAAGATTCTCATAAGTCTGTGGAGTCGGAAGAATCCGTTCAAACACTTACCAATCAACATAAATCCTGATTATGAGTTTGGCTCGCCAGCTGCTGGATGAAAGCAAGCTTCTGACTAAGTTGGCTTTGCCGATTTTTTTTGCTCAATTGGCGTTAACCGCCTTAGGGGTGGTTGATACCATTATGTCCGGTTGGGTTGGTACCGATGACCTGGCGGCCATTGGTTTGGGGTCCAGTATTCTATTGCCGGTCTTTATTTTCTCGACTGGAATCTTATTGGCGTTGACGCCATTGGTGTCTAAGCAATATGGCGCCGGCAATCCGGCTGCCGTTACCCGTTATTTTCATCAAGGCCTATGGTTGTCCATCCCTTTGGGAATCATTTCACTCACCGTGCTGATGAACTTGGAAGGTATTTTGGTTTGGTTGGAGTTGTCGAAACCGGTTTACACTCTGACCGACGATTATTTGTTTTATATTGCTTTCGGAATGCCCGGAATTGTTTTATATCAGGCGTTACGTTTCTTCTGGGAAGGTTTGGGTACGACCTTGCCTTCTATGTGGATCAGTTTTATGGCATTGGTGGTGAACGTGCCCCTGAATGCATTGTTCATTTACGGCTACGGGATCGTCGAACCGATGGGGGCAGCGGGTTGCGGCGTGGCCAGTGCGATCTCGATGTGGTTGATGTTTGCAGTCGGTCTTGTCTATGTCATGCGCGCTTCGCTTACACGTTCCCTGGTGCACTTCAAGCAGCTGCGTTGGCCGGTATGGAAGCAGGGCGTTGCTGACATTTTTAATCTTGGCGTTCCTAACGCTTTGGCGCTGATTTTTGAAGTCAGCCTGTTTAGTTTTATTGCCCTGTTTATCGCCCAGTTGGGTGCGGTGGTGATTGCCGGACACCAGGTGGCGATCAGCATTACATCGGTTACTTTCATGTTGCCGTTAAGTATCGCCATGGCGATTACCGTTAGGGTCGGAAAAGGATACGGTGAAAACAATCAACAAGCTGTTTTAATCAGTTTGTACGCGGGAATTGGTTTTGCCGCTTTGCTTGGTTTTGTGATGTCATTGTTTACCTATCTACTGCGCGATCAACTGGTTGCCGTGTATTCAAAAGACAACGAAGTGATGTTATTGGCAAGTATATTATTGGTGTATGCTGCCTGTTATCAGGTCTTTGATGCCGTTCAGGTTGCTTGTGCCGGCGGCCTGAGAGGGTTGCACGATACTCGAGTGACAATGGTGGTGACCTTTATTAGTTACTGGGGAATCGGTTTGGCCGGTGGTTATGCTTTGGCGTTTACGAATTGGTTTACCGAAACGCCGATGGGCGTACAAGGGTTCTGGTTCGGTATCGTGATCGGTTTATTGCTGGCGGCCATTCTATTGTTGTGGCGTTTAAAAGGGCAGTTTTATGCACGTTTCCATTGATCAGGAAAGCGATCGAAAGGCGATGTGTCCATGTGGTTCGGGCAAAGTCTACGGCGAGTGTTGCGAACCGTTGCACGATGCCCGAGCGTATGCGCAAACAGCGGAACAACTAATGCGCTCGCGCTATACGGCTTACGTTAAGCGTTTATCGGATTATTTGAAGCAAACTTGGGCGGAATCCACACGACCCGACGAAATCGATTTTGAACCGGGATTAAGCTGGCAGAAATTGACGATTCTGAAAACCAAAAAAGGGCGCCCCAAAGATCAAAAAGGCTGGGTGACGTTTTGTGCCGAAAATCAAGTCGGCCTTGAGCGGTTCAAAATGACCGAAAAAAGTGAGTTTATTCGTGATTCTGACGGTCGTTGGGTGTATCTGTCAGGCGAATTTGAGGATTAGGTTTGGTGAGCTGATTAGCCGGATCGTTATTTTTCTTCTTGTTTGGATTTGGCATCGTCGTGACGGAAAAAACGGTATAACCACCACATGGCCAAGCCTACGATCAGGATTGAAATGCCAAGTAAGCTTAAGGTCAGAAGCAGGGCGGAACCAATGTTGTCTAAATCCAGCATTTTTTATCAATCCTTGCGTTTATGATGTATCTTTTTACGATAAAGCATTTTACAATAAATTCTAATTTTGACTCGGATATTGTCTTATTTTTATGGCGCAAACAATCTCAGAACTAGAAAAAGAACGTGCTGAATTATTAAAAGCGATTGAAAGCCAAGCACAAAACATCTCATCAAATCGTTCTAGCGAAAAAAATAACGAAACTGGCCATTCATTAAATGATTGGTTAAATGCTGCAGAGGAAGTTATGCCCAGTACCAAACCGTCATCAAGTTCCACAGCCAGTGCCACTAGCCATTCAACTGCGTCGGCATCTAAACCGGCTCCGAGTAAAACTTCTTTTTTCGGTATCATCATTTTACTTTCGGTTTTATTGACCATGCTTGGTGTGCTGTACATTGCCTACACCACAATCAATAAAGAGCTGAAATCCGTTATTGAAGTGAAAGAAAGCAGTCAAGCCGAAACCCAGCGTTTGCAGCAATCGATGGACGAATTGCAACAAAAACTGGTTACCGGCGGCAAGCCTGAACTGTTCACTGCACTTGAACAGCGAGTTATGGATCTTGAAAAGCAACTGGATGATATTCAACAGCAACAGCAGGCGTTGTTGGCAAGACTGGATTCTATGCCGACACAATTGCCATCTGCCAAGGATGCAGGCGTCGTGGCATCGGTTGTTACCGAAAAGTCGGATTCGGAAGCGGTTGAAGAGAATGCCGGAGTTGTTTCTGAAGCCAAAGATAAAGTGGTGACAGAGTCAATTTTAGATGAAAAATTAAAGAGTTACACTTCGAAGTTAGAGCAACGTATTGACGAAAAGCTTGAGATTATTTTGAGGCATTTGACCAAAGATGATCCTAAGACCGAATTAAGCGAGCAGGTTCTACTGAATGCGGATAAGGATAATGCAAAAGCACCGCAAGAAAGTGTTGTCGTTGAAGAGAAAGTTGAACAGCCGGTTGAGCCGCAAGCCCCTAGTTTGGAAGTTCCGCGTATTGAGCAACCGATTGTAAAACTGGTTGATGAGATTGCCGAGCCCAAGCCGGCTGAAATCGATACTAAACCGCTTGAAGCGTATAGTTCGGATGAGAAGTGGTTGTTGGAACAGCCGGCTCAGTATTATATTTTGCAGTTGGCGAGTATGGTGGAAAAAGACACTTTAATGAGTATGGTTAAACAAAAAGGTTTGATGGATACTCGAATCGTCGTTCAAAAACGTTTGGATAGCGTTCGTTATGTTTTGATTACCGGTGGCTATGCAAATAAGGCCGATGCTGACAAGCGATCCAAAGAGATTAAGCAGCAGTATGGGATTTCTCCATGGGTTCGCAAGGTCAAAGACTTGACCTCTAAATTGCCTTAATCGAGAGTTTAATCGAATCTTCTGAAATCAACCGTGTTTGACTTTAAATTATGTTTGAAAAGGAATGATTTAAAGTCTGGTTGCCATGGTCAGCCGGCTCTTCTGGGGCCGGTAAGAGTGGATCACTCTAATCACATCCGTTGATGGGATTTATTTGTATCTTTCTTCTCTATTCAGCTTTTCTAGGCGCTGAATATTTACGTCATTTCCCAGAATTTATTTCAATAACAAACGATTACGTTTTATTGTTGGTTGGCTGCTTAAGCCGGTTTTTGATTCATTAACGGTAGTTCAACCGTGAATTTCACGCCGGGTAAGGTTTGTTGCGAGTCTAGAAATATGTTTTCCGCATAGACGTTACCATTATGGAAGTCGGTAATCAGTTTGACGATGTACAGACCTAATCCCAAATGTGCTTGATCGTCCTGGTTAAGCGTTCTGATTGATGTCATACCGTCAAAGATCTGTTTTTCATAACCGGCAGGCAGGTTTGGGCCGCTATTTTGAACGGCGATGCTGATCATACGATTTTGTTGGCGGCAAGTGACTTCAATCGGTCTTTTACCGTCGCTGAAATCTTTCGCATTACTTAATAGTTTGTCCATGAGCTGTTCGATCATGAATCCGTCGCCTAATACCATCGCATTTTTAGGAATCCAGTTTTGGTATACGAGTTGGTATTCCGGGTGCAAGGTCGCACTGTTTTTTAGATAGTGTTCCAACATTTCGCCAATCGGGAAAGCTTCCGGTTCCTGTTGGTTCAAACTGTCTTCGATACTGGTCGCTTCGGAAAGCGAAGCTATGATCTGTTTGAGTTGTACTACCGCATGTTGCGCGTATTCCAGTTGGGTGTTTTGAGTCTCTTCTTCCAGTAAGGTCAGAGCCATGGAGAGCCGGTTTAAAGGATTGTGCAATTCGTGTCTTAAGGTTTTGGGCAATTGCTTTAGATACCGCTCGTAAGCCGCCAGCTGCCCAAGCATCTCGTGAATATGATGGCGTAAATCGGAAAGTTCGTCGTTGTAGAAAAAGCGCTGAGAGCGATCCGGAAAAACATGATCCTTGAGTCGACCCTGCAAATTGAAAGTTCTTTTAACGTCGTTATCGAGTCGTAATATACGGTTGGATACGGAAGCGGTGTGAAGAATCGCGCCAATGGTGACGATTAGGAAGATCATAGCCCCAATTCCCATTAGACGATAGAAATAATCGAGGGTGTCGCTGAATAAGGTTTCCATTTTCTCTTCGAGAACCAAGCCGCCGATAATGTTGTTTTTAAACATTAGCGGTGTGGCCGACATCAACGATATGGGTTGCTGATTTTTATCCATACGATATTGTTGAATGGTTTTACCTTGCAAGGCGTTGACGATCAGGTTTTGTTCCGGTGTTCGGCTTTGAGGATATGGGTAGGGTAGAGAGTAGGGGATGACTGTGGCAAAGGTTTTTATCAAAGTTTTACCGATCGCGGTAAAGACGTCTTGTTCGTCGATGCTGTGATCGGTTTCCGGCAAGTTCCCGACGACATAGGTCGTACGGCCGTATTCATTAACAATCCATAAAACAGAGTTTTGCAGGTTTAGGTGCGTCAGATGAGTCGGGTTCCCCGATTGAATTTGCAGAGCCCAAAGATCAGTACGGTTTTGTAGGATCAGAGCCAGGTTTTCAACGGTTTGTTTTTGTACGATCGCCTGATTATTTAAAAGCAAACGATGTAGGTCGATAGCGAATCGATAAGCTAGAAATGGCAGAAATGTCAGGAATAACAACAAGATAAAGAATCTTGTTCTTATAGATAGTCGGAGGTTTAATGGCTTGAAAGGCATTGAACTCTAGCTGCCGTTTCTACGGATGATGGCCCGATCGATACGTTTAGTCATCTTTGTTTTGCCAGCTGTAACCACGACCGTATTCGTTATGAATCAGGTTGAATTCAGGAGTGATTTTCTTAAACGCGTTACGGATTCGACAGATGTGTGTATTGATGGTGTTGCGTTCAACCACGCCTTGTGTGGACGATTGAAGGCTGTCATAAGTGACTACACCGCCTTCGCCGCTGGTTGCGAATTGTTTTAACATTTCAAATTCGGTTGCGGTTAAATCCAATGGTTTGTTGTGCCAGTATGCTTTGTACTGATTAGGAACGATTTCCAGGTTCGGAATCAATGACTTTTCTGTATTGTTGGCCGAAGCCTCTTTTGACGGTGTTGTAATTCTAAGTAGGTTTTTGACCTTGACGATTAATACGTTCAGGCTGATCGGTTTTGGCAGATAATCGATTGCGCCTAAAGCGTGACCGGTATAGATGTCGAATTCCGACTGTCTTTCCGACAAGAAAATAATTGGAATAGGCTGGTTATAACTGAGCAAATGTTTGGCCAGATCAAAACCGCCATCCATCTCTCGTCCAAGAATAATATCGGATATGACAAGATCCGGTAAGGTTTGTTCGAAGTACGCTTCGGCAGAAGGGCGGTCGGCAAAAGAGACGACTGAAAACCCCTGTTGCTCAAGTGCGGTTACCAGGGTTTCTCTTTGAATGGAGTCGTCTTCGATGATTGCGATTTTGTAATCTGTATTTTGCATAAAACCCTTCACCTTAAATAGCTGAAATTTCAAACCACCTGAATTCGTTGATCTTCTGTTTCGATTAACGAATGTATTGGAAGTCTAGAACTTGCATGTTCATAATAAGTCCGGCATCCTGAATTGGCAATACGATTGCATCTTCATCGGATTCGTTGTGGTGAGAGTGCCACCAGCCCGGAGGCGTTACAAATACGGAACCCGGAGTCCACATCGCTTTGATCGGATCGACGATGTTACCTTCTTCGTCAATTTCTTTACCGATTAAAGTGTAAGTATTTGGGCCGGCTGAAACGCAGTAATCCAGTGCGATCGAGTTGTGACGGTGCGGCTTTTGCATCACTCCGGCAGGCAGTGCGTTATATAAAGACCATAGCGTATGCGTCAGTGTCATGGTCAATGGAAAGTTCGGGTTGGAAAGCAAAATCCCGGTTCTGTTACGACCGATTGCTTCTTTTCGTACTGCTTCAAGTTCGTTGTTTAGACGTTCTTTGGTGTAAAGAACCGGTGTGAATTTCTCTTCGCTTGGTTGTACGCCTAAATACTTCAAGAGTGGAGCATCATGAACCCAGTAAATAGCGGTATCGGCGGTTGCGCTGTGAAGTGCGTCCGGTACGGCCGGTAGTGTGAAAAGATCGCCTTCATTCCATTCGATCGTGCCGTGCTTCATTTGGGTTTTCCCTGAGCCGCGAATCACGTAGAACATTTGCGAAGTAGCTTTGACGTCGGTTTTGATAGTTTCGTTTGCGCAAATACGAATGAAGTTAGCCATTAAGTTAGGCGAAGTAGCAGGGTACTGAGTTTGGATCTGTGCAGATAAATCGAATGGAATGACTCGTGTTTCACCTTGTTCATGCAGTTCGCTAGCGTAAGCGATGACGTCGATTTTAGGCATCGGAGGGTTGACCGCGGACATATACTCTTTAAAGTCTGCTTGCTGTTCCCACTGTTGCTGGGCGACTTGTTGAACTTGTTCTACATTCATTCGATTCATGTTTTTAAACACCTACTGAAATTGAGTTTAAATAAATAAGTGTGGATTATAGTGCGAGACTCGGGAAAAATCACCCGAGTTAATGTGTGGTTAAATGGGCTCAAAGTTTAAATTTATTGAGTTTTTTGCGTTCGCTGGACGATGGAATACCGAGTGATTCACGGTATTTTGCAATCGTTCTGCGGGCGACGCTGATCCCTTTTTCACTTTCCAAAAGCTCCATTAATTTACTGTCGCTTAGCGGTTTTTTCGCATCTTCTTGGTCAATTAAGCCTTTGATGTGGGCTTTAATGGCAATGGCCGACTGATCGGCGCTGCCGTATTGGCTGACACCGGAAGAGAAGAAGTATTTTAATTCAAACGTTCCACGCGGCGTTTGGATGTATTTTTGGTTGGTCGCACGGGAAATAGTCGACTCATGCAAATTGAGATGTTCGGCAACGTCACGCAAAACCAGCGGCTGCATTGCCAATTCGCCTTCTTCAAAGAAAGCTTGTTGTTTTTCTACAATAAAGCTTCCTACCTTAAGTAAGGTCTCACCGCGGCTATGAATGCTCTTAATCAGTCCTTTCGCCTCAATCAGCTGTTCTTTGATTTTTTTGGACTGCTCCGTATCGTCTAAGGTTCCGGCCAACTCAATATAGGCGCTGTTCACCTTTAATCGCGGGAAAGCGTCGCTGTTAAGTTCTACTAACCAGCCTTCCTTGGTGCGCTTCAGGCGCAGATCCGGGATGATGATTTCGGAGTTTGTAGATGAAAAGTCGCGACCCGGTCTTGGGTTCAGCGATTGAATCAGTTTGAATAATTTGGTCAGTTCTTCGTCGTTCAAACCATATAGCTTTTTGATGCGTTTGTGGTCGTGGAAAGAAAGCCAATCAAAGTGTTCCGAAATAAGCTGTCTGGCCGTTACCACGTAAGGAGTTTGCTGCATATTCATCAATTGCAACAATAAAGATTCTTGTACGCTACGTGCGCCAACGCCCGTCGGCTCAAACTGCTGAATGATGCCGAGCACGGTTTCCAGCATTTCCAAATTGAATTCGATTTCTGGATACTGATTTTCCAGTGCCTGCAATAAGTCCGGGAGCGGGGTGGTTAAATACCCTTCATCATTGATATCGTCAATGATGAAGTCTGCAACCAGGTCTTGATTTTCGTCCCATACATAGATGTCCGATTGCCAATAGAGGTGGTCGTGTAAGCTTTTTTCTTCAGAGGTGTAGTTTTCTGCACTGACGTAGTCGTCGGAAGACTGTGTGGTTTTACCGGATGAGTAATCTGAATACACTTCGTCCCAGTTACAGTCGATTTCTAAGTCTTCAGAAATTTTGTCGTTGGTGTTGATGTCTAGCGGTTGCTCGTCGCTGAGTTCGGTGTTTGCCGATATAGGTTCTTCGCGGTTCTCGCCGAGCAGTTCGTCTTCGGAAAGTCCGTCGTCTTCGACTTCAAGCATGTAATTGGTTTCGAGCGTTGCCTCGACGGTTTGCTGTACCTCAAGTGCCGAATATTGCAGAATCTTAATTGATTGCTGTAGTTGCGGCGTCAGCTTAAGCTGTTGACCAATATTAATTTGTAAACCAGGCATCAGTGCCATTCAGTTGAACTCCAAATTACATCTAAAGTAGGGTGTTTAAAATTTTCCGGTATAACATTGTTTAGCTTGGTTATATTTGGCTTTAGGTGAGAAAAGCCAGCTAGTAAAATACTGCAAGTTAACGATATAATAATCTAAAATTAAATAAAAGGTAACGATTGCTATAAGGTTTGGCGCGATTTTTGAATAAAAAATGAATGTCCTATATCTTATATACAAACAAATACTTACCTGTGTGATTTAATATATGCTGATAAATACTTAATAAATAAATGCTTAATAATTAAATAGTTACTTAATAAAGAGATGGCTCACGGGAGGAGTTGTATGTCTATTAAACAAGAAGCGCATCAGATTGTTGATGAGTTGGCGGAAGATGCAACCTGGAATGACTTGGTAAAGGCGTTATACACGAATAAAAAAATTACGATCGGTATGACGGATATCGAAGTTGTACAGGATGAGTTGACGGATGCCGACATCAGTGCTGTGATGGCGCGTCTTCAGTCTTCAAGTTCAACTCCGGACGACATGCGTAATACCAAAAAGTACAACCCGAGTAATAGCATTACCGCCAGTTGGGTTTTGGTTGCATTAGCACCGTTGTTGTTTATTTCGATCTTGCTGGCACCGGTTTCTTACTTTTTGGCCTTAGCCGGTATTTTTATGGGTGCGAAAGCATTAACCGAAAAAGCCGAGCATGCATGGTACCCAATTCTGGTTGGTGTAATCGAATTGATCTTGTTTGTCGGGTTGCCGATTATCGGTTCTTAATTCGAGAGTCGAAACGACAGCGAGTAATAGAATCATGTAATAACCCAAGTTTTGCGTGAGAATGATAAGCCGGGATTTTCCCGGTTTTTTTATGTCCATTGAAAGTTAATAATGATCATGTTGTAAATTTGGGTTGGGTTGGTACTAAATGAAGAAACAGGCTCTGGAGTCGGTTTAGCGGGGTTTGTTGTTGCGTATGTAATTTTTATACATTCGTATAATATATATTATGTTAAATTGGAGATTTGCTTAAAATGGCGTTGGCGGCCTCTTCTTCTGTTTGGTGAAAACTGAGATGCTACGAGTTTTTTATTTTGGTGTGTTTTAGTACTTTGGTTCGGATGATTTTTTTTAATACGAGGATCTATCCGAAACTAAACAAGCCGGTTCGGTTTCGGATATTTGGCGTGAAATTGAATGAGATTTTCCTGGATGGATTTTCTCTAGGTATGATCTTCATAGCCTGATGGCTATTGTTTTAGGAATTGATGATACTCAAAACATTTTCCGGCGGTCTGCCGATAACGGCCTGATTGTCAATTTTGACGATCGGCCGTTCAATTAACTTTGGATTGTTTACCAGGATATCCAGCCATTCGTCGTCACTCCGGTCGTCGTTTTTGTCTAAACCCAGTTCCTTGAATAAACTTTCTCCAGTGCGAGTGATTTCTATCGGCTTTTTAGCCAGGAGTTCGCACAGTTGTTTAAGTTCTTCTTTGCTTGGTGGCGTGTCCAGATAACGAACTTCTTGAATCTCAAGATCGTGTTCTTGCAGTAGTTCCAAGGTGTTTCGGCTTTTTGAGCAACGTGGATTGTGATAAATGGTCGCTTGCTGGGTCATGACTTATTCATTCTCGCTCGGTTTCGAATCTTCGTTGGTTTCGCTGTCTAAACGCTTGCTTAGCGCGCTTTCCACTGCTTCTATACGAGATTTGCATAGCTGGTAAGCACGTGTCGCTTCATCTACCATTGGAACCAATTCGTCAATATCGACTTCTTGGGTGTTTGATAGTTTCTGGGCAATTTCTTGGAGTTTGGCGTAGTTGGCCTTGAAACTTTCTGATGTTTGACTCATAGGAAAAATCCTCTATCTATTAATCTGTTCTGTATGGAATCGATAAGTTTATTGGTTTGTATTCGGTTCAATGACGGCATCGGGTTTTACTTCCGCAGAGACTTCGCCGTCTATAAACTGGAGTTTAAGGTGCCCTATTTCTTTGGCCTGTTCGGCTGTTTTAACGGGTTTTCCTTGATCTGTTTTGGCGATGACAAACCCTCGGTTCAGCTGGGTTTTCGGTCCGGAACTGAGGATGAAGGCAATCCACTGAATGATTTGGTCGTGTTGGTATGCTACGCTGCGTCGGGCTTCATTCAGTACAGCCGCTTGATTCTGTTCGAGCGTGACTTTTACGGTGTCGACCTGTTTGATCACCGCAGTGTTAATGTTCTGATGTAATTGTTCAAGGCGTTGTGCGGTTACTTGAAGTTTTTGCTGGCCTTGTCTTTGTAGCTGGTACTTCAAAGGCTCTAGCTTGTCTTTCCAGAAATATAAACAAGCTTGGCTATTGGTTTGCAGTAAATGATCAAACTGTTCCAGCTGGTTTTCAAGTTGTCTGACTTTGAGACGACTGGCCTGTTCGATTTGTATCCAGTTCTGCTTCGCTTTGTGCGCTTGCTGGAAGATGTGATTACGTATATCTGCAATCACTTTACTTGGCGTGTCGTAACGAGTATGTGCCACTTCGTCGAGAATGGTATTGTCGCGCTCGTGCCCAATCCCCGTTAATACCGGTAGTTTAGATTCACAGATCTTTCTGGCGATCGGATAAAGATTAAGCATGTTTAAGTCAAGCTTGGCACCGCCGCCGCGTAAAATCACCAAAGCGTCGAACGGGTTGGCTGCATGCAGGGATTGAATGGCGTCAAATGCGGCCAACATTTCCGTTTCCACCTGATCACCTTGAAAGGCACTGTAGAAGTATTTGAATTCGCACAGCCCGGCTTGTTGCAGTGCATCGGCATCGGCTCTAAAGTCGCCTAAACCGGCCGCGGCCGGTGGAGCAATGACCGCTACTCTAAAGAAGTCGTCTGCCAAAGTAAGTTGTTTGTTGAGTTGGTATAATTTCTCTGAAATCAATTGCTTACGAATTTCATTTAGGTTGGCTTCAAGCTCGCCTAGTGTGAAGCTCGGGTCGATGTCTTGAATGACTAATGAAAAACCGTACTGTTCGTGAAAGTTTACTTCTGCCAGAAGGAGTACTTTCTGTCCCACGGCCAGTTCGCTTCCTGTTTCCAGCTGGAAGCGCCCTAACAAACGTTCTACATGCGATTGCCAGAGCATCGCGCGACAACTCGCTAAGGTTTGTCCTTGAGAGTTGGTTTCGGAAAGTTCCAGATAGAGGTGTCCGCGATTGCGGTTGATGTTGGCGATTTCGGCAATTACCCAGAGGGCGCCGGGAAAGCTTAGACGTAACGCAGACTGGACGTTTCTCAGTACAACCGAGAGTCGAGCACCCTTTTGTTCTTCTTTTAATAAGTCGCCCTGTTGAGTATTTTGAGGCTGGATGGCCGCCTGTTGTTCCAAGGGCAGCCAGCGATCGAACAATTCCAATTGGTCGGCAAGTTCGTTGGGCACATACCATTTACGGCTCACGCTATCCCAGCGTGCGCCTAATGATTTAGCTTGGTCTTTTTCCTTGAAGGGGACGTCTAAAAAAGTCATAGCGTGGTATTTTGCCTTTCTTCCATGCGAGCAATTTCTGCGGTAACCAATTGGTATGCCTGTTCCAGAACCTCAATCCCCGCCTCTTTCATGAATGCATTTTCCGAGAGGTGTCTGCGCCATAAACGGCCGCCAGGCAGTCCATGAAACAATCCTAACATATGGCGGGTGACTTGGATAAGCTTGCCCCCCTCCATAAGATGTTTTTCAATATAGGGTTTCATTTTCTCTATAACGTCCGCACGACTCGGAGGTGTTATATTGCTTCCGTAATAGAGGCGATCCACTTCGCTTAATATATAAGGTTGTTCGTAAGCCGCCCGTCCTAACATGACGCCGTCTACGGCTGGAAATTCCTGGTATGAATCCAAATGGAGCAATCCAGCTTCAAGGGTCTTGATGCCGCCGTTGATAGCGACTTCCAGTTGCGGAAATTCGGATTTAATCCGATGTACCCAATCGTAGTGCAAAGGCGGAATTTCGCGGTTCTCTTTGGGTGAGAGCCCTTGTAGCCACGCTTTACGGGCATGAATGATGACGCCGTCGACATCCGCTTCAACCAAGCTTGCAATAAAGCTTTGCAGGCTTTCAAAATCTTCTTGGTCGTCGATGCCGATCCGGCATTTGACCGTGACCGGGACTTCCTTAACAGCCGATTTCATTGAAGAAACCGCTTCTGCCACGATGTGCGGGTGGCCCATCAAGCAGGCACCGATCATATTGTTTTGCACGCGATCGCTTGGGCAACCGACATTCAGGTTAATCTCTGAATAACCCCACTCTTCCCCTAGTCTGGCGCACGTTGCCAAGTCTTTAGCGTCACTCCCTCCCAGTTGCAAAACGACAGGGGCTTCTTCCGGGTTGTGCCCTAAAAAACGCGGCAGATTATCACCGTAAATAATAGCTCCGGTTGTGACCATTTCTGAATACAGCCAAGCCTGTTGAGTTAGTTGGCGATGAAAATAACGACAGTGTTTGTCTGTCCAATCGAGCATGGGGGCAACTGAGAAGCCTTTGGCACTACTTGTGTAAGAGTTTAGAGCCGGCGTTGTTGAAGGGTTCGTGTTTTGCAATTTGAGGTTACTTCTTGTGTTTGGGTGGGTTTTTCATTTTAACTTCCATTTGAAGGTCAAACAGATGTTTTGCGTTATGCCGGTTATTATAATCGTTTAAGCTTAAAATGACCTCTTCCCTATTTTTTAACAGGCCAAAATCGTGAGTCTATCGGTAATTTTATATAAAAATGTCCGTACAGAATGCATGGAATGGCATCTAAATCCTGCCAAATGGGTTTAATTCACTATATTGTCGTAAAAAATATGGATTCTATTGGCTCAGGCTATAAAATAAAACCATCTTTGAATTAAACACTGAAATTGACCGTACATGACTAAGGCAACCGAATTATTTAAACTGCTTTTTAAGGCAAACGAATTGACTGGCACTCAGTTGGAAAAATGCCAACTGGCCTGCAATATTGCTCTTGAAGCGCAAAATTTGCCTGAAAAAACGATTGTCAGAAGTGTCGATGTCGCAAAAATTCTTTCCGAGCTGAAGGTGGATGCCGATACTTTGATCGCCACCCTCTTGAGCGATGGTAATGTAGCGGATTTTTACGACCTTGAATATATTAAAAAGCATTTCGGCAGTTCTACTGCCGAGCTGGTTGACGGTATTCGTTGCTTAAACCAATTTAAAGAGCTGGATTCTCCTAATCGTTCGGATGTTCAGAATGAACGTCTGAGACAGATGTTGTTGGCGATGACCTCCGATATCCGCATTATGATCGTGAAGCTGGCCTACCGTGTCGCCCGTTTACGTCATTTAAAATTTGAAGAGCCGAGCGTCCGTAAGCAGATCGCCGAGCAAACCCAGTTGATTTTTGCGCCTTTGGCTAACCGTTTGGGGATAGCGCAACTCAAATGGGAATTGGAAGACCTTTCTTTTCGCTTTCTGGAACCCGATCAATATAAAGAAATTGCCCAGCAGCTCGATTCGAACCGTTTAGGTCGCGAAGCCTATATTGACTCGGTTATCGAAGTTTTAAGAACCCTGTTGGAATCTCAGAATATCGAAGCCAAGATTACAGGCCGGCCTAAACACATTTATAGTATTTGGAAAAAAATGCAGCGTAAGAAGCAGCCGATTGATGAGCTTTTCGATCTGCGTGCGGTGCGAATTTACGTTGATTCGATCAAACAGTGTTATGAAGTATTGGGGTTGATTCATAGTCATTGGAGTTATATCAAAGAAGAGTTTGATGACTATATCACCTCCCCTAAAGATAACGGTTACCAGTCGATCCATACGGTGATTTTAGGTCCGGAGGGGAAAACGGTCGAAATCCAGATTCGTACTTTCGAGATGCATCATCATGCCGAATATGGGGTGGCGGCACACTGGCGCTATAAGGAAGGCAATAAAAAAATCGATAAGAACTTGGAAACCAGTATTGCCAATGTTCGCCAGTTGCTTGAAAACGCCGATGATCCGGAGGTATTTAAAGAGATTAGTACCGAGCTGCAAAGCCAGCATATCTATGTGCTGACTCCGCAGAACGAAATCATGACGTTGAGGCAAGGATCCACCCCGTTGGATTTTGCCTATACAATTCACACGGAGCTTGGGCACGGATGTCGCGGTGCCAAAATCAACGGCCGTATTCAACCATTGACGACGGTGTTGAAAACCGGCGACAAGATTGAAATCCTGTCGGTTAAAAATGGTGCGCCGAGTCGTAATTGGTTGAACCCTAACTTGGGTTATCTCAATAGCAGTAGCGCGCGTACTAAAGTAAAAGGTTGGTTTAACAAACAGAATAAAACCCAGAATATTCAAGCGGGTGAAACCCTGTTCAACCGCGAGATAAAACGTTTGCATGCCACTTCGGTTAAGCCGAAAGTAATCGCTCGCCGCTTCAAATACGAGACTGAAGAGGATCTATACGAAGCGATTGGTAAGGGGCAGATCAATGAACGTCAATTAGCGAATGCGATTCAAGAGAAGCTCAAGCCCGAACAGAAGTCTTTACGTTTTAAAGGACTTCAAAGACCTGAGCCGATTCCTGAAGGTCAGCAAGTATATGTAGTCGGTGCGACGCAATTAAAAACCAATTTGGCCCCCTGCTGCGAGCCTAAAAAAGGCGATGATATCGTCGGTTATGTCACACGTGGCCGTGGTATTACCGTGCATCGCAGTGACTGCCCTAATATGCTGAACCTGACTCATGAGGAGTTGCAGCGTATTATCGAAGTTTCCTGGAATTACGTTGAGGCGGACAGACGTTGTTTTACTGCCGAGCTCTCTATCATGGCGTTTGACCGTAAAGGTTTGTTGCGCGACGTCATGTCGGTGTTAACGGATTTGGATATTAACTTGATTAATTCTGAAACCCATACCGACAGTAGTGAACGTACGGTATCAATGAAGTTGACGCTTGAAGTTGATCCCGGGACGCAACTGGGTGAAGTGTTGGATCATATTGAACGAGTTCAAAACGTGGAAAGTGCTTCAATTTCAAAGATTTAACCTATTGTTCTTATTTTTCTTCTAAACGGTGAAGAGTAGTGTTGAACTTAGATTGTTTGTTCGTATGTTACGGCAGGCTGTCTTCACTGATGAAAATGGTGGTTTGTTCCCCTCTTACGGTTGCAATAGGTAAGTCCATTCCCGATAGCCATTGTTTGACAGCCTCTTTTTTACCGGCTCCGGTTACGATTTTAAATAGATATCTGCTGTTTCCCAAGCATTGAGCTGACAAGGTTACTCTTTCAGCCGGTGGTTTTGGCGAGTCGAATTCTGTTTGAACCAGTTGCGAGGCTTCCGCCTCGTGACTGTGTCCCGGAAACAGGCTGGCCGTGTGTCCGTCCTCACCCATGCCAAGCATCACGACGTCGAATACGACGCCTGAAACGATTTCTTCATAAGCTTGAGCCGCTTTCTTTGCTCCGAGTTCGGCGGGCATATAGTGAATTTGGTTTTGAGGGATTCGACTGTGTTTTAACCATGTTTCGTACAGTGCCAAACTGTTACGTTCAGGGTCGTTAGCAGGCAGGCAGCGTTCGTCCCCCATATAGATGTGCCACTTTGACCAATCTATCATCTTTCCATCAGGCGAGTTTTCAAGCTTAGCTAATAGACTATAAACTTCGAGAGGAGTTGTACCGCCGGCCGTGACGAAGTGAAAAGCTCCGTTTCGTTCTATGGATTCCTTAGCCACTTCGCAAACGGCTTCAACTGTTTTCTGCGCGACTTTAGACGCGCTGTCGAACAGTTGCCAGTTGGAAGGTAAGGAGTCATACTTCATGCTTGTCCTCGTCAGGCTCGTCATTATGACGCCATTCCTGTTCGGGATGATCGAACAGTTTGTTGGCGTCTTTCGGTCCCCAGCTTCCGGACGGATAAGTATCGATATAGCTTGTATTGGACGCCCAGGCTTGGATGACGGGATCGACAATGCTCCACGCCGCTTTCACTTCGTCGTAGCGTAGGAATAAAGAGCGGTCGCCTTTGATGACATCAAGCAATAATTCCTCATAAGCGTCTACGGTGAAACCTTCTTTGTGGCTAAGACTTGCATCCAGGCTGACTTGGCGCGTATCGATCTCTAAACCGGGCTGTTTTGCAGTCATCTCTACCTTGATGCTTTCTTCAGGCTGGATGTTGAAAATAATCCAGTTAGGTTTCATTTTCTTGACCTGGGAAGCTTTGAAAAATTGTTGTGGAGGATGTTTAAAGCAAATTGAAATCAGGGTTTGGCTTTTAGGCATGTTTTTACCGGTTTGCAGGTAAAAAGGCACGCCTTCCCAGCGCCAATTGTCGATATACAATTTTAGCGCGGCATAAGTCTCGGTAACGCTCTCTTCACTAACGCCCTCTTCTTCCAGGTAGGATTTCACGGCTTGACCATGAATGGTTCCTTTACCGTACTGGGCGCGGTAGGCCTGTGCATTGACGTTCTTTTTCAAGATCGGTCGGATCGAATTCAGGAGTTTTACCTTTTCGTCGCGTAATGCCTCGGCATCCATTGAGGCCGGCGGTTCCATGGCCACCAGTGCAAGAAGTTGCAAAAGGTGGCTTTGTATCATGTCGCGCATGGCACCACTGGTATCGTAATAGCCTGCTCGGCTACCTACCGGACGGTCTTCGGAATGCGTTATTTGGACGTGATCGATGTAATTACGGTTCCAGAGCGGTTCCATCAATAAGTTGGCGAAGCGGAAGACCATGATATTTTGTACCATGCCTTTTCCGAGGTAATGGTCGATGCGATAGGTCTGTTCTTCAGTCAAATAGTGGTTAAGCTGGTATTGAAGTGCTTTAGCGGAATCAAGATCGTATCCGAACGGTTTTTCAAGTACGACGCGCTTCCAACCTTCCGATTGATCCAGCAGGTCTGCTTCACCGAGGTTTTTGACGACGGGGCCAAAATCCGAAGGGCTCATGGATAGGTAGAAAGCCATGTTTGAAGACCAGCCTTTTTCGGAGATGAATGACTTGAGTTCCGGGTAGCGGCTTTTATTGTTGGTGTCCATTTTAAAATAGGACAGGCGTTGGGCGAATTTAGCGAAAGTGGCTTTGCTTATACCGCCCCGAGCCGTTTTTTCAACGGCTTCGAGAATTTTTTGTTGCCATTCGGTGTCGGTAATCTCGCGGCGACCGATAGCGACGATGTTAAGGTCGTCGGCGAGGCGTCCTTCCGTTTCCAAGTGATAAAATGCGGGCATTAACTTGGTTAAAGAAAGGTTTCCGGTTGCACCGAAGATGATATAGGTACAAGGTATGTTGTTGACGGGCATAGATGTTTATACCTCGTAACTTGTAGAGCTAATATTTCCGCCGGATTGAATCCAGTCGGTATGGAAACGTTCGCCTCTTGGCGCGTCTACACGTTCATAAGTGTGTGCGCCAAAATAATCACGCTGAGCCTGAAGCATGTTGGCAGATACGGTTTCGCTACGATAACCGTCGAAGAATGCCAGAGCGGAGCTTAGGGCCGGTGTTGGAATGCGCTGCTGGATGCCGAAGATAATCGCTTCTCTCCAGTTGGATTCGGCAGCTTTAATGGCGTTTTCAAAGAAACTGTCTTGCAGTAGGTTTTGCAGGTCAGGCACTTCGTCGAAGGCGCGTTTGATTTCACCCAAGAAAGTACTGCGAATAATACAGCCGCCACGCCACATCAAGGCGATTCCGCCATAGTTTAAATCCCAAGCATAAGCTTTAGCCGCTTCTTTCATCAGCATGTAACCTTGCGTATAGGAGATGATTTTTGAAGCGTATAGGGCGTCGTGAATGGCTTGCAGAACCGTTTGTTTATTGTCTAGTGTCGGAGCTGGCTGGCGAGGATAAATTTTAGAGGCTGTAACCCGTTCTTCTTTTAAAGAAGAGAGGCAGCGAGCATAGACGGATTCGGTAATCAGGGTCAAAGGAACCCCCATTTCCAGGGAGTTGATTCCCGTCCATTTACCGGTTCCTTTCTGTCCTGCGGCATCGAGGATTTTATCGATCAGCGGCGAACCGTCTGCGTCTTTAAACGTCAAAATGTCGGCGGTAATCTCGATTAGGTAGGAATCCAAAACTCCTTTATTCCATTCCGCAAAAACCTCATGGCACTCTTCGGGCGACATTTTCAGCCCTTCACGCATTAATTGGTAGGCTTCTGAAATAAGTTGCATGTCGCCGTATTCGATACCGTTGTGTACCATTTTGACGTAATGTCCGGCGCCTTCGTCCCCTACCCAGTCACAACAAGCTTCGTGATCTACATGCGCCGCGATGGATTGGAAGATCGGTTTGACAGCCTCCCAGGCAAGTGGATTTCCGCCGGGCATGATCGATGGACCGTTACGAGCGCCCTCTTCTCCGCCGGAAACGCCGGTACCGATAAAGAGAATCCCTTTTTCTTTGAGTGAGTGTGTGCGGCGGGTTGAGTCGATGTAAAGCGAATTTCCGCCGTCTATGATGATGTCGCCTTGGTCAAGCAGCGGTACAAGTTGATCGATAAACGCGTCGACAACGTCGCCGGCTTTAACCATAAGCATCACTTTGCGAGGTGCTTTCAACGAATCGACAAGTTCTTGTAGTGAATAGGTGCCGATAATCGATTTATCGGACGCTTCTCCCGCTAAAAAGTCGTTGGTTTTTTCTGGACTGCGATTGTACACCGCTACGCTGAATCCGTGATCAGCCATGTTTAACACCAGGTTTTGTCCCATGACTGCGAGACCAATTAATCCAATATCCGCTTGCGACATAATCACTCCGTAAGATTAGGTTGAAAAATCATTGTAACCGCGGTTTATGACAGAATGATTGTAAAAACATACGGGCAGCATGATTTTTCGTTATTTATTAGTTTGTTGAGACTACAACGTTGTAGGTGGGAGTTCAGTTGGAAAGTTTACTGATGTTTTTTAGTTTAACAGTCGGAAGTTTTAAAGGCTAGAAATAAAAAAAGCCCACGTAAAGTGAGCTTTTAGTATGTGGCGTCCCGTAGGGGAGTCGAACCCCTGTTACAGCCGTGAAAGGGCCGTGTCCTAGGCCTCTAGACGAACGGGACAGATTGTTTGTTAGCATCTCAGCTAACAGTCGGTTGAATTCAGTAATGCTGGCCTAATAGCCTGATTTCAACCCACTTAAATATGGAGCGGGAAACGAGGATCGAACTCGCGACCCCAACCTTGGCAAGGTTGTGCTCTACCGCTGAGCTATTCCCGCATAATGGCGTCCCGTAGGGGAGTCGAACCCCTGTTACAGCCGTGAAAGGGCCGTGTCCTAGGCCTCTAGACGAACGGGACGCATTGTAAAAGCGACTTTTAATTTCTTAAAAATCTAAACTGAAATGCCTTTCAGTTTGGTGAAGTTCTCGCTACCGAACTTCGTGAACTATATTATCAACTTGGTGGAGCTAAGCGGGATCGAACCGCTGACCTCAACACTGCCAGTGTTGCGCTCTCCCAGCTGAGCTATAGCCCCTCGAGCTGATGGGTGCGTATTATATAGATATGCTGGGAAGCGTCAAGACTTTATTTAAAAAAATATGACACTTTTTTAGCAATTTTATCGAACTTACGTTAAGTGTTTGATTTTAGGTTTGTGGAAATGGTGGGTTCGCTTAGGCAAGTGAATATTTCGATTAATTTTATTCCGGTGAAGATGCTTTTATTTGCCCTGAGAGTCGGGGTTGATTGCTCGGGTTAAAAATAAAAAAAAGGGGCTTTCACCCCTTTTTATCATTCAATGACTGAATAAACGAGACCTTAGCCGATCGGCTATCGTTTATTTATTCAGTATTAAGAAGCCTCTTTGCGTGCTTCGATGAAATTCAATGCAAGATGAATACGTTCAATGCTGCGTGATTTTCCGATCAGTTGGGCCGTTGCATCAATGGCGGGTGACTGCCCTCCTCCCGTGATGGCAACACGTAGCGGCATCCCGATTTTACCCATGCCGATTTCAAGTTCTTCGGTTGTGGCCTGAATTGCCTCGTGAATCGCTTCCGCTTTCCAGTCTTGAATGGCTTCCAGTTTAGTCAGTAGAACTTTTAAAGGTTCTTCCGCAACCGGGCGAAGGTGCTTCTTAGCGGCCCCCTCTTCAAAGGTTTCAAAATCGTTATAGAAATACGTCGCAGATTGGGCCATTTCTACGAAAGTCTTGGCACGGTCTCTTAATAGATCCGCAACATCGGCCAAATCCGGTCCTTGAGATAGGTCGCATCCGTGCTGAACCATAAATGGTGCAAGGTGTTTGGCTAAATGTTCGGCCTTCGCCATTTTAAAGTGCTGTTCGTTGATCCAGGTCAGCTTGTCGCTGTTGAAGGTCGACGGAGAGCTGTTTACCGAGTCTAAATCGAAAAATTCTACCATTTGATCGATCGTGAAAATTTCTTGATCTCCGTGTGACCATCCAAGACGTACAAGGTAGTTCAATAAGGCTTCAGGTAGGAATCCTTGCTCTTTGTATTGTAAAACGCTGACGGCACCGTGGCGTTTCGATAGACGGCTTCCGTCTTCTCCTAGTACCATCGGGATGTGAGCGAATTTAGGCACGTCGGCACCGATTGCTTTATAAAGGTTGATCTGGCGCGGTGTGTTATTTAGATGGTCGTCTCCGCGAATAACGTGAGAAACGCCCATATCCCAGTCGTCAACGACCACGGTCAGGTTGTAAGTCGGCGTACCGTCCGATCGGGCGATAATCAGGTCGTCTAGCTCTTTGTTGCCGATAACGACTTTACCTTTGACCATATCGTCGATGACCACTTCGCCGTCAATCGGGTTTTTAAAACGGATAACCGGTTCGACTCCGGCAGGTGGTTCTCCGGTGAAATCACGGTAACGACCGTCGTAACGTGGCTTCTCCCCTGCCGCTTTTTGCGCTTCTCGCATGATGTCGAGTTCGTCGGGCGTTGCGTAACAGTAGTAAGCTAACCCTTTTTCGAACAGCATATCGATCACTTCTTTATAGCGTTCGAAACGGTGAGTCTGATAGAAAGGCCCTTGGTCATAATCAAGACCTAACCAGCTCATACCTTCAAGGATAGCGTTAACAGACTCTTCAGTGGAGCGCTCCAAGTCGGTATCTTCAATTCTTAAGATGAAGTCACCGCCAAGTTTTTTGGCATATAACCATGAAAACAGGGCCGTTCTTACCCCACCAATGTGTAAATAGCCCGTTGGGCTAGGCGCAAATCGAGTACGAATCACAAAAAGTTCCTTAAAGGTATCTCAAAATAAAGGCCTATTATAAACGCTCGAAGATTAAATCTCACGACTTGATGATGTGCATTATCAATAGACCTGACAATAAACTGATAAATAAAGTAACAAGGGCGAATATTGAGATGCTGGCGGCATATAAAAGTGAACTGTCGAGTATTTGAGCCATGTATTGGGTTGCATAGCCAAAGGCGGCTAAAGGATAAACATAAGCCCACCCTGCCGTCGTTAACCCTCCTCCGATAAAGTGTCGTGCCGACACAAACCATAAAAGAAACATGAAGGCCGCGAAGCTATACAACATCCAGGTCAACATTGGCAGATCACTTTCCAGTGGTAGATAAAAAGCCAGATCGGGTTCGATTAAAAACAGCGAGGCAATCGTGGCCAGGGACGGCGGCGCCAGAAAGATAAACAAGCTGGGACGTAGAGAGGTTTCGAGGCTGGATTCGAAAAACAGGCGGTAAAACTGGCTGACGGCAAAGCTGAACCAGATTAAGAGACCGGCTGAAAAGTAAAGCCAGAGTAATTCGCTCCATATCGGCCACGCTTCAAGTTGTTGTTGGCTAAACAATGTCGAGCCGGAAATGACAACGACGAAGTTACCGGATAATAGAATAAACCAGGTCGGTTTGTGATTTTGGATCGGAACGCTTGGCTCGAAGATCCAGCGGTTGATGAGCAGGCCGTTGAGTACGGTATGCAAAAACACGACACTGAAATATGCGCCGTATAGCCAGGTTTGTTGAGTGGCGGTGAGTGTAAAGGTTTCCTGTATGGTGACGATGCCCAGTATGAGGGATAACGTAATTGAGGGAAACAAGGAAACCTGAAAGCTGTTTAGCCATTCCGCCTTAAGTTTTTGGCGGCTTGGCGTGAAAAATCCGAACAGGAAACCGAGGCTGACGACAATCAGCGCAATCCAACCGTACCAGAGTAACCAGTCGACATAGAATATCTTAATCCCCAACATACTTTCGAGGTGACGGCCGTTTAGCACGCTTCCAAGCAGTCCCATCGGGATACCGAAAAAAATGACTGAAGGTGAAAAGCGGATTTTCATCAGGCTCTCGTATTAAATGACTGTCGGGTTACGGTTTTATTGGTCGATTACATTAACCGATCATGGTTTTGCCGCGGCAAGGATTTATTTAATGTTTAGATTATGATTATAAGGCGAGTCTTATATGGTTCAATCTATATTAACCTTAAATTAAACGTATAATAAATTTCAAAAGATTTTACATCCTATCGGGCTAAGTCAATATTCAGTATGTTTCAGAAATTAGTATTACAATCTGCGGAATTTCCTATCAGTCTGTTCGGCGTCGTTGTCGGTTATCTGGGGTTGGCGTACGGTTACCAGTTGTTGGAACGGAATATGGGGTTCGCTTGGCCCATAAGCGAGCTGTTGTTATTGATTGGTGTTTTGTTGTTTATCGCCTTTACCTTTACTTACTTTCTAAAGTTGTTTTTTCATTTCACGCGTTTCGTAAACGAATTGAAAGGCGCATCTGAAGGAAATTTCTTTTCCAGTATTAGTATTAGCATGATTTTGTTGGGTGTTATGTTCCAGCCCCTTTCCGAAATAGGATCAATTGTGTTCTGGAGCGTCGGTTCGATTCTGCAATTCGTGATTACCATTTACATAGTGAGAAACTGGATTTATCAGACGCATTGGCAGGTAACCGATTTGAACCCCGTCTGGTTTTTACCAGTCGTGGGGGTGTTGGTGATCCCCTTGGGATTGCCGCAATTCTTACCGGTTGAATTGGGATGGTTCTTTTTAAGTATCGGCCTGATTTTCTGGCTGATTCTATTCAGCTTGATTTTATACCGACTGTTTTTTCATCCGCCACTGGCTTCTTATCTTGAGCCGACCCTGTTTATTTTGATTGCGCCGCCTGCTTTAGGGTTTTTATCTTATTTGGCGTTGAATGTGCCTTTGGCTTCGGATGGTGCGCTGGAAGTGGATCTGGTTGCACGTGTTTTGTTTTATACCGGTCTGTTTTTGAGTTTTTTACTGTTAAGTAAAACTTTGCGTTTCAGTAAAATTCCATTCAGTTTAGCTTCCTGGGCGAGCGTTTTCCCTTTAACCATGATGGCCGTCGCCAGCCTGGTCATGTTTGAGCATTTAAACCTTGTTTTTTACGGTTATTTGGGCGGATTGTTATTGTCACTGTTATCGGTATTGGTTTTACATTTAACGCTGATGACCTTTTTGGCCTGGAAACATCAATCGCTTCATATTATGAGTAAACAATCTTAACTTTTGAGTATTGCATTATGTCCAACCCCGCTTTACAGAACCACTCTTCGAGTATTGAATATAGAATCATTCCCGCCGATCCAAACGGACATTTGTTTGAAGTCGAATTGACGATCCCAAGCCCTACCCAACCGATTCAAACGGTTTCGTTGCCAAATTGGATTCCGGGCAGTTATTTGATTCGCGACTTTTCCAAACATCTGATCGGTCTTTCTGCAATCGATGTCGAGCAGAATCCACTGCATGTGAGTTCGGTGGATACTTCAACCTGGGAATTTGCCAGTGACGGTCGGCCTGTGACGTTGAAGTACCAAGTGTATGCGTGGGATTTATCGGTTCGCGGCGCTCATTTCGATCAAAGCCATGCATTTTTCAACGGTACGTCGGTTTTTTTGGCTGTGGACGGTCAAAGGGATCAGGGTTGCCGGGTTGAAATTTCTGCGACGAACTTTTGTCGCGAGCATCGCTGGAAAGTGGCTTGTGGCATGCCCCGTGTCGACATCGATGAATCGGGTTTTGGATTTTACCAAGCGGATAGCTATTCATCTTTAATCGACTACCCGGTAGAGATGGGAGATTTCGTCGATATTCATTTTGAAGCTTGCGGTATCCCACATAGAATGGTGTTGACCGGTGTTTTTGAATGCGATACTGAACGTCTAAAACAGGACTTGGTTAAAATTTGTGAAACCGAAATTTGTATGTTCGGTGGTGCTCCTATGGAAAGTTACCTGTTTCAGGTTATGGTGACGGGAAGTGATTATGGCGGTTTGGAACACCGCAATTCCACTGCCTTGATGTGTAGCCGAGACGATCTGCCCTATCCGGGAATGCAGGAAGCGACGGATGGATACTTACAGTTTTTGGAGTTGTGCAGTCACGAATACTTTCATTTGTGGAACGTCAAGCGTATTCAGCCTAAGGTATATCAAGAGTCCGATCTGAAAGAGCCAGCTTACACCAATCAATTATGGTGGTTCGAGGGAGTGACCTCTTATTACGATGCGTTGATCTTGTTACGGGCGGGTCTTATCGATCAGAAAAAATATTTGCAATTGCTAGCGGAACAAATGACACGTGTCTATCGTATGCCCGGGCGTTTGCATCAGTCGGTGGCGGAATCCAGTTGGTTAACCTGGACTAAGTTTTACCAACAGGACGAAAATGCACCGAATGCAATTATCAGTTATTACACGAAAGGCAGTTTGATTGCGTTAGGTCTGGATTTATTGATTCGCCAACGCACGCAACATCAAAAATCACTCGATGATGTCTTGTTACATTTGTGGCAGTTTTATGGCAAAGCGGGTGTCGGTTTGGATGAGTATCAGATTGAATCGATTTGTTCGCTGGTCAGCGGAGTGGATTTGGAAGACTTTTTTAAAAGCTATCTGTACGGCACTCAAGATTTACCGTTTGAAGATTTGTTTAAGGCCGAGAATATCGAGTTTAGTTTGCGCGGTGCCACGACTCTGAGCGACAAAGGCGGTGAGACGAAAGCCGAAGTATTGCTGTCAAATCTAGGTGCCAATGTAATCGATACCGAGCACCAAACCGTGAAGTTGACGCATGTTTGGAATCATCAACCTGCTTATCAAGCAGGATTGGCGGCTGGAGACGAAATTATCGCGCTGAATGGTTTGAAAACCGCGAACGCAGCTTCAATCGAAAACCGTTTGAAACGATTAAATCCTCAGGGCGAATTGCCAGTCTGGGAGTGCCACTATTTTAGAAGGGATGAATTGAGAAAAACACAGATTCAATTGGCGCCGGCGCTTGAAGATCGTGTGCAATTGAATTTGGATGCAAATTCTTCATCACTTTGGTTGGAAAAACAAAATATGACGACAGGAACGGATGAATGAGTTCTGAATTACAAGAAAGATTACACGCCATAGAAATCACCCAAGCTTTTCAGGACGATGTGATTGAGGCGTTGCAAAAGACGGTTGCGCAACAACATCAAGAAATTCAGACGCTGCAAACTCAGTTGCGTTTACTGTCCGAATATTTAAAGACGTTGCGTGAAGAAGGAATCAAAGACCCTACCCAAGAAGTGCCTCCGCCTCACTATTGACCGAGTGGAATCCGTTGATCGCTTCTCTGGCGAGTTGGTCTGCGATAAGGTTGCCGGGTGTGTTTTTATGGCCTTTGACCCATTTAACGGTGACCTTTAGAGTATTCGTCAGATGCTCCAAGCGCTCCCATAGCGAACGGGATTCAACCGGACGACCGGATTTATGAATCCACTTTTGCTGCCGGTATTGGCGGATTTTGTAATCCAATCCTTCGATTAGGATTTTAGAGTCGGTAAACAGTTGGATCGGAATGTCGTTTTGTGACGATTCGCGGATGTGCTCAAGCGCATGCACGGCGGCTTGTAGTTCCATTTCTAAACTTGAGGTGTGGCGTTGCCAGCCCGAGAATCGTTGATGTTGATTGTTTTGATCGATAATGACGACACCCCAACCGCCGATATCTTGTTTCGCGACATAGCCGCCGTCGGTGTATACCGCCAGGTGTCGCATAGGTTCGGGATTCAAGTTATATAGGTTGTTGGAGTGGTTTGAGGTCAAATTGCCCATACCACCATTCTAATCAAATTAAGTGGTAAATCAAACAGATCGATAATTTTCATTGTTTAATACCAGGCGATGTCCGGATGTCGTTGGTGTTTTGTTTGAAGAACTACTCGGATTATTCTATTAATTGGAGTTTTATGGAAGCTTATTTAGGTTTATTTGCCGTTTCGTTCCTTGCTGCGACATTGCTTCCCGCTGCTTCCGAAGTCATGCTGACCGGTTTGCTGGCTTCGGGTTACGATCCTTTTATGTTGTGGTTGTGTGCCACCTTGGGCAATAGCTTGGGATCGGTGGTGAATTATGCGTTAGGACGTTATTTTTTACACTATCAAGACCGTAAATGGTTCCCTTTCTCTGGTAATAAACTTGAGACCAGCCAAGTTTGGTTTAAACGTTATGGAGTATGGTCATTGTTGTTTGCATGGGCTCCGGTTTTTGGAGACTTGTTGACGTTCATTGCCGGTATCATGCGGGTGAATTTTGTCCTGTTCGTTTTGTTGGTCTCTATAGGAAAAGGCGTCAGATATGCCGTTTTGCTTGGTGCGTTCCATGTTTTTACAGCGGGATGATTAAGTGAGTAAGAAATTTAGATACATGGTCCGTTTGGTAATTTAGTATGATGTCTTAATGAGTAACGAATCAGTAATGATTAGAATGAAATTATGAAAAAAATTATCCTTTTAGCCATTCTCGGATATTTTGCGTGGGATTACTTCAAACCTGTACCTCCGGTTGAGTTGCCTCCAGGCGAAGAAGCATATAATGAACCTCAACAGCAGAATCTCGCTTATCCGGATACGTTTAATTTCAAAAACCATGAAATCACTGCAGTCGCCGACTTTGAAATCGAAGCCAAGGTGCTTAGTCAGGAGAGGTATTATTTAGATCGCGCTTCTAAATTGTCACCGGTTGATTTTGTATTAGGTTGGAAAGCAATGTCCGATCAGGAAATTGTGAATAAATTTACTTTTAATCAGAGTGTGAGATGGTACAACTGGTATAGCAAAGTTCCCCCTATTTCTAAATATTATGTAATGATTCAAACCGCGAATGTTCATTTGATTCCCTCTAACGAATTCATTGCCGAGAAGATAAAAGCGGTTCGTACCGGAGAGGTTGTCCATATGGTCGGAAAGCTAGTAAATGTTCAAGGTAAAGACGGTTGGTTTTGGAAAACGTCCCTAAGTCGTTCGGATCATGGTGATAATGCGGACGAAATTCTCTGGGTGGAGGATATCGAAGTGACGAAGACGGCGGAAAAAGCTGCGTCGGCTGATTAGTGAGGGAATGGTAAAAGGCTCAATCCTATGATTGAGATTTTTGCTGAGTTTATAGCGTGTAAAAAAGCCGCGCAAGAATTGTTAATTTCTTGCGCGGCTTTTTTGTTATAAGCGAATCTATATGGCAAAAATGCCGTTATAACTTGCTTAAGTCGTGAATCGTGCGTTTTTTGCCCATCAACGCTCGTTGTGCGGAACGGGAGTTTTTAACAAACTTCTTTTTATCGGGTGCTGTATTTTGACGCAGATCCGGGCGCGGTTCTTCGGGCAGATCGACGCTCTTTAATAGCTGGTTGACCTGTTTCCATGTCAAAGCTTCTGTTTTTCCTTTACGCAAGTTTCTAGGCAGTTGGAATTGTCCGTAGCGAACGCGTTGCAAGCGACTGACCTGAACACCTTGAGATTCCCACATCCTACGGACTTCTCTGTTGCGCCCTTCTTTGATGGTGACCCTGAACCAGTTGTTCATCGATTCGTCATCGGATTTAAAGCGACTGATCTGTTCAAATTTTGCCGGACCGTCATCCAGCACGATGCCGGCCTTAAGCTGATTGATGACTGAATCCGGTACTTCGCCGAAGACTCTGACTAAGTATTCGCGCTCCACTTCAAAAGAGGGATGTGCCAGGCGATTGGCCAGTTCACCGTTGTTGGTCAAAATCAACAGGCCACTGGTATTCAAGTCCAAACGGCCGATACTGATCCAGCGACCGTTAAAAATACGTGGCAGTTGGGTGAAGATGGTATCACGACCCTTCTCGTCGCTACGGGTACACAGGCGCCCTTCCGGTTTATTGTATAGGATGACTTGTGTTGGTTGCTTGGCTAAACGGGTCGCTTTAACGGCTTGATCGTTGACTTGAATTTGATCCTTTTCCGTCGCTCTGTCGCCTAGTTGAGCCGTTCGTCCGTTGACTTTAACCTTACCCTGAGAAATCATGGTTTCAATGGCACGTCTCGAACCATATCCGGCTCTGGCTAGAATTTTTTGTAACTTTTCATCTGTTGTGTGATTCATAACAACACTCTGTATTAGTAAATCATGACTTAGTGGAGACCCACTAGGCTATAAATTAATTGCTGAATAAAGGTATACGGCCCAATCAATATCGGCGTCAAAAGCCCCATCACCATCAATACGATTAGAATGATAAAACCGAAAGGCGCTATGCGGTTGTATTGCCACGCCAAACGTGGAGAAAGTAGTGCGGAAACGACGTGACTGCCGTCTAAAGGCGGAATGGGTAATAAGTTAAGCACCAATAGAATAAGGTTGATGCTGACTCCCGCCAGGCCGCTATAGGTTAAAAATAAACCTACTTCCGGCACGGAGCTCTGTATGGTTACGCCAATTTTGATGACGATCGCCCATAGGATTGCCATGATTAGATTGGAGAACGGTCCTGCCATGGCAACCCAAGCCATGTCGTGACGAGGGCGTTTGAAATTGCGCGCATTGACCGGAACCGGCTTAGCCCATCCGAAGATGAATCCGCCAAGCATTAGTAACGCTAAAGGGACGACGATCGTACCAATCGGATCGATATGCTTAATCGGATTAAGTGTTAAACGCCCAAGCATACGGGCAGATTGATCCCCGAATTTTGAAGCCGCCCACCCATGCGCCACTTCGTGAACCGTAATTGCGAAAATAACCGGTAAGGCCCATACGGCGATTTTTTGAATGAGGGTGAGTTCGTTCATGCGTCAAAAGCTCCTTGTCCTTGGCGGACCAGAATAGGTTCTTCATCGGTGAAATCGATAATGGTGGTGGGTTCGAAACCGCTGAAACCACCGTCTAAAACAGCATCTAAAGCATGTCCGAAATCTTCGCGAATTGTCCAGCCATCGGTCATAGGATGTTCCTCACCGGTTTTAATCAAGGTAGAACTTAATAGCGGCTTATCAAAATAAGAAAGCAGTGCATTGGCTACCGTATTGGGGGTGACTCGAAGACCGATGGTTTTTCTTTTGGGGCTTTGCAGGCGCCTTGGTACTTCACGGCTGGCCGGGAGGATAAAGGTGTAAGGTCCGGGTAAGTAGCTTTTTAAATAACGGAATTGAGTATTTCCGACTTTTGCATATTCGGACAGATTGCTTAAATCGCGGCAAACCAAAGTCAGGTTGTGATCTTCCCCTACACCACGGATCGCACGAATGCGTTTCGCTCCCTCGCTATTATCAAGTAGGCAGCCTAATGCATATCCGGATTCTGTCGGATAGGCGATAACCCCACCTTTTTCAAGTATTTCAACGACTTGTTGAAGTAGTCTAGGTTGAGGGTTGTCGGGATGGACGGAAATATATTGACACTCTTTGCGCACGGTAATGTTTATACTCGTTGTTAAAAGCTGACTAAGTTTGGAAGAAGCGTCTTTTGAACACCGCTTCGCAATTATCATTGAGCGCTATTATAGCACTTACTGTTGAGTACGTGCGTGCGTAAACCGGTGTGAAAATGACTGTCGATTTAAAAAAGGGGGTTAGGATAGAGTCTTTAGCGGATTTCTGAAATGTTCCCAAACCGGTCGGCATTGATCAGGCAAAGGCGCTAACCATCCTAGGCCACGCCAATTGTGCTCGGGGCGATGAAAATCCGAGCCGACGGAAGCCAATAGTTCGTAGCGCTGGGCGCGTTCAGCCATGCCGATGATTTCGGAAGACGGTCGAGGTTGATTAACGACTTCAATCCCACGTCCTCCGGCGGCAATGAAATCCTCTATGAGGCGGTTTAATTTTCGGCTGGTGAACTTGTAGATGCTCGGATGCGCGATGACGGCAATACCATTGGCCTGTTTAATCCAATTCACTACTTCAACCAGTTCCGGCCATTCACTTTTTACGTAACCGACGCGTCCTTTTTTTAGATACTTATCAAAGGCTTGTTGTGAATTTTTGACGTAATTCTGTTGGATTAAGAGTTGCGCGAAATGTCCCCTTCCGACTACGCCGTCCTGTACCTGCTCAGCTAATAATGCAGCCAGATCGAGTTTGCTGAAATTGGGACGGGATGAGAGTTTTTCGATCATCGCGTCGGCACGTTGTTGTCGTAAATGACGGATGTTTCGTAAGCCGTTCTGCAATGTCGGGTGATCGTGATCGAAATCCAAACCGACGATATGGATAGTGTGTCCTTGCCAGTCACACGAAGCCTCGACACCACTAATAAGCCGGATGTTTTTTTGGCTAGCGTATTCTAAAGCGTCGCTGTAACCCTGCGTGGTGTCATGATCGGTGATTGCCAAAGTGGCAACATCGTATTGAACTGCAAGATCTATCAGCTGTTGGGGTTTAAGGGCGCCGTCGGAGGCCGTGGTGTGACAATGGAAATCGACTTTCATAAGGGGATTCAGGACTACTTTCTTTGCGACTGTAAAATAAATTTTAGGAATGTTTTTGTCTTTGCTTTTAATCTGCTCCAAACGCGGCTAGAATCGTGGATAATTAACGTTTCGAATTATGTTCGATAATATGTTCAGCAATCGGTTTAAGCAATCGACTGAATTAACTTAACACAAATAAAATAAAAGTATTCATGAAACTACTATTCGATTTATTCCCCGTCGTTCTCTTTTTTATCGCGTATAAGATGTATGACATCTATGTCGCAACGGCGGTGATCATTGTCGCCACCATTCTCCAAGTCGGTTATGTGTTCCTCAAACATAAGCGCATTGAAAAAATGCATGTGATCACGCTGGTATTGATTTTGGTATTGGGTGGACTCACGCTGGCGCTTCAGGACGAGGATTTTATTAAGTGGAAGCCGACGATCGTCAACTGGGGCTTTGCGCTGGTGTTTTTGGGCAGTCACTTTATCGGCAATAAACCGATTATCCGCCGAATGATGGATCAGGCGATACATTTGCCTGATGCGATCTGGACAAGACTGAGTTTGATGTGGGTCGTTTTCTTCTTGATTTCGGGTATCGTCAATTTATATGTCGCTTTCAATTACGACACCGATACGTGGGTCGACTTCAAGCTATTTGGTTTGATGGGGATGACCATTGTCTTCATCTTGTTGCAAGGTCTTTATATCAGTCGCTATATCCAAGAATCGGATTCCGAAGCCGAAGCCGATAAGTTGCTGGATGGCGGTGAAGTCACCCACGATATGTCGTCTGTCGATAAGGAAGACGAAGTTTCCGGTAACAATAAGAGATAAGTAAAGCTCTGCTACGCAGAATAAAAAGGAAATATTTCATGCTTTATTCGATTTATGCATTTGATGTTGAAAATAGCCTGCCTTTGAGACAACAGGCCCGCCCTGCCCATATTGCCCGTTTAACGGCTTTAAATGAGGCGGGTAAATTGATTTTGGCTGGCCCAAACCCAGCTGTAGATAATAATGATCCGGGTGAAGCCGGATTTAGCGGCAGTTTAATCGTTGCTGAATTCGATTCTTTGGAACAAGCGCAGCAATGGGCTAATGCCGATCCTTATTTAGAGGCCGGCGTTTATGAGAAGGTCATTGTTAAGCCGTTTAAAAAAGTTTTACCATAATTCTTTCAATTGAAAATTGAGGTGCTGTATGAGTAATCTAGCCTATTTGATTCCGACGCGTAACCAAAAGCTGCATCTTCATCCGACGGATCCTGTGGAGTTGGTCGAAGAGGATTTTGTGGAAATTCCTTTGTTGGGGTGGACGTCTGCCGGTGAACCGATTCAAATGGAACTGGATTACGATACGGTGTCGGTTCCTTCCGCAATGGTTAAGAAAGAGACTTTTGCATTACGCGTCAAAGGTAATTCGATGATCGAAGAGAATATCGAAGACGGGGATATTGTCATTATCGAACGTCGCTCCAATGCCGAAAACGGCGAATCGGTGGTGGTTCGAATCAATAATGAAGAAGTGACCATGAAAAAATTGTATATCGAAAAAAGCGGTGTACGTTTGCAGCCTGCCAATCCGGATATGGAACCGATCATTCTACGTAACGAAGAAATCGAGATTTTAGGTATCGTTACCGGGATTTTGAGACAGCCATGAGCCCGATCTTTTCCGGTAAAGAAGAGATTCAATTATTCATCAGCGGCGGCACCATCGATAAAGATTATGATGCCGTTCTAGGCGAATTGATCTTTCCTGCGACCCACATTCCCGAATTGCTCTCCGAAGCCAACAGTACCCTGCCGATAACGGTGGACGTATTGATGCAAAAAGACAGTTTGCAGATGGATCAAAATGATCGCGAAAAAATCAGTCAAGCCTGTCAAGATTCTGCATGCGCTAAAATCGTGATTACCCACGGTACCGATACCATGGTCGAGACGGCTCTTTGCTTGCTGGCCAATCCGGACTTGGTGGATAAGACCATTGTATTGACCGGAGCCATGCGTCCTTACAAGCTTGGGAAATCCGATGCCGCCTTTAACTTGGGCGCCGCTTTAATGGCGGTGCAAACCGCTCAAGCCGGTGTTTTTATCTGTATGAACGGCCACTTATTCCGCGCCGATCAGGTACAAAAAAATCGCTCAGCCGGTTTATTTGAATCCCGTTAATTGATTGCAGTGAAAACCGGTCACCTTTCAGACATGTTTATTGTCGCTTTCGTAGTTGTTGATTAATGAAAATCATCCTTGCCTATATTTCTATCGTCATAATTTGGACCACTACGCCGCTTGCGATCAAATGGAGCGGCGAAACCGATTGGTTATTTGGTGTAGCGGCGCGTACTGCATTGGCCGCCCTATTAATTCTGCCAATCTTATGGTGGTGGTCAAAACAGCGATTTTCATTTTCATGGCCGGATATCAAGGTTTATCTGGCTGCGAGCATTCCTATTTTAGGCGGTATGACGTCGATGTACTGGGCATCTCAATATCTGCCGTCCGGTTGGATTGCGATTTTATTTGCATTAACTCCTGTGGTGACCGGCATTATGGCGCACTACTGTTTGCCGAATAGCCGTCTAACGTTGAAAAAATCGTTGGGCGTGTTGATCAGCTTGGCCGGATTGCTGGTTATCTTTACTCCCAACCTAAAACAGCAATATGTACAAATGCAGGTTATCGCCATTTTAGTGGCGATGCTTTCGGTTGTTTTCCATTCTTATGGCACGGTGCTAGTCAAACGTCTTAATCATCAATTATCGGCCGTTCATGTGGTTGTCGGCGCTTTATGGGTGACGGTTGTCGGTCAGTTTTTGATTGCGCCAGGAACCTTGTTTCATTGGCCTGATATCGGACTTCGTGAAAGTTCCGCGATTATTTATGCGGCTTCGATCGGATCGGTCGGTGGTTTCTTATTGTATTTCTATCTATTGAAAAATGTTGAGGCGATCAAGGTCGCATTGATTCCGGTAATTACTCCGGTGTTTGCTTTGTTATTAGGCCATTGGCTGAATCACGAGGTATTAAATGCAACGGTATGGTTTGGAACGGCTTTGGTGATTTTGGGCTTAGTAATTTTTGAATGGCGTTTTCAGGGTGTCTGGCGACGAAGATAAAGATTCAAAGCCGAACTGGCTGTCCGGCTTTAAATGCATTAAAAATCATATTGTTAGGGTGGTTTTGTTAATTCGGTTTGTAGGCGGTTAACAAATCAATAATGACTGACCTTAAAGTGATTTACAGTGGTTTTACCACTCTAAACCACGTAAATATTTAAACATTAGTCGAGCCGATTTCGGCGGTTTGTTGGTTTCCTGCTCTTTCTTGGCATTGCGAATCCACTGGCGTAACTGCTGGCGGTCCGCCTGAGGGTAGCGATCCATGAATTCACCGAGGGCTTCGTCGCCTTCAGCAATCAAACGGTCTCGCCATTTTTCCAATTGTTGGAAATGGGCGTTTTGCTGTTTGGTTCTGGCTTCAATTTCGGCTAATTTGTCTTTGATTTCAACAATCAACGGCTCGTTTTGACGAAGATATTTACCTAAAAACAATTTTTGGCGCTTGATTGCCGGCCCTTTATCCATGGTTTTCAATAAAAGAACGGCTTGTTCGAATTCGCTAGGCAACTGTAATTTTTTAATTTCAGTTTCCGTCATCGCCGCGATTTGTTCACCTAAATCTGTGACGGCTTGAGCCGCTTTTTTGATCTGTGTACGGCTTTGAAATTCCTCTTGTTCCCAATCCGGAATTTCCGTAGATGCCTTGATACGGCCGACGTTACGTGGTCTAACCATTATTTTCTCCCATCATTTCTAGCCACTGCTCTTCGCTTAACACCGTTACGCCCAATGATTCCGCCTTGGTCAGTTTCGATCCAGCTTTTTCTCCGGCAATGACGAAGTCGGTTTTGGCTGAAACGCTACCGGTGACAGTGGCGCCCAGAGCTTCTAATTTTTGTTTGGCCTCGGTGCGGCTGCCTTGTTGTAAGGTTCCGGTTAAGACGACTACTTTACCATTAAAGGGGGAATCTTGCTCGACCTTCATCTCTTGAGGCGTTGGCCAATTAACACCCGCATCCAGCAAACCATTAATAACTTCAAGGTTATGTGGTTGTTTAAAGAAGGTTAGGATGTTTTCGGCAACCACTTCGCCCACATCTTGAATGGAGATGAGTTCTTCCATATTCGCTGTTTGCAATTGATCAAGTTCTTTGAAGTGTTGGGCGAGGTGCTTAGCGGTAACCTCTCCTACTTCGGGAATGCCTAAGGCGTAGATAAAGCGTGCAAAGGTGGTCTGTTTGGATTGTTGAATGGCGTCGACGACGTTTTGCGCCGATTTTTCCGCCATACGATCCAGACTGCTCAACTGAGGAATACTCAAATTAAAGAAGTCGTCCGGGTGTTTGACCAAACCTGCATTCGCTAACTGATCAATGAGTTTATCGCCTAAACCTTGAATGTCAAAGGCTTTGCGGGAGACGAAATGCTGTAAGGCGCGCTTGCGCTGTGCCGGGCAAAATAGACCTCCTGAGCAACGATAAACCGCCTTGTCGTGTTCTTTGACAACTTCCGAGTTACATTCAGGACAAAGCGAAGGCATTTCAAATAACCTGGTGTCATCACTGCGTTTAATGAGAACCGGTCCGACGACTTCGGGAATGACATCCCCTGCACGGCGAACAATAACGGTATCACCTATACGGACGTCTTTGCGACGAATTTCGTCAAGGTTGTGCAAGGTGGCATTGGAGACGATAACCCCACCTACGGCTACTGGCTTAAGACGGGCGACCGGGGTTAAAGCACCGGTTCTACCGACTTGGATTTCAATATCGAGTAAGTCGGTCCAGACCTCTTCCGCCGGGAATTTTCGGGCAATTGCCCAGCGCGGAGCCTTGGCCGTAAAGCCCAGAGTGGGATAGAATTCGATGCGATTGACTTTGTAGACGATACCGTCGATTTCATATGGCAGTTCAACACGTTTGGCTTTGAGTTTATCGTAATACTCGGCCATGCCATGAGTGCCGACAACAACCTCTGCATCCGGGTTGGTCGGCAGTCCCCAGGTTTTAAGCTGTTGCAGAATTTCGCTATAGAGCTCGGGCAGCTGCCATTCTTCGCTGACCTCTCCCCAACCGTAAAGATAGAAGCTAAGATGGCGTTGCGCAGTGATTTTCGGATTAAGTTGTCTTAAGGTACCGGCTGCAGCGTTTCGAGGGTTGGCAAAGGCTTTTTCGCCGTTTTCGATTTGGGTTTGATTCAGTTGCTCGAAAGTCTTTTTAGACATGAAGACTTCGCCGCGCACTTCGAGAATCCGAGGCCAGCCGTTGCCGAGTAACTTTAGAGGAATCGACTGAATGGTACGGATGTTGTGCGTGACATCCTCTCCGGTCGTTCCGTCGCCACGAGTGGTCGCCTGATGAAGGCGCCCGTTTTCATAACGTAGGTTAATCGCCAATCCGTCCATTTTAGGTTCGGCGGCATAATCGATCATTTCGATTTTGGGTAAGCGTTCCAAAACGCGTTTCTGGAACGCGTCCAAGTCTTCCTGGCTAAAAGCATTGTCCAGCGAAAACATCGGAACTGCATGCGTAACTGAAGTGAATCCCTTTAACGGCTGATCTCCAACACGTTGAGTCGGGGAGTCTTCGGTAACCAATTCGGGGTGTTCTTGTTCCAATTTAACCAGTTCGCGATAGAGTAAATCATATTGGGCGTCACTGATTTGAGGGTTGTCGAGGACGTAATAAGCGTAGTTGTGTTGTGCGATTTCATCGCGTAGCGCTAAGATTTGTTGTTCAACTGAATTCATGGTGGTGTTTAGTCTAAATGCCGGAAGTGTGATGGGTGAAACGCTTCGCCCGGAACGATTGTTCGGACGAAGGAATTAAGTTATAGCGGTTCGGATTCGTATTCTACAGCTGCGTCACGCATGGCTTGAAGATCGGATTCTTTGATTAAGTGGCGCTCCATATTGTAGAGGCGTCCATTCAATCGCTGCGATAATTTACGTGCCATCATGATTAAGTCATGCATGGCTGCCGGTGCACGCTTTGTCGTTGGAAGCTGTAAGATCAAAGCCAATCCCGGTGTGGTGTAGTTATGTAAATTTTCGGTCGGGAAAGTACCTGGTTCGAGAATGTTGGCTACTCGAATGATTTCGTTGCCTTTGTTATCCGTTGTCGCGTAAATCTGGCCGGAAGTGTAACTTAAGCCGACACCAAGCAGCGCTTGGTTAACGGTATCCATACTAAATTCTTGGCCTGAACCGCCGGTACTCAATACCAAAAGCGCAAAAATTTGCGGCTCGGTTTTTTCGCCCTTTGAAATGCCGGGAGAAATCCCTTCCTTTTCTTTCGGGATGCCGAAGTTTACTTTGCTATCGACATCGGGCGCCATGCCGACTTCATCAAGTGTGTACAGTTCTTCCACTTCCAATACGTGATGTTTAGGGCCTTTCGTTTCGATATTTGTGTCGGCTTCGGGAGTAGGTTCAGGGGGCTGTGGAGTCGGTTCGACTTCAAACTCATCCCCAAACGGCAAACGCGCTTGATTTTCAGGAACGCCTGGTTCTTGAATTTGTAAACGTGCCTCGGTCTGCGGGGACAGAGCTTCGTGCTGTTCGCTTAATGCATCCAGGACGCTTTCAGATTCGCGGCTATCGGCGATTTGCTCCGCGGCATCCAGATTGATGGTTTGTTCGGTTGCTTGATTGGCGGGCGTGGGCTGTGGTTGTTGTTCAGCCTGATCTTTGGATTTAATTTGTCGTTTTTTACTTAAAAAATAAAGTACCGCAATGACAATCACTGCAAACACCAGCAAGACTTGCTGTAACTCATTCATGAAAACGGCTCCAAAATATGCGTCTTAATCAATTGCTCTCGAAACGGGATGAGATGTATTAAATAATTTAAGATTGTACCTTTTATATGCACGGAATTTCCAGTTAAAGTCAGCTAAAATTCGGTTCAATCGATATGATTTGTTAAACTGCCGTCAATTATTTAGAACGATTTATTTCCGGTTAAAGCTAAGCGCTTGAAAGTAACTGTTTTTTTAATGGCTTGAACGTTTGGTACGACCTTTCCCCTGAAATTTGGATGATGATATGACCTTACAACAAACGGAAGCATTCGATGAATTGATTCTCGGCTTGGATATTGGTACGAGCGGGATACGCGGCAGTATCGTTTCTGTAAGAGTCGAAAAAGAAAGGAATTCATCGAATTCTCATCGAGAATTGTGGAGCGATAAGGTGGAACTACCGTTTCCCGAGAAAAACGACTTAAATCGCCAAAGTGTGCAGGATGCGGAATTATGGTCTGAGGCATTAGCGAGTTTATTCGACAAAATGTCAGCTTCTCCCTATTGGAAAAATATCCGGCATATCGTTGCGGATGCTACTTCGTCGACCGTATTGCTCTGCGACGTTCAAGGCAAGCCTTTAACCAGGGCGATGATGTACGACGATCAACAGGCGCGAAACGAAGCGGAACTTGTCAGCGAAGCGGTCAATCGCGCCGGAGTCGAAACCGGTGCATTGGGAGCAAGCTCGACTTTGGCTAAAGTCATTTTTTTAATGCGGTCAACGCAGTGTAAGTCGGTTAGATCTTCGGATGTTTTGATCTGCCATCAGATCGATTTTATTAATTGCTGGCTGACGGGCCAGAGCGGCATAACCGACGAAAATAATGCGCTTAAATTAGGCTATGACTCGATTAACCGTTGTTGGCCGGCTTGGGTTGAGAATTTGATCGTTAAAACCGCACAGGAAAACGCTATATCGGTAAAGCTGCCTAAGGTCATTTGCCCCGGCGAGTTTTTGGCGAAAATCCAACCGGATTTAGCGAAACGTTACGGGTTGTCGGACGAAACGCAAATCTATGCTGGAACGACCGACAGTATTGCTGGTTTTTTGGCCTCCGGTGCTTCCGAAATTGGTGACGGCGTAACTTCTTTGGGGTCAACTATCGCACTTAAATTGATTTCGGATAAACCGATTTTTAATGCGGAATATGGTATTTACAGTCATCGATTGGGAGATTCCTGGTTGGTTGGCGGTGCCTCAAATGCCGGCGGAGCGGTCTTACTCGAGTTTTTTCCACTTGAAGAAATCAAACAACTGATCCTGGCTTTGCAAAAGCTGCATCTACCTAACGACCAGGATTTTTATACAGATCGGTATTACCCCCTTCTCCGCCCGGGAGAGCGATTTCCGATTGCGGACGGTCAAAAGCAGCCGCAATTGCCCGGTCCGGCAGTTAACGAAAATAGCACTTTGAATGAAAAGGCACGGTTTTTATTTGGGTTGTTGCAAGGTCTCTGCTATATCGAAGAACTCGGCTATAATCGCCTGCATCAAATGGGAGCAAGCCGTTTGCGACGAATTTACAGTGTCGGAGGCGGAACGCAGAATGCAATTTGGCAACACTTAAGGCAGTTGTTTTTACCGGTTGATCATCAAAAACCGATTTCCTTGGATGCGTCTTTTGGGGTGACCCGTTTGCTTAAAAATATTAAAAACCATGAATGATAAGAACTTAAAAAATAAAGGAATGTTGTATGAGTCATTTATCCACACAAGCTTTAATTGAATCTTTAAATAAAGGCGCAGTGGCGTTTGAAACGGTCATGCAAACGATCGACGCCGAATATGAGTTTACGCCTACCCGGTTCACAAATGGCGGAGTGGTCAGTGAAGCGAATACGAATAACGGTTCTTGTAAGATTTTTGCATTTGCAAAATTAAACGGGCTTTCCGAGCAAGCAACGCTGAACGCATTTGGAGATTATTACACGGTGGACGTTCTTCAGCATCCGGAGGGGCAAGACCATCAGAATATTCGAAACTTCATGCAAACGGGTTGGAATGGGATTGAATTTGATGGTGTGGCTTTAGTTAAAAATGTATAAGACCGCTTGAGTCCTAATCGCAATTTACTGAAAGCAATGATATAACCAAGGTCGGTTGAAGAGGATTTTGGTTAAAGGTAGCAAAATCACCATCTTAGGTGATTTTGCAATAATGGTTACAACGCAAATTTAATTCGCGTGTACTTTTTTGACTAATTCCAAATCAAGGTAGTCATGGCCATGGTGATCGCCGGCGATAACTTCAAACGCAAGATTTTCTTCACCCATGTGATCCAGTACTAAATCCGCATCGCTGAAATCGTCTTCTTGAGTGTAGTCGTTAATCGTAATGATGGTCTTAACGTTTGCACCCGTTGAAGATTTAATACCGTTTGCAGAATCTTCAAACGCGATCGCTTCTTCCGGTTTTAAGTTCATTTGTTCTAAGGCCCAGTCGTAAATGTCCGGTGCCGGTTTTTTAGCCGGAACGATATCACCCGCTGCAATAACTTCAAACCAGCTTTCGGAATCCGGTCCTAAAGTGCTTTCCAAAAGTGCGGTAACGTTAGCCGGAGTTGTTGTGGTGACTACCGCCATGCGCATGCCGCTTTCACGTGCTTCGTTGATCAAACGTTCAACACCCGGACGCAGAGGAATCGCCCCTTCTCCCAGTAATTTGGTGTAGAAGTCAGTTTTAGACTCGTGAAGCCCTTTTACAAATTCGTCGAAGTTTTCAGGTTTTTCAAAGTCGGTATTGAATTTATCCAGATAAAAACGAATGCGCTCTTTTCCGCCGGTAACGGCAAGCAATTCACCGTAAAGGGATTCATCCCAGTTCCAGTCTAACCCAGCCTTCTCGAAAGCCAAGTTGAATGCTACGCGATGTCCGTCTTTTTCGGTGTCCGCTAAGGTACCGTCGACGTCAAATAGTAGTGCTTGTAAAGTTGCCATAAGGATTGTTCCCCTAGTACTTGATAAAATTGGTAAAGAATTCTGATAGATATAGGGTCGAATATCAAGTAATACAAGTTTTTAATTCCAGAAATTAAGACTTTTTAAGATTGCATACAAAAAAATTTGCTTGTTGAGCCTTTCGAAACCTGCTATAAAATGCGGTTAGGATTATTTTTAATAAGACTATGAAAAGCCGTTCCTCGATTTTCATAATTTTTATTAAAAGTCTAAAACAAAATAAATAGATAAACTAATACGACAAAAAGACCTCGTCTTTTTGGGAGAAAAAAGATGGATATTCAGACAGACTTTATTGAGGACTACCCAGCCTATCAGCCAGAAGAAGGTGAAGAATACATGAGTCCTAACATGTTGGAGCATTTTAGAAAAAAACTGCTTGCATGGAAGATGCAATTGATTGAAGAAGCTAACTCAACGGTTTCTCATTTGCAAAAAGATTCTGAAACTCCTGCGGATCCTAACGATCGTGCTTCTCAGGAAGAAGAGTTTGCTTTAGAACTTCGTACGCGTGATCGTGAAAGAAAATTGATTGCTAAAATCGACAAGTCTCTAAAAGACATTGAAAGCGGTGAGTACGGTTTTTGCAAAATGAGTGGTGAGGAAATTGGTTTGGCACGTATGGAAGCCCGCCCTACTGCGACATTAACGGTTGAAATGAAACGTAAACAAGAAATTCGTGAGAAGCAAGGCGTTGCCTAATCGGTTTCGGTAACGACGTTCTTGATAAGCCAAGTCATGTCACTTGGCTTTTTTATTTAATCTTCTAATAAAGTGCCTATTTTGAATACAGAACAACTTATTGACAGTCTGTGTTTGCCAGATAGCTATCCCCACTCCGTTGAAGTTATTACAACCATCGAAACCCATATTTCTGTGGTTTTTTTGACTGGCCCATACGCCTATAAACTTAAAAAACCGGTCGATTTCGGTTTTTTGGATTTTACCCGCCTAAGCGCACGTAAAAAGTTTTGCGAACAGGAGTTGCGTTTAAACCAACGTACCGCACCTAATCTCTATCTTGATGTGGTGCCGCTTTACTTGACGGCGGATCGACAGGTAACGTTTGAAGCGGATAAAGCGGTCACACAACCGGCCGAACCGATCGAGTACCTCCTTAAAATGAATCAATTCGATCCGAATGGCGTTTTAGGGCGTTATTTACAGGATAACGATTTAACTTCACAGCAAGAAAAGCAACTTGCCAAGCAGATCGGTCAGTTGCATTTAAATGCGCACCAGGTGGATAACAACTCTCATTTAGGTGAGCCGGCGACCATTTTGCAGCCGATGTTGGATAACTTTCCAACGCTATTGGAATATTGCACTTCTGAATATAAATACCGCTTGGAAAATCTACTCGATTGGACGCACCAACGTTATGCCGATCTGAAGCCTGATTTGATTAAACGCAAAAAAGACGGTTATGTGCGCGAGTGTCACGGCGATTTGCATTTGGATAATATCACTCTGATAGACGATCGCCCTACGCTGTTTGACGGCATTGAATTTAACGACGAATTTCGTTGGATTGATGTTATCAGCGATTTGGCTTTTTTATTGATCGATCTGGATTTTCGGGATAGACAGGCCTTAAGAAGACGTATTCTGAACGATTATCTCAGTCTGACCGGTGATTATGAAGCCGTGAAACTTTTACGTTTCTATCAAGTCTATCGGGCATTGGTGCGCGCTAAGATTTCTGCATTGAGACTTCGGCAGATTCCACAGAATACCATTGAATATCAACACTATAGAAAGATTACCTTGCAGTATATTGAACAGGCTGAAGGTTACGCTTTTGCTCCACATAGTAACAAGTTGATTGTCTTGCAAGGAGTGTCCGGCTCGGGTAAGAGTCATTTTGCAGAGCAGCTTCTTAACGAGTTGGATGCTTTGGTTATCAGTTCGGATATCGAAAGAAAACGCCTCTATGGTATCTCCCCTACCACTCGGGTTTCGGATGAAGAAAAGGCGGCACTATATTCCGTTGATATGAGCCGTAAGACCTACGATAGGTTGTTGCAGTTGGCGAAGAACCTCCTAAAGCAACGTTCGGTTATTGTTGATGCCACTTTTTTGAAAGCGGAACATCGAGCTCCTTTTTTAGAGATGGCCCGTGAACTTGGTTGCGACCCTTTTTTGATTTATATCGAAACCGATATCGATACGGCCTTAACCGCTATACGACAGCGCACTCTTGAGAATCACAGCCCTTCCGATGCCGACGAAAACGTGATGCAACGTCAGTTACAGTATCTCGAACCACCACTTGATGTGGAACGGGCATTAACGTTGTCTGCCGAAGCTTTGCGAAAGCATTTTCCTCAAAATCAAATTCAAGAATTTCTGCAACTGCCGATAACCTGATAAACAAAACTGACATTCAGTTTTGACGAATTATTTTCGGTTAATTAGGTAACAAAACATTATGCGTCGACAGTTGATAACAGCGTTGGTTTTTTGCATGTTGACGGCGACATCAATATCGTCGGCCAATGCCGCTGAACCGGAAGCGGCTCGTGACCTGAGCAAGGTGAAACTTCTTGGGCTTCAGCTCTCTTCGGCCGATTTGAATGTTGTACGTAAGCATTTATGGGATATTGGCGGCTTTCAGCAGGCGCGTTCCACCGTTCGACAGCGTAACATTGACAAGTTTTTTACTTGGTCGCGTATCCGCGACAGTTATTATGTTGAGTTTCGTTACAATAATGCCGGAAATATCACGTCTGTGAGAAGACTTTTCCGCCCTTACTCAATTGAAAATAGTAACCGACGTAGTGCTATTTCAACAAGGGATGTCGCATTGGAATTGATTCCCGAAATCGGTCAACCGATGCAGGTCGAGAAGAAAGGTTGGGGAGGCACTATGACGTATTCCAGTTATCGCTGGGAAGATGATAATATAAAGGTTGTGGTCGATCGTGAAGGTGGAGAAAGTTTGGGGAATGTATTCGTTGAATACACGGTAAAAACCCAATCATCTTATGAAGTTGCTCAAATTGGCCAAAATTAAATCAAGTACGAAACCTGACGGTAAAAACAGATGAATATTCAAAACAATCCGGCGGCAATAGCGGTAGGCGGTATTAATAAAGGGTTTGAACGCCTAGCGGACAATACCCAGAAAATCGTAAACCCGCAAAGTGGTCAGCAAGTCGAAGCGTTGGTAGACAATACCCAGGTTGAAAAGCAAGTTCAAGCTTCTACGAAAGCGCTTAAAACCTATGACGGTATGATTGGTACTCTATTGGACGTGATGGCGTAATATTGTAGTTACCGAACCTGGGATCGCGGGTTTCACCTTTTATCTTCTACCCTTCTTTCAATACGGCCTGATTGATAAATTCAATGACATCAGACATGGCTTCCTGGCAATGTTCAAAAGCATGACTGCCGTTTTCGAAAACAATCGTTCTATGTTTTTTATCGCCTGTTCGATAGGTATCTAATGCCTGTTGATAAGGGATCACTTCGTCTCCCTTATCCAGAAGAAGCAGGCTTTCTATATCGGGAACCGGTTCGGCGTAATAACCGGACAACGCATTGCGGTAGGATTGATCGATCAAGATAAGTTCATCGGTATGTGGATTTCGATGTTCGCCCAGATAATCGTTAAACAAACTGCTTGGATCAAGCGCCGGATTGATCATGATGTAAGGTACCCGGAACTGCTGCGCAAGATACTGGGCATAAAAGCCGCCCATCGAAGAGCCCATTAAAAACCAGGGTTGTTTGGAATCCGGAAGCCCCGTTTCGTATAGATAGTTTGTTAAGTAATCGATACTCTGTGTCGGGTTTTGCATCGGATAGGTCGGCGTCATGAGCCGGCAAGATAAGTTTGAATGCGTAAATAAGGAAACGTCTTGTAATTGACGTTTGAACCACTGCCCTTTCTGACTGTTTCCGCTGCTTAAAAAGCCGTGTAGATAGACGCCATTGCACTGCCGCATTCTGTTAAAATTTCCTTATGATTAAAACACCTAAAATTGTTCAACGTCCGTTTTCGTCCGAGGTCTATTCAGCTTGTAAAGAATTAGGGTTGTCGGATATTCAAGCCAGATTGGTTGCACAACGTACCGATAGCAACGAACAGTTGTCGGAAACGGTTTTTCCTAAATTAAAACACATTCAACATCCCAACGCGTTAAAAAACTCTCAACAGGCCGCACAGCTAATTGCCGATGCCATTCAGTCCGAGGGTGCCATTGTATTGGCGACGGATTACGATACCGACGGCGTTACATCAGCATGGGTTGCGGTGACGGCATTGGTTGAATTTTTTAAGGTGCCGCTCGAGCGTGTCGTTCATGTGATTGGCGATCGAAAAACAGGTTACGGCATCACCGATGAGGTCTGTGAGCGTATTCTTGCGATTGAAGAGCCGATTGCATTGGTGATTTCGGCGGATCAGGGTTCCAGTGATGAACCGAGGATACAGCGTTTACGACAAGCCGGTATTGATGTTTGCGTTACCGACCATCACCAGATGCCGGTAGAGGGTGTGCCTCCGAGTGCGGTGTGTACGGTAAACCCGCAACAGGAAGGCTGCGAGTACGATAAAACCATTGCAGGTTGTTTCGTAATTTTTCTGGTGATGACCCAGGTACGACAAGTATTGGTGCAGCGCGGTTATTTAACGCCCGACAGCCCTACTCTAAAAGCCTTGTCGATGAATGTGGCGCTAGGAACGATTGCCGATAGTGTGAGCTTGAAAAGCCCCAATAACCGTGCAATCGTGAGTGCGGGATTACAATTCATCAATCAGTTCGATCAACCCACCTGGTTGGCGATGCAGCAGCTGAAAGATAATCAGGGTGCACCTTTTAATGCCGAGTACTTGGCATTTCAAGTTGCAACCCGTATCAACGCAGCTAGCCGTGTCAGCGATGTAACCACGGCTTACCATTTTTTAACGGCCCAGACAGTGGACGAAGCCAAGCATTATCTGGATCAGTTGGATGCGGATAATCAGGATAGACGCAGTCAACAGCAGGTGATGTTGGAAAACGCCCAGCAAAAAGCGAGCGGTTTGTATCATAATCAAAAATACAGTTTAGCCGTTGCACTCCAAGGCAATGCCGGTATTCAGGGGATTATAGCTACTCGGATCGGCGAACGGTTTGGCTTGCCTACGGTGATCCTGACCGATTTGGAGGACGGTTATCTTGCAGGTAGCGGGCGTGCCATCGTCACAGACGTCGATCTCCGGGATGCATTTCAGTGGATGTCCGAACAGGACGGGGATTTGTTTCGTTCAATGGGTGGTCATAAAGGGGCCGCCGGTTGCATGATTCCGATTGAAAAATACCCGGTGTTTGCGGAACTTTTCGAGCAAGCCGTTCAGAATCAACTTGGTGACACCCCGCCGGTACCGTTGTTGGAAACCGATGGTCAACTAGACGATCACGAGTTGGTTCCTGAGTTGATTGAGCATTTGGCTTTATTGGAACCTTACGGACGGGAATGGCCACAACCGAGCTTTTCGGGTGAGTTTGAAATCGTCCAACTTAAAGAAGTCGGTCACACGAAAACCCATCTGTCATGCCGGTTACGTACTCCGACCGGTAAAACTTTACAAGCGATTTACTTTAACGCCAAGCAGCATGAAGAAGAGATTTTGCCTTACCGACCCAGAGATCGTGTAACGTGTGTCTATCAGCCCAGCTTAAATCATTTTGGCGGGCGTACTCAGTTGCAGTTACGTTTGCAGTGGATGCAAAAAAGTTGAATTAATCTTTAAGCAGATTTCCCGTCCGGGTTATTAACTGTGTTCAGTTGACCTGAACGGGGTTCGCTTCTTTAATCCCTCTCCTATTTGTCTTTTCGAGCACCTTGCCCATACCCGTTGGATTTTCGAATATAATCTTCTTAATTCTTTTAAATTATAAGATCTTGGAGAGGTATTTCATGAGTCAATCAAATTCGGGATTGCAGAAGTTACAGTATTTTCCCGCCAGTTTTTTCGGCATGGTCATGGGCATTGTCGGGTTGAGCATTGCGTTAATCAATTCGGATGCCATGTTTGCGTGGAGTTTGGTGGCAGGAGAAGCCATACTGATGTTTTCAGTGGTATTGTTCGCGGTGCTCTTGGCTAGTTACCTCTATAAGATTTTGCGTTTCAAAGACGCGTTTTGGGCGGAAATGCGCCATCCGATTAAAATGAATTTTATCCCTACCATTTCAATTAGTTTGCTTTTGCTGAGCGCCGCGTTCTGGGAATTGGAGCAAGTTAAAACGTCATTCAATCTTTGGTTGTTGGGAGCTTCACTTCAGTTGGTATTGACCTTGTGGCTGTTGTATAATTGGATATATCACGACTTTTTCAAAATCGAGCATTCCAATCCGGCATGGTTTATTCCCATCGTAGGGAATATCGTTGTACCGATTGCAGGGGTTCAACACGTACCTGAGGACATTAGTTGGTTCTTTTTTGCAATCGGAATCGTGTTCTGGCCTCTGTTGAAATCCGTTTTGTTATACCGTTTGATTTTTCATCCGCCTATTCCCGATAAATTGATGCCGACTTTGTTTATTTTCATCGCTCCGCCAGCCGTCGGTTGTGTCTCGTATATGGCGTTGAATCACGGCGAAGTCGATGCCTTTGCCCGTATCCTTTATTTCTTCGCGTTATTCTTTACCTTGTTTTTACTGTTTTCGATCAATAAATTCCGGAAATTGAATTTTGCTTTATCCTGGTGGGCTTATACGTTCCCATTGGCGGCAATGGCGATCTCTTCTTTGGTGATGGGCAACGCTTTACATAGTAACGGTTATTTATGGATAGGTGCACTTATCATGGCTGGTTTGGCGGTGATGATTGTTTGGCTGTTTTATAAGACGTTGATTGGGGTAGCGAACAATAAGATCTGCTCTCCTGATAATTAAAACCGAACCGTTCTTAAGGTAATAAAAAAGCCCATAAATAAATGGGCTTTTTTATGTGTTTACCGGAAGCAATAACGCTTTTTAGAGTCGATTTTTGAAACGCCAGAAACGTTTTAGATGTTGAGGCTGAATGTGATAACGGTAACCGTCTCCCAACTCCAACAAAAGGGAATGAATCTGTTTGTTTTTCAATGCTTGTAGCAAAGGTTGCATCCATTGACTCTCCAGCCATTCGAGCGTATCCAACCAATCTTCCAGTGTCATTTGCTCAAGTTTTCGGTGAATCACATCCGGCATGAGTAAATGTTGTTCGGCAGTGTCCAACGACCATGCGTGCTGATTTTCAGGAAACGGCTTTGAATCGGCATTGCACAGTAACGCCATAGAATGTAAATAGCGATCGTTTGACCAAATCAGTGCATCTTTACGTTTTACAATCGTTTCAGGTGTTAAACGCCCTTCTCCCCAAAGCCATACGCCGTTGATTTCGGGCATTCCTTGAGTACGGCGCTCTTCATTGACGGGATGGTTAAAGAACAACATAGAGGCTTCGTTTAATAATTGGCGCCAATATTGTGCCGCATTGCCCGTCGGGTTTTTACCTTCTATAGATTGATAGCATACCGATTCTAAAGAGTGGGTGTGTAAGTCTATCGGTTGCTTGATTCGCAGAAACCAATCAATGGGGGTGCCGTATTCAATACTGACTCGATCTTGTTCGAAATGCTGGTTAAAGCTTGTGATCAAGGCTTTGGCTTCGACTTCTGTAATCGCTAAGTCTTTACCTGGAATCAATATCAATGTATCGCGATCGGGAACCATTTGTACCGGATCGATTTTAAGCCAGTAATCTTCGTCAGTGAAATCTTTAATCAGTTGCGAGGCTAATGTGGCAGCAATCGGTAAGGTTTTGGGTTGATGAAACAGTTGACTGGCCGTACTGAAAAAATCTCGGTTTTGCGTCTTGCCGATTCCGGTTTGCAGCGGATAAACGTCGCCCTTTTTTAGTAGCGTCTGTAAAGCCGGAAAATTGCGGCTATTGAAGTTGTCGCCAGCTTCTTCGAATCGTTGTGGATGCAATAATTCAGGAAGCCAGAAAGTCACAGCTTTAGACATAGTTGTTTAACCTTTATATGGCATAGTTCGCTTTTTTTACGAACTGAAAGCGAATGTTTAATATCCGGTATATAGTAAAAAACCGGGTTTCCCCGGTTTTAAGTTGCATGACTTAATTGATGTACTTTATTGAAAAATAAAGCCTTATCCAAGAAAGTTCAAGATTTCCTGTTCAATGTCGTTTTTGTCTATTACGGTCGACTGACTGATTGGTTGATCAAACAATGCCTGAATTTTAGCAGGAATTTTAACCTGGGCTTTTTCTGCAATGATCTTCAAAGCATCGATGTCATGTAGACCGGTTTCGCCAGAAATCGCATTTGCGATGACCGGAGAGAACTTGGTCCATTCGGCCGTCGAATATACGATGGTTTTCAACGATGGTTGTTTACGACAAGTATCATAAGATTTAAAGCAGGTCGCCGTGTGAGGATCCATCAGGTAACCGTCGCTAAACGCTTGTTTGATGTAGGCTTCCCCTTCTTCGTCCGTACAGAAATCGGCCGAGAAAATGCTTTGGATTTTAGCAACTTCATCTGCGTTTAAAGCGTAATATTTGTCTTTATCCAGTGCGAACATCAGTTCTTTAGTTCGTTCCGCACCGAACAGATCGAACAAGATTCGTTCAATATTGGATGACTTCAAAATATCCATAGCCGGTGATGTGGTTGGAATGACGTCCAAATTTCTTAAATCGTATTCACCGGTCTGGATGAATTTAGTCAAGACATTGTTGCTGTTGGATGCTATTAAAATCTGTTCGACCGGCAAGCCCATTTTGTAAGCGTAGTAACCGCCTAAAGCGTTACCGAAGTTACCGCTAGGTACATTCAGGTAAACCTTGTCACCTAGCTTTATTGCGCCCTGACGGATCAGTTCAAGGTAGCTGTGAACGTGGTAAATGGTCTGAAAAATGATTCGACCGAAGTTAACCGAGTTAGCCGCAGAAAGAGAGATTTGGTTCTCTTTTAATTTTGCCTTGAATGAATCCGAAGTCAACAGCATTTTCAGTGCGCTTTGGGCGTCATCGAAGTCACCTTTAATCCCGATAACCTTTAGGTTGTCCGCGTCTTCGGTCACCATCTGTAAACGCTGAACATCCGATGTACCGCCTTCCGGATATAAGCAGGCTACTTGAACGTTTTGTTTGTTTCTAAAGGTATCCAAGGCTGCCGGACCGGTATCTCCGGAAGTGGCCGCTAAAATAAGGTATTTTTCGTCGCGGGCTTGAGCGATTGCCGAAAGCACAGTACCAAAAGGCTGCAGTGCCATATCTTTAAATGCACGTGTCGGGCCGTGATACAGTTCGCTAACATAAAGGTCTTCTTTCACCTTAACGACCGGAACCGGGTTTTTAGGGTCGTCAAACTGGTCGTATAAGTTTAGGGCTTGAGTGATGATCGACGGTTCGATGTCGATTTCGAACTCGTCTAAAATCGCCGCGGCTAGGGTTTTATAGTCAGAGTTAAGGTGCTTTTCCAAAAATGCCAAACCAAGCTCAGGTAAGGTTTTTGGTGAGTAAAGGCCACCGAAAGATGACATTGGGCTCAGGATTGCCTGAGAAAAAGTGATCTCTAATGGAAATTGACCGTCGTTGCCACGTGTTTCAATAAAGTTCATAAGGAGAAGTCCAACACAAAATATTTAATTAGCGGGAATTATACAGATAATTCAAATTTATCTGTAAAAAAGCCAGTTGAAACCGGCTTTTATATCGTAAGGTTTTGGCGGTTAACCTAATGAATCCACACGGATTCGCATGATCTCACCGTCGATTTCATCCAATGCTTGCAGGGATGCCAGGGCAGTGTTCATATCGGCTTCCTTGACGGTATTGGTAATCATGACCAAAGTCGCATCATTCTTATTGCTCTTACTCGGTTCTTGAAGCATGTGTTCAACGCTGATGTTGAATTCGGCAAGAATGGTTGTGATCTTAGCCAATACACCGGCATGATCCAGAGCAAAGCAACGAATATAGTAAGCGGATTCAATCTCGTCGATAGAAACCACCGGAGCCTGTTGAAGTTGATCGCCTTTAAAGCCCAATGCAGGAACGCGGTCTTGCTGAGGCTGATCCTGCCAACGGATGACGTCGATAATGTCTGCAACTACCGCACTGGCCGTTGGACCCGCACCTGCGCCCGGACCGTAATACATTGTCGGACCGACGTGATTACCGTAAGCCATGACGGCGTTCATCACACCATTAACATTGGCGATCAAAACCGATTTTGGAACCATGGTCGGGTGTACACGCAGTGAATAACCGTTTTCTGTACGACTGGCCATACCAAGATGCTTGATTTCATACCCTAGCTGGCTGGCAAAGCGAATATCGTCCGCAGAAATTTTGCTGATCCCTTCGGTATAAACTTTGTTGAATTGAAGTTCGATACCAAAAGCGATCGACGCCAAGATAGTCAGCTTATGGGCAGCATCGATTCCTTCCACGTCAAAGGTAGGATCGGCTTCCGCATAACCCAATTCTTGAGCGGTCTTAAGTACGGTAGCAAAATCGGCACCCGGCTGTTTCATTTCCGTGAGGATGTAGTTACCGGTTCCGTTGATGATACCTGCAACCCATTCAATTTGGTTTCCGGCAAGACCTTCACGCATCGCCTTGATAATCGGAATGCCTCCGGCAACCGCAGCTTCATAAGAGACGATCACGTTATGTTTATTTGCTAATGCGAATAACTCGTTACCGTGTTCGGCAATCAGTGCCTTATTGGCGGTTACGACGTGTTTACCGTTTTGAATTGCGGTTTCCAGTAACGTTTTGGCAAATTCTGTTCCGCCCATCAATTCGACGACGATGTCGACGTCCTGATGGTTGACGACATCCATAGGCTGATCCGTTAATTGGATATCAGCCGTATCGACGTTTCTCGGGCGGTTTAAATCACGAACAGCGATGATGGAAATTTCAATCGTCTGGCCTAAACGTCGTTGAATCTCTGACAATGACTCTTGCAGGATTTCAACAGTACCGCCACCGACGGTACCTAAACCTAATAGACCTAATTTGACTGCTTTCATTTCGCTTGTTTCCTGTTTGTGTATTTTTTGCAGAGTGTGTGTTGTTTAATCTTGTTTGATTAAGCCGTCTTTACGGAACATATCGCGAATACCGCGAATCGCCTGACGGGTGCGGTGTTCGTTTTCGATTAAGCCGAAACGGACGTGGTCGTCACCGTAGTCACCGAAACCGACTCCCGGAGAGACGGCCACTTTGGCGTCGGTCAGCAGTTTTTTGGAAAACTCGATCGATCCCATCGACTTATACTCTTCAGGAATCGGTGCCCATACGAACATGGTCGCCTTAGGCGGCGTGACCTTCCAGCCGATAGAGTTTAATCCCTGGCACAGTACGTCGCGACGAACCTTGTACATGTCGCAGATTTCCTGAACGCATTCCTGCGGGCCTTCAAGTGCCGCGATTGCCGCAACCTGAATTGGCGTGAATGTACCGTAATCCAGATAGGATTTCATACGTTTCAGTGCGTTGACCAAAGTCGGGTTACCGACCATGAAGCCGACGCGCCATCCTGGCATGTTATAACTTTTGGACAGCGTATAGAATTCAACCGCGATGTCTTTAGCCCCTTCAACTTGAAGAATGGACGGCGCTTTATAACCGTCGAATACGATGTCGGCATAGGCTAAATCGTGAATGACCCAAATGCTGTGTTCCTTGGCGATCGCTACGACTTTTTCGAAGAACTCCAACTCAACGGTTTGGGTGGTCGGATTTCCAGGGAAGTTCAGAACCAACATTTTAGGTTTTGGCCATGACTCTTTAATGGCTTTTTCCAATTCGTCGAAAAAGTCGACTTCCGGTGTCATGCGTACATGACGAATATCCGCACCGGCGATGACGAAACCGTATGGGTGAATCGGGTAAGCCGGGTTAGGAACCAGGACGGTATCCCCTTTGTCGACTGTGGCCATCGCCAGGTGGGCAAGACCTTCTTTGGAACCGATGGTGACAACGGCTTCCGTATTGGAATCCAAATCAACATCGTAATTTTTTTTGTACCAGTTACAGATCGCTTTACGTAAACGCGGAATTCCTTGTGAAACCGAGTAACGGTGCGTGCCTTCACGTTGTACAACTTCAATTAGCTTATCAACGATATGCTTAGGCGTATCTTGGTCAGGATTCCCCATACCAAAATCGATAATATCTTCCCCTCTTCTACGCGCTTCGGCTTTTAATTCACCGACAATATTGAACACATAGGGTGGAAGTCTTTTAATTCTCTGGAACTCTTCTATCACGAAATTTAGCCTTCTGTGAGCCACGCAAAAAAGCGTTAAAATAGAAATTTTTTATAAACGACTAATGATACAGAAACATTTTGTTTCGTCAATTGATAATCATCAGATAAATCCGCTTTAATAGCGGATTTGTGGCGAATGCTACGTTATACTTTAAATATCCAAAACGAGACTGAATTTTATGAAATTTACCGAGCATCGCGACTCAAATGTTTATGCGGTTAAGCGTTACGAACCCGGAACGGTCAAAATCAATGATCAGACCATTCATGAAAGTTGTTATCTGAACCAAAAAGAGTTGATTAAAGATTGGGCATGCAAACATATCAGTGAGCTTGAAACCGAGCATTTGGATCAATTACTTGCTCTGCAGCCGGAAGTTATTATTTTGGGAACCGGAGAGCAGCAAGTTTTTCCGGAGCCTCGTCTATTCGCCTATTGCGCCCAAAAAGGAATTGCTTTGGAGGTAATGAATAATATGGCCGCTTGTCGAACTTATAATGTATTGACGACCGAAGATCGGGAAGTGGTTCTTGGCTTAATTATGGATGCCGTAACCAATTGATATCACAGGATTAATTTAATCTCTGGTGTTCGATTGGATTAATTATCTAAAGAGTTGTTTCGCGTCCACTTTCCTGCCACGATAACGCGCTTCAAGATAAAGTTTCGGTCGGTCGGTTTCCCCGCTTGCTCCAAGCGCCGCGATGGTTTGCCCCGACTTTACTTTTTGCCCTTCTTTGACCAGTATACGGCTGTTATGAGCGTAGGTACTTAAATAGCCGCTTGGGTGTTTGATCATGACGAGAAGGCCGAAATGGGAGATGCCGTCGCCTGCATATACCACCTCGCCCTCTTCAACCGATTTTATCGGTAATCCGGGTACGCCGTAAATTTCCAAAGCATTCAAGCCTGAAGGATCGCGTTTGTATTGATATTGTAGTTTCGGATCCATCGGCCAATTCCATGAAGCCATTTGTTTTGCTTTTTGAGAACGTTCAAAATGCTTTTGCGCCGTGGAACCGTTTTGGGGAACAACCAGTTTCTGGTTTATATGAATCGTATAGGGCGGCAAGAGATCGTTTGCATAGGCTAACTGATTCATGTTGACTCTGCATTTAACCGCGATTTGACTTAAAGTGTCGCCACTGCGCACTTTGTAAACCTGGCCGCATTGCGACGATCCGTTGGTTCTTGTATGCGGACCTTGCTCTAGATGCAAGTAGTTTGAACTGGGTGTGCTTGAGCAACCGGAAAGCATTAATAAGCTGGAAAAGGCGGCTACCGAAGCCGCGATCAAAAAATTCGGTTTTGAGATTGATCTATCGTTTTTTGAAAATTCAAAAGCCATTGTCTCGCCGTTGTTACGTGAGTTTTATTACAAGATATAGAGCAATCAGGCCGACTGCCAGCCAACCCAACCAATCAATCCACTGTCGTATTTTTTCTTCATAGCGCTCTCCGCCGACTTTCATGACCCAAGCAACCAAAAAGAAGCGAGCGCCTCGTCCGACGAATGAAGCGATTAAAAAAGGTAATAGAGCCATGTTAGTGGCTCCGGCCGTGACTGTAAATAGTTTATACGGAATAGGACTGAAACCGGCGGCAAAAACCACCCAAACACCGTATTCATTGAAGAACTCTTCAACTTGATGGTAGCGGGCTTCGTAGCCCAATGTTTGAATTGTCGGCCAGATGGCTTCCAAGAGCCAAAAGCCGATGGCATAACCTAAAAGCCCACCCAGTAAAGAAAATATCGTGGTAATCCAGGCGTAGTGGAAGGCTTTTTGCGGTTTGGCTAGAGCCATCGGCATTAGCATGACATCGGGCGGGATGGGGAAAAAAGAAGATTCAGCGAAACTCATGCCACCTAAGTACCAAGGGGCTTTCGGGTGTTTAGCCCAAATTAGGGTTTTATCATACAGGGTGGAAAATAAGCTCACTCTTCAATTCCTTGTTTCATGGGAACAAATAAAACCTCTCCAAGACAGGTCTTTTTGACACCGGTTGAGGTTTTAACGAATCCGTATAAAAGTTGTTGTTCCTCGCCGATCGGCATCACAAGGCGCCCGCCTATCTTAAGTTGGCTGATCAATTCTTCCGGTAGTTTTTCGGGGGCTGCCGCTGAAATGATGCCGTCAAAAGGTGCATTGGATGGCCAGCCCCAATGCCCGTCACTTAAATCAAATTGAATATTGTCAAGATCCAGTGATTGGATGACCGTCTGTGCTTTACGGGTAAGCGGTTCAATGCGTTCTACACTGAATAGTTGTTTGACCAAGAGTGACAATACGGCAGTTTGATAGCCCGATCCGGTACCGATTTCAAGGACTTTATCCATTGGGTAGTTTGCAGTGTCCGCCAGCAACCACTGTGTCATGGTGGCGACGACAATAGGCTGTGAAATGGTCTGACCATAGCCGATCGGTAAAGCGGTATCTTCGTAAGACCGAGTGCCCATCGCTTCGTCGAGGAAAAGGTGTCTTGGTACCACACGCATGGCATTAAGCACGCGGTGGTCCGATATGCCCAACTCCATTAGCCGGCGAATAAGGCGGTCTCGGGTTCGCTGCGAAGTCATTCCCACGCCTTGGTTAAATTGAAACGCGCTGTTGGGGTATTCGGCTGGTTTGGAGAGTAGTTGTTCGGCCAGGATACTATTTAATGTTAAGGATTCGTGTGTGCCCATTGTTGTAATGTTTCCATCATCTCATAATGACTAAGGTCGATTTTAAGCGGTGTAATAGACGCATAACCCTGTTCTACCGCGTGAAAGTCCGTTCCCTCGCCCGCATCGGCTGCGTCGCCTGCAGGTCCGATCCAGTAAATCGGCTTGCCTCTCGGATCGGTCTGTTTAACGACCGGTTCCGAGCAGTGGCGCTTACCTAAACGGGTGATTTTGATGCCTTGAAGTTCGGTAAGCGGAATATCGGGCACATTGATGTTGATAATGGTGTCCGCACTGATCGGTGGAAGCTGGCTTAAGAATTTAATCAGGACATGTGCTGCCGTTTCGAAATGTTGGTCTCCGCAGAGCGAGACGGCAATCGATGGCTTACCTAAGAAGCGCCCTTCCGTCGCTGCGGCAACCGTCCCTGAATACAAAACGTCATCGCCCATATTGGCGCCGTCGTTAATGCCCGATATGACGATATCCGGTTGAAAATCCAGTGCGCCGTTAATCCCAAGATGGACGCAGTCCGTTGGGGTGCCGTTAACGCTGAAAATTCGGCAGTTGGCGTGCGGGTCGTCGCTAGTGGATTGGTTTTGAATGCGTAAAGGTTCCAATAAAGTTAACGAGTTACTGGCGGCGCTTCGATTACGATCCGGAGCCAGCATGACCAACTCTTTAAATTGGACTTGTTTTTGCAAAGTTTCAAATAAAACCCTAATACCGGGGGCTAAATAGCCGTCGTCATTGGAGAGAAGAATGTTCATCAGGTAAAATAACCTATTTCGAAATTTTTATAGTATGAAGATTATATAGTGTCTAAGTTGTCAGCAGAAGATAAATCCTTATTTACTGAAGCGATGGATGGAGTTAAACCGCTCAATCAAAAATCCAAGGTATCGCAGCAGCAGTCGGGGTTACAGCGTGTACGTTACCATCAAACGATAAAAGGCATCAAGCAAAAGCAACGACAGGTCGAGTTAACGGTTGACGTCATTGAAAATCATGACGGTAGTTCAACAGTAGGCGCTTTTGAAAGTTTGCTGTATCACCGTAAGGGGTTACGCCTCCAAGATTTAAGTCGTCTTAAAAAAGGCGAGTTTCCGATCGAGGCCGAGTTGGATTTACACGGTTTGACTGAGCAGGCAGCCGATGAAACTTTGCAGGCATTTATTCATCGTTGTTACCACGCCCATAAGCGTAGCGTCCTTGTCATTCACGGCAAAGGATATAATTCCGAAACCGATGCGCCGGTATTGAAGAACCTCGCAAATATGCGTTTAAGACAATTAAAACAAGTTATCGCATTTTGTAGTACTCAGCCGAAAGACGGCGGAACGGGAAGTGTTTATGTGTTGTTAAAAGCGCACTGATCTGATTTCACTTTAATAACAAATGGTTAGGTTGGATTTGTGTTTGAGTCTGGAACTTTCTTTTTTATTGTTTGAAAGTGTTTTAAGGGGTATCGGACGTACTGTCTTATTTGACCGAATCGTTGACATGTGATGATTTGGTTTCAATCACTTCGATAAAAACTTCATCTTTAGCGATCATTCCCAAGGTTTGTCGAGCCAAGGTTTCTACCGCGCTATTTTGCGTCTGCAAATCCTTAACTTGCTGCGATAGCTCGGCGTTTAGCCTTTGCTGTTCAGCTAATTGATTTTCAAGTTGGGTGAGTTGATTCTGTAAACTAAAAAGCTCGCCGATTCCTCCGTTGGAGGAAAGTAAGCGAGCTAATAGAATCACGATGATGAGCCCAAGGACAAGATAAAGACGTTTCATAGAACTTCTTGTAACTTACGGGTACATGAACTCATCAAATCGTTCTGTTTATTTCAAGTTGTAAAATGCAGCTTTACCTGGGTAAACCGCTTCATCACCTAAAGCTTCTTCGATGCGAATCAACTGGTTGTATTTAGCGATACGGTCGGTACGCGACAAAGAACCGGTCTTGATTTGTCCAGCGCCTGTTGCGACTGCGATATCAGCGATAACTGTATCTTCGGTTTCACCTGAACGGTGAGAAACAACAGCGGTATACCCTGCTTTTTTAGCCATTGCGATGGCTTCGAAAGTTTCAGTCAAAGTACCGATCTGGTTGATTTTGATCAGGATAGAGTTAGCGATTCCCTTTTCGATCCCTTCCTTAAGGATTTTAGGGTTGGTTACGAACAAGTCGTCACCGACGATCTGCAAACGGTCGCCGAACTTTTCAGTTTGCAATTTGAAACCGTCCCAGTCTGATTCGTCCAAACCGTCTTCGATAGAGATGATTGGGTATTTGTTAACCCATTCGCCTAGGAAATCGACCATTTCCGCAGAAGTTAAAGTTTTGTTTTCAGAAGCCAGGAAGTATTTCCCATCTTTATAAAGTTCGGAAGACGCAGCATCCATGGCAATCATAATGTCTTCGCCAGCTTTATAACCGGCTGCTTCGATTGCTTCAAGAATAACGGTAATCGCTTCTTCGTTTGATTTAAGGTCAGGTGCAAATCCACCTTCATCACCAACAGCGGTGTTGTAACCTTTATCGTGCAATACTTTTTTCAACGCATGGAAAACTTCCGCACCGTAACGAATCGCTTCGGACATTGAAGGTGCGCCAACCGGCATGATCATGAATTCTTGGAAATCAACCGAGTTATCAGCGTGCTCACCACCGTTGATGATGTTCATCATTGGTACCGGCATCTTGTAGTCGTCGGTCTTAAGGTAAGCGTATAAAGGCAAACCTTTTGATTTAGCCGCCGCTTGTGCAGTAGCGATAGAAACAGCCAAGATTGCGTTTGCGCCAAGACGACCTTTGTTTTCGGTACCGTCAAGTTCGATCATAGTGTTATCGATGTCAGCTTGGTTGGTTGCATCTTTACCGATAAGAGCGGCTTTGATTTCAGTGTTAATGTTATTAACCGCAGTTAAAACGCCCTTACCACCAAATTTGGACTTGTCTCCATCGCGTAGTTCAATCGCTTCGCGTGAACCGGTAGAGGCACCAGATGGTGAAATACCACGTCCGAAAGAACCATCTTCCAAATAAACATCTGCTTCTACGGTAGGATTACCACGTGAATCGATCACCTGGCGCGCTTTAATATCTTTAATTAATGACATTCTTTTTTCCTGTTTAACTAAAATTTTTTGTATCTGTTATTTTAAAACGGTTATATAACAAAAGGATGACAATTTATAGGGTTAAATTGTGTTTTCTATAAAACCTTCCGATTTTACCAAGTCATCAATCTGTTTTAGGGTCGTTAGTAACGGTTTTAAATTTCCGATCGGCCACATGTTAGGCCCGTCACTTAACGCCTTTTCAGGGTTCGGGTGAGTTTCCATAAATAAACCGGAAATCCCGACGGCGGTTGCTGCACGAGCCAACACCGGAACCATTTCCCTTTGTCCGCCTGAAGTGCTTCCCTGCCCGCCCGGCTGTTGCACCGAATGAGTGGCGTCAAATACGACCGGGCATCCGGTACGGCGCATGGTTGATAAACCGCGCATATCTGAAACCAAGGTGTTGTAACCGAATGAGGTTCCACGGTCACAGACCATGATATTGTCGTTGCCGACTTCACGAGCTTTGGCGACGACCTGATCCATATCCCAAGGCGCTTGGAATTGCCCTTTCTTGATGTTGACCGGTAATCCCTGGCTGCAAACGCGCTGAATAAAGTTAGTTTGGCGAACCAAGAATGCCGGCGTTTGTAGAACGTCTACGACATCCGATACTTCTTCAAGCGGGGTATCTTCGTGAACGTCCGTTAATACCGGTACGCCGATCTCGTCTTTTACTTTTTGAAGGATACGTAAACCTTCTTCGATGCCTAAGCCGCGAAAGCTGTTGGTTGAAGTGCGGTTTGCTTTATCGTATGACGACTTGAAAATGAATGGAATCCCCAGTTCATCGGTCATCTCTTTTAGTTGGCCTGCGGTATCGAGAGTAAGTTGCTCAGATTCGATAACACATGGGCCGGCAATCAAAAACAGAGGCTGATCAATGCCAGCTTCAAAGTGACATAATTTCATAATCAAGCTTCCTGAGATTGTTGGTGTTGGTTAGCCGCTTCGACAAACGCAGTGAATAAAGGGTGACCGTTACGTGGTGTAGAAGTGAATTCCGGATGGAATTGACAGGCTACAAACCAAGGGTGCTCAGGAATTTCAATGGTTTCGACCAAAGTTCCGTCTTCGGAACGTCCGGCAAAAACCAAGCCCGCTTCTTCAAGTTTGCTAATGTAACCGTCATTGACTTCATAGCGATGACGATGGCGTTCGTTGATTAAGCTGCTGCCGTAAATTTCTTGGATTTTTGAACCCTCGTTCAAACGACAGTTCTGGCTTCCAAGGCGCATGGTTCCACCAAGATCGGTTTCTTCGTCGCGTTGAATTTTTTCGCCGTTTTCGTCTGTCCATTCTGTAATCAGGGCTACGACCGGATGCGGCGTGTTCGGGTTAAGCTCGCTACTGTGAGCATCTTCCAGTCCCGCGACGTGACGAGCGTATTCAACCACCGCCATTTGCATTCCAAGACAAATTCCAAGATACGGAATTTTGTTCTCACGAGCATATTGAATGGCTGAAATTTTACCTTCTACACCACGTTCGCCGAATCCGCCAGGCACCAAAATAGCGTCCATATACTGGAGACATGAAGTATCGGTTTTTTCGATTTCTTCAGAGTCGATATAGTGAATGTTCACTTTCGTCTTGGTATGAATTCCGGCATGGATCAAGGCTTCGATCAACGACTTGTATGCTTCCGTCAGGTCAACGTATTTACCGACCATGGCGATCTCTACAGAGCGCTTAGGATTTAGTTGAGCACTTACAACTGCATCCCAGTCGGACAAATTAGGTGCCGGCAGATCCAATCTGAAACGGTCTACAACTAAATCATCCAAACCTTGTTCGTGCAGCATGCGAGGAACTTCATAGATCGTTCTTGCATCCAAGGAGTTAATAACTGCCTTCTCTTCAACATTGGTGAACAGAGCAATTTTGGTTTTTTCGTTTTCCGCCAACGGAATTTCAGAACGACAAATCAAGATATCCGGCTGGATACCGATTGAGCGCAATTCTTTAACCGAGTGTTGGGTCGGTTTGGTTTTGACTTCGCCGGCTACCGCAATGTAAGGAAGTAAGGTCAAGTGCATGAACATGGCGCGGTCGCGGCCGACTTCAATGCTTAATTGACGGATCGCTTCGAGGAAAGGAAGGGATTCAATATCCCCTACCGTTCCGCCGACTTCAACCAAGGCGACATCATAACCTTCCGCAGCCTTAAGGATGCGGCTCTTGATTTCGTCCGTGATGTGCGGAATGACCTGAACGGTACCGCCAAGGTAATCGCCGCGACGTTCTTTACGAATAACTCGCTCGTATACCTGGCCCGTAGAAAAACTGTTACCTTTGGTAAAGTGTCTTTGAACGAAACGTTCATAATGCCCTAAATCCAAATCGGTTTCGGCACCATCGTCAGTAACGAAAACCTCCCCGTGTTGAAACGGGCTCATCGTACCTGGATCGACGTTAATATACGGATCCATTTTTAACATACTGACTTTTAGACCGCGCGCCTCTAACAAGGCCCCTAATGAAGCAGCCGCAATACCTTTACCTAAGGAAGAGACTACACCACCTGTCACAAAAATAAATTTAGTCATTTATTCACACTTTATTGAAAGGTTGGAAATCAAGATTTTGATGTTTCAGAATGGAAGCGAATTATAGCCTAATAGCGCCTATCCATCAATGTAATTTAGTTATTTAACGGGCTTATCCGCAGCTCTGACAATTTCCGGACGGCCCTTTTTTCATCAGCAGTTGTTTTGTTGCTATAAGATGAATCATATCGTCATCTAAGGATAATGCAATGGTTTCGTTCTCATGTTTATGTTTTTGTTGAGAACTTTGATTTTCCTCGGGTAGAAACGAGGTTCTCATTCCCCAAACACAGAGCATTTGATCGTCCAGACATAATACCGGCCAAAAAGGTCTGCTCCATGGCGGAATGCCTTGGCCTTGAAACCATTTCTTTAAGCTGTTTCGATTTAATTCGTCAGAATCTTGGATGTTACGCACGGTTAAACGCTCGCGGTTTTGTTCATACCAGTGTTTAGGTAGATTCAATGTGTACTGTCCGCTGTCACTCGAATTTCGTTTGATATATTCTTTTAGAGTGGAGATCTTAATGGAATAATCCTTATAGAAATCAATGAAATAAAAAAGTTTCTTTCGGTATAGCCTAAGTTCGCCGCAGGCCAGTTTTAAACTCGCTTTGGTTGTTGGCTGCTGAAAACAGTGTTTGTCGATCCATTCAAGTTGTTTAACACCAAGATTGATGTTGCAGACCGTATCGCTCCAGTGACGTAAAACATTCTTCAATGCAATCCAATCAAGGTGTTGATAGCGGTTTAAATCGATACTGTTAATGCCGTGTTTGAATGTTTGAAGCTGCTGTTCCGCAAAACGCTGCAATAGGATTTGAGCCTCTTGCAAGTGTTCGGCCGAACGTTCTATTTGAGAATCGATATTGATCCAGCTCCCTCTGAATTCAGGAAGAATTCGGTGTCTAATCAAGTTTCGTCTGAATTCAATATTTGCATTGCTCGGATCTTCAATCCAATCTAGTTGATGTTTACGTGCATAAGCCAATATCTCTTCATACGGCACTTTGAGAAACGGTCGGAGATGATAAGCATGAGTCTGATTCGAAATAACGATTGTTTTTTTATAGGGCATGGCGGATAAGCCGTTTACGCCCGATCCGCGGGTCAAGTTTAATAAAAAAGTTTCGGCTTGATCACGTTGATGATGCGCTGTCAGTAAGAGGTCCCCCTCTTTTAAACATGACGTTAATGCATCATAGCGTCGTTTTCTGGCAACCGCTTCGATCCCTTGTCTTTGAGTCTGATCGATATTGACTTTGATTGAATGAAACTCGATCCCATGCTGTCGGCAAAATTCAAGACAGTGTCGGCTCCACTGATCTGCTTGGGGCTGTAGCTGGTGATTAATATGAACGGCATACAGTTTTTGCTTGAAAGCGGGAATCTGTAAGAGAGCATGAAGCAGTACGGTCGAATCGAGTCCGCCGCTGTATGCAACTAGAAGATTTTGTCGGTCAGAAACTTGAGTCTTGAAACGTTCAATTTCGGATGCTAAAACTGGAAATGAATCGATCACGAAACGCCTCTAATAAGCCATGCTTGAAAACAAAAAAATCACCGGGGGCCTGCCGGTGATTTAAGGGGGTTGTTTAGTTGTATAACCGATTGATATACGATTTGTATAAAAGAATCGATTAGTAAAACATGGATGTCTTGCAGCGATTAGGCTACGTCAAAATTTCCGTAATCCATATAACGTTGATAACGGTTAGCTAGAAGTTCGTCTGTAGCCACATTGGCAAGTTGGCTTAGCTGAGCATTTAACGCATTCTTTAAACTAGCTGCAGCAGCCTTAGGGTCACGATGAGCTCCACCAAGTGGTTCCTGAATGATTTCATCAATCAAACCTAACGACTTCAATCGAGGTGCTGTGATTCCTAGTGCTTCAGCGGCATCTTTTGCATTGGCGGCATTTTTCCATAAGATAGACGCACAACCTTCCGGAGAAATAACGGAATAGGTACTGTACTGCATCATCATAGTAACGTCGCCAACACCAATGGCCAAAGCACCACCGGATCCCCCTTCACCAATTACCGTACAAATAATCGGTACGCGCAATTCAGCCATTTCAATCAGGTTTCGGGCAATCGCTTCACTTTGTCCGCGCTCTTCGGCATCAATTCCAGGGTAAGCCCCCGGAGTGTCGATGAAAGTAACGATCGGCAAATTGAATCTTTCCGCCATTTTCATTAGACGTAACGCTTTGCGGTACCCTTCCGGGCGTGGCATACCAAAATTACGTTTGATTTTTTCTTTGGTGTCGCGCCCTTTTTCCTGTCCGATAACCATTACCGGTTGGCCGTCCAATCGTGCTAAACCGGCAACGATAGCTAAATCATCGGCGAACGCACGATCTCCGTGCAGTTCTTTAAAATCTGTAAATATTTCTTTGATGTAATCAAGCGCGTAAGGTCTTTGCGAGTGTCTTGCCAATTGCGCGACTTGAACGTCACTCAGATTTTTGAAAATAGACTCAGTTAGATTTTTACTTTTGGTTTCCAATGCAGCGATCTCCTGGAGAAGATTCATGTCAGCGCCATCAAGGTGGCGAAGCTCGTCAATTTTGGCTTCTAATTCAGCAATAGGCTGCTCAAAATCTAAAAAATCTAATTTCATTCCTAAATTCCATAAAGTGATATGAATAATTGGCCTATTTTAACAAACTTCATTTTTATGTGCTGTATAAGACCGTTTTTTTTTAATTAGATGCTTTTATCACACCTCAAATCCCTTTAACCCTATAGGTTATGGGTAATATTTCAAGGTCGGTTTTGCTATAATGTCCGGCCTTTGAATTCCATAAAGTTGTCGGTATGATGAAATTCATGAGTAAAATCAATCGATAACAGCGAGCTATTTACTAATTTAGGAAACGATCTACCATGAAAAACATCCCTTTAATGATGAGCGGCGTCGTCTTGGCCGGTATTTTAAGTACCGGTGCTTTGGCGGAAGATAAGTACGGTTTGCAAGGTGCTGGAGAACTCGGCTATACAAATACAACCGGTAACACTGAAAGTTCGGCTGTTTACGGTGCACTTAAGGTGAACTACATTCAAGCCAAATACGAGTTTAAATCGAATTTCGAGATTAATAATAAATCCGAAAACGGTGATCAAACTCAGGAACGTTTTGTCGCCGATCTTCAGTACAACCGTTTCTATAGCCAAAATAGAGACTATTACAGTTTTGTTCAGGGGCGTTTTGAAAAAGATAAATTTGCCGACTTGGATCTTGATTCGTTATTTACCGTCGGTTTAGGTAAAACATTTATCAAAGATGAAAAAACATTACTTAAAGCGGAAGCCGGTCTCGGTTACCAGTTAACCGATTACATCGTAGCAGACGATGTGGAGCAAACGATCGGGCGCTTGAAAGGCGAATACGCTTACACCTTTAATCAGCACGTTAAATTCACACAGGACGCGATTGTGTATGGTGGTGGCGAACAGACCAAGATAGAAACCAATACCGGTATCAAAGTGAAAATGGCTGAAAGACTAAGCTTGAAGGCTGCTTATCAATACCGTAGTAATAGCGATCCTGCCCCTGGCGTTAAAAAAGAAGACACTCAAACGATCATTACGTTAATGTATGACTTTTAAGTAAGCGCTTTAAGCGTTAGAAATGCCTAGATTCATAGGCATTAATAAAAAGCCACAAATTGACTTGTGGCTTTTTTATTTTTGAGATAAATGGCCATTGTTCGATTAGCCGCTATCCTTTCCCCATCCATTTAGAATGGATTATTTTATTAAACGAAACGTTCTTGTTTGACCTGTCGGATACGATCATAGATTTTCAGCATGGACTGATGTCTTTCGGATTGCAGGAAAATATCTAAACCAATGGGTTCTCCAAAGAAAATCTCATCACCTGTAATGTTTTTCATCACTTTGTCAGTCAAATCACTTCCGAATAGACTCGTCATAGTTGACTGATTGATTGAGTCGGAAGCGTGCATTTCTAACGCGAATTCGAAAGCTTTATAGCGCACACCCCAATGGCTTACGGGATCGACAAAGTACAAGGATTCTTGTACCGATTCCAATGCCGCACCGTGATTACCTGCCGCCAATGCCAACCAGAAACGTAAATCGGCAACTTTGAGCTGTGACCAGAAACTACCCGGATCGGGCATCAAGCCGATTAATGAAGCGATTCCTTGGTGTTCGCTTAATCCTAAAGCATCAAGCTCATCTAAATGCTCGTCGAAATCCGTCGTCGCGTCCAGGGATAACAGCAAATCACGTAAATTGCGACCGACATTCTGATTGCTTTGAACCAGCTCGTCGCAAGGATAGATTTCGGACATGCCCGGTACAATTATGCGGCAAGACGGAAAGTCGTAATGTTCATACTGTGCGACATAGACATCGGTTCCTTGGCGCTGGACTAAATCAACCAGGCTTTGCCACTGCTGTTGTGTCGTTCCTGAAAAATCCCAATCATGGAATTCATAATCAGCCGAATCGGAAATGAAGCGGGCGTGAATCAAACCGCTAGAGTCTATAAAGTGGTTTTCGATATTCTCATCTTCGGCAACGGCATCTTCGTCGAATACCGGCGTCTGAAACCCGTCTAAATTTCCGAGTTGACGACCTTGTAGCGATTCGGTCAAGGTTCTTTCCAAGGCGACTTCAAAAATAGGATGCGCGCCGAAAGAAGCAAAACAGCGACCGGTTTTTTGTTCGAACAAAGTTACGTTAATGACGGGAAAATGTCCGCCTAAAGATGCGTCGCGCATGGATACTTCGATACCTTCGCGCTGCAATGCTTCCCTGGCCTGTATAACGGTATGAAAGCGTGCAATGACCGACTCCGGGATTTCGGGCAAACATAGGTTTTCGCGCATGATTTTATTCTTAACCCAACGCTCGAATACTTCGGATAAGCCCTGGACCTGCGCTTCCAAATGGGTGTTCCCTGCCGACAGACCGTTACTGGCATAGATGTTACTTAGCAGGTTCATCGGGAAGTATATGCTTTCACCGGAACTGACTTGCGTTAACGGAATCGCTCTGATTTCGTCGTCGGTGTGGTTGAAACTGAGCAAGTCTTCGGCCTGATAATCCTGGTCGGGATCGTAAAACTTCCAAAGCTTCGAGCTTAGACAGTTTTGATAATTTTCTAGGGGAAAACGTTTTTCATCCGGGTAGTACAACCAACTTCCGGCATTTTCCAGAGCGTTGTTTTCCAGCCAATAATCCGAAAAGAAATAATTAGTAGATAAACGTTCGATAAACTCGCCGAGAGCACTGGCTAAGGTCGCCTTTCTGCTTGTCCCTTTTCCGTTTGTGAACAGGCCCGGACAATTTTCATCGTAGATATGCACCGAATAGACATTTGATACGGGGTTTAACCAAGAAGCTTCAACGATATCAAAACCTGCATTACGCAAAATGTTCTGCATATTTTCGATAGAATTTTCCAAGCAGGCGTCCTTGCCTTTGATAAACGTTAATTCACTCATTGAGTCTATTTCCTTGATTTGGTTGCTTTAAGCCAATCCGTATTTAAAATTATGCTGATATAAATTTATTTTGTAAGTAAAACTGTTTAATCTGAGTAGAATGAATATTGTGAATCGTTTTCATTAAAGGGGGCTTAAAATGAAAAACCAAAACACACATCTTGCATTGACGCTCACCAGCAGTCTTGTCTTTTTTTCCGGATCTGCATCAGCCGAGCCGCATCCCGGTAAAATATTACTTGATAAAGCTCAGTGCATGAAATGCCATGAAGCTAAACCGTTTAATCCATCCAAAACAACCAGCTATCCCAAATTGGTCAAAGCAGTTACTTTTTGTAACGCTAATTTAAATACCGGATTTTGGGATGAAGAAGTAGAAGAAATCGCAGATTATCTGAATCAAGAATATTATCATTATGAAAAACAATAGGCTTGAATCATTCTGATGAAGCTTAACGGGGCTGTTAATAACAGCCCCTTTTTTTTTCCGTCCTTTTTAACGCGCGCCGGTTAAAAAAGCAGGATTCTTTTAATTCTAACAGTAATACGCTATTTCTTATTTATCCCGTTGTAATTGAGATAAGTTTTGCTTCATGGCTTTTAAGGTATCCGGATCAGCCTCTTCGACTCCGTCTTCGTAAAGTTGATCTTTTGAATCACTGACGATTTTATCAATCGCTTCGATCAAAAAGTAATAACGGGTCGACTTTTCAATTGCTTTCCAATCCCTTTGTTTTGCACGCCATAATTTTGCAAGTTGGTTGTCTTCTTTAAATAATTTCAAAATTGCTTCGAGCGCTTGATTCAATGGAGCAATGGTTTCAAAGGGCATTAACGGTCTGCCGTATTCACCATAAAAACTTTGTCTTTGAAGCATGCTGAGTTCAAAAGCCGGGACCATATCCTCAAGACCGGCAGTTTTTGCTTCGCGTTCTGCCCGTTTCAGTCTTTCAATCGTCAACATCGGAGCGTCTGATTTCCAACGACCGAACACGATATACAGGTTGTTACGTTCGATAAAATAGTGTTTACCAACATCCAGTTTCATTATGTTTTTTTGAGAGACGGCATACTCCAATTGCTTGGTATCCAATTTGGTCGTATCTTTCCAGACTTCCCAGCCGGAGCCTAATCCTTGGTCTGTTTCTTTGCTGATCGGAACACAAGAAGAACCATAGTCGTGCCCTTCTACATAATCCAAAACCGCAAGTTGATAGTCGCCGTTTTTAAGCTCTTTGGTTACCTTGCCGACAATGAATGCATCGTCTTTGATATTGGGTTGGGGGAAAGCGACAAACACGGTTTCACCCACCGAAAAATGTCCGGCATAGACATTGTTGGCGGACAGTAAACAAAATACGGTAAGCACCGCCAAATGAAATTGGCTTGATTTTTTATATAGGTAACCCAGCATGGTTGCTCCTTGTAGATTGGGAAATACGCTTACTCGTCCAACTTGACCGACAATACATCGCAATGCGCTCTATGGAGTACACTATCGGTTGTCGAGCCTAGCAGCCGTTTCCAGCCGGATAAACCGTATTTACCCATGACGATTAAATCTGCGTCTAATTCTTCAGCCGTTGAGACAATCGTATCACTGGCAATTCCGTTAATGACCTTGGCGTGTTTCAGCGAAAGTCCGGACTGCTCCATTAAATGCTTCAATTTGTGGTTTGCATTATCCATGATTTTTTCGGTTAATTCTACGTCCCACACACCGGGAAGTCCGGTGACTGCCACATCCTCCAAAACCGGATAGGTCGGAATTTCTACGACGTGAATGACATGGATGGATGCGTTGTAAATTTCCGCCAACTGCATCGCCCGTGCTAAAGCGAAATCGCTGTGTTTTGAAAAATCGACCGCAACGAGAATGGTTTGATAATTATGCATTTTGCACTCCTGTTCCTATGGTATTAGGGTGAGTTTATTCACAATAACTGTGGATAAAATTGTGTGTAAGCAATGGTCAAATCAAAAAAATCCAATAAACTCTTAAACTTCTCTTCACCTGCTTATTAAATAAGCAAATGCGGTTAATCATTCGCTTTAGCACGGCGTTGTTCAATGGTTTCTGCCACATCATTTCTAAGATAGACCGGTAAAGGTACTTCTTCTGTAATGGGTTTAGCCATCTCCGGTTTTAAATTCGCTAAATGAGCAATCGATCCCGCACGCGGAAGACTTTCGTTCCACTCTTTAAATAGTCCGGTTACATTAGGATAAGCGTCTAGTATATCGCCGTATGCATGACATTGATTTAATTCCGGCAAGGCTTTTATTCTTTCGATTGTCGCCGTTTCCGATAGCATACATGGCGCACCGGCTTCCCAATTTGCGGTGTCGGTTTTGTATACGCCGGTTTGCAGATAGATTTCCTGCATTCTAGCATCCATAAGCGCAATCCAGTAAACCGGTTTTGACGGGTCTTCATGCGATTTTGAGATGACATCGGAATAACACATGGCTTCCAAAGATGAAATACCGATAACCGGCTTGTTCCAACCCAGTGCCAAACCTTGAACAACGCCTGCGGCAATACGAACCCCGGTAAATGCCCCCGGACCTTCTCCGAAAGCCAAATAATTGATGTTTTCGTGAGAAAGCCCGGTTTGTTGCAGCACTTCGTCGACCATTTCGAGTACGCGTTGCGCATGTTTTTGGGGAAGCATTTCAAAAACCTCTGTGATTTCTCCATTATGAAGTAAGGCGACCGAACAAGCTGCGGTTGAAGTTTCTATGGCTAAAATCGTATTCATAAAGCGTGGTTTCCTAAAAGCGCGTTAAGCGAAAGTATTAATTCAATAGTTCTAAGGTAAATGCCAAAATTGTTATTGGTGTTTATAGTTTCCGGTTAATCATTGAGCGGCTAGCTTGTCGATGGCGACCTGTGGTTCGTAGACCCAGGGAAAATCCGGTAAGCTATCTCGAATAACCGCTCCGTAGCCCTTACTGCTTAAACGTGGATCACACAGCATCAGTACCCCAGTGTCCTGAACGTCACGAATTAACCGCCCCGCTCCTTGTTTCATGGCAATAACGGCTTCGGGCAATTGAAAGTGTACAAAACCATTCAGTCCTTTTTCTTTCAAATAAGCCTCTCTTGCTTGAACGATGGGATCGTCCGGCGGAGCGAACGGAATACGGTCGATGATAACCAGTTTCAACGCTTCGCCTTTAACGTCGACGCCCTCCCAGAAACTACTGGTACCTAAGAGTATCACGTTGTCCAGCGATTTGAATTGGTTAAGCAACGTCAGTTTGGGGAGTTCGCCTTGAACCAATAATTTACCCTGCCAGTGTTGCTTGAGGATACTGTAGGCTTCTTGCATGGCACGATGGCTGGTAAATAACATAAAGGCCCGCCCTTCGCTGACTTTTAATAAAGGCCACGCGGCGCGAAGACAGATTTTTATATAATTTGGATCTCTCGGATCGGGTAAGCCGATCGGATGATAAATCACACCTTGAGTTTTATAGTCGAACGGGCTTGGCCATTGAACGGTTTTTGCATCCATAAGCCCTAGACGATTGGCAAAATAGTCAAATTGATTACGAACGCTTAACGTGGCGGAAGTAAATAGCCACGCACCGCCGATCTGCTCCCGTTGTCGACTGAAAGCTGCTGCGACACTCAGAGGGGTTAGGTTGAGTTTAAAGCGTGCCTGCGACGATTCAATCCAGCGTATTTTGTTTTCTGCATTCGGATTGCTCCATTCTGCCAGCTGGGTTTCAAAATCTTTAGTGCGCTTATAAACAGCCGTCAGCTGCTTCCCTCGTTCGGCAACCACTTTCAAGCTATCGGCTAAGAAACCAAGTTGGTTTTTCAACGCCTTAAGCATGGCCTGAAAACCAGCCTCTTGCTCAAGCTGTTTCCATGTCCAGCGTTTTTCCCATTTACCGAGTGATTCGTTAAAGAGTTTAATCTGGTCTTCAAACTTAACCGCTAAATCCGAAATTTCCTGACTGTCCGGAGACTCCAACTTTTGGGCGTGTCGAATATCGCGTACAAGCTCTTCAAGCTGACCGCGCGTAATCGAAAAGCCAAGGAACTGAGCCGCTATATCAGGCAACTGATGCGCTTCATCGAAGATATAAACATCCGAGTCCGGTAATAATTCGCCAAAACCTTGTTCGCGTAAAGCCAGGTCGGCACAGAAAAGGTGATGGTTAACGACAAGAATTTGAGCTTCTGTGGCTAATTCTTTGACTTTTGGATAAAAACAGCCGGATTCGGACAGGCATTCAGCCGCCTGACAAAATTCCAGTCTTGCCGTGACTTTTCGCCAGATGGAATCATTTTCAGAAATACTGTCCAGCTCGGCACGGTCTCCCATTTTGGTTTTTTCGGACCAGTCACGAATTAAGGAGAGTTTTTTCCAATCTTCTTTGCTGTGTTGTTCGGTCGTTTCTGTGATTTCCAGACGTTGCGGGCACAGATAATTATCGCGCCCTTTTAGAAGCCGTGCTTTACCTTTAACCTGACAGGCTTTAAGGAGCGTTGGAAGGTCTTTTTGGATTAACTGTTCTTGCAGGGTTTTGGTTGCGGTGGAGATGATGATTTTCTTGCCCGAAAGCAGTGCCGGAACCAAGTAAGCAAATGTTTTACCTGTTCCCGTTCCTGCTTCGGCCAATAACGTAGATTCGTTTTCGATTAAATCAGCCACTTCATGCGCCATATCAAGCTGGGATTGTCGAGGAGTGTAACCTTCGACCAATTCGGAAAGGCTTCCGTTTTCTCCCATTACTTGCTCAATGCTCATGGTTTGTTTTGATTTTGTTTTTTCAACCATTACGACGGCGCGGCCTAAAATTAATATGATAAAAAGAAGATTATACTGAATCGATACTTGAATGTTTGAGTTCTATCCACTCAATAATTGGTGAACAAAGGAAAAAGAAAGATTATTCCTGCCGTCTTAGTTCTTAAATAAGCTAAAATTCTGCCGTAATGAATGAATAGCAATGCCGTTTTTCTTATTTGCGTAAAAAAAGGGCTAAAATTTAGGGGTTTTGGCTGAATATACTAGACAAATTGACGAAGAAGCGTTAGAATCCGCAACTTCAAATTTGAGCTAAAGTCATTTTTTGACTTTGAATATTCGACCATAATTATGGAATTGTAAAAATGAAAATTTTATCATCATTAAAATCAGCAAAAACGCGTCATAAAGATTGCCAAGTTGTAAAACGTCGCGGAAAAGTGTACGTAATCAACAAAACTAACCCTAAATTCAAAGCACGTCAGCGTTAAGCACGGCTTTAATCGGGTAAGAAAAGGCGCACTGATCATGCGCCTTTTTTATTGCCTATAAAAAAGCCTGACAAGCAGGCTTTTGTTTGAGTCGTTAAGCTTGAAACAGCTTTTTATCAACCATAGTGATTGTTTCAACAATCAGATCGGTATCTACCTTTCCAATAAAGTAGTCCGCACCCATTTCCAAAACTTCACGCTGGTTATTGTCACTGGTCATTGAGGTATGAACAATGATGGGGAGATGACGCGTTTTAGGGTTCAGTTTTAACTCTTTAATGACCGTGTGTCCGGATGCTACCGGCATTTCTAAATCGGTAAACACCATGGATATGTTATCCAGTGATTCCAAACTGCCTATATAGTCGAGCAACAATCGGCCATTATCAAAACTTTTATGCTTGAGCTTAAGGTTGTCGAAAACCATTCCCATGTATTTTTGAATCGCCTGACTATCTTCCGCAAAAAGGACAGTTTTTTCATACACTTGTGGGCTGAATTGAACCTGTTTCTCAGAATTTTTGATGTCTTTTGCAGAAGCGAAAATCTTCTCGGCCATTGTCGGCATGGCTTCGATAAGCAATTTCTCGATATCTAAAATAAAACAGAGGGTTTCACTGTTGTCTAAATAGGTATGGTTAATGATCTGATTGGTATTAACATCAACTTTGTAATTTCCAGCAGGATGGATATCCGTCCAATTCTTCTCTTCTACACCATGAATATGCGAGACGCGCAGGCCGACAAAGATATGACTGAAGTCCGCGACGATAATAATCGATTTTTCGCGTTCCTCATCCGTCATATCAAACCCCATCCATTTCGGTAGGTCGATGACCGGTAAATACACCCCTCGTAGTTCTATCATCCCCTCTACTAAAGGATTTGCATCCGGAATTGGAGAAATCTCATAAGCACGAGCTTCCAGCACTTCACGAACTTTGAATACATTTAGACCATAATATGGCGGCGGAACTTCACTGCGTGGAAATTGCACCTGAAAAATCATCAGGCTCAATTGATTGTTTTTACTTAATTGGGCCGTTTTTTCAACCTGTTCTAATGTCGTGCTCATCTTTGTACCCTTAAATGGTCATTGTTTTACGCAAAGCTAAAATTTAATATACGCCTAGAATAAAGGGGTTTTTTAAATTAGTAAATAGGAATTTATGCCGAAAAGACGGTAAGTAATTTATATTGGTGTTTTCGTAATTTAAATAAGGTGATTTTAATCGCTTTCACAGTAATTTTTAATTGGTTTGAACGATTTTCGGTATCCGCCGATCAAACCGAATTTTTCAATGGCGGCCAGATGACTGGCCGTAGGGTAACCTTTGTGTTGTGCGAAACCATATTCAGGAAACAGTTTGTCCAACTCCATCATCTGTTGATCTCGATACACTTTGGCTAAAATCGAAGCCGCACTAATTTCCGCGACTTTTGCATCTCCCTTAACAATCGCTTCACACGGATATGGCACACCGGGGCAGCGATTTCCGTCTACCAGAACGATTCCGATATCATTAACTTGATCGGCAACTTCATTTACGGCTCTACGCATGGCCAGCATCGTAGCGTGCAAAATGTTTAATTCGTCAATCTCTTCCGGCGAAGCGCTGCAAATGGCATAAGCCAAAGCCTGTTGTTTGATTTCCACGGCTAGTTGATCGCGTTTCGATTCGGATAATTTTTTTGAATCCATTAAAGCCAGGCGACAATCCGGAGGAAGGATGACGGCGGCAGCAACAACTTCACCGATCAGTGGCCCACGGCCAACTTCATCAACCCCTACTCTATAACCTGACGATAAAGAACGGGTTATATCGCCTTCGTCAAAAAGGGATTGTTGTTGCATGCTCAAGGTAATTTAGCCCAATTTACAATGGCTTCGAGAGCTATTTCCGAAGCGTTTTGTTTAAGTTGACGGTGCTGTAACTCAAATGCTTCGATCTGTTTATTTCTCAAAGGTTGGTCAACTACCAGACGGCCGAGATGTAATGCAATTTTTTCGGGGGTCGCTTCATCCTGAATCAATTCTTTCACTATCGTTTTACCGGCAAGCACGTTTGGAAGGCCGATCCATTGTGTAGTAGCCAGTCTTTTCATGATCCAGTACGAAATCGGATGCAGCTTAATCGCTAAAACCATAGGGCGTTTCATGAGAGCGCTTTCAAGGGTTGCCGTTCCGGAAGTAACGATGACTTGATCACAAGCTTCAAGGACTTTATTGGCATTTTGATCGATAAGCTTTATTTTCAAATGAGGTGCATATTGATCGATAGATTGCCGAATACGTTGCTTTGCTCGGTCGTGAATGCACGGAACGATAAACTGCATTTCAGGATATATTTCAGAGAGTTTTAAAGCCGCTTGAATGTACACATCCGCCATGCGCTCAATTTCCGCCATGCGGGAACCCGGCAGGATGGCTGTAACTTGAGCATTTAACTCTAAGCCCAGTTCCGCTCTGGCTGAAGGTTGATCCGGAGTTAAAGGATAACGGTGTGCCAGTGGATGCCCGACAAATTGGACAGGAATTTCGTAGCGGTGGTAATATTCCGGCTCGAAAGGAAAAAGAACCAAAACACCGTCGACACTTCGTTTAATCTTTTCTAAACGCTTTTCTCGCCACGCCCAGACGGAAGGTCCTACATAATGAACGGCTGTTATACCCTTCTGTTTTAGTGTCGATTCGACTTTAAAGTTGAAATCGGGCGCATCAATTCCAATAAATACATCTGGTTTGAGATCAAGTAATTTTGTAATCAGTTCCTTACGGATTTTGAGCAAAGAAAATAGGTGTTTGAGAACTTCAAAAAAACCCATTACCGAAAGCTTTTCAATCGGGAACCAACTGTCGAAACCTTGGGCGATCATTTTAGGGCCGCCAATGCCTACAAAACGTGCATTGGGGTATCGTTTTTTAAAACTGGCAATCAGGTCTGCCCCGAGCGTGTCACCGGATGCCTCACCCGCTACCATTGCGATAACGAGTGGTTGATCGGTGGAGTCTATATCCGGAAGGATTGTTGAATTATCTGACAATGCCACGATTAGAGGTTTGTAGGAAATGAATTAAGGAATCCAATGTGCCGGAATCGTCGTTGTATGATTTCAACTCTTCTATCGCGATCGATAATTTATTGCCGGTGCGATATAAAGAACGATACGCCTTTTTGATCAGATTTGTCTGCTCCGAACTAAAGCCTCTGCGTTTTAAGCCTTCTTGGTTAATGCCTCTTGGCTTAGCAAGGTTACCGGAGACAATGACGAAGTTAGGCACATCTTGGTTAACGACACTTCCCATGCCGCAAAAACTATGCGCTCCAATCTGGCAAAATTGATGTATCAAAGTATAACCACCTAAAATTGCCCAGTCATTAACGGTGACATGTCCGGCTAAAGCGGTCGCATTCGCAAAAATACAATGATTTCCGACCACACAGTCATGAGCGATATGGACGCCGGCCATCACCCAGTTATCATCTCCGATAAGGGTTTCACCGCGATCCTGTATCGTCCCACGGTTGATCGTAACATTTTCACGAAATGTATTTCCGTCACCGATGACAAGGGTGGTGGCTTCTCCGGCATACTTCTTATCCTGAGGCGCTGCACCGATATTGCCGAATGGGAAAAAATGATTGTTTTTTCCTATTACAGTCGGTCCTTGGATGACAACATGCGATTCCAGAACGGTTCCTTCGCCGATGGTAACGTCGCCTTCAATTACGCAATAAGGACCAATTTTAACGTTATCGGCAATATTTGCATCAGGGCCAATAATTGCAGTCGAATGGATCAATGTTTAAACCTTTCTTTCAGCACACAATAGATCTGCGGAAGCGATAACCTTACCGTCTACTTTAGTGATACATTCGAATTTCCAAATACCACGTTTATTTCCAAGGGTTTTAACTTCAAAGTCTAAACGATCCCCTGGAACGGCCGGTTGTCTAAAACGGCAATTGTCGACAGCGGCCAGATAATACATTGAGGTGCCATCCGGTTTAACGCCTTGGCTTCTAAACGCTAAAATACCGGTACATTGTGCCATCGCTTCAATGATCATTACGCCTGGCATGATCGGGTTGTTTGGAAAGTGGCCGGTAAATTGCGGTTCATTAAACGTCACGTTTTTATACGCTTTTAATGATTCGCCGGAAACGAAGTCGGTTACTCGATCGACCAAAAGGAACGGGTAACGGTGCGGTAAATATTCAAAAATTTCTTTAACTTCCATCATGTTTTCATTATTTCCAAAGTTATCAATTATCAATACAAAATTTGTCAGACGTTAATTCGGTGAATTTTCTTTAAGCAATTTCAACTCATCTTCCAATGATTTGATTTTTTTTGCTATTTTATCGAGTTGTCGGGCTCTTACACTATTTTTTTGCCACTCACCTGCCGCAATCGCCGGAAAGCCGGCATAAACCCCCGGTTCGTTTAAGCTATGGGTAACACCGGCCTTTGCCATTATATGGGTCCCGTCGGCAATACTAATATGTCCTGCGAAACCAGCTTGTCCAGCTATTGTGCAATGTTTTCCGATGATTGTGCTCCCTGCGAAACCAGCTTGCCCCGCAATAGCTGTGCCCTCACCCAACTGTACATTGTGCCCGATCTGGACAAGGTTATCGATGATGCTGTTATCAGCAATAACAGTATCTTCAATCGCACCGCGATCGACCGTCGTATTATTTCCGATTGAAACGTGATCGCCGATTACGACTTTTCCGATCTGAGGTATTTTAACCCACTGTCCACGGTAGTTAGCCCACCCAAAACCGTCACCACCAATGACCGCTCCGGATTCTATGGCTGTGTAGTTGCCGATTTTACAGGCATGCATAATAACGACATTAGGCGCTATGCGACAATGCATTCCAATCGTTACATCTTTACCTAAATAACTTCCGGCCATAATGACGGTGTCATCACCGATTTTAACGCCGTCTTCAATCACGACATTAGCATGTATGCTAACGTTTTTACCTAAAGAGGCCGTCGATGAAACGATTGCCGAGTCGTGTATTCCAGGCTTGAATTCAGGCTCCGGGTTTAAAAACTGCGCAACTTTAGCGTAAACATAATATGGGTTATCGACGATTAAACAGGTTTGTTGGCAGTATTCGGCATGGGAGGCATGCGAAATAACAACCGAAGCCTGAGTGGACTTAAGTTCATGCAAACGCTTCTTGTCGGATAAGAAAGAGATATTACCCTTGGTAGCGTTTACAAGACTTGCAACCTGGTTTATTTCTACCGTGTCAGTACCTCGTACCTCAACAGCGATCCCGGCTTCTTTTAAGTAATCAACAATAGCCTTTAGCTGCATTTCTTACCTTTCTCGCAGATCTACTTGTTAAAATCGGCGCGTTGTTTCTTACTGACGTCCTGGAGATGTTTTAGAACGTCCTGAGTCACATCTAAGCGATTGTTTGTGTATGCGATACCTTCGTAAAGAATCAGATCAAATCCTTGCTGTTCTCCGATGGTTTTAATCGCATCGTTAACCAGAGTTTGAAGCTTGGCTAATTCTTCATTGCGACGCAAATTTAGTAATTCCTGAATATCATTACGACGGCGTTGAATTTCACGTGTCATCATGCCCACTTCACGCTCTTTAGCCATTTTTTGGCTCTCGCTCATAACGGCTTTATTTTTTTGATACTCATTTTGTTTCTTTTCAAGTTTACTGGCTAAGGATTTCAATTCAGCTTGCTGTGGTGCGAATTCCTTTTCCAGGTTGGCACTCGCCTCTTTCGCCTGAGGTGCTTGTTCAAGCAGTAGCGCTACATTAACTACGCCTAATTTTGCAGACGTTTCAGCCTGCGCAAATAGCGACATCGTCATCAATGAAGTGATTAAAAAGAACTTTGAAAGTTTTAACATGTATCCATCCTGCTTCATGTGTAATTCTTCTTATTGTAATTTAGTGGCGGCTTACAACGGAATGCCCAAATTAAATTGGAAGGATTGTAATTTATCATCCTTAGTATAGTTGAGCGGTTGTGCGAAACTGAATGCCAGAGGTCCTACCGGAGTAATCCATGAAACACCGATCCCTGCCGAGGTTCGCAATTCACCAACTTCTATATCATTTACGTCCGCAAAGACGTTACCGGCATCGTAAAACATACTAATGCGCATATTACTTGAGTCGTCAATGAACGGCATAGGCATAACTAGGGCAAAAGTGGAAACGACACGAGAAGTTCCGCCAATAGGTCGGCTGCTTCCATCAATCACGCTATCATAGTGCGCCCCTAGCGAGTTAGGTTCATATCCTCTAACCGAGCCAATACCCCCAGCATAAAAATTCTCATAAAACGGCAAACTTTTGTAATTACCTAAACCATCGCCGTATGCAAGGCCTAGCTTAAGCTTCATTGTGAAGTTTTCCGATAGAGGATAATACCACTTTTCATCCATAAATAATTTGTAAAAAGAGACGTCGGATGAAATTGGAGCGACTACTTGTCCTGAAACACTGAAGGATTGTCCTTTACTTGGGAAGTAGTAAGAGTTTTTGGTGTCGTAAGTCCATCCCATGCTTAAAATGGCCGACGTACTGTTATCGCCCTGTTCCGCAATATAGTCGGTACAGATATTAAATCCATCGGCACAAACTAACGTCTGGTCGTTCAATTTCAAGCCGTAATTGATTCGGCTGTATTCACTTAATGGATAGCCTAATGAAAAACGAACACCGAAGTTATTGGTTGTATAGTCGGAAACACCCAGTTGTTGGGCATCAATTTCACTTAAATAAAATCCACCACCAAAACTGACGCCATCAGGTGTGAAGTACGGATTGGTCATTCCGATATCTGCTGTTTTACGAGCGCTGGACGTACTTATTTTAAAGTCTAGCTGATTACCACTTCCGATAAAGTTACGTTCGGAAACACCTATATTAAAACTGGCACCGTCTACCTGAGAGAAACCGACACCGGCAGTAAACGACCCGGTAGATTGTTCTTCGACTTTGATTACCAAATCCACCTGATCTGCCGAGACCTGTTTGGTATCAATATTTACCTTGGTAAAATAACCTAAGCGATTTAAACGCGTCGTCGATCTTCTTACTTGTGCTAACGAGTATGGTGCACTTTCTAGTTGACGCATTTCACGGCGAATAACGTAATCTCTGGTACGAGTATTCCCTTCGATATTAATTCGACGCACATAAACACGATTTTTCGGGTTGACGTCAAACTTGATATCGACGGTTTTGGCTTCCTTGTTCAAATCCGTTTCAGGTTTAACCTCGGCGTAGGCATAGCCTTCTTCACTTAAACGATCACGAATAGCATTCAGACTGCTGATAACATCGCTACGAGAGAATAAATCGCCTACTTTTGTTTTTTGCAATTTTGCCAATTCTTCGGCGCTTAACTTAGTATCCCCGGTATAACTGACGTTACTGACCGTGTACTGTGGACCTTCTGTCATGTTAATCGTAATGAACACTTTGGTTTTATCGGTTGAAAGACTGACTTGCGATGAGCGGATTTGAAATTCGGCGAAACCTCTATCCATATAGTAAGACTTCAAGGTCTCGATATCCGCTTGCAGCTTCTGCTTTGAATATTTATCGGCACTGCCGAAAACGGCGCTCTCTGATAAAAGTAACAACGATTTTAGACGATCGTCAGCGTAGGTGTTGTTGCCGACCAAATGAATGCCGCCGATTGTTGCAGGCTCACCTTCTTCGACTTCAATTTTCAAGCTGACTCGGTTACGTGGCAGTTCCTGTGTGACGATCTTTACTTCGGCCGCATAATAGCCTTGGTTCTGATACTGGCGTTTCAAATCAAGAACAACACGATCTAACTGCACCTGATTGAATATACGACCCTTTTTGATCCCCAACGAACCTAGAGACTCCATGAAATCATCGGTTTCAATCAATGAGTTACCTTCAATTTCAATTTCCGCAACCGATGGTCTCTCAACGACTTTAATGACTAGAATACCCGGCTCGCGCTGGTATAAAGATACATCTTTAAAAAAGCCGGTTTTATATAGCTGCTGTATACTTTGTTGAATCAAGCGTTCATCGACATCTTGGCCGATGACGACCGGAAGATAACTGTTAATGGTTTCAAAACCAATTCGTTGTGAACCTTCTACTTCGATCTTATCGACAGTGAACGCGTATCCTGCACTTGCGTTTAACGTTAAACCAAGTATAAGACCACTCATAACACCATATTTAGAACGCTTGTTTTTCATATTAACCATCTGTAATTCTTAAAATGTCGTTTGTCAACGCAAGTACCGTTAACCCAATAATCAATAATAGACCAATTTTTTGTCCTATCATCATGGTCGATTCTTTTACCGGCGACCCCTTTATCATTTCGACTATATAATAAATCAAATGACCACCGTCTAATACAGGAATGGGCAATAAATTCAAAATACCCAAACTTAAACTCAAAAGCCCCAGTAAGCCAAGAAATGAGATAATACCACTTTGCAGAGCCTGCCCAGAAAATTGTGCGATGCTGACCGGCCCTGAAAGATTCTCTACACCGATTTCACCGAACAGCATTTTCTTCAACATCACCAAACTCATATCAATCAAATCAAGACTTTTTTGAAGTCCAAGACTCAACGAATCAATCATGCCGTATCTTACTGTCGATAGATAAGGCTGCATATAATCCGAAGAGACTTGAAGCCTGACGCCTAAATAACCGGCGATCTCACCCTGCGAATTTTTATGATGCGTTACTTCTACTGTTTTAAATATGAGTTGATCATTACGTTTCAGACCGACGGAAACGGTTTGATCCGGTATTTTGGACACAGTCTGAATGAGAGCTTTCCAATCATCGATCGGAGTGTCGTCGATCGACAAAATGGTATCACCGCTCTGTAAACCCGCCATTTCAGCTGGACTGCCAGAAGCGATTTGTCCGACTATAGCCGGCATGGAAATGCTGATTGGTTGGAAACCAAGCGTTTTAGGCCAGTTCTGTTTCTGGTTGTTGAGATCAAGGTCACGTAATGACACGCTAGGGAGTGTGCGAACTTCTTTGGAAACAAGTCCTTCAAGTTTTAAGGAAATCGTTTGTTTTCCGTCCACCAAAGCCATTAATAAAGTTTCGTTGACAGACGACCAGGATGAAACCGGTTGATGATCCACTTCTACCACCAACCAGGCTTGATTTCTATTTTCCGGCATGGCCGCATAAAGCGCTGTAGATGGAATAGGCTGTTCAAAAATCGGCTTCATACCGGTAATACCGATCATATACGTTGCGGAAAATACCAGCCAAGCAAAAATAAGATTAACCACAGGACCAGCTGCTACAACCGCAAAACGTTTGTATACGCTTTGACGACTGAAAGAACGATCTAAATCTTCAGGGGCAACCGGCCCTTCGGATTCATCGACAAACTTGACGTATCCGCCCAAAGGAATCATTGCAATCTGGAATTCGGTTTCCTTTGTTTTCTTGCTCCAGATCGTCTTCCCGAAACCGATAGAGAATTTCAATACTTTAATGTTGAACCAGCGGGCAACCTGGTAATGCCCCCACTCGTGAATAGTCACCAAAATACCGATGACGATTATGAATCCTAAGATCGACCAAAGAAACGTCATTGCGCCGCTGTCCCTAAAGACCAGAGTATGTAAAACCATGGCAAAGCAATCAATAAACTATCGATTCTATCCAGTATGCCGCCGTGACCGGGCAAAATATTCCCGCTATCTTTGATGTCGGCTTGGCGTTTCAAAACACTTTCGAACAAATCCCCCATTACCGATAATAAGGCTATGATCGCCATTAACGCCGCAAACACAATGAATGAAACGTTTAACTGGGGCTGAAGCCAATAAAGTGCAAACAAACTGATTATAAAAGCCAGTGCCATACCGCCCCAGACGCCCTCCCAGGTCTTGCCGGGACTAACAAACACGGCCAGTTTGGTTTTACCGAATCGGCGACCGCTAAAGTAGGCGCCGGTGTCCATAGACCAAACGACAAACATGCTCAGCAACAATAATTCGGCCGAAAACAGTTCGCGGAAACGAATGGTAATGACGGCAAACAAAACGATACTTAGCCAGCCCGCCAAAAGGATTAATTTAGAAGAGTGAATTCCATGCGTACCTTCGTTTTTCTGGTAACGAATCACAACCAGAAACATAACAAAAGTTTCTAGAACGGTTAAGGCATATAACCATGCAGGGGCGATAATCTGCAAAGCCAAATAAGACAGGAGCAAAGTAGACAGTGAGTAAGCCGCCTTTAGACCGAATGACTTAACTCGAGCGAATCCGGACCATTCCCACGCAGCGATTATAGAAATAGCCAATATCAATATTTGCCATAACGTTTCGGAAGCCTTGAATAAGGCAGCCACTGCAACAATCGCTAAAATGAGAGCGGTGATAACACGTTGTTTTAACATTATTTCACCTGATCGCCGGTTTTTCCGAATCGACGTTCACGCTGTGTGAAGGAGGAAACTGCTTCATCAATACTGGATTCATTGAAATCCGGCCATAAGGTATCGGTAAAGAAGAATTCAGTGTAAGCCATCTGCCAAATCAAGAAATTACTGATACGTTGTTCACCGCCGGTACGGATCAACAAATCAGGTTCCGGTAAATCTGCCAAACAGACATAACCACTGAGTTCGTCTTCCGTTAACTCTACGATGTCTTTGTCCGGATTGGCGGCATGCCACTTTTTTACCGCTTCAATCATATCCCAGCGGCCGCCGTAGTTAGCGGCGATATTGAGTGACAAGCCGGTGTTTTCCGAGGTCCGCTCTTCCGCTAGTTCGATATGAGCCTGTATCTCTTCGTTAAACCCTGTACGGTCACCAATGATCCGCAGCTTGACGTTGTTTTCGTCAAGTTTGCTCACTTCTTTCTGTAGTGCCTTAAGGAAAAGCCCCATCAATTTATTAACTTCATCTTCCGGGCGACGCCAGTTTTCGGTACTGAAAGCAAACAAAGTTAGAGCTTCAACCCCCAGTTCCGAGCAGTGAGAAACAATCCGTTTTACGGCATTCAAACCTTTTTGATGCCCAATAAAACGCGGCAATAGGCGTTTTTTTGCCCAACGGCCATTACCATCCATAATGATGGCAATATGCTTTGGAATCGTAACGTGTTGATTTTGTTCTTTAAGCAAAACAAACCCCAAGGAAAGAGATATAAAAAACGGCCAACAATAATAGCGCGCGTCTATTATTAAAAGGCCGTTTTATGAAAAAACCAATAGATTATGCCGTAAAACGGCATAAATATCGACTTAAATTTCCATTAAGCTTGCTTCTTTATCCGCAAGAGCTGCGTCAATTTTAGCAACGATTTGATCCGTGATTTTTTGAATTTGTTCTTCCGCTTGGCGAGATTCGTCTTCGGTAATTTCTTTATCTTTTAACAGAGATTTAATATCGCTGTTGGCATCACGACGAATATTGCGTACCGCAACACGAGATTGCTCGGCTTCATTACGCGCCACTTTGATAAAGTCGCGACGTCGTTCTTCGGTTAAAGGTGGCATTGGAATGCGAATCAAATTCCCCGTTGTAGAAGGATTGATACCCAGATCCGAAGTCATAATTGCCTTTTCAACGACAGAAACCATTGGCTGCTCCCAAGGTTGCACGGTTAAGGTACGTGCATCTTCAACATTGATATTGGCTACCTGACTGATCGGAACTTCAGAACCGTAATATTCGACAGTAATCGAATCTAGAATACTAGGATGAGCTCGACCGGTACGGATCTTAGCAAAATTAGCCTCTAAGTTTTCAAAAGATTTCTGCATTCTGCTTTTAGCATCTTCACGAATTTCATTTATCATTTTCTATTCTCCTGAGCTTACCAAGGTGCCTTCGTCTTCACCTTGAACAATTCTTATGGCGGCATGATCTTTAAACATATCAAAAACCCGGATCGGCATATTATGGTCACGACACAAAACAAAGGCCGTCATATCCATGACCTGTAAGTTTTTCTGTATTACTTCATCATAAGTCAGTGTTAAATAACGTGTTGCAGAAGGATCTTTGACAGGATCGGCCGTGTAGATACCATCAACCTTAGTTGCTTTAAGCACGATATCGGCATCAATTTCAACACCGCGTAGAGCAGCAGCCGTATCTGTAGTAAAAAAAGGACTTCCCGTTCCTGCTGCAAAAACCACGACTTGACCGGCTGCCAATTGCTTCTTAACTTCGTTGGCATTAAAGCCGCTGGACACGCCTTCAATAGACATCGCAGAATAAACAATCGAGGACATGCCTTCACTTTCAATCACGTCACGTAGAGCGATCGCATTAATTACGGTCGCCATCATCCCCATATGGTCGCCCGTCGTACGCTGGATTCCGGCACCTTGAATTTGAGCACCGCGGAAGATGTTACCGCCACCGACGACAATCCCGACTTCAACTCCTAGATCACGCAATGCTTTCACTTCTCCAACTACCTGCTTTAAAGTGTCTGCGTCTAAACCAAACTCCCCTTTTCCCATCAGTGCTTCACCACTAAATTTTAAAAGAATGCGTTTGTATTTTAATGCCATGATCTATATTCCTTACTGAGTTGATAGCGTAAAACGTTTTGTAAGCGATACTTTAATGGAATCAAGTTACCGTTTACAAAAAATTTTACATACAAAAAAGCCACAGCGGACTTATTGGGATTTAACCCAATAGAACCCGCTATGGCCTTAAGAAAGAAGGTTGATTAACCAGTTACTGCTTTTGCAGCCGCAGCTACTTCATCAGCAAAGTTAGTTTCTTCAATCTCAATACCTTCACCTACTTCCAAACGAATGAAGCCGCTTACAGATGCATCATTTGCTTTAAGTAGTTTTTCAACCGTCTGGTCAGAATCTTTAACGAAAGGCTGACCTAACAAAGTGATATCTTGCAAGAATTTACGCATACGCCCTTCAATCATCTTCTCGATGATTTCCATTGGCTTACCGCTTTCTTGTGCTTGTTCGATTTGGAACTTACGCTCTTTTTCAACCAATTCTTGATCAACGTCATCAGCAGAAACCGCAGTTGGTTTCAATGCAGCAACGTGCATAGCAACGTCACGAGCAAGTTCTTCGTTACCACCGGTCATATCAACGATAACACCGATCTTTTCACCGTGCTGGTACTGACCGATCTGACCGCTTGTTTCAACCAATTCAACACGACGAACAGTCATGTTTTCACCGATTTTAGCGATTAGTTCGCGACGACGTTCATCGATTGTTTTACCGTTAGCCATGGTTTCACCCATCAATGCTTCGATATCGGTAGTCCCTTTTGCCAAAGCAATTTGCGCGATTTCGTTAGCGAAATCTTTAAACTCGTCACCTTTAGCAACGAAATCCGTTTCACAGTTAACTTCTGTGATGACCGCTTTTTTCTTGTCGTCAGAGATTGCAATTGCGATAACACCTTCAGCAGCAACGCGCCCGGCTTTCTTGTCTGCACCAGCCATTCCTTTCTTACGTAGGAATTCGATCGCTGCATCCATATCACCGTCAGTTTCAGCTAACGCTTTTTTACAATCCATCATACCTGCGCCAGTCATTTCACGCAGTTCTTTAACCATACCAGCTGTAATTGCCATTTTATAAATCCCTTATCTAAATAGAATTCGTTGTCATTAAAAAGGCCTGGGTTTACCAGGCCTGTTCAAATTATTCAGCCGCTTTTTCAGCCGCTTCTACGAAATCGTCGCCTTCAACAGCAGTCGTAATTGAGTTTTTACCTTCAATTACAGCGTCTGCAGCTGCTGATAAGTAAAGCTTGATTGCACGGATAGCATCGTCGTTACCTGGAATAACGTAATCGATTCCTCGTGGATCGTTGTTTGTATCAACCACACCGATAACTGGAATACCTAGGTTTCTAGCTTCCTGAATGGCAATAGATTCATTACCGGTATCGATTACGAAAATCGCATCAGGCATAGCGCGCATATCTTTAATACCGCCCAAAGAAAGTTCTAGTTTTTCTTTCTGACGTGAACGCTCAAGCGCTTCTCTCTTAGTGATCTTCTCGAAAGTACCGTCTTGCTCTTGAGTTTCAAGTTCTTTTAAACGCTTGATAGATAGCTTGATGGTTTTGAAGTTTGTCAACATACCACCTAACCAACGGTGGTTAACGTATGGCATACCACAACGTTGCGCTTCTTCAGCAACGATGTCACGCGCAGCGCGCTTAGTACCAACAAACAATACTCTACCTTTGTTTGCAGCGATGCCACCGATCATGTTCAATGCATCGTTGAACATCGGAAGTGTTTTTTCCAAGTTAACGATATGAATCTTGTTGCGAGCACCAAAGATGTACTCACCCATTTTAGGGTTCCAATAACGTGTCTGGTGTCCGAAGTGAACACCTGCTTCTAGCATTTGGCGCATTGTAACTTTAGCCATTTTTTTCTCCAAATTGGGGTTAAGCCTCCGTTTCCCCATAAAACGAACTCGAAAGACCAATAAAGGTTTTCCAGCACCCCGTTTTATGTCTCGGTAAACGTGCGGATTTTCTGTTAAAATTCCTTTCATTCCGAAAGGCGCGGCATTTATATCATATTCCCGCAATTTTAACAATTTTAATTTAAAAATAATCCCGTGAAATTCAGCGATTTCCAAGGAAAGTGATCAAACCATGACGATTAAAATCAAAACCGCAGACGAGCTTCAGAAATTAAGAGTGGCCGGCCATTTGGCTGCCGAAGTATTAGAGATGATTGAGCCGCATGTTGTGCCGGGTGTTTCTACGGGTGAACTCAATGATATCATGCATAACTATATGGTAAACCAACAAGGGACGATTCCTGCGACCTTGGATTACCACGGATTCCCAGCTTCCAGCTGTATCTCCATCAACCATGTCGTCTGTCATGGCATTCCCGATCATAATAAAAAGTTAAAAAAAGGCGATATTGTTAATATTGACGTCACCGTTATCAAAGACGGCTACCACGGTGATACCAGTCGAATGTTCGAAGTCGGCGAAGTGAAGCCATTCGCTCACCGCCTTTGTCAGGTTGCGCTTGAATGCATGTGGTTGGGTATCGAACAGGTCAAGCCTAATGCCACTTTGTATGATGTAGCCTTCGCCATTCAACAGCATGCAGAAAAAAATGACTTTTCGGTCGTAAGGGAATATTGCGGCCACGGGATCGGTGAAGATTTTCACGAAGAACCTCAAGTGTTGCATTACGCCGCTCCCGAATTGAAAAAAATCGTACTTAAGCCAGGAATGGTATTTACGATCGAACCGATGATTAACCTGGGACATTCGGCGGTCAAGCTATTGGGCGATAATTGGACCGTAATCACCAAAGACAGAAAACTTTCTGCGCAATGGGAGCATACATTGGCCGTCACTGAGGACGGTTATGAAATATTCACCATGCGTAAAGGCGAAAAACCGGTTTTACCTTAATTCACTTTAATCGTTAATGCGGGATAGTCCAGAGCCCGCCTGCAAAGGTCAAACAATCCAATTATGAGCGAGCCAATGAACGCAGTACGCCCTTCAGTTCCGAGTTTTATTAAGGTATTAGAAAACAGCGACAAACCGATTGAAGCGATTAAAGCCGGCCGGGAAACCCTAAAGCTTTTTCTCGAATATCAATTCGACCAATTCGACCAGGGCTCGGCCGTTGCCGAATTGGTAAAGGAACGTGCGACGTTTATCGATCAAATCCTTAAAAAAATCTGGCAGCACTTCATCCCCCAAGAGGTCAACGCCAGTCTATTGGCCGTAGGTGGTTACGGGCGCGGCGAACTGCATCCCTACTCCGATATCGATGTATTGATCTTAATTTCCGAACCCGGGCAGCATGACGAACGGTTTTCTAAATTCATCACTTTCTTGTGGGATCTGGGGTTTGACGTCGGTCACGCCTTACGTACGGTCGACGAATGCGTGACAGCAGGACTGGAAGATGTCGCTACCGCTACCAATCTGCTTGAATCACGTTGGATTAGTGGTGATTACAGTTTGTTCGAGCAAATTACCGCTTTATGGAAGCGGGACGATTTCTGGCCGAGTCAGGCTTTCTTCCAGGCAAAATTTGACGAGCAACAGGCTCGTCACCGTCGATTCAATGACACCACCTATCAGCTTGAACCGAATGTTAAAGAGAGTCCCGGTGGCCTTAGAGATATTCAAACGATTTATTGGGTGGCAAAACGTCACTTCAAAGCGTCCTCCATCAATCAGCTCGTACAGAACCAATTTTTAACGATTGAAGAGTACCGCGAACTTGAAGCGGCCTATAAATATTTGAACAGAGTGCGTTTTGCGTTACACCGCATGAAAAAACGACGTGAAGACCGGCTGCTATTTGATCACCAACAACACATTGCCGAAAGCTTTGGTTATCAAGATAACCCGGAAAAAATGGCGGTCGAGCAGTTTATGAACAGCTATTACCGTAATGTACAGAGCGTGGTTAAGGTTAACGAAATCCTGTTGCAACATTTTCGTGAAGAAATCTTTAATACCAGTGAACAGGAAGTTAAGAAAGTCAATTCACGTTTTAAAATGGTTAACAACTATTTGGATATTCAATATCCAACCGTGTTCAAAACCTTTCCGACCGCCCTGCTTGAAGTATTCCTTATATTGCAGCATCACCCGGAGATTGAAGGAATTCGTTCGCACACCATTCGTTCGATAAGAGACAATCTGCACCTGATCGACGAGGATTTTCGCCAGGATCCAATCAATAAAGCCCTGTTCATTGAAATTTTCAGGCAGCCTAAAGGTGTGAACGCCGCAATCAGAAGAATGCATAGCTACGGAATACTCGGTGCTTACTTGCCGGTTTTTGCCAAGATTACCGGTCTAATGCAATTTAATATCTTTCACGCCTATACGGTAGACGACCATACGATCCTGGTGATTCGTAATCTACGTCGCTTTTTCATCGATGAATACGCCTATGAATTTCCGACTGCACATCAGATTGCTAAATCCATCTGTAAGCCTGAAATCCTCTTTTTAGCCGGTTTATTCCACGATATCGCCAAAGGTCGCGGCGGTGCGCATGAAGTGCTCGGGGCGGAAGACGCCAAATTGTTTTCACAGCAACACAACTTGTCTAAAGAAGACGGTGACATGCTGAGCTGGCTTGTTCGTCACCACTTGGACTTCTCGGGCATTGCCCAGAAAAAAGATTTAAGCGACCCTGCCGTTATCCAGTATTTTTCGGAACTGGTGGAAGACCATAATCGTCTTGATTATCTCTACTTATTAACCGTGGCCGATGTTTGTGCAACCTCCGATGAGGTTTGGAACGATTGGAAGAATGCACTGTTCCTGGAACTATACAATGAAACCTCAAGCGTGCTTGACGAAAGATCCAGCACACCTAAAAACCGTGCCAAAAAAGCACTTCAAGCTCAGGAAAAAGCGAAAGAAATCCTCGCTAAACGCGAATTAACCTCTTCCGATTATCAACCTTTCTGGGATAGTTTGAACAAAACCGAATTCTTTAGCCGCCAAACGCCAAGTGATATTGCACGCATCACTAAATGGCTTTATCGATCTGATTTGTCGTTGACTCATATTCACCTGCAAAACCAAACGCAGCGGGGAGCAACCGAGCTATTAATTTATATGCCGGACCGTGACTTCCTATTTGCGCACATCACTTATGCGTTAGACAAGTTGCACTTGAACGTCATGGAAGCCAGAATCTATTCCACTGCGCAAAATATGACGCTCGTGATTTTATATATTCTGGATAATGAACTGCACAGTATTTCCGATAAAGAAATGCATCGAGCGATCGTCGATAAAATTAAGCAACAGTTAGCTCAACCCGATATTGATCCTGCGGAGATGCGTCCTTTATTGAATTCACGCCGGATTCGTTGCTTTGAAACCCCAACTGAAATTATCTTTAATAAGATCAACAAACACCTTACCGAACTGACCATCAATACCAAGGATATTCCCGGGTTGCTGTCGCGTATAGGGTGCGCTCTTAAAAGCTGTAACATCCGCATTCACGATGCCAAGATCAATACGGTCGGAGAAAAGGCGGAAGATGTATTTATTATCAGCGACACTGAAAACCGCGCCATTACGGAACAGCATCAAAAAGACGAGTTGACCGAAGCCCTATTGAGTTTGATTGAAGAAGACGCTTCTTGTTCGTAGTTCGTGAAAAACCCAACGGTTACATTGTTGGGTTTAATAAACAGGATTTTTGCTGCACATAATCGCAAGATTTCAGGCCGGTTTATATTCAAAAAGTTCAAAAGCATTGTTATCCAAGTCTTTGACAAACAAAGCTTTTCTTCCCGACTTGCTTTCTGTGTAAGTGGCGCCCGACGTTTCGAGTTTTTTTATGTAATCGGCAATAGAATCGACCCTTAAGGCAAAATGGTAATCACGTCCGCCATGAGCGGGCCTTGTTGTGTTTTGGTTCGGGTTATCCAATTGCATGATATGCAGGCTCTGTCCGCCGTACAGATCCAGCCAATATCCTGGAAAGCCGAGATTTGGACGATCCAGACAAGACAATCCCAATAACGATTGATAAAACGCCAGTGAAGCCTCTGCATCTTTCACGATGATACTGATATGATCCAAGCCTAAAACCTTTGCCATACTATCCCTTTTATTTAGAATTCCTGAAACCTGTTGGCATTGGATGGTGCCAAACTGGAAAACTTTACCATCAATCGTAACGAATTCACGATTTATTTAATGCGGCACGAACGTACATCCAACCCTAAAGATCGGGGCAATATCTGTGTCGTGAGGAAGTGTAATTGTTGTAGTGGGCGTGTCAAGGAGACATTTGGAAAAGAGATGACTACCCAGCCGGAACGGTTGGGTAGTGAACTGTTGAACAGTATAGCGAACCGGCTGTTTTGCCGGCGTAAAGCTTTCTTTAATCGTTGCTGTGAAGTGTCGTGTTCAAACCGCCCCACAAAGTACCGTCGGTTACGATTGCTTCAACCGCACCGGTTTGACTGTGGCGTCTGAATAACAATTTAGATTGTCCGGACAACTCACGTGCAGAAACAATAGAACCGTCAGGCATTTTAACCTTGGTACCCGCCGTCAAATACAGACCCGACTCAACGATACAATCGTCGCCTAGAGAAATTCCCAGACCGGCGTTCGCTCCCAATAAGTTTCGTTGACCCATTGAAATGACTTGCTTTCCGCCACCCGACAAAGTTCCCATAATTGATGCGCCACCACCGATATCGGTATTCTCACCAACCACAACACCGGCACTAATACGGCCTTCAACCATCGAGTTACCCAAAGTTCCCGCATTGAAGTTTACGAAGCCTTCATGCATAACCGTTGTACCTGGAGCCAAGTGTGCACCCAATCTGATGCGGTCGGCATTACCGATACGCACACCTTCCGGAATCACGTAATCCGTCATGCGTGGGAACTTATCGATAGAAGTCACATTAAGGTGATGCGCTTCACCTGCAATCGCTTCGCGTAAGTTTTCAACTTCAGCAGGCAAAACCGGGCCGGCACTCGTCCAGGCAACGTTCGACAATAGGCCGAATACACCGTCCAAGTTGATTTCGTGCGGCTTGTAAGCACATTCCGACAATAAATGTAGACGAAGGTAAGCGTCTTCGGCCGATTTCGGTGCGTCGTTAACCGAATCGATTTCAACCGTAACAAAATCACTTTTAATCAAACCAACTTGTAAAGCCAAACAGTTACGGGCAATTTCTTTATTTGAACGCGGAAACCACACATCCAAGGTTGCGCCAGTTTTAGTATCGCTATAACGATGTCCGATTCGTTTAATTGTCATAATGCTACTCTCTTAATAAACGTTACAAAAAATCAAACAGAAGTATACATGCTCTTGAGTGGAACAGAGAACAAATCACATTTAAAATTACTAAAATTGACCCAATATAACCGTCTCGAATCTAATTAATCATACAGCGAGGCGAATTAGTCACATAAAAATGACGATAATTCACCCGAACGATTGGCCTGATCGTGTTCCAATGTTTGGTCGTTTTTATGACTTGTGGGCGGCAATGTTTCTGAAAATGCTTTAGAATTATCCGCAAAACGTTGCTCTAGTGGTACGAGTGACGACTTAAAATATGAAAATTAGGATTAATATGATTTTATACGGTATTCCAAATTGCGACACAGTGAAAAAGGCGCGTAAATATTTAGACGAACATCAAATTGACTACCGTTTTCACGACTTCAAAAAAAACGGACTTTCCCAAGAAACCATTCAGGCTTGGCTAGAGTTGCAACCCATTGAAGTTCTGGTAAATAAACGCAGTACCAGTTGGAAGCAATTAACCGACGACCAGAAAACCGGTTTAATGGACCAATCCGATCTTAGCGTGTTAAGCGATATACCTACATTGATCAAGCGTCCAGTATTACAAGTCGACGACCGAATCTTGGTCGGCTTCAAATCCGACGAATATCAAACTTTGATTTCCTAAACAAATGAATACGGTTTGAAAGTGGTATGTGTATAAATTAATTTTCTTATCATATCTTTGACGAAAACCGTAAAATAGCCGCTTAAAACAAAAACAGAGTAAATCATGTCCGAAACCATTGCCCTAGCCCAACAACTCATCCAAATCGATTCGGTAACGCCGGACGATAAAGGCTGCCAGAATTTGATTGCCGATTATTTAAGCCCGTTAGGCTTTAAAATCGAATCGATGCCTTTTGGGGAAGTGTCTAATCTTTGGGCTAGAAAAGGAGATCAAGGGCCGTTCATCGTTTTTGCCGGGCATACCGATGTCGTACCGACCGGTCCGGAAACAGCCTGGACCTACCCGCCCTTTTCCGCTCACATCGAGGGTGATTTGCTCTACGGACGCGGCGCCGCGGATATGAAAAGCAGCATCGCCTGTTTTATGGTGGCCTGCAAGCGATTCATCCAAGAAAATCCGCAGCACAAAGGCTCAATCGGATTTTTAATCACGAGTGACGAAGAAGGCCCTGCCGTAGACGGAACAGTCAAAGTCATTGAGACGTTAGAAGCGCGTAACGAAAAATTTGAATATTGCCTTGTCGGTGAACCTTCCAGCTCTAATAAGTTAGGAGATTCGATTAAAAACGGACGTCGTGGCTCTTTAAGCGGACATTTAACCATTAAAGGCGTTCAAGGTCATATTGCCTATCCCGAGCTTGCGGAAAACCCGATCCATACCTTTGCACCCGCTTTGGAACAATTAGTACACCTTCAATGGGATCATGGAAATGAGTATTTCCCTCCGACCTCATTTCAGATTTCCAACATCAATGGCGGAACCGGTGCGACAAATGTCATTCCCGGCAACTTGGAAGTGTTGTTCAACTTCCGTTTTTCTACCGAACATACCCCGGATACACTGAAAGAAGGTGTTCATGCCGTTTTGGATCACCACAAACTGGATTACACGTTGGACTGGAATCTCTCCGGATTGCCGTTCATTACGCCTGCGAACGGAGAGTTGATACAGGCGGTCAAACAAGCAACCAATAAAGTACTAGGTTATACACCTGAATTGTCGACCGGTGGCGGTACGTCAGACGGGCGTTTCATTGCCACGACCGGCGCCCAAGTCATTGAACTTGGCCCGATAAACGCCACAATCCATAAGATCGATGAAAATGTCAGCGTTACGGATCTGAACAATTTGACCGACATTTATTATCAAACCCTGATTAACTTGCTCAAGTAAGTGAAATTTAAATGTTCAGCGAATCCGAACTCCCCTCGTCTATCCAGTATCTGATCATCGGCTTACAGCTTATCGCATTAGCCGTATTCCTGTACTTTGTGTGGCCATTGGTAAAATCCGAGCGCTGGAAAGAGAAATTCGTTGATAACAAACAAGCGCTCTCGATCATCATCGTATTTATCTTTATATTGATTTTCGTTGTTGGTTTAGGCGCGTTTTTCGATGCTTTTTTCCCGGTTGAGCGTTTGGATACTCCTGCAAATTCACGTTAACAAACCGTTCCGAACTATCACTTACTCTATTCCTATACCCCCTTATCCCCGACCCTAGTATTTACGTTTTATTACGCGTAGAATTGAACCTACCTCAAATCTTATTTTAGGAATTTACGCTCATGTCAGACGCTCAAAAAATTGCCAACTCGGTTTTAGGTCAAGATTTAACCATGGAGGATTGCGAAGTATTGGCTCCTGCAGTCGAAACCCGTCAATTGAAAAGTGGGGAAATTCTATATGAAGAAGGTAGTCAGGACGATACCTTGTACATTCTCATAACCGGAAAACTTGAAGTGGTGAAAATGCTTTCCTCCGGTGCGTCGGTTCATATCGACGTCTTAAAAGAAGGCTCCATGAGCGGCGAACTGAGCTTCATTGACGGTGCGAGCCATTCTTTACATATCATTGCCAAAAAAGACAGTGAAGTTTTACTGTTGCATCGCGAACGCTTTGAAACGTTAGTTGAAAGTCATCCTTTAGTGACCTTCCACGTTATGCGTTCGATTTTGCGCTATTCACATACTCTACAGCGCAAAATGAACGCCAAATACCTGGAAATGCATCGTATGGTGCAAAATCAATATACCGCACAGTATTGATCCGGTTCCGTCAGGATTTAACGTTCAATAAAAAAGGGCTTTAATAGCCCTTTTTTATTTATGCATTATGGGTATTACGTTGATTTTCTTTGGGTGTTAAATATATAAACCCCGTACGCGGCCAATACGCCTGCTACCATTAGCCATACACTATCCGAGGTTACCAGATTGGTCGCAAATACGATCATGATGGCAACCGGAGAAACCCACTTTAAAACCCATAAAAACCATTTCATAAGATCTTGATTTAAATCGATTTCCATTTGACGCTGCGAAGAATTTAAAACCCAGGCGACGAAAATCGAAGTCAGCAAACCGCCTAAAGGCAACATGATATTGGCCGTAATAAAATCGACACTATCAAAAAAGGTACGTTCCCCCAATAGGTGAAAACCAGACCAGTCGTTAAACGACAAGACAGATCCGAAACCGAATAACCAAATAACCAAGCCAATAATCCAGGCGGCATGCAGCCTTTTTATTCCCCAGTTTTGTTCAAACCAACTCACCACGGGTTCAAGCAACGAAATCGCCGAACTGAGTGCGGCTACGACGACAAATGCAAAAAACAGAGTTCCAAAAAACCAGCCGCCGGTCATCTGACCGAATGCAATCGGTAACGTCTGGAATAAAAGGCCCGGACCGGCCGATGATTCCATACCGTTCGCAAATACAATCGAAAAAATTACCAGCCCCGCCATTAACGCGACCAACGTATCGGCAAAGGCAATCCAAATACCGGCTTTCACAATGGAGTATTTTTGCGGCAGATAGGAACCGTATACCATCATGACCCCTAAACCGATACTTAAGGTAAAAAAGGCGTGCCCCATCGCAATCAATACCGACTCCCAACTTAGCTTGGAAAAATCCGGAGAAAACAGGAACTCGAAGCTCCGTCCGAAATAACCCGTGGTCGACGCATAACCTAGAAGAACCAACAAAATCAAAAATAAGCCCGGCATCATCCAACTGATGGCTTTTTCCAAACCGCTTCTAACCCCTTTTGAAACGATTAAGACAGTGACCAAAGAAACTAGGCTATGCCAAAACAATAACTCATATGGATTCGCCAATAAGCTTTCGAAATGGCTGCCGACATCCACTGCCGAAATACCGATAAAAGCACCTTTCAGGCTGGCGAAAAAATAAGAGACCGCCCATCCGGCGATCACCGTATAAAAAGAGAGGATCAAAGCGCTGGCCAAAACGCCGTTCAGCCCCAATAAAAACCATAAACGACTAGCAGAATTTTCATGCGCCAACGTCGCCATTGCTTGGACCGGATTGGCCCGTCCCGCCCGTCCTAAGGCGATTTCAGACAATAACACCGGAATACCGATCAACAAAATACACGCCAGATAAACCAACACGAAAGCCCCGCCGCCGTTTTCTCCGGTGATATAAGGAAATTTCCAGATATTACCCAAACCGACGGCGGAACCGATCGCCGCCATGATGAAGATGGTTTGATTTGACCAACCTTCGGTAGAAAGTTTCAGTTGACTCATGTATCTTCCTTTATAATTGTATTTTTTAACAGATTATAGCAAAGACCCAAATGCACATTCAGGCCAACTACTCACTTAAAAAACACAACACTTTTAAGATCGATGTGAAAGCCCAATACTACGTCGAGATCAGCCGACAAAGTGACATCGCTACGCTGCGTTCCGATCTGACGCTTGCCTCATTACCATGGCGTATAATCGGTGGCGGAAGCAATATGTTGTTCACTCATGATATCGAAGGTGTCGTGGTACATTGCGGTTTTAAAAAAATGAAAGTGGTTAAAACCGACGACGACAACGTTTGGCTTTCGGTCGGCGCCGGCATGAGTTGGCACGACTTGGTGACTTATACGGTCGAGAATAACTTATGGGGTTTGGAAAACCTGGCCCTGATTCCAGGCACTGTCGGAGCAGCACCGGTTCAGAACATCGGTGCCTACGGAGCGGAAGCGCGCGACGCCATCACCCGAGTACAAACCTTGAATCTCTATACCGGTCAGCGTACCGAATTTCGCAATGCGGAATGTAAATTTGGTTACCGTACCAGCATTTTCAAGCAGGAACTAACCGATAAGGTCTTGGTGCACCGTGTCACTTTCCGTCTGCGTAAACTGCATGCAGGTAACCCAAACTTGGTTTTCGAACCACTCAGAGAAGCGCTGTCGGATGTTCCAAAATCCGAATTAACCCCCAAAATGATTTACGACGCCGTCATCAAGATCCGCCAAGAACGCATTCCCGATCCGGAAATATTCGGAAATGCAGGCAGCTTCTTTAAGAATCCGGTGATTGATCCCGAATATTTTGAAGAGATCGTTCAAGACTTTCCGGATATGCCGCACCACAAAATGCTGGATGGAAACTACAAGATTCCGGCGGCGTGGCTTATTGAGACGGCTAACTGGAAAGGTCAGCGCAACGGAAAGGCGCGAGTTTCAAGCAAACATGCGCTTATATTGGAAAATTTAGGCGGCGCCAAAGGCCAAGATATCGTCGAATTAGCGCAAATGGTTCAGGATGCCGTTGATCATAAGTTCGGTATTCACCTGGAGCCGGAAGTAATCATCATCTAAGCCAATCTAAGGCAACATACCTGTTTACCGACTATCCCCCAACCTATTTCAACGCATAAAAAAACCAACGAAGTTGCTTAAATTCGCAAACAATCGTTGGTTTTAATTTTCCCCAAAAAAACGTCAATAACCGACGTTAAACTTTCTGAACGGATTCGTTTTCGAATCTAATCCCTTCATGACGATCTTGAATTCCTTGGGTTTCCAAACTGGATTCAATATGCAAGGTGCGAGTAGGAAATGCAATTTCAGCTCCCTGCTGCGCGATAATTTCACTGACTTTCAGCAAAACGTCCTGTTTTATTTCGTGAAAACGTATCCACTCAGTCGTTTTAGTAAACGTGTAAATGAAGAAATCCAACGATGAAGGGCCGAACTTGTTGAAGTTAACAATCATGGTTTTAGTGTTATCGATTTCTTCGTGATCGATCAACATCTGTTTAACCGCATCGGTAATGGCCTGCATTTTATGCACATCGACATAACGTACGCCGACGGTTTCATAAATACGTCGATTGGTCATTCGAGACGGGTTTTCGATGGCGATATTCGAGAAAACCCCGTTAGGAATATACAAAGGACGTTTATCGAATGTGCGGACCGTCGTCATACGCCAGCCAATCTTCTCGACCGTACCCTCCAGCTCTCTATCCGGAGAACGAATCCAGTCTCCGACAGTGAACGGCTTATCCAAATAAAGCATGAGTCCGCCGAAAACGTTCCCTAACAGATCTTTGGCGGCAAAACCGATGGCGATCCCCCCCATTCCACCGAAGGCAAGAAGACCGCCCATACTCACACCGAAGGCGTTTAGGAAAAACAACGTCGTTAAAGTGAACGCCAGGAGTTTGATGATTTTTGCCATGGCCTCGACCGTTACTTCGTCAAGTCGATCATCTTCTCGTGCGTATTCTTTTAAATGCGCTTCAAGACGGTGCACTAAACGGATCACGTACCAACCGAATGACAATGTTAATACGGTCGACTTGAACGATTGGATATACGGCACAATGTCGACATAGACGTTGAAGTGCGTAATGATCGTCGTCATGGTCAGAACGGTACCATTGACCCAGATAAAGAATGAGGCAGGTGCTCTGGCGGCATCCACAAAACTATCAAGCCAAACCTTCTCTTTTTTTACAAGTTGGTTATGAAGCAGTTTTAGTAAAGCGCGCTGAACCAAGTCAATGACGGCGGTGACTAATAAAATCCCGGAAACAATCAGAATCCAGACATTACCGCCAAAGAGAATAACCAGGTCACTCCAGGTTTGCATTGCCCATTCCATTAAATTAACTCCTGTTGTTCATATGATTGATTTAATCCGTCAATAACCGCAACCGCCGCTTGCCATAAAGGATGGTAAGGCAGTTTCAAATAATCCGCTCTCTCATGGGCATGTAAACGAATAAGCCTTGCATGAGACAAAGGACCGGCGTGCCAATTGACCTTGGTTAAAACTTCATCCGCGGCCATCGGATCATTACAAACCAACACTAAATCGCAACCGGCCTGTAGTGCCTTAAGGACACGTTCGGGCGCGCTTCCAAACTCCACAGCCGCGCGCATACTCATATCGTCACTGATAATGGCACCTTCAAAATGGCATTGCTTACGCAGTACGGTTTGCAGCCAGTGAGAAGAAAATCCGGCCGGCAATGCATCCACCTTAGAATAAATAACATGTGCCGGCATCACTGCGTCAACGCCATTTTCGATCAATGTCAAAAACGGTTGCATATCTTTCTGTTGAATTTCTGCAAACGGTCTATCATCCACGGCGGTTTCGGTATGTGTATCCGCTTCGATAAAACCATGTCCCGGGAAGTGTTTGGCAACGGATGCCATTCCCGCTTTGCGCATTCCCGCCATTAGGTGAAATCCTAATTGACCGACGGTAACCGGATTCATCGCAAAAGCCCGATCGCCGATAACCTTACTGCCGCCGTAATCGAGATCCAGAACGGGCGCAAAGCTAAAATCGACCCCGACGGAAAGCAATTCGGTCGCTAGTAACCAACCAATCTTTTCGGCGGCGTCGTAACTCTGTTGGGGGTTTTGTTCGTGAAGCTGCCCTAATACACGCATTGGCGGGATTTTAGTGAAGCCGGAACGGAAGCGTTGTACCCGGCCGCCTTCGTGATCCACGGCAATTAACAGGCGAGGATGACGCAACGCATGAATGGATGCGGTTAAGGCTTTCAACTGCTCAACCGATTCAAAATTACGACTGAATAAAATGACCCCCGCCACTAATGGATCCAATAAACGTTCGGCTTCATGTGGCTGGAGAATCGTCCCTTCGATATCCACCATGACGGAACCTAGTGACATCGCTTTGCCCGCTGTTATGTTCATATCTGCCCTTTCGATAAATTTGCGGCTATGATACAGAAAACTTCGCATTATGTGAAATCTTCAAATGATTGTCATACTGGATTCGTATATTAAAATGTCGAAAGAAGAGAATGACAGGAAAAAAGCCATGGCAAAATTGATCGGCATCGCCACTCACTCAACCTCAAAAGGTCCCATTTCAACTCACGAACACATCCACGTCAGCAAAGAAAGCGGACTGGAAAACGATTACCAAGGCGCGAGAAGACGCGAAACTCAAGTAACTCTGCTCTCTTACAAACGCTGGCAAGAAGTCTGCAAACAGCTTGGTGCGGATATTGACTGGACCGAACGACGAGCTAACTTACTGATTGACGATATGGACTTTGATGAAAGTATGATCGGTCAACAGGTTCAAGTCGGATCGGTATTACTTGAAATCACCAAAGAAACCGATCCATGCGCGAGAATGGAAGCACTGCAACCGGGACTTAAACAAGCCCTGACGCCTAACTGGTACGGCGGAGCACGCTGTAAAGTATTACGTGAAGGCGAAATCAAATTAGACGATAACGTCAGTTTGCTAAAGCGTTTCTAGTTTAGAAACGGGATTCAATATTCAATTACGATTGTGACGAGCTTTGACATCCAAATAGTCGCGCCATTGGTCACCAATCAAATTCACCGCCAGCACCACCAACATCAGGGCAATTCCCGGAGCCAATACCAAATGCGGCGCAACCAGCAGGTAGCGAGTTCCTTCCTTGATCATGCTTCCCCATGAAGCGTCGGGAGGCTGAACCCCTAATCCCAGGAACGACAATCCGGCTTCCGATATAACCGCCCCGGCGATCCCAAAAGTTGCTTCAACCCCTAAAGGCGCCAACAACAAAGGAACGAGATGTCTGAACAGGATCAGCCAGGTGGGCACGGCCAAGGCTCTTGCCGCCAATACATGCTCACGGCTGCGCAAACTCAGGGTTTGTGCTCGAGCCAATCTGGCATAACCGACCCAGCCGACAACCACCAAAGCAAACACCACATTTTCAATTCCCGGCCCCAATATGGCGGCTAACGCGATCGCTAATAAAAGACCGGGAAAGGCCAGAAACACGTCGATGATTTTGGTGATGACTCGATCCGTCCAACCGCCCATGTAAGCGCTATAAACACCAATGGTCGTACCGATAATGGATGAAAAAAAGACGACGCCTACGGCGACGAATAGAGAAGTTTGAGCGCCTAAAACAACTCTTTCCAATACCGGCCTTCCGAGCTCGTCCGAACCCAATAAGACTTGACTGTTTGGAGACATCAGCAGTTGTGACAACACCACTTCGTCGGCGTGGTCGCCAATCCAGAATCCAGCCAACCCCATTAACAGCCAAGCGAATACGATAGTGTAACTGAGATAACGTAACATCAATTTGCCACCCGTATTCTCGGATCCAACCAAGCATAGACCAATTCAGTCAGACCGTTCACTGTGATATAGGCGATACTGATGATTAAAATACATCCCTGTACCACCGGATAATCGCGGCGCTGAATCGACTCAACCAGCAACTGACCAAGCCCCGGCCAATCAAACACGACCTCTGTGATGACGGCACCCCCTAATAACGTACCCAGTTGCAGGCCTAAAATCGTCACGACCGGCAGTAAGGCGTTCGACAGTGCATGCCGACCGTACACCCAAGAATTGCTCAAGCCTTTCGCTTTGGCGGTTCGAATATAGTCCTCATGCAACACCTCTAACAAGGAAGCACGGAGCATCCGTGCAAGTATGGCAGCCAAGGCCGTACCCAAAGTGACGGCAGGCAAAACCCACGATAAAGACTGATCCGCTCCACTGACGGGGAACCAGCCTAAACTCAACGAGAACAGTAAAATCAACATCGGTCCGAGCCAGAAATTGGGAACCGAAACGCCTATCAGTGAAACCGTCATAGACAAATGATCGGGCCATTTTCCGGCTCTGAGCGCCGCCCAAATACCCAATGGAAATGCAAGCAAAACGGCAATCAACAAGGCCATTAGGGCCAATTGCAGGGTCATTGGAAAACGTTCGCCGATTAACGACGTAACCGGCTGCTGAAAAAACAAGGACTCTCCGAGATCGAAACGGCTTAGACCCACCAGATAATGCCAATACTGAATCCATATCGGTTGATTTAGCCCCAACTGGTTTCTTAAAGCCGCTTCGTCCGCCGGACTTGCCCAGTCGCCAAGCATGACGGCAACCGGATCACCCGGCACCAGGTGAATTAAAAAGAACACCAGCGTTCCTACGATCCAGGAGACAAAAATGACCGAACCGAGGAGGCGTAAAAGATAGACGATCATAGTTTTATGTCCACTTCTGTACCGGCTTCAATTAAGTCGAAAAGTTCGATGATGTCGTGATTACGCATACGGATACAGCCATGGGATTTCGGAATCCCCATAGGTTCGCTGTCTGGTGTGCCGTGTAAATAGATATAACGCTGCATGGTGTCTACCCGACCTAAGCGATTGATGCCTTTTTCCTTACCGGATAGCCAAAGAATTCGACTTAAAATCCAATCACGCTCCGGATTAAGTTCGCCTAGCTGAGGGGTATAAATCTCTCCGGTAGGACGACGCCCTACCAGAACACTGTTTATCGGCAGTTCGGCACCGATTTTGGCGCGTATGATATGTTTTCCCAACGGAGTTTTACCGGAGTTTTTTTCGTTACCGACACCGTTCAAACCGGTACTGACCGGATATTCTCGGACAAGATTTCGGCCGTTGAACAAGCTTAAGGTTTGATCCTGTATGGAAACTGATATTGAATACGACAAAAGATTCTGCTGCTTTAGTATTTACGGTTTTAGTATTTTCATTAGGCGTTTAAATCTGACTTGAACACCCTTTCCGGTAAGACATTCTACCCTTGATTGCGTGTGCTTTGAAACGGAATATGCACTCTAATTCAACGGTCGAAAACAATCCATACGCTCAACCTGCGAGGAGAGGTTAAGCCGTTTAACCGAATTGACGGTGAAATTGCCTGATACCGAACCAGAATAACACGGTGCCGAGCGCAAACAATTCAAGTAGTGGTAACCACATCAAGTCAAGGGTCGCTCCTTTTAGAATAATACTGTAACCGATGTCGATGTAATAAGATAAAGGCGATAAAAACATCAAATACTGCTGAAATTCCGGCATGGATTCCCGTGGCGTCCAAGTACCGGAAAGCAACAGCATCGGCATCAACAACATAAACGAAACCATCAACGCTTGTCCCAAATTACGGCTCACACTGGAAATGAACAAGCCGAGTCCCGATACCGCATAAACAAACACCATCGTGACCAGGAAAAAGGAAAATAAACTACCGCGGAACGGAACCTGGAACACCGTGCCGACAACGCCGAAAATACACAATGCGACTCCGATGAGAATAATGATCTCCGCCGCGATGATTTTAGGAAGCAGAATTTGAAACGGCGATAAAGGCGCGACCGATAATTGCTCTATAGTGCCCCTCTCCTTTTCGCGCACGACAATTGCCGCCGGCAGGAAGAGAGACAACAACGTAATCACCGTCATCATTTCCGAGATAGGCATGAACCAGGTACTTTTACCCTCCGGGTTGTATCGAATCTTTTGGCGCTCTTCCACAATAGGGGCTTGAATTGTTCCGGGATCGACAATTTTCATATTTCTCAGCATCCATTGCTGATTGTATTGCGCATTGATCAAACTGGAATAACTGCTCCCCAAATTCCCTAAAATGATATTACTGGCATCCAATTGCAACTGAATCGACGTTTGCTGCTGCAAGAGCAGTTTTTTTTCAAAATCTTCCGGAATATCGAAAACGCCTAAGACCTCCCCCTTATCCAACATCTCATTTGCCTGTTGTTGTGTTTCAACCTGACCAAGTACATTGAAATAGGGTTGTTTAAACTGGCTTATCCATTCACGGGAAGCCTGCGACCGGTCGTGATCCATAAATACGACGGGAGCATTGTTGAGATCCATGGTGACGCCTGAACCGGCAATGAAAACTTCGACGGTAAAAAACCAAACCACAGCAAACACCAGCACGATATCGCGCGAGAATTGCAACAACTCCTTTTTGGTCAAAGCGAATATTCGCAACCACCAAAGCCGGTTCATGCCTTCACCCTCTTACGAAAACGCCAAACGGCCAAACTCCATAAGACCACCGCATGCAGAGCTAAAACCATTACATTGGTACCCAGCTCAGGCCACCCTTGCCCCTTAAGAAAACTGCCCCATACAATGTTAAGTTGATACATCGCCGGCAAAAGGTGAGCCTCCAGCTTGGCTCCCGCTTCCATGGAGTTCACCGGTATCATCAGCCCCGACATCATCATCCCGGGAATCATGGTGCCCAATAAGGTGATCAATGCTGCCGCCGCTTGGGTTTTAACCAGTATGGAAACCAACATGCCGATACCGGTCGAACAAGCCACGTAAAGCAGAGAGGCGACCAGATAAAGTACCGGATCGCCTTTGAACGGTACGCCGAACAATACCAGCGCCATCCAGGAGAGCACTAATAGATTCAAAAACGAAATCGCCACATACGGCAGGATTTTACCGACGATAAATTCGGTACGGCTAACGGTTGAAGCATAAATATTGAAGATCGAACCGCTCTCCTTTTCCCGTACAACGCCCAGAGCGGTCAATACGGCCGGAGCCATTAGCATCACCAGCATAATCATCCCGGATCCTGTCGACCAAAGACTGCTCATTTTCTCGTTGTACAAATAACGCGTTTCTAACGTAACCGGCGCCAACAATGCATTGATTTCGGTTTCGTTCATACCTTGCTTTTTAGTCAACCACTGCTTCATCAACTGTTGGTTGTAATCGGCATTGATGGCCGAGACATAGCCACGAACCACTTTGGCTTGATAGGTAAACAACCCGTCGATCACCGGTTGGACTTGAACGCGTTTACCGGCTAATAACTTTTCCTGAAATCCGGGAGGAATGACCAGTATGAAACGTATCTTATTTTTCACCATCAACGGTTCAGCCAAGCTTTCGTGTTCTTTACTGCCTTTGTAATCGAAATAACGGGAATCGATATAACGGTGCAGATAATCACGGCTCTGCTGGCTTTGATCGTAATCGACCGCGACAAAAGGAATCTTCTCGACGTCCATCGACAAGCCAAACCCCAACACCACCATCATCATGACCGGAATGAGAAATGCCATTGAAAGATAGAGCTTATCGCGCCAAATTTCAATCACCTCTTTAACCGCTACCGTTTTAACTCTTGACCACTTCATGAAGCCTCCCTAACCGTCACCGTAGTGCTCTCTGAATCAGCGGTATCGTGCGCCTCGATAAAGTGAATGAATACATCTTCCAAAGAAGGCGTTAATAATTGAACGTCTCGTATTTCAATCCGTTGTCCGTTCAATACATGCTCTATTTCTATCCGGGTCTGATCGGGATTCAAGGAAAATAAATGCACTCGTTTACCGAATAAGGAAACCTGCTCGAATTTTGATTTCTTTAGAATCGCCATAGTCTCATAAGGCTGGTCGACCTTAATACTGATGACTTTACCTAGAATGTCTTGAAGCTCTTGTCTCAAAGCATGCGGACTTCCTTGTGCCACCACTTTACCGGCTTGCATTAACGCCAGTTTGTCGCAATGTTCCGCTTCGCTCATATAGTGAGTGGTCACCAAAATCGCTACACCCTTGAGTTTCGCTAATGAAACCAGTATTTCCCAAAACTGCTGTCTCCCTAACGGATCGACCCCCGACGTCGGCTCGTCAAGAAACAGCACCTTAGGTTCATGCAATAACGCACACCCCAATGCCAGACGTTGACGCAACCCCATCGGCAAACGCCCGGCCAAAGTGTCGGTTTCGGATTGCAGACCGCCCATAGTCAACGCCCAATGAATGCGCTGCTTTAATTTATTTCTGGAAACGCCGTAAATTTGGCCGTAAAGCTTGAGGTTTTCGTGTACCGTCAAATCTTCATACAGCGAAAACGATTGCGACATATAGCCAATCTTTTCTTTGATTTCCATGCCGGATTCATGCAAAGAAGTCTGTGATATTTGACCAAAGCCGTGAGAAGGCTTAAGCAGACCCGTCAGCATTTTAATGGCGGTACTTTTGCCGGCACCGTTGGCACCGAGCAAACCGAAAATTTCACCTGCTTTGACGCTAAAGCTGACCTCATCGACGGCAACGAAATCACCGAAAAATCGACTTAGACTATTGGCTTCGATCATTAACTGCCTGTTGTCGAACTGAGGTGTGTCGTCAAAATGATCTACGTCGTTACTGCCGTTTGATAACGCTTCATCGAACTCCCGACGTTGCCATCGATCCAATAAACCGATAAACGCATCTTCCAGTTCGATCGGATGAATCGATAACGCGCTGGTTAATCCATGTTCCTTTAATAGATCCGTCAAAATTTGTTCGAAATGCGCTTTAGACATATCCAGAGCAACAATGCGCATGGTTTCTCCGATTATTTCGACCTGAGAAAACATGGATTTGAGTTGTTTAAAAAACGTCAACGCTTCAGCACAATGACAGATACCTACCCAGCCTTGAACGTCTTGCAGAATCGAATCGGGTTCCCCTTGTGCCAGAACACTGCCTTCATAAAAAAACGATAGATTTTGAAAGCGTTCGGCCTCATCCATATAGGAAGTGGAAACTAAAGCCGTCATGTGTTCGTGCCGTACTAAATAGGACAGGATCTCCCAGAAATCGCGTCGGGAAACCGGATCGACACCGGTGGTCGGTTCGTCCAGAATCACCAATTCCGGTTTATGAATTAAGGTACAGACCAAGCCCAGTTTCTGCTTCATGCCGCCGGAAAGGTTTTTCATCGGCCGATCGCGAAAGGCGGTCAATTGCGTCATATCCATCAACTGCTGTTTACGTTGCTCCCGTTCTTCTTTCGGAACGTCGCGAAGGTCTGCGAAAAAATTGATGTTTTCTTCAATGGAAAGTTCGGGGTATAGATTCAACCCTAAACCTTGTGGCATAAAGCCGATTCTTGATTTGATGGTTTCGGCCGCCTCTTCCGAATCCAGCGTGTGACCAAAAACTTTAACGTCACCGGAATCGTAACTTAAAACTCCGGCAAGCATTTGCATGACACTGCTTTTTCCGGCGCCGTCGGGGCCGATCAATCCATAGATTTCTCCGGATTTGATGTTTAGGTCGACCGATTTGACGGCAAGTTGTTTTTTATAAGACTTGCTGAGTTGCTTGACTTCGACAACGAGTGACATGAAATCGTTCGCTATTGAAGTTGAATGTAAGCATCGGCGGGCAATCCAGGAGTCACCCTGTGTTGCGGGTTATTGTCCAGATAGAGCTTGATCGTATAGACTAATTTAACGCGCTCCTCCTGCGTTTGCACTTCTTTAGGCGTAAATTCCGCTTGCGAGGAAATATATCTAATTGAGGTCGTAAATGGTTGATCCGGCAAAGAATCCAGATACAGATTCGCTTTGAGCCCTAAATGAATTTTTCCGATCTTGTTCTCCGCTATATATCCCTTCAAGTAAATCTGATCCAAATTAACGATATCAAACAGACCGGTCCCGGCATTGATGACTTCACCGGTATTAATCAGCTTGGTCATAACGACACCGTCAATCGGAGAACGGATTTTCATATCCTCCAGCAAACTCATGGCTTCCATTAGATTGGCTTGCGCCTGTAAGGTCAAAGCTTTGACCGCTTCGGTCTCTTCGCGTTTTGCACTTAATTGCTCCCAACCCAATTTTGCCAAATCAAGTGCTTTTCGGGCCTGCTCTACAGCAGTTTGTGCCGTGACCGTTTGGGCATGCAAGGTTTTCAAATTCAAAGCCGCACTTTCAACATCATGTTCCGATACCGCTTTTTTCTTTAATAGATTCTGCATCCGCTTCAAATCTACTTTGGCCTGCTCTTCACTGGAATAAGCAGCTTTCAAAGCGGCTTCGGCATGGGTCAACTGGGCTTGGGAGGTTTCGATTTGCAGCGGAGTCTGTTTTTCAAATACCGATAAGCCGGTCTTTGAAGCCTTATAATTCGCCAAAGAAGCGCCGTAAGCGGCAGCGGCCTGCGTTACTTTCGCCCTAATCTGTGCATCGTCCAGAACGGCCAGAACCTGCCCTTTTTTTACCTGATCCCCTTCCGCGACTTTCACCTCGAAAATCTTTCCGGCCACTTTCGTCGACGCTAAGTGATGTTCGCCCTCTATCCGGCCGCTAACTTTAATTAAATTATCAGGAATACTTGCAGGACGGGAATGAATAAAACCATAAATAGCGGCGGCAAATAGTACTAAGACAACAAAAATACTCAAGCGGGTTTTAGTTTTGGTTTGCATCGGCAACTCCACTAGGCAAAAAGGACTTATCGGTACTGACAAGTTATAAAATCTTATTGCCTAAAAGTATACCAATATACGGATATATTAAGTGGATTTTATAAAATGATTCGCTTATATACCCTTACCTGAAACGCCGCCCTTCAACCCCTTGTCAAATATGACTTTTAATCAAATTTCCAGCCAATCCGATTTAAACGAAAATGAAGTATAACGTTCGCAATGAATGCGTTCCGACCAGGCATGAATTCCGGCCTTACGCATCAATTGCTGAACGAACAAACGATCGTCCGGCAATTGCTCCCAGACCGAAGGTAAAAAAGTCGCTCTTCTTAGACCGTCACTGATAATCAACCCATCCTGCTGCGGACGCAACTGCGCCAATAAATCTTCTATCGTAGGGAAACTCCCCATCGCCTCGGGCGGAGTTAAAACCGATATTTCGACATTAAGCCGCTCAGTCTCAACCTGCTTAACCGGATTGAATCTTGGATCTCTAAAAGCCGCATTGAATGCGTTTTGAGATACGTCTTCGATTAGAGGACGGATCGCTTCAAGGCTCCCGATACAACCACGTAACTGATCGTCCATATTCAACGTAACGAAACACGCCTGATCGACATTCAAATGAATCAGTTCTTCCGGCAATCCACCGGGCTCAATCGGTTTATGAGATCCTGTATTCACCCCGTTTTCAATACTTTGTTTAGCCACCGTCAGAAGGTAGTTCTGTTCCATGTCAGAAAAAGCCATTTATACGCCCTCCTCATAAATCGCCCAAGTACCGTAACCGACGACACGTGACTTGTCGCCTGCCGTATCACCTGAATTAATCAACTTAAGCTGTTGAATATCAATAGGAAACTTATCTTTAAGCGCAAGCAACCCCTGAATACCTTTATAACCGCAAGCACGTTCACCGTTCAAGTTCTTCCAGTCGGCATGTGTGATCATAAGAGCTGTTTCATGATCGATTTGTCTCGCTTCTTCATAAGTATGAAAGTGGCTTAGATCGCTGCTGATGACAAAATACACACCTTCCTGCAGCCACAAATACTCCAATACCTGCTTAACTTCCTCCGGTGAGGCATTCCCATTCAACATTGGCAAAACTCTTGCCTCCGGAAACAAGTGTTTGATGAATGGAAAATGTACTTCTAAACTGTGTTCGTGCTGCTGGGCGTAATTTGAAACGGTGACTTGCTTGAACTGCGTCAATATTGAATCTCGCAAAGCCGTATCGATCTCAAGAGCCCCCAAAGGCGTATCGACGGCATCGAAATCGACCGTGGTGATACCGTGAAAACCGACTCTGTGAGCCGGTCCCATAACGACAATCGTTTTAATGAAATCGGCGGCGTCTTGCCAACAAGCGTAACCCGTCGCTGCGGCTTGACCCGAATAAACATAGCCGGCATGCGGTACGATTAACGCGCGTGGAATCGATGAACGGCTTTGCACCTCACCAGATCGATGTGTACCGGTCTCCGGAAGCCAATCGGAAAACATGCGGTTAAGCTGTTCGGCTTGCTGCGGATAAAACATTCCTGCAACCGCCGTTTGTCTAACGTTGCCTGATGAAAACATAAAATCAAACCTTGAAATATTAATAAGTTACAACCATATATATGCATAATATATTAAGTTTTCAAGGTAACGAAAAATGAAAAATGTCGATTTAGAACATCCCTCCGTCATACCGGTGGAACATTGGCATCGACTCGATAACGATCTGATTCAATGCGACTTATGTCCACGCGAGTGTACGCTTCGCGAAGGCCAGCGCGGCTTTTGTTTCGTGCGCGGGCGTAAAGATGACAAAATGTGGTTGACCTCCTACGGGCGTTCCAGCGGTTTCTGTATCGATCCGATAGAAAAAAAACCGTTGAATCATTTTTTGCCCGGTTCCGCTGTGCTTTCGTTCGGTACCGCCGGCTGTAATTTGGCCTGCAAATTCTGCCAGAACTGGGATATGTCCAAAGCCCGCGACATGGACCGCCTGCTTGATCAAGCCGATCCGGAAGCTCTGGCGTTAGCGGCTAAAAAACATCATTGCGCTTCTGTGGCCTATACCTATAACGATCCGGTGATTTTTTACGAATACGCGATCGACACCGCCAAAGCGTGTCGTGCACACGGTATCAAAAACGTTGCCGTCACCGCAGGTTACATTAGCGAAGAACCGCGTAAAGAGTTTTTTAAGTGGATGGATGCTGCCAACATCGATCTTAAGGCGTTTAACGATACGTTCTACGAGAAGCTGACCGGTGCAAAATTACAACCGGTATTAGATACGATCGAGTATGTCGCCAATGAAACCGATTGCTGGTTAGAGTTGACCACGTTATTGATACCGGGGGAAAACGATTCTCCGGAAGAGATCAAAGCCATGAGCGAATGGATTATCGAACACTGCGGCGACTCGGTGCCTTTACACTTTACCGCATACCATCCCGATTACCGTATGATGGATAATCCGCCAACGCCTGCTTCCACTTTGGAGATGGCCCGGGATATTGCGATGCAGACAGGCTTGAAATATGTCTATACCGGCAATGTGATTCACCCTGAAGGCCAAGCGACCTATTGTCCGCAATGCCATAAAAAAGTGATTGGCCGTCAATATTACGAAATTAACGAGTGGCATCTGGATCATGGACAGTGCGACTATTGTCATGCCTCCGTTGCAGGCGTGTTCGAAGCGCAAGCGGGTACGTGGGGAAATAAACGTTTACCGATCCGTCTCAATAACGGTTAAACCCCACATGATCTCTCGACTGAAAATTTTCTAAACTGGCTTGGTTGAAGTAACGCGATCAGCCTGCCATTCAATCTTTATTTGACTCTGGAATTATTTAAGTGAAAATATTAAATAATTCCATGGTTTATCAATTCGACTTGCCTGTCCGATTCCGTTATTATCATCCCTTACATGTCCCGCTCTCCTGCTCGTTTTTCTTACCTTTTACATCAACGCTAATCATAAAAATAGTGATAACAAAAATAAGAATGAGCACCAATATCAGCACGACTAATAAGGGTATCAATAAAACCTATCGCTACGCATAAATACAATCAGTTTAAAATGGAAAAAACTCCCCCTTTCGGGTGAATGCTTTTGGTTAGCACGCTTCTTACAATAGGTTCCAAGTCAATTCAAAACGTTTACGAAGCGACTTGAACATTATTTGTTGTGCCAAACTTGTTGCGAAGCAAGGACGGAAAGCCAAGGATCTTACCCAGTAAGATAGCCGGTTGCCAAATAATAAGCAGTTAATATAATCACCTGTCTTATTAGTCTCTTCCCTCATTTTTGTGCCTTCAACTTTTAAATTGTCAATTTTGCTTTACCGCAGCCTAGTCGATTACTTCAAGATTTAGACTGCTTACGACTTTAAAAAGGAAGGTTATAAATGAAACACATTATCTTAAAAACAACCGTTTTATCTCTTGCTCTTTTAGCGGCGAACACTTCAGCACATGCTGCTGGCGGAAAATGGAACAATGACACCACCAGCACTACAACGACGACATCAACCGCTTCTCAACTAACGGCTTTTGAAAGCACAAGTTTGAAGTTCATGCGTGAGGAAGAAAAACTAGCTCGAGACGTCTACCTGACGCTGTACAGCCGCTGGGGTGTACCGATTTTCCAAAATATTGCCGACTCAGAGCAAACCCATACAGATACCATCGCTTCTCTTTTAGAGAAATACAATATCGAAGACCCGGTTAAAACGGAAGAGATCGGGGTGTACACGGATCCAGCTTTCACAGCACTATACGGCGCTTTAGTCGAAGCGGGATCGCAAAGTTATGAAGCGGCCTTAATGGTTGGGGCAGAAATCGAAGAATTGGACATTGCCGATATCAGCGAGCAACTTAACGTCATCAATAAAACGGATATTATCAACGCATACAATAACTTATTGAAAGGTTCGCGAAACCATTTAAGAAGTTTCTACGAACTGATCGTGCAAGGTGGGTTTGAATACGTTCCGACCCACATATCTCAAGAAGAATTTGATGCGATTGTCGAGTCGGATAGCGAAACCGATAACGTCAACACCACATCGACAAGTGGTGGAAAAGGTAGAAGATAAACGTGACTGGATTCAATCGATAGTCGAAAACATCTTACCGATTAATGCGGCCAAAGGCTCAGCCTGAAAGGTCGCATTTCTTTTTATAAATGCTTTGAACATTCTGCTTAACAAGCCAGTTTTCACCGACTTGTTATCAGGCTTGTTTGGTTACCTTCAACAACCCGTCCATACGCCCGTCTGCAAATAATCGATAGCCCGAAACGCCTTTTCTGTGCACGCAATATTGATCTTCGTACCAAAGAGGCAACGTCGCCAAACTCTCTTGCAAATGCACCTGTAATTGCCGATAGGTTTTCGCCTGATCGTCCAAATTCTGCTGTGAAGCTGCCAGGCGAATCAGTTGATCCGCAACTGGATCCCGATAACGTCCACGGTTGGCGCCATTGGGAGGAATCGCATTGCTATCGAATACATACTGAAAAATATCGGGGCTTTTCACGCCGACCCAAGCCAGGCTATACATCTGAAAACGGCCCTGCTTGATATCGCTGTAAAATGTCCCCCAGTCGTAACTCTGGATTTTCAGTTGAATGCCGATGTTTTTTAATTGCGACTGGTAAATCGTGGCCAATCGAATTCGGGTGGGATCGTTTGAAGTCTTGTAGCTCAGTTCGATCATACCGTCGGAATTAATCGAGTCGGCCGGTATTTCAACTTGCTTTAACAATGCCTTAGCTCGCTGCGGATCATAATCGTAACCATGAATATCAGCCACACCACACCAATGCTCCGGCACCAATAAACCGCCGGCCAAGCGTGCGTGGCCGTTAAACAGAGCGTCAATGACGGCCTGGCGGTCGATTCCCATAGCAATCGCCCGACGCATTGCCGGTTGTGACAGCAAATCGTCTTCAAAGTTAAAACCGATGTAACCAAAATTGGTGCCGTTATGCCAGTCAACCTGTAATTCAGCTTGTTTTTGACAGTATTCGACCAATTCAGGAGAAAGGTCATTCTGTACGATATCCAATTCGCCTTTCATCAACTTCAACACTCGAACCGTTGCATCCTTAACCGGGATGAATTCCAATCGAATATGATCGTTTCGATTCAAAATCAGCCGCTGTTCGTCCATGGAGACAAAATGACATGGACCTGAACCGATTGGCTGTTCATGAAAGGGATGCCCCGACTCCATCAGTGATTTAGGCAAAATACCAATGACTAAACGACCGACAAATAGCGGATCGGGTTGCTTAAGTATGAAATCGACCTGCTTGGAATTAACAACCGAAACTTGACGAATATTCTTCAAGGAACCTTGATGTGCGGAACCGAAATCGGGATCAAGTACACTTTGATAAGTGGCCGCCACATCATCGGCAGTCAAAAGATCGCCATTATGAAACCGACTCTCTTGTCGCAAACTAAAACGAAAATGCGTCAAGCTAATCTGCTCCCAATCTGCCAGATCGGGTTGTGGCTGGAAACGTTCGTCGAAATCAATTAACTGGCGATACAGTAATCGATTGATGCGACTAGACAAAGCATCGGTCGCCTTTCGCGGGTCAAGCATTCTGACTCGAGTATTAATTCCCACCCGGATAGCCTGCAACGAATCGCCTTGCTGGCATCCGCTTAAACCGGCTAAGGCACCCGAAAAGGAAGAGAGCAAACCCGCTTTTACTAATGTTCTTCTATTAAAGCGCGTCTTCATCTCACCCTTGAACGTTTGTGCATTATGAACATGGAAACCCGAATGAATTAATTAGGATTGGTCAGTAACGCGTCGTAAACCGCCAAATCATCCGCCTTCAAGTCACCGACCGTGGCTTCAAGATTTAAACGATTCAATACTTGGGCATGTAGCGCTTCGACTAAATTACGACGGGCGTTATAGAAGTTCGAACGTGCCGTTAAGACTTCCAATAAGCTTTGAAGGCCAACCTTATAACCCTCTTCCGCCGCTTCCAGAAATGCCTGATTGGATTTAACCGCTTCACGCAGTGCGGAAATCAAACTGGCCCCTCTTTCGACGCTGCGCACCTGTATTCTGGCATTTAAACGCGCCTGTTCACGACTGTCGCGCAACCCTTGGAATGCGGATTGGTACAGATATCTAGCCTGTGTCACCTGAGATGTCGTCGCACCTCCGGAGTAAAGCGGCAGGGTCACGCTAACACCAATGCTGGTATTGGTTCGATCGGAATAGGTACCGCTATAACCTGAATCAAAATTTGAATAATCCGTCTCGGTTACCTTGGCCTGAAGACCCGCGCTAAACCAATGACCGGACTTTTGTACTTCGATCTCTTCGGCCGCGCTTTCCGCTTGCGCTTCAAACTGTTTAACCGATAAGTTGTCTTTCTGTGCCTTATTTTCCCAATCCGTGATTTCCAATAACTCTTTCGGTAAATCCACTTGCAAAGCCAACACCTTCAAACTTTCAAGCGACTTACCGGTCAGCTTCATCAGCTCTTCATAAGCAACATCCAGCGCATTTTCGTAACTGATGCGATTTGATTTAGATAAGTCGTAACTCGACTTTGCCTGCAACACTTCGGTACGGCTAGCCAAACCGACTTCGGCCGACGCTTTTGCACGTTCCCACTGAGATTTATCGGACTCTTCCTGCGCCAAACCGAGTTTGACGTCTTCCTGGGCCAACAGAACCTTGAAATAAGCATCCGCGGCTCGCACGATCAAATCCTGTTCAGAAGCTTTAATCACATATTCGGCCTGCTCTAAGCTGAATTTAGACTGAGTATAACGTGCCCAGGAAGCGTGATCGTACAAGGACTGATTAAGCGTCAGGGATAGACTGCGGGTATCGACATCGCCGGCATCGGCAGGTAAATCACTGTCGTTAACAAAATAAGAGCCGTCGGCTTGAATTTGCGGCAATAATGCCGCTCGTGCCGTGGTAACCACTTGCTTGTTAGCTTGATAAGTTGCGCGTTGCTGGGCAAGGGTTGCATCATGCAACACCGCCATTTGGTATACGTCCAACAAACCGACGCTCTGCCCTGCTTGAGCCGGTGCGACCAGAGCGCACAACAAGGTTGCCGGAACGAACTTCTGCCATGGAAAGCTACAGTTTCTCATCTTCACTCCAATCTTTAAAAGGATACTTGCTTAAGCTGATGTTATAAAAACGCGCCACTTCTGTCACCTCTTGGCCGGCCCATTCAGGTAAGGCGACCGAATCTTCCTCGGTTTCCATCTCGACCTCGGCGACCACTAAACCGGCGTTATCACCTAAGAATTCGTCGATTTCCCAAGTATGATTGCCGTACTTCACCAGATAACGAATCTTTTCGATGACCGGACCGACGGTTAAGGTCGCCAGCATTTTTTTGGCGTCTTCGACCGGAATCGTAAATTCGTATTCATCACGACTCAGGCCGATTTCAAGGCTTTTAATATTCATATTGGCGTGATCGCCTTCCAGACGAACCCTTACCGAACTTTTAGCGGATGCATCGGAAATGTCGTTTAGATACCCCTGAGCGAAGTGGGTTTGCTTAAAAGCATGCTTTTTCCACTCCGAGTTTTTTAATAAAAATTTACGTTCAATTTCTCTAGCCATGAGTTTCCAATACAAAATTAACCATATACGCCGGTAGACAAATAACGATCACCGCGATCGCAAACGATCGTTACGATCACCGCATTTTCGACTTCTTCAGCGACTTGCAGTGCCGCCGCCAGGGCACCACCGGATGAAACACCGCCGAAAATCCCTTCCATGCGTGCCAAATCGCGCATCGTCTGTTCGGCTTTTTGTTGAGACATATCAATCACACGATCCACTCGTGTTGCCTCATAAATCTTAGGCATATATTCGGCAGGCCAACGACGAATACCCGGAATTGCAGCGCCGTCTTCCGGCTGAACGCCGACAATCTGTACGTTCGGATTCTGCTCTTTCAAATACATCGAGGTTCCCATAATGGTTCCGGTCGTACCCATTGCGCTGACAAAATGAGTGACGTTCCCCTTAGTGTCCCGCCAAATTTCCGGCCCGGTGGAATAATAGTGCGATAAAGGATTATCCGGGTTGGAAAACTGATCGAGAACGATGCCTTCACCACGTTGTTGCATGGCGATTGCAAGGTCTCGTGCACCCTCCATTCCCTGTTCGGGTGACACCGTAATTAACTCGGCGCCGTAAGCCGCCATAGAGGCTTTACGTTCCATGCTCATGTTATCGGGCATGATCAACTTCATCTCGTATCCCATCAGGGCTGCGGCCATTGCCAAAGCAATTCCGGTATTACCGCTGGTCGCTTCGATTAACGTATCGCCGGGTTTGATTTCGCCGCGCATTTCAGCCTGTTTAATCATATGAATCGCAGGACGATCCTTTACGGAACCGGCAGGGTTATTACCCTCAAGTTTCGCCAAAACGATGCTGTTGGTTTCCGGATTGACCATACGCTGCAACTTAACCAAAGGGGTATTGCCGACGAAATCCATTAGACTTTTATACTGCATTGATATTTACCATCTTGCCGCGATCTCCCGCCAATATTGCCGTATGCAAACAGCAATGGCGCTTTAACGATCGCCCGTGAAAACAATGGGATTTATTATGACATTCATTCAAGGTTCTGACATCAATTTCTGACGTATTTACTTAGGTTTTAACGCTTTTCAAATAACTGAATGCCGTTTTGAAACCAAAGAATTGGTTTTACTAAAAGAAAGATAACGAACCTGTCATCTTATTCAAGGTAACCATCCAGCCGTTTATACCACCCTTTTAGCCAACGGGATTCATTACGTTCGGGCGGTGCCAATTGCGTTCGAAGCAACAAACGCTGCTTGGCGCTCTGCACAAACAAAACAAGGATTTTTTCGTTTGACTCAGGCAAGTTATTTATCGAAGGCATCTGCTGTAAAACCGAAACAAGCCCCCACGATTCCCCTTGATAACGTTCTTTATCGTTCAACCCTATCCCTTTGAAATTAAAGTAATCGATGGTGGCAAACATCCCCTTTCGAAAAGACGTCACCCGGTCAAGCTTTGCTTGAATCTCCTGTCGTTGAGTAATCTCCAAGCTAGCAATTTCTTGTCGCCAACGCTGCTGAAAAGAAGAAACGATAAACTCCGCTTGCTGTGCTTTCGTCTTCAACAGCCAATCTCGAAGCAGGGTTAAATCCGGCTCGGACCAGGCTTTTTCGAATTGCAATTTTGATTGCCAAGGTGCTTTAAACGGCTTGAGGTTTTGCATCCATTGCGGCGCAGGATGTGTTTTAGAAACAAACCGCACCATCTGAGGAAACGTTTCCGTAAACGGTGGATTCACATTTTCGGGAAACCAGATGAAATGACCGATTCCCATAGAAGGGAATTCTTCTCCTTTCCCCCAGTGAGTCAAATATTTAGGCAATCCCGCGCATTCGTTTTGATAAATACGCTCGCCGATCCAAGCATAATCTTCCGCCTTAAGGCGGTTAGACAACTCTCGAAACTCGGAAGAACCGGAAAAGTCCGCCAATTTCAATGGAACGTTAGAATCCGCCTTAACGGAATGACCCGTCATCACGATCGATACAATAACGAGCAGACGTGTAAAGCGTTTAACTGACCACATAATCTTCAAGACGATTAAACGTTTAATTTAGAAGCGAAGACACCACTCATATTCTTAATCATGCCCAGGTACATTTCCGGCAATTCTTCGACAACCGAATTCTGAACGCAATCTAGCTTTAAGAGATTTTCCGACCACTTGACCAGTTTAGGGGTGTCGGCAAGTATATCGACGCCGCTGAAACGTTTGATAAAGTCGATACGCATGAACATCGGGGCGTAGGCCGCATCGATCATATTAAAGGCATCGCCGTTGAAAAATTCATGACCCGAATGCGCTGCTTCCAATTGCTTGAGTTTACTTTCAATCACACTTTGCTTTTCAAGCATAACGGCTTCTTCTTTCGAAGTCGTCATCGCATGCATGGCAAATAAGATATCAGCGCCAAAACTGATCCACGCACGGTTTTTGGCTTTAACCAAAGGGTTGCCCGGCTGTAATGAAGGCGGTGTAATCTCGTCCACATACTCCTGAATGACAGAGGATTCGAATAGCACCTCGTCGCCGACTTTCAACACCGGTACCTGCCCCAAAGGCGAGATTTTCGCAAACCACTCGGGAGGATTGTTCAGGTCAATATAAGTAATGTCAAAATCAACGTCTTTTTGTTTTAACACGATGACCGCTCGCTGAACGAAAGGACACAGTTTAAAGCTGATCAGTTCCAATTTAGGTCCCATACAACCTCCTCTATGATCAATGAATGGATTCATCATACCGACTGAATTCACATTTGCAACGCGGGCCACTTTAAATTCAAACGAAATAGATTGAAATCAATTTTTCCGTGATTTTTACGTCTACGGGACACGACCCTATAAACAAAAAAGCACCCGTAAAAGGTGCTTTAAATAAATTGATCACTTCGCGAAGTTATAACTCAAAGACGGCATCATATCTTGTCGGCATGAACCAGTTCTTTGAACTTTTCGTATAGCGTCTCATGATCTTCGACGCGTTCGGGATCGGTTATGATACAGTCCAACGGGCACACGCTGATACAGGTCGGCTGATCATAAAAACCGACGCATTCGGTGCACAGGTCCGGATTGATTTCATAGATTTTTTCGCCCATCGAAATCGCTTTGTTCGGACACTCCGGCTCACACATATCGCAGTTAATGCAGCCTTTGATGATTTTAAGAGCCATCTAAAACCGTTTCCTTAGGCACGTTTGGCCGCGGCGCGCTTTTCAGCGTCCTTGGCGTCCTGTTCCTGCTTGGTCTTTTTAGCTGCGGCATCGCGCTTGACGTCTCCGCCCCACGCTTCGTTACGCATCACCAAACCGAATTTCAATACGTCGATGTCCAGATCCTTGAACGGATTCGGGATTCTGACCAACCAACCGGAACCTTTCGCACAATCGACCACTTCGTCATGATGCGTCTGCATGTGATCCAATACCATGGTGACGTTACCGGCCGGGCTCATGATTTCGATCGAGTCACCGACGCAGAACTTGTTCTTGACGTCGATTTCCAACAAAAAGCGCCCGTCGCGTTCAAGCACATCGACCACTTCTCCGACAAAACGCTGGCGATCCGACTTGGAAACGCCGTATTCGTAATTCTGATATTCGGAATGTACGTGACGACGCAGGAAGCCTTCGGTATAGCCACGGCTAGCCAGGCTTTCCAGGTCCGCCAACAAGTTTTGGTCGAACGGTTTTCCAGCCAAGGCGTCGTCGATCGCCTTACGATAAACCTGAGCGGTACGGGCAACATAATAATGCGACTTGGTACGGCCTTCGATCTTCAAGGAGTGCACGCCCATTTCAACCAATTCAGGAATCAACTCGACTGCACGCAGGTCTTTAGAGTTCATGATGTAAGTGCCGTGTTCGTCTTCATAGGCCGGCATGTACTCGCCCGGACGCCCTTCCTCTTCCAGCAACATGACCTGCTCGGTTGTCTGACCGACACCCAGAGTCGGTTCCACCGCCGCAGTTTCTGCACCGGTCAAATCAGTGATATTGGAAACCTTTTCCACCGGAATGCCGACGATATCGCCGCTTTCGTCTTCCTTACCTTCATAGGTGTTGTAATTCCAGCGACAAGCATTGGTGCAAGTTCCCTGGTTGGCGTCACGCTTGTTGATGTAACCGGAAAGTAGGCAGCGACCTGAATAGGCGATACACAAGGCGCCGTGAACGAAAACCTCGATTTCCATTTCCGGAACTGCTTCACGGATTTCACGGATTTCCTGCATCGACAGTTCGCGAGATAGAACAACACGGCTAACGCCCTGGTTATACCAGAACTTGACCGTCGCCCAGTTGACCGCATTCGACTGTACGGACAGATGAATTTCCTGCTCCGGATAAGCTTCATGCACCATCGCAATCAACCCCGGATCGGACATGATCAAGGCATCCGGCTTCATCGCAATGATTGGTGCGATGTCTTTCATATAGGTTTTGATTTTGGAGTTGTGAGCCGCGATGTTACTCACCACATAGAACTTTTTACCAAGTTCGTGGGCACGCTTGATCCCCTTCTCCAAAGTCTCTTCGTCAAACTCATTATTACGCACACGCAGGCTGTATCTCGGCTGCCCGGCATAAACCGCATCAGCGCCGTAAGCAAAGGCGTATTCCATGTTCTTCAATGTGCCCGCAGGCGAAAGTAGCTCCGATTGAACCGGTGGCTTAAGGTTGTCTGCTTCCAAGGCAAAACTCCTAAAATAATCAGTTTGAAAATAAAGACGGGTATTCTACACCAAGTCGGATAATTTTTCCTGCCATAACAAGCGTTTATCTTCCAGTTTTAAACGCGCGTTCGCAGGACTGGTTGACGGCAATGTGATGAACCGGATTTCCTCCGGTAATATCTGCTTACCGAGTACATGCCTTTTAAAAAGCGCTTCCGCCGTTTTTCCATTAAAAACAATGGCTTTGATATGGGGATGCTTTTTAAAAATCCAACTAAAATCGTTTGCGGCCGGATTTTTTATTGCAGAATCCAGACTGCCCTCACGAACACAAGAACCAAGCACGTCCCATAAAAAGATACCTAATTCGTCTAACGCCCGCTTTTTTTCAGCAACCGTATGCAGATCTCGTCCCACCATTGAACCGATAATCGGCCAAAAGACATTTCTAGGATGCGCATAATAAAATGCTTGATTGAGTGATTCGACACTCGGCATCGTTCCTAAAACCAATACCTTGGCTGATTTCGGTTCAATCGGCAAAAACCCTTCGCAATGAGACATTCCGCATTGGCTCCTGTTTTTAAAATGATTACGGGTTAAGAAATTAAAGTCAGAGGATCATACCTACCGAAAAGCCGTCGACACAGCACTTTACCAAACAGCTAAGGAAAATCGCCACCAATCATGCCGATAATAACCTTAAAATTTACTATGCAATTACACTTCTCTTGTTTATACTAAATCTCAGTTAACACGATGTTATTTCTGGGATTTTTTTACATTCATCGCTTGCGACAAGGAAATTCAGTGAACGCGTTTTTTAAGGCACTCTATATTAACCTTTTCACCGCAAACTTGCCTTACAGCAATTCGCAAGATTATCGAAGACTGGTCATGGTGAATGTCTGCCTTTATCTTTCCAGCATCACCCTACTTCTTTTTGCATTTTTCCACACTTACGTTTTTGATTACGGTAAAGCTCAAGTGGCTCTAATCGACATAATCGGTGCCGTCGCCACAGGCTATGCAATCTATGATTTGCGTCGCAGCAGCAATGTCGATCGGGCTGCTCTTCTAGGCACCATCAGCTTAATTGTTTTTTTCCTGACTTTTTTCCATATCAACCAAAATGAGAGTTTCGGCCTAATCTGGAGTGTATTTTTTCCAATCTTTGCAATTACCGTAAATGGTGCCCGGCTCGGTTTACAGATCACCGTCGTTTTTTACCTAATCCTTTTCGGTATGGCCTATAACGCGCTCGGCGTGTGGCAAGACGGCCAATGGGATCTGGCAGGTTTATTGAGATTGATTATTGCATCATCGATTCTCACAATCATCATCTATCTTAACGAAGTCGCCGTTGCCAATGCCAAACAACAGGAACAACAGGCGAGAGATGAATTAAAGCATCTCTCTTGCATGGATGAATTAACGCAAATTGCCAACCGTCGTGAGATCAACAACATTCTTCGCAACGAAATCCTGCGAGCACAACGTTATCGACATAATCTTTCATTAATCCTGTTTGATATCGACGACTTCAAACAGATCAACGATCAGTACGGCCACTTGGCCGGTGACAGTGTCTTACAGGAAATTACCTGTATTATAAAAAACAATATCAGAAATACTGACAGCGTCGGACGCTGGGGCGGGGAGGAATTTTGCTTAATATTACCGGAAGAAAAGCTGGATTCCGCGTTGGTTCTATGTGAAAAAATACGTGCGGCCATTGAAAGCTATGATTTCGAATCCATCCACGAAAACATCACTTGCAGTTTCGGAGTTGCGGAATGCAACGGTAGAGCAAATTGTGCCGATCAATTGATCCATAATGCCGATTCGGCACTTTACCAAGCTAAATCCGAAGGTAAAAATACAATCATTACCTATAATCCCGAGAAGCCTTTTGCATTTGAACAAAAGCAACTCTCTCTATAAATCACACGACCATTTAAACAAACGATCCTTCAAGATAGATTCAAAACCGAACAATACGCTGTTCGGTTTATTTCCTTTTTCTAACAATTGCTAATTGCCTTTAATGTAATCCAATACCGATTCTTAGGACGCTAGAAATGGTGTATTTTGAATTTGTAACCGATCAAGCTGATATACACTTTGGGTAATACATCATTGCGCGTCCCCGCATTGTCATCGATTGAATAAATTTTCATATTTACGGAAATAAAGTGAAATGAATGAAGAAGTGGGCTTGATACCCCAAACTAAAAAGGCCGCTTTAAAAAGCGGCCTTTAGAAATAAACTGAGAAATTCCGGATTAATCAGCCTAGTTCAACGTAAGAGGATTCCTGCGGAACAAACTCCTCTACCGGTCTGGCCCATAAATCATATTCATCCGCGGCGACAATTTCGACTTTGACAAACTGCCCTGGCTCTAAGTGAAAGCCGTTTTCGATAAAGACTAAGCCGTCAATTTCCGGAGCGTCCGCCATCGAACGTGCAATCGCACCTTGATCGTCGACTTCATCCACCAATACCTGCATCACCTTACCGATCTTGGCCTGCATCTTCTCGGCACTGATACGCTGTTGAGTCTGCATAAAACGATCGAAACGGTCTTGCTTAACCTCATCTGGAACTTGCTCGGCAAGCTCATTGGCGGTCGCACCTTCAACCGGCGAATATTGGAAACAACCCACACGGTCCAATTGCGCCTCTTCAAGAAAATCCAACAAATCCTGAAATTCTTCTTCCGTCTCTCCAGGGAAACCGACGATGAACGTGGATCGAATCGTTAAATCCGGTACGGCTTCACGCCATTTTTTTATGCGTTCCAAGGTTTTTTCGACATTACCCGGACGCTTCATCGCCTTCAAAACACGTGGATTGGCATGCTGCAACGGCATATCCAAATACGGGAGAATCTTACCCTCCGCCATTAACGGAATCACTTCTTCCACATTAGGATAAGGATAAACATAGTGCAGACGAACCCAAAATTCATTCACTCCACCTAATTCCCCAAGCGCTTCCGACAGTCCAACCATAGAGGTTTTCGTCGGACGACCTTCTGCGAAATCGGTCTTGTATTTCACATCCACACCGTAGGCGGCGGTATCCTGAGAAACCACAAGCAATTCTTTCACCCCCGCCTCTTTTAGGCGCTTGGCTTCGGCAATGACATCTGCAACCGGTCGACTGACTAAATCGCCGCGCATCGAAGGAATAATGCAGAATGTACAGCGATGGTTACAGCCTTCCGAAATTTTTAAATATGCATAATGCTTCGGGGTCAACTTAATGCCTTGAGGCGGAACCAAGTCGGTGAAAGGATTATGTTGCGGCGGTGCAATTGCCTTATGAACGGCTTTGACAACTTCTTCATATGCCGCCGGACCGGAAACCGCCAAGACTTTAGGATGAACTTCCAAAATCTGATCTTCTTTCGCTCCAAGACAACCCGTCACAATCACTTTGCCGTTTTCTTCCAACGCTTCGCCGATTGTATCCAAAGATTCCTGTACCGCACTGTCGATAAAACCGCAGGTGTTGACGATCACCGTATCGGCGTCTTCGTAAGAGTTAGTCAGACGATAACCTTCCGTACGTAACTGAGTCAAAATACGCTCGGTATCGACTGTGGCTTTAGGGCATCCTAAACTGATAACACCAACGGTAGGCTGTGACTTTGACATGATTTTTCCCGACTAAATAGACTGCCGCCATTTTACCCGAATTTTATTTTCCAATCAGCTTAGGTTTAAGCTTTTCTCTGATTAATTAGGCTTATCAAACCAACTTTAGTCGCCATAAGGTCTCTTATAAAAATCAATACACGCCCCCTTTAACATAAAAGTAATAAAAATTATTCTCATTAGCATTGACTTTATCATAAAGGCCGTTAACATATGCAAATACAAATTATTAACATTTAGATTAACGGAGACAAATATGAAAAAACAAGCTCTTTCAACAGCAGTACTAATGGGCGCAATGGCCTGGAATCCAACATCGATGGCGGGTGAAAACCTGCTTGGTTACACCGCAGGTGCAGAACCTCTTCCTAAGGGAGCGCTTGAGTTCTACCAGATTTTTATCCAGCGCTCAGACAAAGGCCAAGGCGAATACACCGCTTTGGACAGCATTACAGAGCTTGAATATGGTTTCACCAACCGCTTCTCCGGTTCAGCGGCTTTGATTGCCCGTTCGGTTGATACCAACGGCCTTATCATCGGAGGTTATCTACCCGAGGAAAAAAACAACGGACTCACCCTTTCAGGCATAGAAGGTAAATTGAAATACAGTTTCCTAACCCCGGCTCTCGACGATATCGGACTCGCGACCGTTGTTGGATTTGAATACGACACCATCGATAAGCATTCGGGGCAAGACAAGGATACGCTTTCAATCACCCTTGATTTGTTGCTGCAAAAATACTTCATGGATGCACAGCTGGTCTGGTTAGCGAATGTCGGAATGGAAAGTACACATGCTAAACGTGCTGCAATCAGCGGCATTGACGATGAGGAAATGTGGCCAACCGTTCCTGAAATGGAAATAGGAACCTACGTCAGTACCGGCCTATCTTACCGCTTTGCGCCAAACTGGTCCGTCGGAGCGGAAGCCATATACGAACAAGAACATGAAACCGAAGTCGGGCAAGAGCGCTGGTCGATATTTGCAGGACCGTCTATTCATTATGGCGGTAAACATTTCTGGTCAACACTGACCTATTTACCGCAGATTTCAGGCGGCGGAGAAATGTATGACGGACAAACCGATGATGATCTTCACTTAATCGAGAAGACCAAACAGGAAATCAAATTCAAGATCGGCTACAACTTCTAATAGCGTTCATTTCAAACTAGCCTTGTTTTCAAAATAGGAGACAGGGCTGATTTTATTTACAGGGTGAGTTATGAAAACCATTAATCCATTCTTCCTGCTACCGGTTGCGGCAATCACCTGCCCAGCCTACGGCATACAATATCTGAGTACCGAACAGGCACAGCAGGTTCTGTTCACTCATGCTACCCAATTTATGGAAAGCTCGATCGAGTTGACTGAAGAACAGCGTGATCGCATCAAAGAGATCAGTGATGTCCGCCAGCGTTGGAAAAAACAACAAGCCTGGAAAGCTTATGAAGGCGACAAATTTGTCGGCTGGTTTATCATCGACAAAGTGATTGGTAAGCACGAATTTATTACCTATGCCGCCGCTATCTCTCCCGAGGGAGACGTTTTGGGCATTGAAATCATGGACTACCGAGAAACCTACGGTGGCGAAGTCAATGAAGCGCACTGGAAAAAGCAATTTGTCGGCACAACCATTAGCAGTCCGCTGAAATTGACACGCGATATAGAAAACATCAGCGGAGCCACCCTTTCCTGCCGCAATGTCACTAACGGCGTGAAACGCCTTCTTGCTTTGCACGAAGTGGTTTTGAAATGATTCTACAAGGCAATATACATAAACGCATGAAGCCTCTTTTAGGGACATTTGTTGAAGTCGGCATAGTCACCGAAGAGGACTCTAACGCTTATCGAAACCTTTTTAACCAGACCTTTTCCGTCATGGAAAATATGCAAAACCAGATGAGTTTCCACGATCGAGACAGCTCGCTTTCCCGGTTAAACCATGCCAAGGGTGAATGGGTGGAGTTGCCGGAAGACACGCTACGCGTCATCGAATACGCTAAACAGCTTTACCGGCAAACCGACGGATTATTCAACTGTACTTTGGGTGGCTATCTGGTCAAACGCGGTAAATTGCCCGACCACTTCGATTTCGACTATCAAGTTAACGGTTCCGCCGATGAAATTGAAATTGAAAATCATCGCGCCCGATTAAACGCCCCGTTCCTGTTGACATTGGATGGTATCGCCAAAGGGTACGCCGTCGATAAGGCCGTCGAATATATGCAAATGCAAGGCATCACCTCCGGTTGGGTCAATGCAGGTGGAGACTTGAGAGTTTTCGGGGACATTGAAATGCCGGTCTATCAGCGTAGCAATGAAGGTTTGAGCCACCTGATCAAACTGAAAGAAAATGCCTTGGCTACTTCGGAAGTCAATCAGTTTAATCGTTATGACTGCCCTTCCCACATCATCAATAATCAGGGAGAGTGGCCGGACGATTGCATTATCAGCGTTCGCGCTTCTCAGGCCTGGCTGGCCGATGCATTGACTAAGGTATTAGCGCTGGTACCGTATGCACAACGGAAAAAAATCGCCGGACGATTTGATGCCTGTTTCTGCCAAGTAACGGACAAGCCCTCTATTGATAAATCCGTTACAGAATCCAAACCATCAAGCTACATGAGTCAAAATACAATATGAATGGTTATCCCAAGTTATTCTTACCTTTACTAATGTTGATCGTCACCACCCTGTTTATTAGCGGTCTATTACTAATACCCTCTTTTTTAACCTTTAGGGTGCAATGGGATGTCGAATGGCTGATGGAATCCGTACTCAGCAGTGGCGACCTTAGAAGCTGGTCAACGACTATTCACGCGATTACCGGCTGGATAATGATCTGGATAATCGGTTCACTCTGGTCTTTGCACATGCGCTCACACTGGCGCCGCAATGAAAACCGCCGAAACGGCTTGGTGTTTTCTGCCTATTGGGTATTACTGCTGGCAACCAGCTTAGGAATCTATTATTTCGGCGACGAGTTCTATTCCGAATACAGCAGCATCATTCATGTTTTACTTGGACTGGGTCTACCGATTATTTTCGGCCTGCATTATCGGCATGGCAAACAAGCTTTGGCCAAGCGAAATCAAACCAACGGCGTCGTTCAACCCGCCTCACTCAAATAAAAAAGGATATCGATCTCCCGGCTTGTCGTCATTTATTAAAAACCCGAAATGCGGTCGTACGGCCAACGCCTGTTATAATACGCGCCGGCCGTAAATTAACGTTGCACCTAAAACCAGAGTATAATTGTAGGATTCTCTATACAATGACTACTTAATAAATGACGCAAACTCGCACACTTGGATTTTTAATCGCCCTTTCACTATTCCCGCTTTTTTGTTCTGCTGAAAGTTCAACCAGAATACTAACATCCTCTTCGCATGAAGCCCCGGACTTTAAAAGCATTAAAAACGTCAAACAAAAGAAAAAAGCTTTTTTTGACTATCTGGAACCCTTTATCGTACAAGCAAACCAAGCCATATTGGAAGAGCGCCGATTCATTAAATCATTGAACTTCAACAAGTTAAGTATCTATCAGCGTAGACAGGTTGAACAACTGGTCGAAAAATACCGTCTGAAATATAAAGAAATCACTCCGCAAACACAGAGCACCTTACTCAAGAAAATTGACATCATTCCCAGCTCGCTTGCTTTGGCTCAAGCTGCAAACGAATCGTCTTGGGGTACTTCCAGATTTGCCACTCAGGCAAACAACTATTTCGGACAATGGTGTTTTGAAAAAGGGTGTGGAATGGTGCCGCTAAGACGGCCTCACGGAAAATATCACGAAGTAAAAAAATTCCAATCGCCATTACAATCGGTTAAAAGCTATATGTTGATGTTAAACAACCACCCGGCTTTCAAACCGTTCAGGCAGCTGCGTTTGAAAGCACGCCAACAGAACAAACCCGTTAACGGTTTGGCTTTAGTCGACGGGCTTGAACCTTATTCGGCGCTGAAACAAGAATATGTCAAAATCATCGCTTCGATGATTCGAGTGAATAAGCTGACGCTATTGGATAGTTAAGTGGAAGTTAAGTTCACTTAAATGTCGGTCGAATGGCGTGCCAAATCCTGGATTGGTGCGCCATAAGTAATAAACCGCTTTTAAAAGGTTTATAAAGACGGAATATCGTCCGATGGATAAGGCAGCGACGTTTCTTCCTGAAGTTCTTCGTGAAACTCTTCCACCTTCTCTTCGGCAATATCGCTACGTGCGAACTTGGCGACATGGAATAACGCTTCACCTTCATTGACCAACGGCATCTTCATCTGTCCGATGACAATACCGCTACTTGGTGAATAGACTTCCACCTCCATCTCACCGAAAGGATCGGATACGACGCCGATTAACGTCTTATTGGCATACACTCGAGTTCCGTCGACAACTAAAGAACGGAAAATCCCACTGTGAGGTGCCCGCACCCAAAAGCTGGAACGTGCCAAAACCGGTTGAATCTTGCGGTCTATTTTTCGTCTGGACTTCGGTAGCATTTCAAGGTGTCGCAACACATTGATGATCCCTTTAACACCGGCTCGAATCGACACTTCATCAAAACGCAACGCTTCTCCCGCCTCATACAACAAAATAGGGATTCCTTTTTTGACGGCGGCAGCGCGTAATGAACCATCCCGAAGATTCGAATTCAGCATTAGCGGAGCGCCGAATGCGACGGCCATACCGCGAGTGATTTCATCATCTAAATTGGCCCGGATCTGAGCCAGATTGCTGCGGTTAATCGCTCCGGTATGCAGGTCGATACCGTGGGTCGACTTCATGACAATCTCATTCATGAAAATGCTGGCCAAGCGACCGGCGATGGAACCGGAACTCGAACCGGGAAAGCTGCGGTTCAAATCCCTTCGATCGGGTAAATAACGGGTATGGTTGATAAAGCCGTGAAGATTGACGATGGGCACGGTAATCAACGTCCCTTTTAAGCGTTGTAAAGACTTAACCTTGAGCAGTCGGCGAATAATTTCAACACCGTTCAGTTCGTCACCGTGAATCGCTGCACTAATGAATACGACGGGGCCATTTTGTCGGCCGCACCAAACTTGCACCGGCATAATCAACTCACTGTGCGTATAGAGCTTCCCTATTTTGAGATCGATGGTTTTGCGCTCACCCGGATTAACCGTCGTTCCACCGATGGTAATGGACTGATTACGCTTCGGCATTTAGCCATGTCCTTTGGTACGGGTGCGGTTTGATTTTTTGCTCGCATGCTTTTCCATAAACTCAATGATCATGCCGGCAATATCCTTACCGGTAGCCCCTTCAATCCCTTCCAATCCAGGAGATGAATTGACTTCCATCACGACCGGTCCATGATTGGAACGCAGCAAATCAACACCGCATACATTCAGCCCCATAATCTTAGCGGCATTGACCGCTGTGGCACGCTCGGCCGCCGTGATTTTAACCAGATTAGCCGAACCGCCCTGATGTAAATTGGAACGGAATTCACCTTCTTTTCCTTGACGCTTCATTGCTGCGATTACTTTACCGCCAACCACAAAACAACGAATATCAGCGCCGCCCGCTTCCTTGATAAATTCCTGAACCAAGATGTTCGCTTTTAAACCGTTGAACGCCTGAATTACACTGGTTGCGGCCGAATGCGTTTCCGCCAATACCACTCCGACGCCTTGCGTTCCTTCCAATAGTTTAATCACTACCGGCGCACCGCCAACCGTTTTCAATAAGTCGTCGACGTCATCCGGAGAGTGTGCAAATCCGGTCACGGGCAACCCCACCCCTCTACGGGACAACAACTGCAAACTTCTCAACTTATCGCGTGAACGGGTAATGGCAACCGATTCGTTTAATGGAAAGACATTCATCATTTCGAACTGTCTTAAAACGGCTGTACCGTAAAAAGTGACGGATGCGCCAATACGAGGAATCACCGCATCAAACCCTTCCAGAATCTGCCCTTTATAATGGATTTCCGGGTTAACGGAATTGATATTCATATAACAACGCAGTGCATCGATAACTTGCACTTCATGCCCGCGACCCTTAGCCGCTTCGACAAGTCGCTTGGTTGAATATAAATTAGGTCCTCTGGAGAGAATGGCGATCTTCATTATTTCTTTCCTTGCAAAAATGATTTGTTGGGGTTGACGATCAATCCCGCTTTACGTAAGGCCGTGCGTCCTAATAACATCTTAAACGCCATGGTATCCCGACTGGTTAATGAAATTGGAATCTTCAAACTGTGTTCGCCGATTTTGATTTTAGTGTTGATAAAATAACGCTGTGTAATGTTTCCGCCAGAATCGCTGACGGAACGAAAATCTTCGACCTTTGCTTCGCATACTTGAACTTGAGTTAAGTCCTTTTCATCGATGTGGATCGAAAAGCGTACCCATAACTCACCTTTTTTTTGAAAAGGCTCTACTTCAAATGCATGCAGTGCCGAATTTTTTGCACCGGTATCCACTTTACACTTTAAGCGTTTAATTCCTAAATCAGGGAAACTAACCCATTCACGCCAGCCGACTATTTCAGACATTAAACATACCTTTACTAATTTCTTGTATCTCTCGAAAAGTTCGCCGTAATTTCGAATCACGGTTTGCATTTACCGGTTTTAGATATCCTAAAACATTTCAAAGCCGTTAACTCGTCAAAGTGTGTACACTTACTCTTACAATACTAGCAGAATCCCTTACGAAACATAAGAAAACAGAAAATTTTATAGAGATAAAACGCGATTGAAAGCCATTTCCTTGAGCACGCTAAGAACCAATCAGTCCGGATTAAAATGGTAAAAGAACAAACCACTCCGATGAGGCGGAAGTTTAAGGTATTTAATACTAAAATGGCATTAAAATATCATCATCCGAGACAAAAAATATTCGGTTTTCGGTATTGATTTAAATTCATTTTAAAAGGCGTATTTGATGCGACGTATAATTTTTTGGGCAGGCGTACTGATTTTTTTCTGTGTTGTTTCATGGTTTGCATTCACGGCTTTGTTCAACGATAAAAGCGACGTCACTACGACCGTGACTGAAACGGTACAAACTACCGGACTACCTGAAAGCTCGAAAACCTATGCGCCTGTAGTGATCCCGGATAAAACATCGGCCATTAACGACAAAAAAGCCGCGGTTACACCAAATTCAAAGCAAACGCTTCAAAAGCCTTTAAATCTAGAAATTGGCGATACCAGTAAGCCAACCGAATCCTCAAGCGTATCGGAAGTTGGTCCTGTACAACCCGCTCCCGAAACGACCGTAACCAACTCACCGGAAAACACGATTCTTCTAGACGGCACCCAGCCCAAAAAAGACAAATTGCTTTACGGTTATGAAGGCAAAGACAAGGACGACAACGTAAACCTGATGATTGGCGTTCAAAAAGACGACGTCACCATTAAAAGCGGCATCAAAAAAGGCGAAGATCAAACAGACGTCCAATCTATTGAAATCGAAGTTAAGCTGCCTAAATAACCACATCGAATCAATGTTGAACGACTTTAGCCTTACCGCTCTTCGTTAATCCACGACAAACAGTCATAAAAATAAACCATAAGCCATTGAAATTAATTATTTTTAATCAAAAACAGACTACGGTAATATAAAAGCGAACTTACAACCCAATCTTTCGGACAAGGGGGCGTCATGGCTTTTAAAACCGTTTTACGCACACTGAGTTTTCCTATTATCTTCTCATTTGCTTTCCCATTTGCAGTCCATGCAGAACCAGCCAAACAGGCTGAACAGAGTAAACTTAAGGTCAACATTACTCCTAGCATCGGCCGTTTCACGGTCATGCATAACGGCCAACCGGTCACCGTCATGCGTAATCAAGATGCCGCCAACAAAATCATCGACGATTATGCACTTACTTCCCGCTCGTGCCCGCCGTTTTGTATCCAACCTTTCCAACTATTGCCCGGGGTGACAACCATCGGCGAACTGGAAATGATCCAATTTTTGAAACAAAAAGCCGCAGGTGATAAAAACCTGCTGATTATCGACTCTCGTACACCGGACTGGGTTGCAAAAGGCACCATTCCAAGCGCGACCAACATACCATGGACTCAGCTCCATCGAGAATCATCCAGTTATGAACCTTTGGTAATAGAAGAAATATTAACCGACCGGTTCGGTGCCAAAAACGAGGACGGCATCTGGAATTTCGCCCAAGCGAAACAGCTGGTGTTGTTCTGCAACGGTCCATGGTGCGGACAGTCGCCGACCAACCTCATAGCCTTAGTCAATATGGGCTACCCGGCACACAAGTTGTTTTGGTATCGAGGGGGCATGCAGTCTTGGAATTCTTTGGGACTGACCACGGTCAAACCTTAAATAAATCGAAGGCAAACTCACGTGATTGTGAGTTTGCTTTTCAAACAGTCAGATCCCGTTCGAAAAAACGGATTTTTAGTTCGCTCTGCATAGTCGTTATCCAGATTTCACCGGGGGTCGCCTCGAATACCATTGGATAAGCAAGCCAAGCCCCGTTGCACGACGCGACAACTATCGGTTCCGACCAGGTATCACCATCGTCATCCGAAAACCGAACCGACAGTTCCTCACGTTGCCACGAGGCAGCCACTTCGGAAAATAATCCTGCCCGTCTCGGCGTCGTAGCTTCACCCTGCTTATAAAGCTGGTTATAGGTCAGCATCAATCGCCCGGAATCCAATCGGGTCAGCATGCCTGGCGAACTCGAAGCCGCCAATCCCGGTTCAACATGCGTCCAGCTGAAACCCTTATCGTTCGAATAGGCATGCCAAAACCAGTCCCGGTTAGTACGGATGCAATACCACAAGCGTTTATCCTTTAACTCAACCAAGGTTCCTTCGTAACAACCGCCGTGATGACCTTGCCCGCCGATATCGAGCCGGTTACTGGCTTGCCAGGTTAGTCCGTCGTCATCAGATCTGAAACTCAAGGCGTAATGCCGCCCGTTCTCATAATCCAGATTCTGCGCGGATACAACGATTTCACCGCTTTTGAGCTGAATGATCGTGGTGGTGGCCGCCGCATAACCGGTTTGGATGCGAATCGGTTCCTCCCAGGTTCTGCCGCCGTCAGGACTGCGCATGATCCAGTGGAATAGCCACGAATTCTTAGTCGGCTTATTGGTTTTGCGATGCCAATTGAAATGCCGACGGCCGGTATTGACGAAAGACAACAGAATGACACCGGATTCAAGGCAAATCAGCGAACGGGAATCGTCGATGGAAAAATCGTCCGAATCGAAAAGCGGCCAAGCCTGCCAGGTTTGACCTTCATCTTGGGAGATATGAATTTGATTCGCGTCGAATCCGACCAGTTCTCCTTGCCGGTTACGCACAAAAGGCCCGGCAAGGCCGTGGTCGGATGGAGTTATTTTTTCATGCAGATAAACCGGCACATCGGTAACCGGCGCCAGTTTGAAGTCCAGTTGAATCTGCTCGTGTTTGATCAGATTCATAGATCAGAACGGCTTAACCACCACCAGAATCAGGATGATAGTCACCAGGACAAGCGGAATCTCATTCGCCCAGCGGTAGTAGATACCACTATGATTCAAATGTCCTTCCTGCATTTCTTTCATACGCGCTTTGGTCCACATGTGATAGACCAACAACAGGATCACGAAGACGATCTTGGCGTGCAACCAACCCATGCCTTCTGCAAGAGGAAAATACGCTAACCAAAGCCAAATCCCCGTCCCGATCGCCAACATCATCATGATGGTCATGAAACCGTACAGTTTTTTGGCCATGATCGCCAAACGTGTCACATCTTGCCCTGCTTCCTTACCTTCCACAAAGTGAACGAAAATGCGCGGCAGATAAAAAATACCCGCCATCCAGGACATCATGAAAAGAATATGAAACGTTTTTAACCACAGCATAGATTTTCCTCGAAAAATGTCAAAAGTTCGCAGTTTGCGTTCTGTATCTGTATCATAACGTTTTTGAAACGAATTAAAACTCTCAAATTAGGAAAAAACCATGTCTATCCAAAACGATAAAGTCGCCTTAATCGAATATACATTGACGAATGAAGCGGGCGAGACTTTAGACGCTTCCAACGGTAACCCTCTAGCCTACCTACACGGGCACGGCAACTTGATTCCAGGATTGGAAAAAGAGTTGGAAGGTAAATCGGTTGGTGACAAATTTACAGCGACCATTCCGGCTGCAGACGCATACGGCGAGCGTGTCGATGCATTGGTACAAACCGTTCCAAGCAGCATGTTCCAAGGAGTTGAAACGTTGGAAGTCGGTATGCGTTTCCAAGCACAATCCGAACAAGGTATGCATTCGGTTGAAATCACTGCGGTTGACGGTGATCAGGTAACGGTTGACGGCAACCACCCACTAGCGGGTATGCCTTTGACGTTTGAAGTTGAAGTAACCGGTTTGCGCGATGCGACTGAAGAAGAGTTGGAACACGGCCACGCTCACGGCGAAGGCGGACACCACCACTAAGCTTTGTATTAAAGCTTTCAAACGGGCGAACCGACTTCGCCCGTTTTCCCACCAATTTCAATCCGACTTCAATCAAATCTTCCCGATTGTCTATTCGCATTCAACAATTTAACACTTCCATTTAATCGATGCCTCGGCACCGAAAGCCGAACACACTTGTCAGCTCGATACATATCGGAAATACGGTTGCCGAATTGATGGTTTTAGAATTAGACTCAAACGATTATTTATCAATCGCTTTCCATGTATTCTCGTCCGAAGTTCGCCCTCTCAAAGGCATCACCCACATCTGATACAAAGAAGTAAAAAGCATAAATGCCGATGCCATACTGTATCCGAAGCCCCCGATAATGACCAGGTAGGCAAAACTTGGATTTAGTTTAGTCAGCCACCACGATGCGATATCGATAATCAAAAACGCAAACGGAATGAAAATAATCACCGCTTTCAACCAAGGCTTAATACCGACCGCCATCGAAAAAATAAAGCCGATAAAAAAGAAAATAAAGGCGATGCCAAATAAATGGATATGAGAGACACGGGTCAAAGCAGTCACTTCGGCACCTTGATCGACCTTTGCGATCTCTTTCATTTGCTTAAAATCCGTCACATTGGGTAAGGTGGGAATATGGGCATGACAAACTGCACACTTGGCATCCACAATCGGCTTAATGACTGGTTGCCACTCGGCTTCAGGTGCTCCGTTTCGAGCCCATTTGATTAAGGTAAGATTCTCTTCCGGGGTGGCTTTGTCTTTCATCGAGCCGTGAAGTTTGCTTTCCAGCTTGGAACCTTGACGATTACCGTAGTAACTGTAAACGATATCGTCTACCGAGAGACCGAACTTGCCGTCGGCCATGCCATGCGTCAACATGATCTGAACACCGGCCATCATCAGCCCGATTCCGGTAACCAAAATATACCCAGTAAACAGGGATTTAACCGACAAAGACAAACTGGGTAAATTAATCCAGGAGGTTTCTTTCATGGCGCGTCTCTCACAATCAAGATGTTTCGTCTATAGTATCGAAAACCGTATTGCTTGGGGCAAGAAGTTCTTAATTTTATTAAGGTTTATTAAGTTGATCTTTAACTCACTGTGAGGTTGCTTTTGACAACTCAAATCCTATTCTTGAATTAAGGTTTTTCCATCAAATAATCTTCGTAGTCCAACTCACCGTTATCAATCACCACGGGAATCGCGGTAATGCCGTATCCCGCCTTTTTCATCGAATCGGATTGCCCTGAAACCAACGGATGCCATTCCGGCAAAGGTTGGCCGCGATAAATCAATCGGTAGGCACAACTATCCGGTAGCCAATCAAATTCCGCCACCCTTTCCTTAGTGAGCTGAACGCAAGTCGGGACATTAATCGAGCGATTGGCGTAATCCGAACATTGACCTGTTTCCAGGTTGGAATAACGACACACGACTCGCGTATATACAATCTCGTCGGTATCCTCGTCCTGCAACTTGTTTAAACAGCATAAACCGCAACCGTCACACAAGGACTCCCACTCTTCCTGCGTCATGTCATCCAGGGTTTTAACTTCCCAAAAAGGGGTTTCTTGAGTGAGATTCCGGTCTTTCATAATTAAATATACTTTTTTAAATTAAACTTTAACAAATTGTTTTTATTGAACTTTCAACTTTTAAACTGTTCCCACGGAGTTTGCCAAGCGGTTAATATTGCTTGGCACTCCGACGTCACAAAACGCCGACCCTGCGTAGGAGCACAGACAAATTGATAGGCTGCCCCATACAGTTCAAACTCAACCGCAAAGGCGTGCAAATACCCGCGATCTTCTTGTTTTGCGGCTTCGGCATTGGCATAACGCCCATCGCCGCAAATCGGAGCGGAAAGGCTCTTAAGCGCGACGCGAATCTGATGCGTTTTTCCCGTAATCGGCTTCAATAGAAAGAGACGCTCGCCCGGTTGAATCGACGTACTGATGAAACGGGTAATCGCCGGATTCTCCATCGACTTTCCGAGCTTCCAACATCCCCTTCGGGCTGGCAGCATATCCCCTTTAATCAGACCCTGTTTCTTTTTGGGCTTTTGATCGGAGATCGCCAGATAAAATTTTTGTACCTCGTGCGCCTCAAACAAACGTTGAAACGCCTGTGCCGTCGGTTTATTCAAAGCAAACAGCATCAAACCCGACGTCATCTTATCCAGACGATGAACCGGGTAAAGTTCTTCAACTGCAAGTTGCTGCTTAAGCAGCACCACCAGCCCTGCCGAATCTTCCGAATGCACATTCAAGCCAGCAGGCTTATCGATAACCACAAAATCCCGGTTTTGAAACACGATTGGAATTGAATTTTTAAAATCCACGCTTATGACTCGCTTTTAATCTTTTCGAATGACCGGGTTAATCGCTGCAAGACTTATGACTAAATCGCTGAGGTCTCCATCATTCAGAACAAAGACTAAAGCGCTTCAAGCAATTCAAACTCACTGGCAGCCAATACCTTGCCGTTAACAATCAATTCAATGAAGTGGGTTCCGGCATAATAGCGACGTGTCGTAATCGGTTTAAAGTCATGCTGTTTTTGAAAATGTCTATTTTTATCAAGGTATTCGCCCTCGGCAATTTTAAAAACCTTACGGTACGGCTTAGGGCCTTTTCTCAAAAACGTGAGCGCGTATTCTAGCCGTAATCGACCCAAGCTACCAGCCGCACTGCTTAAACTGAAATTAAAACAGAAACGTTCCCCGATTCTAGCCGAACGATCCGTCTCCCAGTGTTCGATTAAACCAAAGTCGGGGGAAGAGTAACCGACTAACGCCAACGCCTGGGGATTCGCCTGTTTAAGTAGCGTCCTCAGTGCATGTTTGATAATCCAACTCGTACTTGCCGGCATCTCCTCAATCAAACTCTGGGAGATCCACCGATCAAACAAATCCAGCACCCACTGAGGCTGTGTCTTAGTAAAGTCGTTAAGCAGATTCGCGACACTCTTTCTAACGTAGGCACTGGAATCTGTTTTCAAACTTTCGATTATCGGCAATACGCAATCGGGATTGTCTTCAACCCACAACAAACGCGAAGCCCAGGGCAAACGGGGACGAATGCCTTCACTGGACAAACGGCGTAAATGCTCGTTATCACTCTTGGCCCACTCTTGCATCACCCGTAAGGTACGTTGCGGTTCTTGTTTCAAAAATTCGCGTATCGCAAATTCAGACGTACTCCCACAGGTTAAAAACCCTAATGCCTCTATGGAAGTATCATAATCACTCAAACCGTATTGCCCGACATAATCCGCAAAGATGAAATGGAACAGTCCGGAAAAGTTCACCGAAACTTTTTGCAGAATGTCTACCGTTTGCGAAAAAGGTAAATCCAATGATTGGTGTATTGCCGTACTTAAATGACGCACACGTTCCATAAGCGAACGATCTTCCCAGCGTTCGTCATACACCAACCCCATAAATCGTGCGCGGTTAAATTCGGAATATTCCAAAGCGATCCGGTCCGCTAAGTTTTCAATGGTTTTGCGATCAAAAACCGACTTTAGCAAATTTGACATACGATATATCTTTTAAATTTCAACCAGTTAAAACCAATAATTAACAGAACAATTCCCGAAACGAAGTTGGCACGGCAATTGATATAAGCATACTGAAAACGTTTAAAACATGCTTGAAGCGTCAATAATCTGACACTTCCCGTCTCTATTGATAAGGAGCATAACATGGCACAAATAAGTACACAGCAAAAAGTCCAAACTTGCCTGGAGTTCATTGACGAGCAGTTTGACAATCAATCCGAACAGACCATCAAAATCGCCGAACTGATTATCGACGACATTAAGGAGCTAACCCAGGCTTACCCCGCCGCACTTAGAAGCGGTGAACTTAAACAACACATGGAACGTGTCAGAAATACCCAAATGAACTGGGTCAATCAACTGCATGACATTATCCAGGAGCAGAATAATCGCGATTTGAATAACGAAGTTCTGCACGCCCTGCAAAACTTCATGAATACACTTAACCACCAAACGCTGGAACAGTCGAAATTACAACTTCCACCCGCCATGGAATCCCGAGTGAACCATCCTAACGATTATCTGGAACCCAACGAAATCGACCTGCTGCTCGGCCAACAATCCCTATTTGATAGCGTTCGCCATTGAGCCCATCGGATTCTTAAAATCTTTCCTTTATTTAATTCCCCGAATAACACTTTTGCAGGTTGTTTTTTCGGGGAAGACTCCTCATACTTTGCTTAATTCTACAAATCATTAAGAGCTTCTTTTTACAGTGTTATTAGATAACCTGATCTATCTCGCATTCTTAATCGGCATCATCAGCGCCGTCTCGTTACCTTTAGGCGCTCTGACCACGTTATTTTGGACTCCGGGAGATCGAGCCATTGCCTGGTTGATGGCATTCGGAGGGGGTGCCCTGCTTTCAGCCGTGACTATCGATTTATTCGCCCCGGCGATCCATAAAGAGTTGTTTCTCGAAGTGTCGCTCGGTGCAGTTATCGGCAGTCTGTTTTATTTGCTGCTCAACAAACAACTCAACGAAAAAGGCGGATTTTTAAGAAAGACCGCAACCACGATTCAATATTTCAGAACGCGTCAGAATCGCCGCGGCCGGCAGCTTGCTCAATCCTTAAACCGTTTGCCCTTTTATTCCAAACTACCGGAACACGACCGCAAGCAAGTATTGCAGAAAGTAAAAACCGTACACCTGAAAGCCGATAGCATTATCCATCACCATGGCGACATCCAAAACCAATTTTATATCATCCATAAAGGTCAAGTTAACTTACGCGATCCTAACCACGACCTGAAAACCTTTATCGAGTTAACGACGCAAGACGCATTCGGGCGTATGGCTTTTTTCAACAGCATGCCTAATGCGACGTTGGCACAAGCCAAAACCGATGTTTCCCTATGGACCATCACCCGTAAAGACTTTAACGCCTTGCTGAGTGAGACCGACAATTTAGCAAAAATCTTATTAGACTATTACCGCAACGATACTGAACTAAGACATTACCTACAAACCCGCCACTCAATGAGTCCGGAACAAAGCGAAGAACACATTCAATTTATAATCGAGTTGATTGAATCGCAACAACGTCTTCCGGATACCAGAGAGCCGCGCAACATGCTCTCACAGGCAATCCAGCGTTTACAAACAACCCACCGATTCGGACTGTTTGATAATTGCAATGAAATTATGCAGACAACGATTGCCGGTAAGCTAAAGTATCGCACCCTGCGAGCCGGACAAGCGATATTCAGCAACCGCAGTGTTGCCGATCAACTCTACTTACTTGAATCGGGCCGTGTCGAATTGATTGACCCGAAAGTCAGAAATGAACAGTTTGAATCCATCTCCCCCGGCGATTTCTTTGGCGTGATGGCGTTTGTCGTCGGCGGTAAACATGCTACCACCGCCATAGCCGATACTGATGTAAGCTTTTGGGTTCTGGATAAAAAGGATTTCCTCGAACTGCTGTCGCAGATCGATCCGTTGCATACACGACTTAAATCTTACTTAAAAACAGAAAACGTTCACCAATACCTTATCCAGGAACAAAAGTTGCCCGAAAGCCGAGCGCAAAAGTGGACAAAACAAACCATCAAGCACCTGTTACCGGGCCAGCTGCCCTCACTTACCGACTTTGCGCCCCACCTCTATCACCACAAAGCCGCCTATATGGCTATCTGGTTAGGGATATTACTGGACGGCATCCCCGAGTCTTTAATGATCGGCTCGCACATGACCGAAGGACACATGATCAGTATGAGCTTGGTGGCTGGCTTGTTTTTGTCTAACTATCCGGAAGCATTGTCCAGCTCGGCAAGCATGCGCGAGCAAGGCATACCGTTCAGGCAGGTATTGCTTGCTTGGGTATTCTTGATGGTAATGACCGGAATTGGTGCCGCCATCGGCAATATCGTACTTGACGGCGCTTCCGCTTCGACCTTTGCGTTAATAGGCGGAATCGCCGGTGGTGCAATGCTAACCGTTATTGCCGAAACCATGTTGCCCGAGGCGTATGTAAAAGGCGGTTCGGTCATCGGATTCATTACCCTGATCGGTTTTTTAACCGCGATTATGTTTAAAGCCTTCGATACCGCAATGTAGAATAAACCACATGCAAGACTATCAAGTTGAATTTCATCAGCGCATTGCCGACTTCTCGCCTGAAGAATGGAACGCTCTGGTTACGGATAACAATCCGTTCGTACGCCATGAATTTTTAGACGCACTTGAACGACACAAGTGTGTCAGTGCAGAGTTTGGCTGGATACCGCACCATATCGGTATTCGCCATGACGGTCAATTGATAGCGGTCATGCCCCTGTACGAAAAACACAACTCGTATGGCGAATTTGTATTCGATCACAGTTGGGCCGATGCTTGGCAAAGAGTCGGATTGTCCTACTTCCCCAAACTGGTCACATCCGTTCCCTACAGTCCGGTTGCCGGTCCACGCTTTCTAATTTCCCATCGTTATTGCAGAGAAAATTTGCAAAGCCTGATTGTGCAACAGGTACAGACATTTGCTTTGACCAACGGATTCAGTGGTTGGCATTTTCTATTCGCCAATGAAAGCGAACAGTCCTGGCTATCCAATCAAGATGACTTTTACACTCGTCACGACTGCCATTTTCACTGGTTCAACCGCCAATACACCTATTTTAACGATTTTCTAAACGCATTGACGGCCAAAAAGCGTAAGAACATCAAGCAAGAACGTAAAAGTATTGAAAAAGCAGGGATTAATTTACGCGTACTCGACGGCCACACAGCCAGCGACGAAGATTGGCATTTATTCAGCCATTTTTACTATAAAACCTTTACCGAAAAGTGGAGCACGCCAACACTTAATGAAGGCTTCTTTAAGTCAGTGGCAAAAGCCCTACCGGAACAAACCGTATTGGTCATGGCGGATGACGTCAATGGCCGCTGCATTGCCGGGGCATTGATGTATCGAAGCGACAGTGTCCTCTTCGGACGTCACTGGGGGTGTATCGAAGAGATAAAAAACCTGCACTTTGAAGCGTGCTATTACCAGGGAATCGAATACGCCATTCAGCACAAGCTGGAACGCTTTGAACCAGGTGCGGGAGGCGAACACAAAATCGCCAGAGGTTTCATCCCTGTCGAGACGATGTCATCTCATTGGGTAAGTCCGAATCCATTTCCGGAAGGCTTGGCTCAATTTGTCGTCGAAGAAAGAAACGCCATAGAAAACTACATGGCAGAATGTATGGAACACTCGCCTTACAAAGAGTGACTCTTTTAAGAAAAAAACGAATGGGTATAAAAAAAGGGGCTGAAAAGCCCCCTTCTTATAGTTTTAGGATAAGTCTTTTATTGAACTAATCCAGTTGTACCGCTGGTAGTACCTGAAACCGAATCTGTACTAGAAGTACTGTCCGTTGCAGCGGTTGCAGTGGTTGCATTGATAATGGCCTGCATCGCACTCAAGTTAAATGGCTTGAACACGCCAGTCTCAACAGAACCGTCCGCAGGCAAGCTCTCATCCAAGCGATAATCGTTAGTACCGTCGGTTGTGAAAATCTGATATTCAACCTTAAGGACACCATCATCAGAATGCGCGCTTGGAATCGCAAGATATGGCGTGACATTATCAGCCAAAGTACCGGTTAGAATGTTACCCAATGTCATCTCGGTATTCGCTAGACACGTTGCGTTTCCAGATGTGGCATAAGCATTTTCATCGTACTTACAAGCAGAAACCACTTGGGTACCGTCTGTAGCATTCGTTTTGACATTGAACTTAAGCTGTTCTTCGCTCCACGTCCATTGGTTAATCATATCAGCACGCAAAGTCGCGTCCTTATAGAAGTCACCAAACGTATAGCCGCCGAACTGGTAAGGATCAACTACTTCACAGGCATATTCGTCGCCGGTTGAAGTAGTGTCAAGTGTCGGACACAATGTCGCAAAATCGGCAACCTGGCCGATATTACCCATGTGTAAAGCCGGAGTTTCACTGTAAGCGAACTGGTAAACATAGTCACCTTCCGCAAACGTTACACTTGTGTCAGCCCCATCATAATCTTCAGCCGCTTTTTCAATGTCCATTGTTTTACCTGCCAAAGACATCTTAGCCACACTGAACACCTGCAACTCGTTACCGTCAGGAGTCGTAAATGTAATCGAACCATCCGCATTCTGGGTTACAGGCATGCTAGCGATGTAATCATCCGGTGACTGAGCCGCCAAACGGGTTGCAACTTCCGCTTCGCTTTGAAGACCTAGGAAAGACTGTACATCCACTTTTGCTTGATAGAACGCATCCTGCAACATACCCATGACTTCAACCATTGGTGTTTTTGTCGTTTCGGTTGTACCGGCTTGCATCATTTCTTGGTAACGCAAGTTCATGAAGACCGCACCACCCGCGTTAATAGCTTCAACAGGAGTGATTGTCTCAGAAGATTCCAACAGCGCAAACTCTTCTTTCGAGTCTTCATAATCCTGGTCAGTCATAGAAGACAGCGAAGAATCATCGGTTTCGTCCGATTTAGTGTCAGCGAAATCAATATCGACTTCACCGTTATCTTCAATATGGATCTTGGCTGCAGAGTAAATCGAAGGCAACTGGGCGCTAACTGCATTGGCAACGATCAATTGAATTTTCTTGGCATCTTCTTCCGTTAGTTGCACACCTTGGTTCTGCAATGTGGCTGTCAATGTTTCAGTGAATGTCGCCAATACACGTGCGACCACCTGAGCGGTCTGGTGAATGACTTTATAGTTTGCATCACCGGCTTTACCCGCTTCAATGAAGTTTTCATACAAATCTACGTCATTATCGGCAGTAACACCTAATTCACTTTTAACGCTTGCTTCCGCCTGTTCCGGAGTCATGGAAGGATTTAATTCGAGTTTTGACTGAATCATTGTCGTAATCGGACTTACAAATTCAGGTTTACCAGCCGGTGCGGAAAGCACATAGTCTTTAACGACTAAACCGACGCCGTCCACCGCTTTGATATCGCTATCGACGGTTTGACCGGCGATCACCTTAGCGATCACTGCAGCACTGGCGATTTGCGCCGCTGTCGCATCTAATGAATAGTTACCGTCGGCATCGGTCGTCGTGCTCGGTTCACCTGCATCACATAATTTGTTTGCATTCAAATCAAGACAGACCTCTGCACCCTCAAGATAACCATCGGCAACCACACCGGTTACCAAACTGCTGCTTCCACCACCGGTAGTAGATCCACCACCGCAAGCTGTCAATCCTAATGAAGCAGTAAACATCGCCGTCCAAATGGCCTTTTTGTTCAAACTCATCCTTATCACCTTTTATTAAAATATGAATTATTCGTTCGGCCCAAAAGAATTCCTTATCTCTTCGCCAAAGCGTTTTTTATATGCAAATTTAATACTAAAGTACAATACTAAAAACCAACAGAGTAAATATTCTTTACACCCCTAAAATTCATAAAACTGTCACAAAACCACCGACATAAAAAAACCCGGCATAACCGGGTCTTAATTTCTAAATATCGAATAGTTTCAATGACTTTCAGGTAAAACCAAGTTCAATTCCAACACTTCGAAACCGTCTGCTTCATCAACCGAAATCTGCAACTTGTCCTGATCAATATCGACATACTTAGCAATCACTGCCAAAATTTCTTCACGCATTTTAGGCAAATAATCCGGAGTATTACGCTCGGAACGCTCATGCGCCAATAAGATCTGTAAACGATCTTTAGCCACATTTGCGGACTTCTTCTTTCTTTGTCCAATAAGATAATCGAGTAATGCCATTCTTTACTCCCTATTACTTGCCAAACAATTTTTTGAACAGGCCTTTTTTCTCAACCGTTAAGAAGCGGTGTTCCACTTCTTCGCCCAAGAAACGATCCACCACATCATTGTATGCCTGTGCCGCTGCGGAGTTTTCATCAAGAACGACCGGAGAACCGGCGTTAGACGCGTTCAACACATCTTCGGATTCCGGAATCGCTCCCAACAACTTAACATTCAGCAGATCAATTACGTCTTCCACCGACAACATTTCACCGGTTTCGACGCGAGCCGGATTATAACGAGTCAATACCAAGTGCTCGACAATCGGTTCATCGCCTCTTTCGGCGCGTTTGGATTTGGCTTGCAAGATGCCCAAAATACGATCTGAATCGCGTACAGAAGAGACTTCCGGGTTTGTCACGATCAGGGCTTCATCGGCAAAATACAGTGCCAGCTGTGCACCCTTTTCGATACCCGCCGGTGAATCACAAATAATATAATCAAAGCCGGCTTCTTTCAGGTCTTCAATGACTTTCTCTACACCTTCCAAAGTCAAAGCATCTTTGTCGCGGGTTTGCGATGCCGCCAAAATATACAGATTCGGTACGCGCTTGTCTTTAATCAAAGCCTGCTGCAATGAAGCTTCACCCTGTACAACATTGACGAAGTCGTAAACCACCCGACGTTCGCATCCCATGATCAAGTCCAGGTTACGCAATCCCACATCAAAATCGATGACCGCGACCTTATAACCTTTTAAAGCCAATCCTGTTGAAAAACTTGCACTTGTGGTGGTTTTACCCACGCCTCCCTTACCGGAGGTCACTACGACTACACGAGACACTCTGACTCCTTTATCATCTAGCAGTTAGATGGTGATATGTTTCTAAATATTGTTTCTAAATAATTTTACTTAATTATAGTAGTTTAAAATTTAATTGCTCGTTCATTAACGAAACTTCGACGAATCCGGTTTTATACTCCGGCAAAATGTCTTCGGACAGCTGGTAAAGTCCGGCGATGCAGACCAATTCCGCATCGATTTTCTGTGCGAAAATACGCGAAGTCGTCTCTCCTTGCGAACCGGCGAACACCTTGCCACGAATCGCACCGTACACATGAACGTTACCGTCGGCGATAATCTCCGCACCCGGATTTACCGACCCCATTACGATCAGATCGCGATCTTTTGCATAAACCTGCTGTCCTGAACGTACGGAGTGGTTAATCACCATCGCCGTTTTCAATCCGCCCTGTTCTTCGACACCGGTCTTCTCCGCCTTCTCTTTAGAGCGTTTTTTTGCTTTCACCTCGTCGGTAAAAACGGCTAAACCGGCATAGTTCGCTTGTTCTTTAATCGCTTCGTCCTGAGTGCGAATACCGATCGGAATCATCTGTTTCTGATGCAACAGCTCTACGAGCAATGCTAAAAAGGTTGGGTCGAGATTTTCGACTTCCGGTTCCAGTACCACCGGAATACCGACAAAGAAATCAGGCGCCTGACTGACCTTGGCTTCCAAAGCTTGCTTGGTCTGTTCGATATCGTTACTGAAAAGTTTTAAAACCGTTAATGAAAGAATAGACCCTTTAAGATCAATGACTTTATTCATAATGATATTTTTAATCTCTGAAAAAGGTTAAGAGGCTTCTATGAGCAAAGCAGTCTACTAGAGCCTTCCAAGCCTGTCAATTCGGGCTTTAAGCATTGCATGAAAATCGCAAAAACCTTATCGAAATACAGAATTATTCTTTATATTTGAAGTTATGAAATCCGGTATACCCAATATTGGGGTAGAAAACAGATGGGCTGGTTTTGCTTATGCGGCAGCATTAGTTATCAGTATCAACTGCAAATTGAATCTGATGTGTGTGGTGATTCAATCTTTACGGAATTAATCAGAGAGGTCGGAACGAATCGGTTTGATAACCTCAACGTAATGAGTATAAAGAAAGAACAGTCCCACTGTCAGTAACGCAATGGAATAGCGCCCTATCCAGTCATGGACGATGTGAAACAGATCGGGATGGTCGATGACAACCAGAGTAACCAATAGCATACGTAATGTATTAATCGCCAATAGAGCAAAATAACCGATTAACACCCACTGGATTTTACTCTTCCAGAATGTTGGATAAGCCAAAATTGCGGCAAGTAATAAGAGAAAAGGCGTCAATCCGTTGCACTCGTGCAGAATCTTCAAATGAAGACCGTTTGCCAGCAACAGAGTATCTGCCTGAAGTCGAACCGGAAGATCAAATCCCGAAACCCAAAGCTGTGTAATGCTGATGGTCAATTCGGTTTGCAGCTGATTGACGATAAAAAAAGGGCTAAGCCCCTCAAAAAAGACCAAAAAAAAGAGCGATCCCACCCAGATGCCATAGCGTATAGCAAAGCCTAACATCTGAATGGGTCGCCCTTTATGGTCACTTTCTGTTTAATCGTTTCAGCGATTAATTATTTAGAAAGTTTTCTGCGCGCAACCAAAGCACCCAAGCCCAAGAAACCAAGAATGGTTGCCAATAAGCTGGTGTTATCGTAAGCGCTGAAACCGCTGCTGCTAGAGGCAACATACTGGTCTAAAGTAGTCGGTGCTTCGTTAACCGTTTCCATATAACCTGGAACCGTCTGTTCAGTTGCTTCTATCGGAATTAAACGCAATGTAAAAGTAGTCGCATCCGGCGTTAACGTTAAATCGCCTAAATCAACAATGTAACTCAAACCTAAGTTAACCGTATCTTCGATACCGCCAACATAATACTGAGAGTTAGCCGCCCAAGTTGCCAAGACATCCATGCTAACCGGCGCATAGTTATCCGCAGCGCCTTTCAACCACTGATAATCAGCTGCGGCCGTATTTGGATCATCGCCCCACCACGCAACCAATTGATCGTCGGTATCAGGGTTATTATCAAAATCGTAGAAAATACCCTGTGGCTGATAAATGCTTGGTAACCAATCACTTCCGAACAATGTATGGTAAGTTGTTCCCATTACACCGGTTGAAGCGATTTCATTCTTTTTCACGTCCGTTGTTTCTGCTGCATAGAACCCGGCTCTGGCCGTGTTGTCGAAGAAGCCTGGCTCATGATGTGAATCACCCGGACCAAACAATCCTGACGAGAATGCCGCCATATCAGGTGCATCCCAAATATCGCCGCCACCGTCTTTTTCTCCGACGCCGTCAGACAAAGCAACAGCCGTAGCACTAGCCGATTGTGTAAATCCGGCACCCACACCCGTACCCACCTGAACCTTGAAACCGGACAAATGTTTACCTGTATAGTTATTCAACTTCTGTAGAACCATATAGATTTGCGAATTGGCAGTGTTATCTACGTTAAACACCAAATCGATTGAACTGTTCAAAGATGCAGGCAATGCACTGACTTTAAAACGCTTATGCGTCTGGAACGCACTATCACACATCGTTGGGTTTGGATAAGCCGAATCTAAGAAACCGTCCGACATAGTCGCTCCTGCCGGAAGCGTTTTGATACCGTCAACATAATCCGGATCGTCGGAAAAACGGTGATAAGCCGTACTCATGATACAGCTGTACGGCTTACCGTTGTTCATGTAAACGTCAGCCAAATCCGTATCAGTCAACACTTTAACGCCCGCAGGCTCACCAACCGGCCAGACTTTACTTGCTAATTTTGCCGTTGGGGTTCCGACACCATCGTTGACTTCATTGTAAAAAGTATCACCGTCGACCATAGCGGAATAAGTACCACTGGTTGCGTCGTATGATTTTGCAAGCTCGGCACCGGTTTCTGCATCCACAATTTTAACGGTTTGATTATCCAGGTTCATACCGCCGAAGCCGAACTGAATCGGGTTATATTGATCAAACGTAAAACCAGTAACACTGGCGCCCTGTGTACTAATGTCACTGTTCTGAATACCTTTGATGATATCAGCCTGTGCCGTTGATGCTGCCGCCAAACAAGCTGAAGCAATCACGCTCAGCTTAAATAATTTCGTTTTTTGCATAACTTACTCCGTACGGTTCTAACTTAGGAAATCAACTTCAAACGCATCATCAATAAATTAAACTAAGTAAAAATACTAACAATGTTTGTGTGGTTTATGATTTAGTATAAACAAATCCTAATGTAGTTACATCCCCCATTCGGGGGAATTTAAACTAAATCAGTAGATATTTTTAACTATCTTGATATTTATCAACAAGGACAAATTTTTTTTGCTATCTTTTTAAAACTAAATCCACATAATTTATGATAAATAAATAGGAAATTCAGGTACTATTTTCGATGCAATCTCAATCTAAGAATCTTTCAAACAGCCCCTGTTCATCAGAAACCAACCTATTTACTGACACGGATCTTTTGCAAAAAATCACACATATTCAAGCCTGTTTGATTTACGGTCATAATTTACAAGCCATTCTTAAAACAGAAGTACCGTTTATCACAGAAACCACAGAAAGCCAGATTATGGCGATCTGCTTGAATCAAAAAGACAAACTGCAATTCGAATTTGTATTGGACGCAAAAAAGCAATTAGTCAAAAACCTGAAAAAACTAAACGTCACACCTAATCTGCTCAACCTAAATACCTTCGCGGATCATCATCGAAACGAAATGCTTGAAGAAGGAAGCTATTTAAAACTGAATTCTCTACAGGAATTTTTTGAAGGCGCCTTAGATGTAGGAAAATGCCAACAACTTGAGCTGGCCCTCCACTTCGAATTCGCAATCATCCTGCCGATATTTAGTTACGAAGCAAAAAAAATCGGTTACAGCATTTTCTTATTTCAGAAAAACCAACACGCCAATCTGGTTAACCTCAAGAAAATCAATACGCTATTTCAAACGATTATCCAACCGTTATACGCAGAAGACACGAAAACATTCCATTCAAAATGTAATCGTGTCTGTACTGAAATGCCGATGCTCACCGGCACGGAGAAGCGTATTTTAAAATTGTTACTGCAAGCTAAGAGCTACCCCAAAATAGCTGACGAACTCAACATCAGCTTAAATACAGTCAAAACACATATGAAAAACATTTTCAGCAAATATGAAGTCCATTCAAAACTGGCTTTGTACAACAAAATCAAAGGCAACAACTTTTAACCCGATTGTCAATCTTCCCTTAGCACTCTCAACAAAATACTATATATCTATATACAAAAAAGGCCCGGTTAAAAACCGGGCCTCATGAGTTTAATTTCAATCCTATTCAGGAACTTAGCGCTTAGAACCGCCGCCACCGCCTGCTCGGTTCATAGAACCGTTTGATCCCATTCCACCGTCAAAACTACGATTCATCGGGCGATTTGTACTGCGATCGCTTCTATTACCGTCTTGCGTACCGTCACCGATTCGATCTTGGTTCTGTTTTTCATAACGGTATTCATAAGTATTCTTATATTGCTTCTGCTGCTGATTTGCCTTTGGCGCGTCAGGCCCTACACGCTCTTGCGTATTCAACTGAATCTGTTGTTGTGTTTGTGTCTGCGTTTGTGTGCTTTCTGCTGCTTCAGCCACCGCTGTCGTGCCAGTCAATACAACACCAATCATTCCAACTTTAATCATATCTTTAATAGTCATGTTCTCACCTTCTATTGGTAGTTTATGGAAGATTCCATTTGTTCTTTGAAGATATAATAAATGGGAAAAATTCACACGTCAACATAAAATGTAATTTTTTCACATATAAAATAGCGCATAGAGCACTACAACGTAATTGAAAATGAATTGATATTAAGTAAGTACAAATGAAACAAACAATTTACGAGGATACAGCGAAGCCTATAACAAAGGTACAAAGCATGTTATTGATGAAATAGAGTCTTGATGCTAACTAACGCAAAGAAATAATCCGAGGATCAGAAGAATTGAAACTAAAGGGATTCTTAATGTTCAAAGAGTTTTATTGAGAAGTTTTCAGTTCTTGATTCAAGAATGAATGGTGCCCAGGGCCGGAGTCGAACCGGCACAGTGTTTCCACCGGGGGATTTTAAGTCCCCTGCGTCTACCAATTTCGCCACCTGGGCATATAGAAAGTACCGCCGTACTTTATGCAATGTTCTTGTCAATTTACTTAGAGGGGTAAATTGGAGGCGGAACCCGGAGTCGAACCGAGGTCCACGGATTTGCAATCCGCTGCATAGCCACTCTGCCATTCCGCCATATTGGAGCGGGAAACGAGGATCGAACTCGCGACCCCAACCTTGGCAAGGTTGTGCTCTACCGCTGAGCTATTCCCGCTGATGAGGGCGTATTATAGGGGTTTCCCGTTTAAGGTCAAGCAATTTTACAAAAGAATCGAGTTTTTTAAACACAAAGGATAAAAGGGAAATACCGCTTATAAACCCAAATATCGACTAAGTATTTGATTCCGTTGAACGAATGATCTCAGGCAAAGCCGCACGGGTATATTGCACCCACGTCACCACAGTCAGAAACGCAGCAAAGTACAACATAGGGAATCCAAGCGCGCCCCAATCAACACCCCACAGCTCGCCGCCGTACAAAAGCCAAGTTAAAGCGGCTAACTGGGAAGCGGTTTTGATCTTACCTAGTTTAGAAACCGCAACGACTTCACGTGCATTATTTTCAGCCATCCACTCACGTAGCGCCGATATCCCCACTTCTCTCATCATGATGAGAACCGCCGATATGATGACCCAGATATTATCGTGATATTCCGCAGCAACGACAATCAACGCCGCAGCAACGATTAACTTATCCGCGACCGGATCCAAAAAAGCACCTAACTTACTGTCGGATCCCAATTTACGAGCCAAGAATCCGTCAAACCAATCCGTTATCGCTGCAATCATAAAAGCCAGGCCAGCCCAAAAACGGGCGTCTTCGATTGGAGCATAATAACAAATTAGAAATACGGGAATTAAAACGACTCGAGACCAAGTCATCATCATAGGAATGGACTGAACATTCATCTTCAAAATGTTTCTCTTAAAAATTTAAACTAGAATTACAAACTCAACAACGCAAATAATACTATCACGTTTAAATGAGTTTAAGCCGCTAAAACGTCCTCTAGCCACATAATAACCATTTTTTTTAAATGCTCTCAATTAAAAAACGATTAGCTTCCTTTAAACCCAATAAAAATACTTAAATACTGCCGTGAAAAAAGTCGTAAATCGACTGCGCTTTTTCCAAGCTAATGCCTTTTACTTTCGCTAATTCCTGTACCGATGCATTTTTGATTTCGCTTAAACCGCCAAAATGCAAAAGCAACGTCTTACGTGTCTTAGGCCCGACACCGTCAATCGATTCAAGGCTGGAAGACGTTTGGGCTTTTGTACGTTTGGCCCGATGCGAAGTGATCGCAAAACGGTGCGCTTCATCACGAATGTGATTAATCAAATGCAAAGCGATATCGTCCGACTCCAAATCGATGCCTTCGTCGTTATAGGGTGTATAGAGGATTTCCAACCCGGCTTTACGCCCTTCTCCTTTCGCAACCGAAACCAAAGGAACCGACTCTAGATTCAGTGACTTCAAAACGTCGATTGCCTGATTAAGCTGCCCTTTACCGCCGTCCACCACAATCAAATCCGGCAACCGTCCCTCTTCTTTCTGAATACGGCTATAACGACGCTCCAAAGCCTGATGCATGGCCGCATAATCGTCGCCGGACTGAATGCCCTGAATATTGAATTTTCGGTACTGCTGTGTATTGGGCACGCCGTCCGTAAACACTACGCAACTGGCGATTGTGTGGCTGCCCTGGGTATGACTGATGTCGAAACATTCCATCTGCACCGGCGGCTTGGCCAAAGCCAACACTTCCTGTAACGCCTTAACACGTTCGAACTGGGTCGCTTTTTGACCCAAGTGCTGTTTTAAACCGGTAATGGCATTCGTCATCGCCAATTGCACCAAACCTTTGGCTATTTGCTGCACCGGTTGTTGAATTTTGACCTTAAGCTGACGTTTCTCAGACAACCACTTCTGTAAAAGTTCTTGTTCTTCCAGCTTAATCGGCAGCAAAAGCACGGCAGGTACCGGATGACTTTCATAGTGTTGTGTAATAAATGCCGACAGAACCGCCGATTCATCGAGCTGCTGCTCCATCCAATCGATGTGTTTAGGGTAAAAGTGTTCACTTCCCCATAGATTACCGCCGCGATACATCATTAAACACACACAAACCTGATTGGCCTGTTCTGCGATCGCTAAAACATCCATATCTTGTGCGCCGGGCTGATTAATTAAATGCTGACTTTGAATAGCACGCAATGCGGCTATTTTGTCTCGATAAACAGCCGCTTTTTCAAAATCCAAATTTTCGGAAGCCGATTCCATATTGCGTCCGAGTTCGTCCACCACATCGAAACTTTTACCTTCTAAAAACATTAATGTATGACGCACGTCTTCGTCATAGTCTTCTTTGGTCACCAGTCCATCGACACACGGGCCCGAACAACGCTTGATCTGATATTGCAAACAAGGACGCGAACGATGATTGAAAACGCTTTCAGCGCATTGTCGAACCGGAAAGATCTTCTGTAAAGCCTGTAAAGTCTGGTGAACCGCCGACGCATTCGGAAAAGGACCGTAATATTTTCCGACACGGCGTTTGGCACCGCGATGATAACTCAACGATGGAAAGGTTTTACCTGTAGAAACAAAGACATAAGGATAAGACTTATCATCCCGGAACAAGATGTTATATTTGGGTTTAAGGCGCTTAATCAAGGTGTTTTCCAAGATCAACGCTTCACTTTCGGTATCGGTTACCGTGACTTCGATATAGGCCACTTGAGCGACCATCGAAGCTGTTTTGATCTCTTCGTGAGACTTTTTGAAGTAGCTTGAAACCCGGCGTTTTAAATTCTTGGCTTTGCCGACATAAATCACCTTCCCTTTTCCGTTGTACATACGGTAAACGCCCGGGCGTTGGGTTAGCTGTTTTAAAAACGCTTCAATATCGAATGCATGCACCGCTTGTTCCGGCACTTCGGTTTCGCCGGATTCCGGGCGCTCAGTTTTTTCGAGATTCGGTTGGGTCATAAGTATTTACAAGGTAAAATGCTTTTCGTAAATCAACATTATAAAGGATAAGAGATGGAACAAGGTCCACAAAACGACCCTCAAGGCTTTAAACGTCTGGCGGGCGCAGTCGAATCTTTAGTCAAACAAGAACGCTGGACGCGTCGCTTTGCCAATATTCTTAAATTGGCGGTGACCGGTTATATCGTCTTCTTTATCTATACCGCAATCAACAGCACGAACCAGTTCAAAGAACTGGACAGCGTCACGACGGGCGAACACGCAGCCATCATTAAACTTGAAGGCGCTATCATGCCCGGTTCAAAAGTCAGTGCCGAAACCTTGAATCCGCTTTTAAACAAAGCCTTCTCCAACCCTTCAAGTAAAGCGGTCATCATCCAAGCCAATTCGCCTGGCGGTAGTCCGGTGCAATCGGCCTTGATCAATGACGAAATCACCCGTTTGAAAAAGCTATACAACAAACCGGTTTATGTCGTTGTCGAAGACCTTTGTGCTTCCGGCTGTTACTACATTGCAGTTGCGGCTGATAAGATTTACGCCAATAAAGGTTCTATCGTCGGTTCTATCGGTGTTCGCATGGATAGCTTTGGTTTCACCGGTCTAATGGAAAAAGTGGGAATCGAAAACCGCTCTATGCATGCCGGAGAACACAAAACGTTTATCAACCCGTTTGCACCGGTTGACGAAGAGGGCCGCAAATTCTTCCAAGAACGTGTACTTGAACGTACCCATCAACAATTTATTGCCGCCGTACGTGCAGGACGCGGTGACCGCATTAAAGAAAATGACCTGACCTATACCGGATTGGTCTGGTTGGGTGACGAAGCGGTCGAGAACGGTTTAATCGACGGATTGGGCGATATGGGTTCCGTTCAGCGTGACGTTGTCGGCGTTAGCCGTAGTCGTGTTTATGAAGCCGATAAATCCTTATTTGAAGAGTTAATGGGAGACATCAGCAGCGAAACTTCAAGCAAGTTATCCCTATATCTTATGTCGCTCAAATAATATCGAGTTTCATATTCGGCGCTTAAACTTTAACAATTTAAGCGCCACTCCACACTTTTAGACCCTTCCACAAGCAATTCACATACAATTCAGATGCAATTTCAAAGAGATATACCCATTAACTCATATCAACATTACGGATTTAAGTGATATAATTCGCGGCTTATAGTCCATCAGAAGATTTCTTAAGGCGGAAAATGCAATCTTCCAAACGGTTAAGCCTGATCATCTCGATCGCAATCTTTGTAATGGTCAGCGCCATCAGCATTCTGTTTAATTACTACAATTACAGCTCCCAGAAACAGCGCCTGATCGAATACATCAGTACGGAAGAAACAAACAGTTTCAACTCCAGTAAGGCCGCCTTAAACAATAACGCACAAACGATTTTCAGTACCGTTGTTTTCAAGGACGATATCTATCGAAACATTGCCGATGCCTATCATGGTTCAAGCAAAGTGCGCGCTGAAAAACGTCATGAATTATTGGTAAAACTCTACCCTACCTACCAGTTATTAAAAACCAATAACATTCGTCAGCTTCATTTTCATCTGGCGGACGGCAGCAGCTTCCTTCGTTTCCACCGCCCAAAAATGTTCGGAGACCAACTCTACGAACGTCGCTACAGCATCAGTCGAGTCGACCAAACTCACGCGCCGGTAGAAGGCTTTGAAGAAGGCACCATCGTTAACGGCTATCGCCACGTCTACCCGATCATTTATAAAGACGAATACGTCGGCAGTGTCGAAATATCTTTCTCCATAGAGGCCATCTTCAATTCGATCATTCACGATCACAAAGAATTTTTCGGTTTACTGCTCCATAAAAGCGTAATCGAAAACAAAGTACTGTCCGAGGAACAGCGCAAAAACTATCAGCCTTCGAGTATATTGAAAGACTTCTTAGTCGATAAAAACATCCAAAGTCAAACCCAAAGCACCCTCTTTGAAAACACGACGCGCTCCAGAAAGCCGATTACGCAAGATAAGTTAGCCGAACTACATGCTGCAGTCCGAAAAGAGGTCGGCGAAAAATTTAACTATAAGTGTGAAAATTACCGCTTTGTCGCCAAGCTAAAAGACGAAGAATACCTTATCAACTTCTTCCCTTTAAAAAACATTCAGCGCCAACTGGTCGGATACATCGTCAATTATCAGGCGCAACCCGGGCTCCAGATCTTGTACCTGAATTTCATTCATAACACCGTGATCATCGGCACCCTATTGCTGATTATCAGTGTTCTGATGTACTTCTATCTTTCGAATAAAATTACTCGTCATCGTCAATTGAATAAAATGGCGAAAACCGACAACCTAACGGGAATCTTCAACCGAGCCTCGTTTAAAGACGCCCTAAAAGACAACATTAAGCTGAGTCGACAAACTCAGGCACCTTTAAGCATGATCTTTTTCGATATCGATTTCTTTAAGAAAATCAATGATAACTACGGCCACTTAATCGGCGACAAAGTGCTTCAAAAACTGGCCACTGTTGTTCAAGACGGCCTAACCCATACGGATATTTTTGCACGTTGGGGTGGAGAAGAATTTGTCATTTTACTCCCGGATACCGACCTTTATCATGCGGCCAAAGTAGCGGAACGCTTAAGAAAAAAATTAGAGTCGTTACAAGGTTTCGACTTCAATGTTACGTCAAGCTTCGGCGTTTCATGTTTACAACCTAACGATACGGCCGATACCTTTATGCATCGTGTCGACGGATTGCTATACCAATCTAAAGAGCAAGGTCGAAACCGCGTGACCGCCAAAAGTACTTTAACGTTTGAAGATTAACTTAATGAGAACTTCTCGAGCCGCTCGTTAACAATATTGCCAATGGATACATAGGCAAATACACTTTTCTCCAGACATAAAAAAACCGCCTGACGAAAACTCGTCAGGCGGTTTTTCATTTAACCGATTTCGCTTTGCGTATTACGCTACGGCAACACCGATGTCAGCCAAGTTCTTAGGCGATTCGACTTCGTAGTCCGCCATCTCGTCAAACTGCAAGTAACGGTAGACTTCATCACCCATAGTGTCCAGCATGCCGACGGCATCCATATACTCCTGAATGGTCGGAATACGGCCCAATACCGAGCAAACCGCTGCCAACTCGGCAGAACCGAGATAAACGTTTGCGCCGTTACCCAAACGGTTCGGGAAGTTACGGGTTGACGTAGAGAATACGGTCGCGCCATCAGCAACACGCGCCTGGTTACCCATACACAATGAACAACCCGGCATCTCGGTACGTGCGCCGACCTTACCGAAGATGCTGTAGTAACCTTCTTCGATCAACTGGCGTTCGTCCATTTTGGTCGGCGGTGCAATCCATAGACGAGTCGGTACGTTACCCATCTGCTCAAGAACCTTACCGGCTGCTCGGTAGTGACCGATGTTGGTCATACAAGAACCGATGAACACCTCATCAATCTTGGTGTTTTCAACTTCGGACATCAACTTGACGTCATCCGGATCGTTCGGACAAGCCACGATCGGTTCTTTGATTTCGTTCAAATCAATTTCGATTACGGCCGCATAATCCGCATCCGCATCCGCTTCCAACAACTCTGGGTTATCGATCCAAGCCTGCATCTCGTCACGACGACGCAATAAAGTACGGGCATCCTGATATCCGTTCTCGACCATCCAGTCAATCAAAGCCATGTTCGACTTCAAGTATTCGATGATCGGCTCTTCGCCCAACTTGACCACACAACCATTCGCAGAACGTTCGGCGGAAGCATCAGACAATTCAAATGCCTGCTCGACCTTAAGGTGTTCAAGACCTTCGATTTCCAAAACACGGCCGTTGAAGACGTTCTTCTTACCTTTTTTCTCGACGGTCAAGTGACCTTCCTGGATTGCCTGGTAAGGAATCGCGTTCACCAAATCACGCAATGTGATACCCGGCTGCATCTCGCCTTTGAAACGTACCAGAACCGATTCAGGCATGTTCAACGGCATCACACCCAAAGTCGCGGCAAATGCAACCAAACCGGAACCGGCCGGGAATGAAATCCCGATCGGGAAACGCGTGTGCGAATCACCACCGGTACCGACGGTATCCGGCAACAATAGACGGTTCAACCATGAGTGAATAACCCCGTCTCCCGGACGCAATGCAACACCGCCACGGCTTGTCATGAAGTCAGGCAATGAATGCTGTAATTTAATATCGACCGGCTTAGGGTAAGCAGCGGTATGACAGAAAGACTGCATCACCAAATCCGCAGAGAAACCTAGACAGGCCAACTCTTTCATTTCGTCACGCGTCATCGCGCCGGTAGTATCCTGAGAACCGACCGTTGTCATGTGAGGTTCGCAGTACATACCTGGACGAACACCCTCGATACCACACGCTTTACCGACCATTTTTTGAGCCAAGGTATAACCGTGCGCCGCTTCGGATTTATCTTGCGGACGCATGAATACGTCTGAAGGTTCCATTCCCAAAGCCTTACGTGCTTTGTCGGTCAAACCGCGACCGATGATCAACGGAACACGTCCGCCCGCACGAACTTCATCCGGCATGGTGTCAGGTGCCAACTCGAATGTCGAAATGGTTTCGCCGGCTTCGTTGGTAATTTTTCCTTCGTATGGGTAAATCGTGATCACGTCACCCATATTCATTTTTTCTACGTCACACTCGATTGGTAATGAACCGGAATCTTCAGCGGTATTGAAGAAGATCGGAGCGATCTTACCGCCAAGCACCACACCGCCCTGACGCTTGTTTGGAACGAAAGGAATATCGTCACCGAAAAACCACATTACCGAGTTCATTGCAGATTTACGGGAAGAACCGGTACCGACGACGTCACCCACGTAAGCAACTGGATGCCCTTTCGCTTTCAAAGATTCGATCGTACCGTCCACGTCATCCATTCTTGCCGCCAACATCTCTTTGGCGTGCAACGGGATATCAGGACGTGACCAAGCCGCCGTTGCAGGAGAAAGATCGTCCGTATTGGTTTCGCCTTCCACCTTAAATACAGTAACGGTAATGCTCTCAGGCATTTTAGGCTTGTTCGTGAACCACTCGGCATCCGCCCATGACTTCACAACCTGCATGGCGTAATCATTGGTTTTAGATTTTTCGACAACATCGTGATACGCATCGTAAACCAATAATGTTTTAGACAACGCAACAACCGCCGCTTCCGCAACCGCTGAATTCTTGCTGTCCAACAGTTCAATCAAAGGCTGAACGTTGTATCCACCCAGCATCGTTCCCAATAGGAAAGCCGCTTTTTCAGGCGCGATCAAATCAACCTTAATATTCTCTTTTGCGACATCAGCCAAAAAACCGGCTTTTACATAGGAAGCTTCGTCAACACCCGGCGGTACGCGATTACTTAATAGATCCAAAACAAATTCTTCTTCGCCCGCCGGCGGATTCTTAATCAACTCGACCACTGCGGCGGTCTGTTCCGCATCTAATGGAAGTGGCGGAATTCCTTGCTCTGCTCTCTCAGCAACATGTTGACGATAAGCTTCTAACATACATACATCCTCAAAAAATAAGTTTGCCATATTTTACCACACAGAAAGTAAAACGCTTAAGCCACTCGCCCCTCAAACAAAAAAAAATGATTCTGGATGTAATGACTGAGTAAAAGCTTATAGGACGGTATTTATCGTAATGTTTTTAAAACAACAAGTTAAGTACTTCAACCCGGATCCTTAGCACTCGTTAGGAGTACAAAACCAGGCTCATCTATCATCCAGTCTGACTGTAACAAATCTAAATCAGTGCAGATGAACAGGTTGGAGCCCTTCCCATAGCAACATTGCTAACAACCAAACATTAAGAGCAACGATAATAATGGTCGCTGTCCAAGCGGTGATTTTAGTTTTCAGATCATTCACCAAATCGCCCATCAACTGTTGATTGGATGTCATCATCACTAACGGAATCACTGCAAAAGGCAATTGCATAGACAGAATAACCTGCGACAACACCAACAAAGTTAAAGGTTTAGTGCTCAACAAGATCGCTATTGCGGCCGGAATCATTGTTGCTAAACGGATATAAACGCGGATTTTTAGAATATTGATAGGCCGTTTTTTGAAAAAGGATTCAAAAACAATTTGTCCGGCCAAGGTTCCAGTCGCCGAACTCGCCACACCGGATGCCAGCAAAGCAATCGCAAACGTCAAAGCGGCCGATCCGCCCAATAAGGGTCCAAGCGTGTGATAAGCCTCGTCAATATCGGTTATCAACAAACCCTTCTCATGAAATGCCGCCGACGCCATAATTAAAATCGATGAGTTAACGATCCAGGCAGCCGTTAACGCCAGTACCGTATCCCACTTCATCAATTTGTAAAATCGTTTCAAAGCTTCGCCGGCCGCACTTGCCCGCGTCGTCACTTGATGAGAGTGTAAATACAGATTGTGCGGCATCACGGTCGCTCCTAAAATCCCCATCGCAATAAACAGCGCCGTAGTATTCATAATCGTATCGTTAGGCACCGCCAATGCTTTAGCGACTTCGGTCCATTCGGGCTGCGCCAACCACAGTTCAACAACGTACCCTAGTCCGATCGTCGCCACAAAAGCGAAAATCGTCATTTCCACCCAACGGAATCCGAATCGTTCCAACCACAAAATCAATAGTACATCGAATATCGTTAAGAATATGGCCACAACCAAGGGGATATCGAACAGCAGGTTAAGAGCGACCGCCACCCCTAAAAATTCAGCCAAATCCGTCGCCACCATTGCCAGAGCGGCAGAAGACAGCAAAAAAGTTCCTCCCTTCCCCGGATATTGAGCACGAATCAACTGCGCCAGGTTTTTACCTGTTGCGATACCGAGCTTTGCACTCAACAACTGCATTAAAATTGCCACGAGCGACGCGAGTGTGATCACCCATAACAGATCATAACCATAGCGCGATCCCGCCTCGATCGAGGTCGCCCAGTTCCCTGGATCCATATACCCGACCGAAACCAGAAAGGCCGGGCCTAAAAAATACCAAAAAGAACGCGGCCTTTGCATCTGTTCTGCTGCTTGAACATTCATAATATTGCTTCTTGAATAGTGATCCACTCTCTTTTCAAACCTTGCCGAATTCAAGCAAGATTCCCTTTGTTTTTGGGCTTAATTTAATTCTTAAGGATCAAAATTTAGCCAAGACTAATTTTTTAATTAACTTTAGCAATTTTTTTCGTACTTAAAATGAACACAACATGAACACAACATTGAAGAGATAGACCAGACGTTAAAGAAAGCTTGAATCGACCATTTAAAACCGCTTTAACACCCTTAGACAGGAAATGGTTTTAACTCGGAAACTCCCACTATTTTTAGAAATCCAAACCATAAAATACGCCATTATTTTTTAGATATATAAGCGTTTTCTCCTTCTCCGCAAAAAGGTGGATTTTTGCGATATAATACCGCGCATAAAAATATTGATAAGGAACTTAGGATAATGCAACTTTCAGAATTGACCGCAATTTCTCCTGTTGATGGCCGTTACGGGTCACGTTTGGACAATCTAAAAGAGGTTTTCAGCGAATACGGCTTAATCAAAAACCGCGTTAAAGTGGAAGTATTTTGGTTACGTATGCTGGCTAACCACCCTGGTATTCCTGAAGTTCCACCGCTAAGTGCCGAAGCGGAAAGCCACTTAATCAAATTGGTGGACGAATTCACTCTAGAAATGGCGCAGCGCGTTAAAGAGATCGAACGCACCACTAACCATGACGTTAAAGCGGTTGAGTATCTAATCAAAGAACAATTCGGCGACAATGCCGAACTGAACGCAATCAGCGAATTCGTACACTTTGCCTGTACTTCCGAGGACATCAACAACCTGTCTTATGCGTTGATGCTGAAAGACGCCCGTCAGGACATCATCATTCCTGAAATGGACAAACTGATCTCCCGAATCGTAGAGATGGCTGAAGAAATGGCAGACATCCCAATGATGTCACGTACTCATGGTCAACCAGCCTCTCCGACAACAGCCGGTAAAGAATGGGCTAACGTCGCCTACCGTCTGCAACGTCAAGCCAAGCAGCTGATGAACGTTCAGATCATGGGTAAGATCAACGGCGCGACCGGTAACTACAACGCTCACCTTGCGGCCTACCCTCAAGTCAACTGGTATGAACTGTCGGAACAGTTCGTTCAAAGCTTAGGTTTGGCATGGAACCCGTACACCATTCAGATCGAACCGCACGACTACATTGCCGAATACTTCCACGTAATGCAGCGTTTCAACACCATTCTGATCGATTTCGACCGTGACGTTTGGAGTTACATCTCAATCGGTTTCTTCAAGCAAAAAACCGTTGCAGGTGAAATCGGCTCTTCGGCAATGCCGCACAAAGTTAACCCGATCGACTTCGAAAACTCCGAAGGTAACTTGGGTATCGCCAATGCGATCTTCGATCACCTGGGTCAGAAATTACCGATTTCTCGCTGGCAGCGTGACCTGACCGACTCAACCGTTCTACGTAACTTGGGTGTCGGTGTTGCACACACTATGATTTCCCTACAAGCAACCATGAAAGGTTTAAGCAAATTGGAAGTCAATGCAGAAGCAATGGCACAAGATTTGGATAGCAACTGGGAAGTATTAGCGGAAGCGATTCAAACCGTCATGCGTCGTTATGGCTTCGAAAAGCCATACGAAAGACTAAAAGACCTGACTCGCGGTCAACGTGTCAACAAAGAGATCATGCAGAACTTTGTCGACGGCCTGGAAGGTCTTCCGGCAGAAGCGAAAGAATATCTACGCAACCTGACGCCGGCGACTTACATCGGTAACGCGGCTCAGCAAGCGGCGAACATCGAATTGGCGATCACCATGCTAAAAGGTCGATAAGCCAACCGCTTTTCGAACGCATTCAAAACCCACCAGGCCTGGTGGGTTTTTTTATTACTGAAACAAAACAATTTCATTAGGAATCGCATCATGATTCAGTTTCAAGACATTGATTTAAATACTTTTCTATCCGAATACTGGCAAAGAAAACCGTTAGTGATCCGTAATGCCCTGCCCGGTTTCGAATCTCCGGTTTCCGCCGAGGAATTGGCCGGCCTGTCGTTGGAAGAAGAAGTCGAAAGCCGCATTGTCATTCAGCACGGCGAACAGGATTATCAACTCTTGAAAGGCCCGTTCGACGAATCGACCTATGCCGAATTGCCGGAACAGAACTGGACCCTGTTGATTCAAGGGATGGATCGTTTGATTCCTGATGTCACCGACGTACTCAATGATTTCGACTTCCTGCCGCGCTGGCGCATCGACGACATCATGATCAGCTACGCCACCACCGGCGGCAACGTCGGCCCACACTTCGACCACTACGACGTATTCCTGCTGCAAGCGGCCGGAAAACGCCGTTGGCAACTGACCGCACAAGACTGTTCCGAAGACAACTACATCCAAGGCGTAGACCTGCGTTTGATGAAGACGTTTAAGGTCGAAGAAGATTACGTGTTTGAAGCCGGTGACATCCTTTATCTTCCACCCAAATGGGGACATCACGGCATTGCGCTGGACGACGAATGTATGACCTATTCCGTCGGCTACCGTACTTACCGCGGCCAGGAACTTTGGGACAGCTTCGGCGACCACCTTTCGGAGATGGGCGCTTTCAAAGACCTGTACATCGACCCGCAATGGCAAGAAAACCTGAAACCGGGCGAAGTGACCGATGCCGCAGTCGATCAGGCTCAGGTACTATTACAGTCCATCCTGCAAGACCGAGCGCTGCTCAAGACCTGGTTCGGCCGTTTTGCCACCCAATTAGATCAAGTAGCTGCACAACAGTTGCCGGAACCCCTAACCGAAGAGGAAACGCCGTCTATCGAAGACTTCGCAGGGGCCCTGATGATCGAGAACGGCCTCATCAAAGACCCGGTCTGCCGCTTCGCCTATACGGAAACCGATGAGACGCCGGTGCTTTACATCAATGGTGCCATCTGGAATGACTTCGGCGCCCAGCCGGACTTCCTCCGCAAGCTTGCCAACCAATCTTTCCTGACACAGGAAGACTTAAGTAAGATGGCATCGAACCAAGGCAATCTAGAACTGTTGTTTGATCTTTGGAAACTGCAATATTTGGTGTTTATTGAATAATACTTTTAAATAAAAGGAGGTTACTCTGATGTTGAAACGTCTGTTGTCATTATTCATTGCGTTCCACGCCTCCTTTGCTTTTGCCCAGAATCCGGTTGAAGATCGAGGTCTGTCTTCCTTATTCACCGAACAAGGCTTGAACGGCACAATAGTACTTTCATCCCTTAAAACCCAACAAACCTATGTTCATAACCTCCAAAGAGCCGATAAGCACTTTACGACGGCCTCTACCTTCAAAATTGCCAACACCCTGATCGCACTCGAAGAAAATGTGGTAACGGATCAAAACACGCCATTCAAATGGAACGGCCACCATTATGAAATCGGCTCTTGGAATCAAGATCAAACACTTAAAAGCGCATTTCAAGTCTCCTGCGTCTGGTGCTATCAAATCATCGCTGAACGAGTAGGTATGCCAACCTACCGGCATTACTTTAAAACCATGAATTACGGCAAGTTAAAAGACGGATTGCTGGACACTACCCGCTTCTGGTTAGACAGTTCTTTAACCATAAGCGCCAACGAACAGATCGACTTTCTAAAACAGGTCTACGACCGCACTTTCCCATTCAAGGATTCAAGCTACGATACCTTAAACGCAATCATGCAGGTTGAACGAACGCCGGATCATACTATTTACGCCAAAACCGGCTGGGCGACAAACGCACATCCCAATATCGGATGGTATGTCGGCTGGGTGGAAACGAAAGAAGATACTTGGTTTTTTGCATTGAATCTTGATATTGAAAAGATGGATAAACTTTCGTTGAGAAAGGATATTCTTAGAAAAGCGTTATTTTTAAAACAAATTTACCCAAAGCAGTAAACTAGAATTCATATAAAAAACCGAGCAATGCTGCTCGTACCTCAAATTTAGCCAGGAAAGCTTTATGGACAATTTTAGGCTAGAACGCTTCATCAAAGCCCAACAAGACACCTACGCAACGGCGCTTGCCGAATTACAGGCGGGACGTAAGCGTTCGCACTGGATGTGGTTTGTGTTTCCGCAGATTGACGGTTTGGGGCACAGCGAAACCACGATTTTTTATTCGATTAAAAGCCTGGACGAAGCCAAGGCCTATTTAGACCACCCTATCCTGGGTGCACGTTTAATTGAATGTACCCAAGCAGTTATGGCGGTTGAAGGTTCCACTCTGCTGGAGATTTTCGGCAAGCCGGACAATAAAAAATTCTGTGCCTGTATGACGTTATTTAGAGTAGTAGCGGAAGATAAAAGACTGTTTGAAGCGGCTATCGAGAAATACTGCGGCGGCCAACCAAACGAAAAGACATTGGCGGTTCTTGAAACCCTCACTTAATTCCGTTTAAAGACCGTCACCGTTCTTTAGAATTAAAATCGTCCGTAGAAGAATGCGAATCCTTTATAGAGTTAAGACCGCCTTGGCATATGTGGTCTTATCCATATCAGCGACTTCTGCCGTGATTACTACGGACTGACTGAACAAATCTTTTAATCCGTCGACAATACTCTGAGTAAGTCGTTGCTTTTGCAATGTGGTCTTACCTGCATGAATGCGACATTGGATATGTATAAAACCGGAATCCGTCAAACCGAGTTTATAATGCTGCACCGGATGAGATCTGACTTTTATGTTTTCCTCATCAAACAACATCGTGGACTTTACGACATCAAACACCTTTGAAATCATAGCGTTGATCTCGCTTTCCGAGACGTTATCTTGACTGTATTCGATGATGATATGCGGCATAGAATGACTAACTTATTGCTGGTTAAAACTATCTGATTCAGTCATAAAACCGAACAGGCCTGCTTAAAATACAAATCGAAAATAGTGACTCCGTTACAAGAGCCACTCAGTTTTTTACCGGTCTAGTTAAAGGGTAAATACTTCAAAACCGTTATCAGTCACAATCTCTTTCATTCCGCTATGGGTCAACACGGCAGACGAAGATTTTTCAGGATGCAAATAACGTTCGGCGACTTCTCTCAACTCTTCGACCGTTGCCGAAATGACACCTTCACGATACGCCATACGCACATCGTGAGTTCGACCATATAAGCTTTGATAGAACGCTTTCTTGGCTTCACCGGCCGGAGAGCCTGGCTTATCCATCGCACTGATGACGTTCAAGATCGCTTCGTCGACTTTGGCTTGAGTCATCTCGGCACTCATCAACCAATCCTTGGCTTTGGCAAAATCACCGTAGGTTTCCATCAAACGCGGATCGCGGTACGAATAGAATACAAACGCCGCCGCTTCGGCGTTAAATGTCGCTCCACCGCCATAAGCACCGCCTTTCTCGCGAATTGCCGAATGCAGGAAGCCGTTACGTAAACAAGCACCTAATACCGCCAGTTTCGGTGCATCTTCGTGATCTGCCAATACGGCCGGGAAAGCTTGGGCACAGAAATTAACTTGCGTACTGGTAACCCAAGCTTGTTTAATCGACTGTCTCGAAGTCTCGAGCTTGAATTTCGAATCGGATTTCGGATCGGCCACCATGTTCGTCCATTGATTCTGCATACCGGCAATCGCCTGTGATTTACCGGCTTCGTCAACGACCAACAAAGCTTGTTTGGGCGCGGCCTGCAATTTGGCCTGAATAGCCTGCATCTGCTCGGCAAAGGCTTCAAGCTCACCGTCGCCTTTCAGTTTTTCATGAATTTGTTTAATAAACTGAATACCGGCAAAACCGCTACGATCAAATTTCCACTTTGCCATCGGCGTAAAGTTTTGCGTTGCCGCCATCATCGCCAAGCCGTGACCGTTTCCGGTAATACCATGATCGACACTGGCACGAACCTGGCCGACCAAGTCCTTGATACGCGCTAATTCGTCAAAACGCGCCATATACAACGTATCTTCAATCAAACCGGCTAACTCTTGCTGGTTACGATTTAAGGCCTTAGACGACAGAATATAGTGGCTATGACAATCGTCCGGCTGACCGATTTTAGAATGAATCGCCGAACGCGCCGAAATACCGCCGGAAACCGCCGCTTGATGTTCCTGGGTTTCGATGTAACTGCGCCCTGCACTTCCGACTTCGGTGATACAAGTATTAAACAAAGGCAAAATCGCTTTTTCGTTGTCGGACAGCTCCGGCATATCGATCAATACCTGCTCGTACACCAATCCGTTGGTTCCGCACTCGTAAGCCGCCAACGGCAATTTGCCGATTGAGAGTGCTTCTCCGGTCATAGTCTTGATATCAGCCGGAATATCCTCTTTCGTCACTTCTGGCAGAATGTCGGCATCGTCGATCTGTTCTTGACGCGCTTCCAAGGCAAATGCCTGGTCGATAATCGCCTGCTTTTCTTCATCAGACAAACCGGCCTGAATTTGTGCCAACTTGGCTTTTTCAATCTCTTCTTCGCGTTTAGCCAGTTCGGTATCCGGCTGCAAGCATAGACGAACGCGGTGCGGATTATCCAACAACCAAGATTTGACCAGACCCGGAATGAATTGAGGGTCTTTGATCTCTTCTTCAAGTTCTTTCAAAGCTTCGTCGACATCCAACAAAGCGATCGGATCACCGTCGTGCAAAGCACCCGGCAAGGCATGAAGAATCAACTGTAAGCCGTATGGATAGCTGTCGCCACCGACTTCACGTTGCGACAACTCCAACTGGTGCAACATCGCTTCCAGTTGATTCTGATCGATTCCCTCATCGGCAATACGTTGCAGTTCGTTTAAAATCAATTCCTGAACCGCTTCGGCATTTTCGGATTCCGAGCCTTGAACTCCTACGGCAAACACCATCTCTTTATTGGATTCTTCCAAACCGCACAAAGGCGAAGGCGCGCTAGCCAATTCGGTCTCTTCCAACACTTTGCGCAACGGTGATGCACTGTTATCCAATAACACCGAAGTTAATAGATGACCTTTCAACACCTCTTTAGGGTCTTTGTTCTCGCCAAGCAACCAACCTAGAACAATATGTGTTTTATTGCTGGTATCTTCTTCATCCAATGCATAAACACCGTCCACAAATTGAGGTTCCGAAAAACGTTCCTCCAAACCAACGTGAATCTGCGGAACCGGCGAGTCGAAACGCTTAAGCCCCAATTCTTCAAACTGTGTCTGATGTTCGATTGCCGAAATATCGCCGTATGTCATAAACACCGAATTGGACGGATGATAATGCGCCTTATGAAAATCAACCAATTGCTGATAACTCAAATTCGGAATATCGGTCGGTTCGCCGCCGCTGTTATAGTGATAGGTATTAGTCGGGTACAACGCTTCCGTCATACTTTGCCACAAACGCGAAACGGGCGAACTCATCGCCCCTTTCATTTCATTGAATACCACCCCTTTATAAGTCAATGGCGAGGATGAATCATCCATGGTTTCAAATTCGAAACGATGCCCTTCCTGGGCAAAATCCAATGGATCGATATTCGGGAAAAACACGGCATCCATATAGACTTGCAACAAGTTCTGAAAATCTTTACGGTTTTCGGTCGCGAACGGATAAGCGGTCCAGTCACTTGATGTAAAGGCGTTCATAAACGTGTTTAAAGAGCGGCGGATCATCATAAAGAACGGATCGCGAACCGGGTATTTTTCACTCCCGCACAATACGGTATGTTCCAGAATATGCGCGACCCCGGTGGAATCCATCGGGACGGTGCGTAATGTGACTAAAAATACATTCTGAGGGTCATCGGCCGCTAAATGGTAATGGGTGGCACCGGTTACCTTATGCCGATAATGTTCGACGGTTAAATTTAAGGTGTCGATCTTGTGCTGACCTAAAAACTCAAATGCAGGATGCGATTTAGACATAGATAGTTCCAAAATATATTTTTAGTAGAATTCGAATGAGTCATTTATAGGGCTTACTTAGCCATAACTCAAGTGATAAAAAGGGCCATTTGAAATGGCCCTTTTAAATCAAACACTTGTAACGCAAAAAGCGTTATCAGGCATCTGCGTCTTTCATAGAAAGCTTAACGCGTCCTTGCTTGTCGATATCAGTCAACTTCACACGGATTTCCTGACCCTCTTTCAGGTAGTCTTCAACGTTCTCGACACGCTCTTCAGCGATTTGAGAAACGTGAACAAGACCTTCACGACCCGGCATATAAGCCACGAACGCACCGAAGTCGACAATTTTCTTAACGACCGCATCGTAAGTTTTACCGATTTCAGGCTCAGCCGTGATTTCAGCGATACGTGCTTTAGCAAGGTTTGCAGACTCTTCATCGGAAGAAGCGATTTTAACGTTACCGTCGTCATCGATCTCGATTGTACAACCGGTCTCTTCCGTCAACGCACGAATAGTCGAACCACCTTTACCGATGATTTCACGTACTTTCTCAGGTTTCACTTTTACCATGAAGAAACGAGGCGCCGTACCGGCTACATCGGTATTTGACGAACTGATCGCTTTCGCCATTTCGCCAAGAATGTGCAAACGTCCTTCCTTAGCTTGATCCAATGCGATCGTCATGATCTCTTCGGTGATACCGTTGATCTTGATATCCATCTGCAATGCAGTGATACCTTGGTCGGTACCGGCCACTTTAAAGTCCATGTCACCCAGGTGATCTTCGTCACCCAAGATATCCGAAAGAACGGCAAAACCGCTCTCTTCTTTGATAAGACCCATTGCGATACCGGCAATCGGCGCTGCAATCGGCACACCGGCGTGCATCAAGGACATTGACGTACCACAGACCGACGCCATTGAGCTTGAACCGTTCGACTCGGTGATTTCAGAAACAACACGGATGGTATAAGGGAATTCTTCCGCCGTCGGCAACAAAGCCGCTACACCGCGACGCGCCAACATTCCGTGACCGATTTCACGACGTCCAGGGCTACCGACACGACCACACTCACCGACCGAAAACGGAGGGAAGTTATAATGCAGCATGAAACGGTCACTGTAAGAACCGGTTAAGTCGTCGACCATCTTAGCGTCTTTTTCAGTACCAAGCGTCGTGACCACCAAAGCCTGAGTCTCACCACGGGTAAACAAAGCAGAACCGTGAACCTGAGGCAATACACCTACTTTACAGTCGATATTACGGACGGTTTTACCGTCACGACCGTCAATACGTGGTTCACCGGCGATGATACGACCGCGAACGATGTCTTTTTGCAACTTACCGAACATGCCTTCGATGTCTTTTTCATCAAAACCTTCCGGGTTTTGTTCAGACACGGCTAATGCTTCAATCGCTTTTGATTTAGCGGCATCCAAAGCACTGTAACGATCCATTTTATCTGAAATCAAATACGCGGCTTCAACGTCGCTACGAATCAAATCGAATACCGCTGTTTTTAATGCTGTATTCTCTTCAGACGGCTGCCAATCCCAAGTCGGCTTACCGGCTTCTTGAGCGAATTCTTCAATAGCGGTAATCGCTGTTTGCATCTGCTGATGACCAAACATAACCGCGCCCAACATGACTTCTTCAGACAACTCGGCCGCTTCCGACTCAACCATCAATACGGCGTCTTTAGTACCGGCGACACTCAATTCCAAATCGGAATCTTGAAGTTCTTCGGAACTAGGGTTTAACAGATATTCTTCATTACTGTAACCAACAATCGCCGCACCGATCGGACCATTAAACGGAATACCCGAAATCGCTAGTGCAGCCGATGTACCCAACATGGCAGGAACTTCTGTTCCCACTGTCGGATCCAATGCGATCACGGTCGCAATGATCTGCACTTCATTCAAGAAACCTTTAGGAAATAGAGGGCGAATTGGACGGTCGATCAAACGCGAGGTCAACGTCTCTTTTTCAGAAGGACGGCCTTCTCGCTTCAAGAAACCGCCGGGAATACGGCCGGCCGCGTAAGACTTTTCTTGATAGTTAACGGTTAACGGGAAAAAATCCTGTCCTTCTTTAGCAGACTTGGCAGCGACGACCGTTACCAATACACGGGTATCTCCCATGCCGATAATTACCGCACCGTCAGCTTGACGTGCAACTTCTCCAGTCTCTAAAGAAACTTGATGCTTTCCATATTGAAAGGTTTTGGTGATTTTAGCCATACAGCATCATCCTCATGATAAAAACAGATCTGCATCTCGGCTGAAACCTGAATCCCTAAACATAAAATGATTTTAACGCTTAGGGATCCAGGCTCTTGGTTTACAGCCCATACAGAATAAATACGATAAAAAAACGAATATTAAAACCCGTTCATTCTACCTCTTATTCAGAGCCAAACCAGCTGTTTTTTTATAATTTTTTGGCAAAAAAAAACCCTGCAAAGCAGGGTTTTTTTAGTCTTCAAACGAGTCGATTACTTACGTAAACCTAGACGCTTGATGATGCTTAGATATCTTTCACCATCTTTCTTGTGAATGTAATCTAGAAGCTTACGACGACGGCTTACCAAACGTAATAAACCAGTACGAGAATGGTTGTCTTGTTTGTGCTCTTTGAAGTGCTCAGTTAGGTACTTGATACGGTGAGTTAGAAGTGCGATTTGTACTTCCGGTGAACCTGTATCACCTTCTGATGTAGCGTATTCTGCAACGATTTTTGCTTTAACTTCTGCGTTAAACATTACTTTTTTCTCCATAGGATCGGTTTTAATTAAAAATCAACTTCCACAACCGATGATAGAAGCTGAACTCGAGTATTTTACGGATTTACCGGTAACATTCAACAATAATTTGCACTTTACACAAAAAATCAAAGACTTAATCTAAAAAATCCGCAATGTAATAAATTAACGCTTTCCGAAACCGTGAACGTAATTTTCCAAGGCATTGATGTCATCGCCCATGTGGCGAATCAACGTATCCAAACTAACGATCGCGTTTTCAAGGATATTTACCGCAATATAAGGCTCTTCGACTTTTAAGCGGTCGTACATAGGGCGTGTCAGGATCAATAACTTGACGCCCTTCTTACATGCAGACATTTTCAGGTTACGCGGCTTACGGTCAAAGAAAGACATCTCACCGATCAGGCTTCCTTCACCCTGCTTACCGACTTCCGCTGCTTCGGACCCTGTACCGCTGATGAACTGAACCTTACCTTCGATCACAAAACCTAGGGAATCACCCACTTCACCCGTATCCGAAATAATGTCACCACCTTCATAATTCTTTTCTTGTAAAAAGGTGATCAACTTTTCGACGTCATCGCGAGTCAACGACTCACAAATCAAGTGGCTCTGGAAAAAGTTGAATAATTCTTTGGCTGTCATACTTATCATAAGGTCTCCACAATCTATATCAAATCTAGACGGCCGTCCGTGGGTTTTGCGCAATAAAAGAAGCGACCGGACGCCCGTCGGGCAATGTGTCTATTTTATCAACAATCACCGAAAAATCCGCAAAAACTTGCTCTAGCTCGCCCGGTTTTAAAAGGAAGTTAGGGTTTTTAGGTGAACCGAACGCTTCTGCACCTTCGGCAAACGTTTGGAATACAATCCAGCCGCCGGGCTTGACCAACGACTTTATTTGCGGAAACAAGTCACGATTCAAGAAACGTATAATTACAACTAAATCAACGGGTTCAGCAGGCAAACAACCGTCTTTTTTTAAATCGCAACATTTCCATTTAACGGCCGCACCCGAACGATTTGCCAATTGCTTAGCACGCTTAATGACACGGTTTTCCTGATCAATTCCGGTTACCTGCCAGCCTTGCTTAGCCAAAAAAACGGCATCACGTCCTCCGCCGCAACCTAAATCAACCGCCGTCGGCCTAAGACTCTTAACGTCCAGATCGATCATGTCGGTAAATTCTTGAAGCAAGCTACTTGGCGACCATAACCGTTTTGACTGCGCTCCGCTCACCCAAGCATCCGGCAACTCATCCTGCCAACGTTGCAAATCCGCTTCATCGTTTACAACCAGGGAACCCATAACTTGATAGTCTTTGCCGTGCAAAAAAATGGAAATTTCTTCAATCGCCCCTTCGTGACCAATCAAAAAAAACTGGGCCGGTGAAGCCGGCAACTCATTCAGCAATTCAGGTAAATCCTGCCAAGCCATCCAAGTGGAATCTTTGATATGTGACGTCTTGAATTCTTCAAAGCTGCGCAGATCCAAAATGCCGTCGGCTTTATCAAACAACATTAATTCAATTCCTTTGGATTTTCGCCGTTAGCCGTCGTTTGCGATTCAAGATTGAATACACGTTTCGGCTTGAGAAGGTTTTTATCGGCCTGCCACTCTCCAACGGCAAAAAACACGCCCTGATCGTCGTAAAACCGTACTAACTGAGTTTGCGGCTGTTCTAAATCCAATTTTTGACCGTGTTTGATTAAATCCGTTTGTTCGGCATTCAAATCAATACGCTGAAGATGCGCCAAAGCGATATCCAACGGTTGCAAACAGGCGTGTTTTTGCTGCTCGATCTCTTCAAGGGTTAACATATCGTCACCCGACAAACTGCCGGTCTTTGTACGGTGCAAAGCGGTTAAATGTCCGACCGTTCCTAACGCTTTGGCAATATCTTCACCCAAAGTACGTACATAAGTACCTTTGGAACACAACACATCAAAGACAAGCTGGTCGTCGCTAAAGCTAACGAGATTAAGTTCTCTAATCGTAATAGGACGAGTAGGACGATCGATTTCAATGCCCTTGCGAGCATAATAATAAAGCGGCTTGCCCTGGTGCTTCAACGCGGAATACATCGGCGGAAGCTGTTCGATATCTCCACGGAATTTTTCCAAAACCGCTTCAATCGATTCGACGCTCATTTCAGGCACCGGAAGGGTTTTGATAATTTCGCCTTCGGTATCGCCCGTATCGCTTTGCTCGCCCAATTTCAAAGTAGCGGTATAACGTTTGTCGGAATCAAGCAATAGACCGGAAACTTTGGTCGCTTCACCTAAACAGATCGGCAACAGACCGGTTGCAAATGGATCTAAAGCTCCGGTATGACCACCTTTTTTAGCGTTAAAGACTCTCATGACCTGTTGCAGGATGCCGTTTGAAGAAACGCCTGCGGGCTTATTCAACAATACAATACCGTTGATATTCTCTCTTGGAGGACGTCTGTATTGAGTCATTTACTTATTCAACGCCCTATTGATCAAATCTTCGATATAAGCGGCATGTTCCGGTGCAGAGTCATAATAAAAACGCAAGTTAGGCACAATACGCAATTTCAAACGGCTCCCCAACTCGGTTCTTAAAAAGCCTTTTGCTTTTTCAAGCGCCTGAAGTACATCGGCGACTTCCGGATCGGATTCATTATGGCCGATTAATGCAAAATGCACCTTTGCATGACTCAAGTCTTTGGACACCTTGCAGTCGGTCAAATTGATTTTTTGAAAACGCGGGTCTTTAGCTTCTCTTAATAGCAATTCGGCCAGTGTTTTCTTGATTTCTTGTGCAACCCTGGTTGGGCGGCTGAAGTTTTGTTGATTCATATTTGTGAATTCTCATAAAGCGAAAATGCCCCATCAGGAGCATTTTCGTAATTCGTGTTACAGCAGAGCTTGCCGATCTGCTGATTTTTTAACACTCTTTTAGTACGGTTCAATCGATTATTAGACGATTAATCTAGAGTACGCTTAACTTCAACGCGCTCGTAACATTCGATTTGGTCACCGACTCTAACGTCATTGTAGTCCTTAACGCCGATACCACACTCGATCCCTTTCTGGACTTCCTGCACATCGTCTTTAAAGCGACGTAGCGACTCAAGGACACCTTGGTAGATAACCACGTTATCGCGTAGAACGCGGATCGGGTTGTTACGCTTAACGACACCTTCGGTAATCATACAACCGGCAATCAGACCGATCTTCGGCGCTTTAAACACGTCACGAACATCCGCCACACCGACGATATCTTCTCTGAAGTCAGGAGCCATCTTACCTTCAATCGCACGTTTAACGTCATCGACGATTTCATAGATAACGCTGTAATACTTCAAGCCGATACCTTCACTGTCGATCAAACGCTTGGCCGTTGCATCCGCACGCACGTTGAAACCGACAATCAATGCATCCGAAGCGATCGCCAAGTTCGCATCCGTCTCGGAGATACCACCTACACCGCTTGATACGATAGTTACTTTAACTTCGTCGGTAGACAATTTAGTTAGCGCGTCGGCAATCGCTTCAATAGAACCTTGTACATCCGCTTTCAATACCACGTTGATGTACTGCATATCCCCTTCGGCCATCTTATTGAACATATTGTCCAACTTGGCTTTCTGTTGACGTGCAATCTTAAGTTCCTTGAACTTACCTTGACGGAAAGTAGCCGCTTCACGCGCTTTACGCTCGCTTTCAACGGTAATCATCTCGTCACCAGCAACCGGCACGCCGGAAAGACCCAGGATCTCAACCGGAATGGAAGGACCTGCAGAATCAACCATCTCACCGGAATCGCTAACCAATGCACGAACGCGACCGTATTCCATACCGCACAGTGCAATGTCACCCTTCTTCAAAGTACCGGATTGAACCAATACCGTAGCAACCGGACCGCGTCCTTTATCAAGACGGGATTCGATAACAACACCTTTAGCGTGACCTTCCGTCGGCGCTTCAAGCTCCAACATTTCGGATTCAAGCGAGATCGCATCCAATAGATCGTCGATCCCCATTCCCGTTTTAGCGGAAACCGGAACAAACTGAACACTACCACCCCATGATTCAGGAATGACTTCTTCGGCAACCATTTCCTGCATAACACGGTCGGCATTAGCCGCTTCTTTATCCATCTTGTTGACGGCAACTACAATGCCGACACCGGAAGCTTTCGCGTGTTGAATCGCTTCTTTGGTCTGAGGCATAACACCATCATCCGCAGCGACCACGATAACGACAACGTCGGTTACCTTGGCACCACGAGCACGCATCGCCGTAAAGGCCGCGTGACCAGGAGTATCGATGAAGGTAACCCCACCTTTATCGGTATCTACATGATAAGCACCGATATGCTGAGTGATCCCGCCGGCTTCACCGTGAGCGACTTTCGCCTTACGGATATAGTCAAGCAAAGAGGTTTTACCGTGGTCAACGTGACCCATAATAGTAACAACCGGCGAACGGTGAACCGTTTCACCGTGATATTCCTGGCTTGTCACTTCGTCTTCAATCGTCACTTCGTTGAATGCGACCGGCTTATGCCCCATCTCTTCAACGATCAACATAGCCGTTTCCTGATCAAGTACTTGGTTAATGGTAGCCATCGTTCCCAAGTTCATCATCATAAACTTAATAACTTCACCGGCTTTAACCGACATTTGATCCGCTAATTCAGACAGTTTGATACTTTCAGGAATCTTAACTTCTTTGATGACCGGCGCAGTCGGCTTCTGGAAAGCATGCTCGTTTTGTTGCGGCTTCTGACGCTCAGGCTGCTGTCCTTTACGCTTTTTCAAGCGACGCAAATTATCTTCACCGATTGATGATTTCTTCTCTTTCAGCGCTTTCTTGTTACCTTTAGGCTCTTCTTTCTCAACTTCTTGATGACGAGATTTCTTGCCTTTTTTTGCAACTTTAGAGTGATCTTCTTTCTCAGGAGGAGGCGCGACGACTTCAATCACATCCTCAACTTCCGGCGTTTCAGCAACCGGTTCAGAAGTGGTTGAAACCACTTCTTGTGATGTGCCGATCTCTTCTGTTGAAGTTGTTTCCACCACCGCATCTTGTTCTTGCGCTACTTCTTCAACTGCAAGCACTTCTTCAACCAATTCGTTATCCTGGTTCTCTTCCGCTTGCTCTAGTTCAGGCTTCTTAACGTAAGTACGCTTCTTGCGCACTTCCACGTTAACGGTACGTTTACCGGTACCCGAACCGGACGAAAGATTTAAAGTCTGCTTGCGACGTAACGTAACTTTTTTAGGCGCTTCGTCACTCGACTCGCCATGCAAGCTTTTCAAATACGCCAATAAAGTGCGTTTTTCATCGTCAGAAATGTTATCTTCCGCACTTTTACCTTTCACGCCGGACGCTTCCAGCTGTGAAAGTAATTTTTCTACAGAAAGGTTGAGTGTTTCCGAAAACTGTTTTATCGATACTTCTGCCATTGAAACTCTCCCTTATTCAAACCATGGTGCGCGTGCTTTCAAAATCAACTCACCTGCTGCGGTTTCATCTAAACCAACAAACGCTAATAATTCATCGGTATCTAGCTCTGCTAAATCTTCTTGTGTGATTACGCCGTTAGATGCCAACTGTTTTGCCATCTCAGGCGTCATACCTTCAAGCGCCAACAAATCATCCGCCGGTTCAGCTAAAGCGGCTTTTTCTTCATTCGCAATTGCCTGAGTCAACAACGCATCTTTCGCACGCTGTTTCAATTCGGCAACGATATCTTCGTCAAACCCTTCAACTTCCAACATTTCAGCAGCCGGAACATAGGCAACTTCTTCAAGTGAGGTGAAGCCTTCCGACACCAATACTTCCGCCATATCTTCATCAACGTCCAATGCGTTAACGAAAGTGGCAATCTGATCTTTCGACTCGGTTTCGTGTTTAGCCGCCATGTCCGATTCTGACATCACGTTCAATTCCCAACCGGTCAACTCGGAAGCCAAACGAATGTTTTGTCCGTTTTTACCGATCGCTTGCGACAACTGTTCGTCGATAACCGCTAAATCCATTGTATGGCGATCTTCGTCAACCATGATCGATGAAATCTCGGCCGGCGCCATCGCGTTAATGACAAACTGGGCATCGTTTGCGTTCCACAACACGATATCGATACGCTCGCCGTTCAGTTCGTTCGTCACGGCCTGAACACGACCACCACGCATACCGACACAAGCACCGATAGGATCAAGACGCGGATCGTTGGCACGTACCGCTACTTTCGCACGGAAACCTACATCACGAGCCGCACTCATGATGTCAATCAAGTCATCGCTGATTTCAGGTACTTCAATCTTGAACAATTCGATCAACATCTCTTTACAGGCACGAGACATGAACAATTGAGCGCCGCGAGGACGGTAAGTCACTTCCTGCAAATAAGCACGTACGCGATCACCGATACGGAATGTTTCGCGGTTAATTAATTCGCTACGAGGAATCACGGCATCAACGTTGTCACCCATATCAAGAATGACGTCGCCGCGGTCGATACGCTTAACCTGACCGGTCATGATTTCACCAACACGCTTGCTATACTCTTCAACCACTTTCTTACGTTCTGCTTCACGTACTTTCTGGATGATGACTTGCTTAGCGGTCTGAGCACCGATACGACCGAAATCGATCGACTCCATCGGCTCTTCGATGAATTGCCCGACTTCAATATGCGGATCGACGTCAACTGCGTCCATCTCACGAATGTACCAACCTACGTGATCTTCGATCAAAGCGTCATCTTCGATAACTTCCCAACGACGGAAAGTATTGTAATCACCACTGTGTCGATCAATCTCAACTCGAGCATCCAACTCATCGTTATGACTTCTACGAGTAGCCGTGGCCAAAGCGGTTTCGATCGCTTCAAAAATGATCTCTTTTTCTACACCTTTTTCATTTGCCATGATTTCGACAATGGCTAAAACTTCTTTACTCATTATTCACTCGCTCTAAATAATTTGGATGTCAGTTATATTAAAAATCAACAACTAAATTTGCTTTATCAATCATGTCGAATGGAATTTCATACAGTTCTCCATCCACTTCGACTTCAATTCCTTCATCGCTCACCTTCGTCATCGGTCCGGTAAACTTCTTACGACCCAGGACGGAGGAAACTGTTCTTAAACGCACCTTTTGTCCCTGGTAACGCTTAAAATGCTCCGGCTTGATCAAAGGACGATCCAAGTCTGGAGATGAAACCTCTAGCATATAGGCATTCGTAATAGGGTCTTCCACGTCCAATACCGCGCTCAACTGGCGACTGATATCAGCACAATCATCGACCGTAATGCCCGACTCCTTATCCACAAAAACACGCAGAGTCGAATGACGCCCGGCCGGCATATACTCAATGGCCCAAAGCTCAAACCCCATGGTTTCAATGGTAGGCTTTAATAACTCTTCTAACTTTTTCTCTAAAATCACACAGTTACCCGTTTGTTAGGTTTACCCAATGCAAATAACAAAAAACCCCGTAAAAACGGGGTTTTTAAAAATTTAAGCCGGCGTTTAAAGACATTTAAAACACCTCTTAATCAAAACTTTTAAAAAATCTGCGCAAACAATACACCTTTGAATAAAATTTGTCAAGAAAAATACCTAGTTACGATTCAAAACAAAACCCCATCCAAATCACCTAGTTTGTTGTAATTTAAGAAAAATCAAGGCCGTCATCAATGCATCACTGAACGCGTCGTGCTGTCCTAAATTCGGAATATCCAAACGCTTCAAGATCGAATCGAATTTTAAATCGATATTTGGTTGCGCAATGGAGTGACTCACCTCCCGCAAACGCTTCTGATAATACAGCTCGGATACTTCAATCTGAGAATTGGGCAAACGGATGCCAAGCCAACCCGACACCACTTGATTAACCATCGCCACATCGAACTCCAGATAATACCCAACCAACGGATAACCCTGAATAAAATGCAAAAAGTCATGAATGGCCTCACGCTCCGATTTGACTTCGCCGCCGACCTCGTCGAGATCGACATTACGAATCCGGTGCACGGCAATACTTTCGGGGCTAATCGGACGATCTTGCTCAATCAATAAATTCAAAGCATGACTGGTCAGAATCTGATTCCCTTGTATCTTAATCGCACTCAAAGAAATGATTTTGTCGTTTTTAGGGTTCAGGCCAGTAGTTTCGCAGTCAAAACAGATAAAGACATCATCACGGTCGGGTTCTGAAAACAGAAACTCATAATTACGGTCTTTCAACTTATTAAACTGACGTTTACGCCGCCAGTTTTGCCACCGGGCAAGCATCACATTACCTCATGCAGCTTAAAATGCTTTTGCAACCGACGCTTAAAGTCATCCACCACTGTAAACGCCTGCTTTAACAAGTCCTGCTGCAAATGACTCAAATTCTGAAGATCGATAAAATTATCCAACTCATCATCCTTGCGCCCCTGCATTCGTTGTTGCAACATGGCATCAAGGCGCAAGCCGTGGAAATAATTCAAGGTTTCCCCCAATTCGATACCAAAATCCTGCTCCAAAACACCGGCATCCATTAAAGCCTTAATACGCCAATGCGTATTCGTCTGCCTCAACCCAGCCTCCAACGCATAACAACGCACCCCATGCACAATCGGAAAAATCCCGCTTTTCTTCAGGTCGATCCGTTCTTGTCCGCCACTTTTATCCGTTCGCAAACCACCGAAAAAACCGATCGGGGTTTCGAATTGCAGAGCGGTTTTAGCAAAGTGTCTCAAAAATACGGGATTATCGCGCAAACGCTTAAACAGCACGTCTTGCACTTCAGCAAGCATCGCCTCTTCACCCGTAATGGTCTGCGCATCGTACAAAATGGAAATATACATAAAGCCGTCTTCACTCGGACGATCAAACCAATTTTTTAATTGAGAGGAAAAATCGGCGATCGACTGGCGCCACATCGGATTGGAAACCATGATTTCGCCCTTACACGGCGGAAAACCGATTTCAATCAACGCATGACTAAACTCTTTTGCCGACTGCGCCAATCGGACCTGCTCTTCTTCACTTAATCCGTTAAACAAAATTGCATTATCTTGATCGGTTCTTAAGACCTGTTCAGAACGGCCTTCGCTCCCCATTACCAACAATGTGATTTTGTCTTGAATGGAAGACGGTACATACAAACTAAACAGTTTCGCCATTAACTTACGGTGGAGTTCATTGACCAGCTTGGCGATATAATGGGTTTTGATTCCCTTTCTCTGCAAATTAACCACCAGATCATCAATCTGTTCGGCGACACGTTTGAAATCACCGACACTCTCTGCCTGGTCGATTTTAATCAAAGCCAAACCGGACTGATTCGCAAACAATCCCATTAAATCTTTTTGCGATAAAAATCCGATCAAACCTTCATCGCTACGGACGGCTAAACGATCTATCTGAAATTTCGTCATTTTTAACAACGCATTGAAAAGATAGTCGAATTCATGCACCGTGATCAAAGGGCCGTTGGCAAAATCTTTCAACACTGCGCGCTCATTAAAATCACCCGCCGCGATGATCTTTAAAATATCCGTCGAAGTAACGATGCCGTAATCATAGACCGCTTCCTTAAGGTCAACGACGCAAGCATCCGACTGTACCTCGACCATTCGCTCCACTGCCTGCTGCAAAGTGACGGAACCGTCGAGTAGCACTAACGGCTTAATCGGCGCAGAACAAACCGTATCCATCATCACTTCGGTAGAGGTCATCAGCTGCATCGACTGATGCAGCGCATCCAACTTTTCAACAATGGTAGATTGAAAGTGCTGTTTAAATAACGGTTGCGTCTCTAACAGCTCGGTAAAAACCGCTACCGGTAATCGATAAAGAATCGATTCTTCCAACACTTTGAATTCGCGAACGTCTTGCTCGGCATCGGCACTTAACACCGCCTGCTCGCCGAAATAACTTCTAATCGCGTACTGGGTCACTAAATCGCCTTCCTGATACTCGGCGACTCGCCCTTTGATAATAAAATAAAGAAATGCACTTTCCCGTCGATTCACCTCAACGACCGAATCCACGGGGAAATACACTACATCCATTTGGCTTGCCACTTCCTGTAAGACTGAATTAGACAAACGATCAAACGGCGGGATGCTTTCCAAAAACTGTGACTGTTGCTCTATCGCCATACCAGAACCTTAAAATTGAGAAATGAAACAAAAAAAGGGCTATTACGCTTTGCATAATAGCCCTTTTAACTTCAATCTTTAGGGAAATGTACAAATCTTCGCATCATTGCACACCCCCCTTCAGAATTGCGCCACTTAGTGTTCAGAAGCGCCTTCTGCACCAATTCCCGTTTGAGAACGGATGAACTGTGCTTCGAAGCCTTCAAGATCTTCTTTAGCACGTGCAGACTTATCGGTAATCGAGAAGAACCAGATACCGACAAATGCAATCACAACCGTAAACAACGCAGGGAACTTGTAAGGTACGATCGCTTCACCCATTCCTAGGATTTGCGTCCATACAACCGGTCCAAGGACAACCATGACTACCGCAGAGATCAGACCTAACCAACCACCGATTACGGCACCGCGAGTCGTCATCTTGCTCCAGAACATAGACATGATCAATACCGGGAAGTTAGCAGATGCTGCAATCGTGAAGGCCAACGCGACAACGAATGCGATGTTCTGATCTTTAAATCCGATACCGAACAAGATTGCCAAACCACCGATAACCAAGGTTGCGATTTTAGCCACTTTGGTTTCTTGCGCTTCAGTTGCGTTAGGGTTAACCACGTTTGCATAGATATCGTGAGAAAGTGCAGAAGCACCCGCTAACGTCAACCCGGAAACAACCGCCAGGATGGTTGCAAAAGCAACCGCTGAAATGAAGCCTAGGAACCAGTCACCACCAACAACGCTCGACAAGTGGATCGCAGCCATGTTGTTACCACCGACCAACTTAGCACCGTCGAAGTACTCGGCACCGACAATCAAAGCAACCGCACCGAAACCGATGATGAATGCAAGGATATAGAAGTAACCGATGAAACCAGTTGCATAGAATACAGATTTACGTGCTTCTTTCGCATCCGGAACCGTAAAGAATCGCATCAGGATGTGCGGAAGACCAGCTGTACCGAACATCAAAGCAATACCTAATGAGATCGCGTTAATCGGATCGGAAACGAAACCGCCTGAATATAGAATATTCATGTCGCCGCCACGGTTTTCAACCGCAGTCTTAAACAGAGTTTCAAAACTGAAGCCCATTTGATACATAACCGCCACGGCAATAAATGTCGCACCGGAAAGTAATAGAACCGCTTTGATGATCTGTACCCAAGTTGTCGCCAACATACCACCGAATGAAACATAAGCGATGATCAAGATACCAACCATGACTACCGCATAGTTGAAATCCAAACCGAACAATAGTTCGATCAATTTACCGGCACCCACCATCTGGGCGATCAAGTAAAGGATAACAACCGCAACCCCACCAAATGCCGCAAGAACACGGATTGGAGTCTGTTTGAAACGGTAAGCAGCAACATCGGCAAACGTATATTTACCAAGGTTACGTAGACGCTCAGACATCAAGAACAGGATGATCGGCCAACCGACAAGGAAACCGATTGCGAAAATCAACCCGTCATACCCTTTAAGGTAAACCATACCGGTAATACCCAGGAATGATGCCGCAGACATATAGTCACCGGCAATCGCCAAACCGTTCTGAAAACCGGTGATACCGCCACCAGCTGCATAGAAGTCTTTAGCGGATTTAGTACGTTGAGCCGCCCAATAAGTGATGTAAAGCGTTAAACCGACGAATACCACGAACATAGAGATCGCAGCCCAGTTAGTCACTTTTTCGGCAGGTGCCGCAACATCTATTCCTGAAGCGATTGCAATTGGAGCAACTGCTAAAGCCAATAGGCCAAATAATGCCTTTTTAAACATACTCATTATTCAACCTCTTTCTTGATTTGTGCCGTTAGTTCGTCAAAATCCGAATTGGCTTTGCGTACGTAATAACCAGTCAACAAGAAGGCGAAAATAATGATACCAACACCTACCGGGAAACCGATCGATACATAACTACCACTTACGATCGTGGTAAAGAATGCCGGGTCGAACGCCAACAATAAAATATAACCGTAGTAAACCACCAGCATGGCAATCGAAAGTTTCCAGGCTAAACCTGTACGCTCTTTAACCAGCTGTTGATACTGCGGAAGATTCTTAATCTTCTCAATCTTAGCTTGATCCAAAACTACTCTCCTCTGAGATTTTCTCTGTAAATTCGGCTTTTGCTCCCACAAAAAGCCTCCCTATTATGTAGGTACTACACCCAAACCTGAAATAAGAATTACTTATTCAAGACAAAATATATTTGGGGGCGAAAGTTTAACATTTTTAATTGCAAATATTGGCACATTAGCACCCGCAATCCCCCTATTTAAGCGCATTCTTCTTTTATCCCAAAGAAATCAAGTCGTTAAACAAAAAAACCCAAACCGGGCTGAGCTGTCCGGTTTGGGTTTCAGTTGATTTTCGGGCGGTTATCAAAGACCACCCTAACCTTCTTTTGCCAATAAAACGATTATTTATTCTGGAACTGTTCCAAAATAGATGGATCTTCTAGAGTAGAAGTATCCTGAGTAATCTGCTCACCTTTGGCAATCGTTCTCAATAGGCGACGCATAATCTTTCCTGAACGCGTTTTCGGCAAGTTAGTACCGAAACGGATATCGTCCGGTTTTGCAATCGGGCCGATTTCCTGAGAGACCCAGTTACGCAATTCTTGAATCAAAGCATTACGCTCTTCACCGTCCGGAATATCTACGTTCAGCACCACAAACGCGGCTACCGCTTCCCCTTTAACATCATGAGGACGTCCTACAACCGCCGCTTCCGCCACTTTAGGGTGAGAAACCAATGCAGATTCAATTTCCATGGTTCCCAAACGGTGACCGGAAACGTTCAAGACATCATCGACACGTCCCAGAATCCAGAAATATCCGTCCGCATCCTTATGCGCACTGTCGCCCACCACATAGAAAGGCTTACCTTTCAGCGGGAAGTATGTATCGCGGTAACGTTGTTCGTCACCCCAAATATTACGAATCATTGATGGCCACGGCTTCTTAATCACCAACAGACCACCGTCGTTGTTTTCAAGCTCGTTACCTTCTTCATCCAAGATTGCTGCATCGATACCAGGCAGAGGTAGAGTACAAGAGCCCGGCTTTAACGGTGTAACAGGGAAAGGCGCGATCATGTGTGCACCGGTTTCCGTCTGCCACCAAGTATCGATGATAGGACATTCTCCGCGGCCGATTACCTCGTGATACCACATCCAGGCTTCCGGATTGATCGGCTCACCGACCGTTCCAAGAATTCTTAGTTTTGAAAGATCATATTGTTTAGGCAGGTCGGCACCGAACTTCATCAAAGCACGAATCGCTGTCGGAGCTGTGTAGAAAACAGTTACACCGTGATCTTGACATACTTGCCAGAAACGGCCCGCATCCGGATAAGTCGGAACACCTTCGAACATCAACATGGTCGCACCGACTGAAAGCGGTCCGTATGCCACGTAGCTGTGACCTGTGATCCAGCCCACATCGGCCGTACACCAAAATACATCGTTATCGTTTAGGTCAAACATCCATTCGTTCGTTAGATGTGCATTCAGAAGGTAACCACCGGAACTGTGCTGAACCCCTTTAGGCTTACCGGTAGAACCGGAAGTATAAAGCAAGAACAACGGGTGTTCGGAATCGACCGGCACCGGCTCGTGATAGTTGCTCATTCCCGCTTCCGCATCCATCCAGTCGATGTCGCGCCCTTCCATCATCGGTACATCGTCGTCGGTACGCTTATAAACAATCACCTTTTTCACTTGTTCGCAATCGTGCTCAAGCGCCTTATCGACCGCAGTTTTCAAAGGAATCGACTTTCCGCCGCGACGACTGCCGTTTGTGGTGATAACCAATTTAGCACCGGCATCCACGATACGGTCACGTAAGGCTTCAGCCGAAAAACCACCGAATACGACTGAGTGAATCGCACCGATGCGGGCACAAGCCTGCATGGCAATGACCGCCTGAGGAATCATCGGCATGTAAATTACAACACGATCACCCTTGGTGATGCCTTGCGCCGTCAGAGTATTCGCAAAACGACATACCTGATCATGTAATTCTTTATAAGTGTGATGCTCTACGTCGCCTTGATCACCTTCAAAAATAATCGCCAGCTTGTCGCTCTTAGTGTTCAAGTGGCGATCGATACAGTTATAAGAAACGTTTAACTCGCCGTCTGAAAACCACTTATAATGCGGCGCATTACTTTCATCCAAACCAACCGTAAAAGGCTTGGTCCACGTCAGCTTTTCTTTCGCCAAACCTGACCAGAATCCAACGTAGTCAGCAGCGGCATCCGCTCGCATTTTCGCCAGTTTTTCTTCGGTAATCGCAACGCTCGATTTAATGGCGTCACTTGGCTGGAATACTCGGCTCTCTGTTAAGATCGACTCGATATTAGACATGGATACACTCTCTTTTATTTGTATTTTTTACAGGAATTCGGGGATGTGCTTTATGTAAGCATTAATGTGCAAGAAGTTTACCCTCCTGAACCGGAAAGTTAAAGCTTCTGGCCTTAATTTTCTTATAATAAAATCTTATAGGCGCTCATCCGGCAATGAAATCAAACCTGAATGAGGTCCCTGCAAGCTAAAAGCGGAGGATACTTCTTATTTGATCGCCCAAAGACATTCCAATCAGACCGGTTTATACGACAGGACTAATATACATGCGTGCTTTCATTGCAATTCCCATCGATGCGAATACCACTAAGAAACTAACGGAAATCACAAGCCGGTTAAAAAACACGGATTGGGGAGAAAAAATAATCTGGTTTCCAGAAGAAAATTATCACCTAACCTTGCACTTTCTTGGCGGCAAACTGGAACCGGAAAAAGTTCATGCGATAGGGAAAGCCATGTCCGGCTGGTTTGCCGAAGGCATGAGTTTCTTCGAAGCCGAGATTCAACAAATCCGTTTATTTCCAAGCGAACTTCACCCACATAGTATCGTCGCTTCACTTGATGCCACTTTATTGCTGCAGTATCTTGTACGCGAGATTCAGGAACAGCTTAAACCTTTCGGCCTAAGCAAAGCCAAACAGGCGTTTCGCCCCCATATCAGCCTGGGTCGGATACCTAAAACCCTTGAAATCGAAAATATTCATTTCTCAAAAGAGTTACACCACTTAGATGACGTATGGTTGACCGTCGATCAAATCACCCTTTATCAAAGTGAATTAACCGATCACTCCCCCATTTATACACCATTACAGAGTATATGGCTGGAACGTTATAGTTAAAAAGGTAACCAACAGACGCGCCGGTTACAGACTTGAAAGCAAACCACGATCAAAGACCTTAAGCCTTAGGAAATCAATTCAAACGCACTTATTCCTGACTTAATAAAGCAATGACCTCAGCCACATTAATCGGCTTGGTCAGATATCGATCGAAACCGATTTCCAACCCTCTATCGACATCTTCAATCATGGCATTCGCCGTCAGAGCATAAAATACAGTTCCGTTCTCTCGCAATTCAGGAAGCTGTTTCAGCAAAGGCAATAATTCATCCCCATTCATACCTGGCAGGTTGATATCAATAAACATAATGTCTGGCACGATCTTTTTGGCCTCTTCCAAACCTAGTTCGGCGGTATTAGCAACCGTCAGAGACACACCGTCCAACGTTTCGACAATGTCTTCCATCAAGCCAATATTCGAAGGGTTATCCTCGATATAAAGCACTTTTTTATAATCCACTTTTTCGACGAAAGGCGTCGATGTCGTGTCATGGCTAAACTCATTCAAAATGGTATTACTCAACTCACGATTAACGGCCTGTTCCCGATCGATCAACGGAAAAGCGAACCAAAAATCGGAGCCGATGCCTTGTTCGCTCTCCACTCCGATCTCGCCCCCTTGCCTTTCAACCAAGTCTTTGGCAATGCTCAAGCCGATCCCGCTTCCTTCGATATTCGAATTCTCATGACCCAACCGGTTGAATGGTTCGAACAACCGCTTCAACTCTTTACGGGGAATCCCCAAACCGGTATCTTTTACATGAATGCGAATCCAACCTGCACCGTCTTTATCAAACGTCTCCACATACACATAAATCTCGCCCTGATCTTTATTGTATTTGATGCCGTTACTTAAAAAGTTCAGCAACACTTGCTTAATACGAGTGTAATCCGCATTGATGAAGTGATCTAAGTTATCGCCGTTAGTGCAATGTAATTTAATCTGTTTTTGCTTTGCCAAAGCCTCGACCATATGTAAGGCATCCACAATCAACTCTTTAAGATTAACCGGCTCCAAACTCATATCCAGATTACCGGATTCTATCTTAGCCAATTCAAGAATGTCGTTAATCAACAATAATAAATGACGGCCACTCCTGGTGATATTTTGCAATTGCGATTTCTGCTTTTCGGATAAATTAGAGAATTCCAACAACTGCGCAAAACCGATAATCGAGTTTAATGGCGTTCTAAGTTCATGACTCATACTCGATAAAAACTGGGATTTTGCCTGATTGGCTTTTTCCGCAACTTCCTTGGCGGTCTGCAAAGACTCTTTCAACTCAATCAACTGGGTAATATCTTCCTGAATCGAAAGATAATCGGTCACTTCACCGTTCAAATTGGCGATCGGCAGGATATTAACCGTCACGAAATAAGCCGAACCGTCTTTAGCGCGATTCTTGATTTGTCCCTTCCAAGGCCGTTTACTTTCGATCGTCATCCACATATCTTTAAACAACTCGGGAGACATATCCGGATGACGAACCAAATTATGCGACTTCCCGATTAATTCTTTCGAGCTGTAGCCGCTGATGCGCTCAAAAGGTTGATTCACATACACGATCTTGCCGTACAAATCGGTTTTGGAAACAATTAGAGAACTATCAATCGCTTGTTGTTGATATTGCAACGAATGGATCAGGTCTTCGGTCTGACGCAACAGGATATTGAACTGTTCGGATAGACGGCCGATCTCGTCATCGCTATTGATTTTTACGGAGGTACTGTACTCTTTACTTGAATTGACCTTTTTAATCGTTTTTTCAAACACCGCCAATGGGCGGATCACACTGCGTTTCATCACCATCAGCAACAGACCCGATACCGACAGAGTACTCAGTAAAATAGCGCCGAGAATATAAATGGCATCAACATTTCTCTGCCAGACTCTTGCGTAATAAACATCCAATGGAATTGAAACCGCGTGCACGGCCAAAATATGATTGCCGTAATCTAAAATCGGCTGGGTATAAACCAATCGATCATTCAAGAAATAAAGATTATCGGTTCGAATCTGCTTTTGAATAAACACGAATCCAGCCATTGGCGAAGCGTCGAAATAATGAGCTTTTCCAATGGTAAACTCCCGCCCGTCGGAATCAATTTGATTCGACTTGGAGGAAAAGAGCGCGTAGTCCACCTGATGCGCATGAAACGATTCGACCACGCTGCGTAAACCTTGTGAAATAGCCACGAAACCGATCACTTCCGACTCATCATCCAAGGAATAAATCGGCTGAATATTGATGACACGAAAATGACTCGCCGCCCCACCGATATTAATCCCGGAGATTGCTTGTCCGGTTTCAACCGCTCGTTTCACTAAATCGTGTTCGGTTAGATCCTGATTATAACTGTCGAGTTCAAAGGTTTTTACTAAAGAGCGGCCGTCAGCCGTGATGATGTGAGCTTGAATATTTTTAAAACGGGTTTTTTGTGCATACTCTCGATTGATCAATTGCAGTTCGGAAATAATGGGAGCGCGCTCTTCAAACAGCAATGCATTCCTGATAACCGTATTTTGCGCATAGGCAATTGCAATGGAATCGCCGATATCGATTTTCTGTTTGATCTGTTCGTTTAAGACTCGGGATTCTTGTTCAATGAAATTTTGCCTGACGATGTCTTCATGATATTGATTGAGGATCATGATCAATGGAAAACTTAACACGACCAAGCCGAGCAAAGTAGCGATCGAAACCCATAAAGGGGTTTTCAATAAAGTCGAGTTTTTTAAATGCACTTTCGGTACGTTCAATCTCTACCCCCTACACTCCATTAGGAAACAATACCCATAGCCGACTGATGAAACGTGACAACCAGCGGATATAATAACCTGACTTGTCTTAATGATTTAATGCATTTTTCAACCATTAACATGCTTATAAGCGTCCATCCCTGCTGAATTAACCAAAACTAATCCGTTTTCGCCTGCTCAACCAAACAACGCTGCGCAGAACACACCCGGTTTCTTCCGGCAGACTTAGCTTCGTAAAGGGCCACATCTGCAGCGTAAAACATCGCTCTAGGCGTCGATTTATACCCCGATACACCAATGCTCACCGTTAATGAAAGCAAGTGCTCGGAAAACTGCTGTTCGCTCAAGGTCTTTCTAAACTCTTCACAACGTGCATTCACTGCATCGATATCTGTGGAATTAAATAAAACGCCGAACTCTTCTCCGCCTAAACGGGCAACGCTAAGCACATCGGAAAACTGCTTTTTCAAACAATCCGCAACCATTTTAATCGCATCGTCACCCACCAAATGACCGTATTGATCGTTAATCTGCTTGAAATAATCAATATCGATAATAGCCATACTCATGGAAGAACGAACGGCATTCGCTTCCAGTTGGCGCTGAAATTCGCGACGGTTACTCAACCCCGTTAGAGAATCGGTACTCGCTTCTTCCTGTAGTTCGATTTCAACCCGTTTCTTCTCTGTAATGTCGCGAATAATCCCAAAAGCCCAGCGTCTTTGCTCTACCTCAAAAGCCGTCAAACTTAATTCAACCCAGATTTCGGTTCCGTCTTTTCTTAAAGCTTCTATCTCGACGATTCGGCCCAGGGCATTACCCTGTCCACTATCCTGAAATTGTTGAAATGCTCTATTCGAAATAGCTCGATGCCGTTCGGGGGCAATATAATCATGCATATTCTTACCGACCATAAAATCCGAAGAATAGCCGAATAGCTTTTCTGCCGCTGCATTCCAGAAATAGACCTGACTATTCGAGTCGACAATGACAATCGCATCATGCGAAGCATTAATCACCGCCTCGTAGATCGACTGATCCAGCAGTTTCTCATGATTGCTCATATACTTCTCACATCACCACTTCCGGTCGCCATCCTTGGGACCTAAGGGCTTCAATAAGTTCGTCATCAGGGAAATAGACCACTCCGTCGGCCGTTTTCATCTGTACGTTAGCCAGCTGATTTTTATAATCGACCACAATCGGCAACCCGCTATCACGCTGATAAGCACCTAGCAACACCTTAAGTTCCTGAATCCGATTCATATCCGTGGAAGCTTCGTCGACAAACAATTTCAAAGCACGCGCTTTTTCGATTCGTGCTTCGGCAAGACTTACGACCTGTTCGGCATCGAGTTTAATACCGCCGTTAAAGGTATCTTCACTTACCTCGCCGTAAATCATTACGACCATATCTTCTTTTATATGATCCTTAATCGATTCAAATACGGCCGGACGCATCACCACTTCCAAACGTGCGGTTTTATCGTCAATCGCCATAAAGCCCATACGGTCTCCGCGCTTAGTGATTTTAGCCCGTAAACCGACCACCAATCCGGCTGCCCATTTCTTCTGCCATTTTTCGGGTCTTAAACTGGCTAACGAAGCGCCCACCAATTGATCAAGTTCTTCTTTATAGATATCGATCGGATGACCGGTCACGTACAACCCCAAAGTCTCTTTTTCGCCCTTAAGACGCAACTTTTCGGTCATTTCCGGCACATCAAGCAATTGAGTACTTCCGGTCTCTTCAACCGACAACATTTCACCGAATAAATCGTGCTGTCCCAGCTCTTCGTTTTTCTGCTGCTGCTCGGCTTGCTTTAAAGCCATCGGAACACTTTCAAGCATTGCATTACGATTGTCATGCAAACAATCCATAGCACCGCAACGAATCAAGGCTTCCAACATTCGACGATTAATTTTCTTACCAACCCGCAAGCAGAAATCGAACAGGTCTTTGAAGTCGCCGTTGGTGCGGCGCTCTTCAATCATTCCTTCCAGGGCGGCTTCACCCACCCCCTTAATCGCACCCAAGCCGTAATTAACGGTACGTTGCCCGAACGGTTTGAAATGCACATCGCCGGTATTGACGTTAGGCGCCAGCACTTCCAAGCCCATCGCATAACACTCATTGACCATATGCACGACCTTGTCGGTGTTATCCATATCGGACGATATCTGTGCCGCCATGAATTCAGCAGGATAATGGGTTTTCAGCCAGGCGGACTGATACGAAACCAACGCGTACGCCGCCGAGTGGGATTTGTTGAAACCGTAACCCGCGAACTTCTCAACCAAATCGAATATCTTCATCGCCAGGTCGCCGTCGACACCGATGCTGATCGCCCCGTCTTTAAATACCGAGCGCTGTTTCGCCATCTCTTCCGGCTTTTTCTTACCCATCGCACGACGCAGCATATCGGCTCCGCCCAGCGTGTAGCCGGCAAGAACCTGAGCAATCTGCATAACTTGCTCCTGGTAAAGAATAACCCCGTAGGTCGGCTCTAGAATCGGTTGCAGCGATTCGTGCTGATATTGCGGATCCGGATAGGAGACCTTCTCTTTACCGTGCTTACGGGCGATGAAGTTATCCACCATCCCCGATTCCAACGGACCCGGACGGAACAAGGCAACCAAAGCGATGATATCTTCGAAACAGTCCGGTCTCAGACGTACGATCAGGTTCTGCATCCCGCTGGATTCCAGCTGGAAAACCCCGGTGGTCTTACCGGTTTTGATCAGGTCGAAAGTAGCCACATCATCCAGCGGAATACGGGCGATATCGACAAACCCTTCATCGCCCGGCTGTTTGTTTTCGTTGATCGACTGTAACGCCCAGTCGATGATCGTCAAGGTTCTCAAGCCCAAGAAGTCGAATTTGACCAGACCGGCGGTTTCAACATCGTTTTTATCAAGTTGAGTAACGACACTGCTGCCGTCCGGTTCGCACAATACAGGACAGAAATGATCCAGAGGCTTCGGCCCGATGACCACCCCACCCGCGTGCTTACCGGTGTTACGAACCGTCCCTTCTAACTTGAGCGCAAGCTCCAGTAGCTGACGTGCATCTTCGTCATTGTCGCGCTTGGCCTGCAGGTCTTCCTCTTTTTCGATCGCGTCCTTGAGCTTGATCCCCAGTTCGTTAGGAATCAGCTTGGCGATACCGTCGACCACACCGTAACCGAGCCCCAAAACACGCCCCACGTCACGCACAACCGCTTTCGCCGCCATGGTACCGAACGTCACGATCTGGGAGACGTGATCCCGTCCGTAATGACGAGAAACGTAGTCAATGACCTCGTCTCGTCGATCCATACAGAAGTCGACGTCGAAATCGGGCATGGATACACGTTCCGGATTCAGGAAACGCTCGAAAAGCAGGTCGTATTGAATTGGATCCAGATCGGTAATTTTAAGAGCGTAAGCCACCAAGGAACCCGCACCGGAACCACGTCCCGGTCCGACCGGAATCTGGTGATTCTTACCCCATTGAATAAAGTCGGCAACGATCAGGAAGTAACCCGGGAATCCCATCTGCAGGATAATGTCGAGTTCGAACTTGATACGCGCATAGTACTCTTCTTTCTTGGCCGCATAGGCGTCCGCATCCAAGTGGCCGAACAGGAACTGCAATCGCTCCTCAAGCCCTTTATGACTCTCCTCGACAAAATACTGATCCATCGTCATACCTTCCGGCACCGGGAAATCCGGCAGGAAATAGGTACCCAAGGTCAAATTCAAAGAACAACGTTTAGCGATCTCTACAGTGTTTTCGATCGCTTCCGGCAAATCGTCAAACAGAGCGACCATCTCTTCGCTGCTTCTGAAATATTGTTCTTCCGAATATCGTTTCGGACGGTTCGGATCTTCCAAAACATAACCGTCATGGATACACACCCGAACCTCATGCGCCTCAAAATCCTCAGCAGAAGCAAAACGTACATCATTGGTGGCCACTACCGGTACTTGGTAACGCTGAGCGACTTCGACCGCTCCTACGATATAGGCTTCTTCACCGTCGCGACCGGTACGAACCAACTCCAAATAGAAGCGATCCGGGAAATTCGCATGCCACCACTTCATTCGGGTCGCAACCAAATTCGGCTTTTCCGCTAGGATCGCAGAACCGATATCCCCTTCGCGCCCTCCCGAAAGTACAATCAAACCCTCGTTATATTCAGTCAGCCACTCACGCTTGATCAAAGCGACCATGTCATTTTGAAATAACTTTTGATTCTTCAAGTAACCCATTGAAATTAAATGGGAAAGATTTAAATATCCCTGCTCATTCTGACACAGCAAGACGCACTTGAATACGGATTCATCATTGTCCTCGACCCACACTTCCGAACCGATAATCGGCTTTACTCCGGCGCCAATTGCAGCGTTATAAAATTTAACCAATGCAAACAGGTTGGACTGATCCGTCAAAGCGATCGCAGGCTGTCCGCCTTTCTGAGCCAGACTCACCAGCGGCTTAATACCCAATGTACTATCTACAACGGAATATTCTGAGTGGACATGTAAATGAACAAATGAAGTCATAAAATACTTAACAAACCGAATCGAACGTGAATAAAATGAATTGTGATATTCTACCGTCTCACCCCATAAGATTGGATAAAAAGATTCCAGAAATATCATTCTGCAACTTCAATATAACTGTTAACTATGACTAAAATGCCTTTTTGGCTTGACCCCAAGCCCGTTGTTTTTCCACCCACCCATCTTGCCTTGTCAGACCCCGACGGCCTGCTTGCCATGGGCGGTGCACTTACACAGGAATGGATACTCCAAGCCTATTCGAAAGGAATTTTTCCATGGTTCAATCCGGACGAACCCATCCTATGGTGGAGTCCTAACCCACGTAGCGTTCTTTTTATTGAAGACCTTAAAATTCGTCGCAGCTTGCGTAAAACGATCAAAAAATTAGCGAACATGCCGGAGTTCAAAGTAACGCTCGATCGTAATTTCGTTGACGTCATGCAGAATTGCGCATCCATCGAACGCAAAGATCAGGCCGGAACCTGGATCACAGACGAAATGCTGCACGCTTACACAAAGCTCCATCAAAACGGCCACGCCCATTCCGTCGAAGTCTGGATGAACGACAAATTAGTCGGCGGACTTTATGGAATCGCGATCGGAAAAATGTTCTTTGGCGAATCCATGTTCGCCAAAACCACCGACGCTTCAAAAATTGCCTTGGTGGCGCTTGCCATGCAATTAAAAGCCTGGGGCTTTACCATGATCGACACTCAGATAAAGACTGAACATCTGAAAAGCATGGGGGCCGGCCTTATTTCTCGCACGGTTTTCGAAGCCCTATTGCAACAACAGATTCAACAACCTTTTGAAGCGAAAACCTGGCAAATGGAGATCGATTGGATTGCCGCTGCAGTGGCACATAGCTACTATCAAAACGCCATCAATGAAGCTTGATCCGTTTAGGCAAAACATCACTTTTAAGCCGATCAAAAACTTTATCGCCCGCCACTGTCGCCGGCGATGATTTTTGCAGTAAAATGAATCTATCTGCTATGAAAGCATATTAAAGGTAATTGCCATGTATCAGCATCCGGGTAAACGACCGATCTACCTTAGCTTATGGAAGTTTCATTTTCCGTTGAATGCATGGTTATCCGCCGGACACCGTATCAGCGGCATGTTGTTATTCATCTCTCTGCTTGGCTATCTCGCACTGTTCAACCTGATTATCCTAAACGACAACGTTACCCTGGAAAGCATTCGAGACCACTGCTTTATCCGTTGTTTAAATTCGATATTCTGGACCTCGTTGAGTTACCACTGGCTAACCGGATTGCGCCACCTTTTGGCAGAACACTTCACCCGCGCCGACGCCTACCAAAAGATCAACAGTCATTCTGTAAGTTTGCTACTTCTAAGCTTATGGGCTCTGTTAAGTGTATTTATCTTTATACAGGCATGGTCATAATGAATTTAAATTCTCTCAGCGGAAAAAAAGCCCATATATGGCAACGCTTCAGTGCCGTGTATTTATTGATTTACATTCCCTTATTGGCTTGGCAAGTCCTGACATTTCCCGAGCATGAAAGCATGAAACACCTTAGTCGCACCTTGATTCTGCCTCAATATCTATTCCCAAGTTTAGGTGCCCTATTTTTAATCGGCATCCACAGCTGGATAGGATTACGCGACATCCTGATAGACTACACACCGCGTGAACGAACGTTATATTGGCTCTGGGGGTTACGCTGGCTACTTATTGTAATCAGCCTTGATTTACTCTGGCTACTTGTATTGTTTTTCATGCCTCATCACTAAGGGAATCGCATGACAAATTTCACCCCATCACCCGATTCGCTTAAAACCGAACACTTTGATGCGCTTGTCGTCGGTGCCGGTGGCGCCGGTATGCGTGCCGCTTTGGCATTGACCGAACAGGGACATAAAATCGCCATGATTTCCAAAGTATTCCCAACGCGTTCGCATACGGTAGCCGCTCAAGGTGGAATAAACGCCGCTTTAGGCAACGTCACGCCCGATCAATGGCAATGGCACATGTACGACACCATCAAAGGCAGTGACTACCTGGGCGATCAGGATGCCATCGAATTCATGTGCCAGGAAGCTTCGGAAATCGTTCGTGAACTAGAGCATTTCGGCGTTCCCTTTTCGCGCTTGGACAACGGTAAAATCTATCAACGGGCATTTGGCGGACAAAGCCAGAACTTCGGCGAAGAGCAGGCTTATCGAACCTGCGCCGCAGCCGACCGAACCGGCCACGCTATACTGCAATCGCTTTATCAGCAGAATCTACGTGCCGGAACCACCATCTTCGAAGAATTTTATGCACTGGATTTGATCAAAAACCGCGACGGTGAAATCGGCGGCTTACTGATCATGAACATCCAGACCGGCGAATACCAAATTTTAGAAAGCGAATTTGTACTACTGGCTACCGGCGGTGCAGGTCAGGTTTTCCGCAACAACACCAACGCCAGCATCAATACCGGTGACGGCCTGGGAATGGTTTTGCGTGCCGGTCTGCCATTACAGGACATGGAGTTTTGGCAGTTTCACCCGACCGGCGTTGCCGGCAAGGGTATGTTGATTTCCGAAGCGGTTCGCGGTGAGGGAGGCGTTTTACGAAATGCTTCCGGCGAGGCGTTCATGCAGCATTATGCACCGCACGTCAAAGACTTAGCCTCACGCGACGTGGTTGCACGGGCCATCGCCATTGAAGTCCAGGAAGGACGCGGATGCGGACCCGATGAGGATTATGTCCTGCTTGATTTAACCCATTTACCGGATGACATCATCAAACACCGTTTACCCGGAATCCGCGATATCAGCTTAACCTTTCTCGGAATTGATCCGGCAAACACGCCCATGCCTGTTTTTCCTACCTGTCATTACATGATGGGAGGGATTCCCACCGACCTTACAGGCCAAGTTATTTCTCCCGACGAGAACGGTAGGCAACAAACGGTCAAAGGTTTATTCGCGATTGGAGAATGTGCCTGCGTGTCGGTTCACGGCGCAAACAGACTGGGCGGCAACTCACTTCTCGACATTATCGTATTCGGCCGCAAAGCGGCGCAAACCATCAGTCAACAACTTCAGACCCTAGAAAAACAATCAAACTCGGAACTGAATTTAAACCCTCTTCTTGATCGTATACACTGCTGGCAGAAACCGGCCAAAACAAACAATCAAACCGCTTCGGTCGGAACCATTAAAAACCGCCTGCAAATCATTATGGAAAAAGGTTGCGGCGTGTTTCGCACGGAAGAAAGCATGCGCCAGGCATTGCAGCAACTTGAACAGCTTAAGCGGCAACTTGACGAAGCAACCTTATTAGATCATAGCCATATCTTCAACCTGGAACGTCTTGCCGCCTACGAATTGGAAAACCTTATGGGAATCGCCTTTGCCACGGTTCATTCCGCATTGGCACGTCAGGAAAGCCGTGGCGCCCATTCACGAATCGATTACGAGGATCGCGACGACGAACAGTGGCTAAAACACACTTTGTACTTTTCTAACGAACACCAACTGCAGTACAAAGCAGTCAACCTACAACCTAAAAACCATCCGGGCTTCACACCCAAAGCACGTATTTATTAAGGGCAACGGAGGTCAATTAAGATGGAATTCATAATCAGTCGTTACAATCCTGAAACCGACTCGGAACCATACGATCAGCAATTTCATCTGAGTGATGCTGAAATCACTACGGACATGATGCTATTAGAAGCCTTACACAAAATTCGCCAGCAAGATCCCAGCTTAAGTTTCCGCTTTTCTTGCCAGGAAGGGGTATGCGGGTCGGACGGCATGAATGTTAACGGCCGCAACTGCCTTAGCTGCATCACCCCGCTCTCCTCGCTCGAATCGCCGATTGTGATCAAACCGCTGCCCGGCTTGCCTATCATCAAAGACCTGATCATAGATATGGAGCTGTTCTATAAACACTACCGGGAAGTGCAGCCCTACTTACAAACGACGGAACTCAACCCCGAACTCGAGCACCTGCAGACTCCGGAACAACGCGAGCAACTGGATGGCGCCTACGAATGTATCTTATGCGGCTGCTGTTCGACAAGTTGTCCGTCTTTCTGGTGGAATCCGGATGAATTTCTGGGGCCGGCCGCGCTACTTGCCGCAAACCGTTTCGTCATCGATTCACGCGACATTGAAACTAAAGAACGTTTGCAACAATTGGACGATCCGATGAAAACTTTTCGCTGTCGACACATCCAAAACTGTACGGCGGCTTGTCCGAAAGGATTGAATCCAAGTCGAGCGATTCAAGAACTGAAATCGATGATTGTCAAAAATGAATGATTCTCTTATTTCAAATGACGAACAGACTTGGCTGAAACGCATGCAGTTCCTATGCAAGCGCGGAAACCTGGAAACCGAACTTCTGTTGAGTGCTTTCGTACCGACACTGGAAAACGCTCCGCGGGAAAAGAAACTTCAATTTGAAAGTTTGCTACAGGAATCAGACCAGAACCTCTTTAACTGGTTACTGGCAATCCAAACGCCGACTACGGCCTCAGGCCATATCCCCGAGCATTATCAGGCCATAATCAATGAAATCCGTAACAATTATTTGATTTAAAAACAATAAATTGGTATAATCCGCGCAAATTTTTATTCTAAGGATTTACCTAGGCTTATGGCAAAACAAGATGTTATTGAATTTGATGGTGTAGTTATCGAAACGTTACCGAATACCATGTTTAAAGTAGAATTAGAGAATGGCCACCAAATTTTGGCGCACATCTCTGGTCGCATGCGTAAAAACTATATCCGAATTCTTGCGGGCGATTCAGTTAAAGTTGAACTGACTCCTTATGACCTAACCAAAGGTCGTATCACTTACCGCGGCAAATAATCCAGATAAAAAACAAACTAAAAAAACCACCGGAAACCATTAAAAATGATTCCGGCGGCACGGCCTAGAAAAATTTGGATTAAAGATTAAAAAAGCCCGCTTATCTAAAGAGATAAGCGGGCTTTTTTATTGGTTTCAATCAGCAGATTTAAACAAACAAACGTTCCATCACCCTATACACAAGCTTCAACAACCCTGTTCGTTTTTGCGTCTTGGCGGCTCGACATTACATCGAACCATCACCATCCTACTGCTCTACCTGAAAGACAAGTTCCTCGTTCTCGCAGTCGATTACAAGTTTTCCACCATTTTGCAAATCACCAAACAATATTTTATCTGCAAGCGGCTGCTTAACTTTCTCTTGAATCAAACGACTCATCGGACGGGCTCCCATTAGCGGATCATAACCGTGCTTAGCCAACCAGGCACGAGCATCATCCGTGACTTTCAAGGTCACCTTCTTATCTTCCAAGGACTGCTCCAAGGCGTAGATAAACTTATTCACCACGGAAGCCATCGAATCTTCAGAAAGTCGATTGAACTGGATTACCCCATCCAGACGATTGCGGAATTCCGGAGTAAAGACCTTTTTCAACTCCGCCTCGAAATCCATCGTATGATCTTGAACCGTAAACCCCATACTGGAACGTGCCATCTGCTCGGCACCGACATTGGAAGTCATGATCAAAATCACATTACGGAAATCCGCTTTACGGCCGTTATTATCGGTCAAGGTACCGTGATCCATTACCTGCAATAAGATATTAAACACATCCGGATGCGCTTTCTCTATCTCGTCCAGCAACACAACGGCATGCGGCTGCTTATTCACCGCCTCGGTCAATAAACCGCCCTGGTCGTAACCGACATACCCAGGAGGCGCACCAATCAGGCGCGATACCGTATGTCTCTCCATATATTCGGACATATCAAACCGCAACATCTCAACACCCAGGTGTTTAGCAAGTTGCTGCGTCAATTCGGTTTTACCCACCCCGGTCGGCCCGGCAAACAAAAAACTGCCGGTAGGCTTATTCGGATCACCCAATCCGGAACGCGCCAACTTGATGGCCGAGGTTAACTGGTCAACCGCATGATCCTGACCGAATACCACTCGCTTGAGGTTATCCCCCAAGTCGTGCAATTTATCTTTCTCTTTTTGAGTAATTTGCGATACCGGTATGCGTGCTATACTTGCAACCACACTTTGAATTTCGGCAACGCCAATCTGCTTTTTACGCTTGCTCGCTACCATTAAAGCCTGTTTAGCTCCGGCTTCATCGATTACGTCGATCGCCTTATCCGGAAGGTGACGATCCGTGATGTAACGCGCCGACAATGCCACCGCTTCCTTCAAAGCAGGCAAAGTGTACTTAACATGATGATGCTCTTCATATTTATCTTTAAGCCCTTTCAGAATTTCGAAGGCTTCTTGAGCACTCGGTTCTTTCACATCCACTTTTTGAAAACGTCTTGCCAAAGCACGATCTTTCTCGAAAATTCCACGATGCTCTTCATAGGTCGTTGCTCCAATGCAACGAAGCTTTCCGGACGACAATGCAGGCTTCATTAGATTGGAAGCATCCATCGCACCACCCTGAACGGCACCGGCACCAATAATCGTATGGATTTCGTCGATAAACAGAATCGCATGCTCATGCTGTTCCAACTCTTTCAGCAAACCTTTGAATCGTTTTTCAAAATCCCCACGATAACGCGTGCCGGCAAGCAATGCCCCCATATCCAAACTGTAAACCACCGCATCCAACAGTTGTTCCGGAACCTTTTGATGAACAATTTGATACGCCAATCCTTCGGCAACAGCCGTTTTACCTACACCCGGCTCTCCGACCAATAAAGGATTGTTTTTACGGCGACGACTTAAAATTTCCAACGTCCGATTCAATTCCCACTGACGTCCGATAATCGGGTCGATCTTACCTTCCTCTACGGCCTGATTTAAATTAGTGGCAAACGACTCCAACGGACTCTTATTCTCGCTACTCTCGGCAACGCCTTCGCCTTGCTCGCTCCCGTCATTTGACGGCATACTGTATTCGTCGGAATCGCTGGCGGTAACGCCATGAGAAATATAACTGAGCACATCTACCCGATCGACACCATTACTTTCCAATAAATACACGGCTTGAGAGTCTTGCTCCGAAAACATTGAAGCCAAAACATGCAACCCCGTCACTTCCGGATAGCCATTTGACTGCACCAGATAAATTGCCCGCTCGATAACGCGTTGGAAACTCATGGTCGGCTGCAACTCGTCCGGTTTACGGCTCACCATCTCGGATTCCAAAAACTTTTCCAGTCCCGCTTCAATCTGATTTACATCGGCTCCGCACGCACGCACTGCCTCTTGAACTTCCGGCAAGCCCAGCAACTCAAGTAACAAATGTTCCAAGGTCACAAACTCATGCTCGTATTCATGAGCCACACTAAAGGCATTGCTTAACGTCATTTGTAGTTCTTTACTTAACACGATCAAGCCACCTCTAACTGACACATTAATGGATGTTTATTCTGGCGGGAAAAGCGGTTTACCTGCTGAACTTTCATCTCCGCCACTTCTCGGCTGTATACGCCGCATACACCTTTACCATGATGATGAACCGCTAACATAACTGCACTTGCTTTTGCCTCGTCCAAACCGAAAAAACGCATTAAAACCTCCACGACAAAATCCATCGGAGTGTAATCGTCATTCAATAGCACCACCTGATAACGTTTCGGCGGCTTCACTTTGGCTCGAGCCGCTTCTAAAAGCAGGTTGCCATCATCATAATCTTGAGAATGAGACATAACTAAAAATCTTTACTTCTTATGTTTGCAGTTGTTTAGCAGAGGCTGTAAACACCCCTACTCTAAAAATATTACGGAATGATTTTATGAATCTTCATAAGGCCATATTGTAGCCTTTTCAAGAGAGGTGAGGAAACTATGGTTTGAAATTGTTTAATCCGAACGGTAATCATTCCGACATGAACGGATTGGCAAATAGATAAACGTCAAGCAGCGATTAAACGTGCGTAAAGGTGACCGGCCTGTCCGGTTTCGTCAGAGGGCAATCCCATATTATCAATACGGATAAATGTATCGGGCGTATAATTCGACGGCACTTTAATGGAAACCGAACCGCTCGGCGCTTCGAGCTTAATCTGGTTACCTTCCGTCAATAAAGGTTCGGCGACATTGAACGTACCATAGATATCGGCACCTTCCAACTGCCACTTTATGTTGTCGTTTTTAATTTCAAAACGGACTAGAAAGTCGCCGGGCTTACCGCCGAACAAACCGCTATACCCCATTCCACTCAAAAGAAACGTTTTACCCATTAATGCCTCACGGGTAAATTTCATTTTGACTTTCAGACTTGGAATATAAAACGACTGCAGACGAAGCAGGCGAATCGCATATCTCAAAGTTAACGGATAGGTGATCAAACGGTCTTTACCATCGATGGGACGGTGCGTTCGGTAGCCATTTGAAGAATAAGAGGTTTTATCAGAGGATTTCTGTTTAGCTTGCGTTTTTTCACGCGTTGCGGACGTCTCGTCAAAAGGATTTTGACTAAAGTGCGCACGGTTTCTTAACTCAAAGTCGCGCCAGTAAGCATCCCGGTATTTGCTTAGGATTTCGTATGCCTCGGCAACTTCCTGGAATTTCTTTTTTGCATCGTGAAGTTTTGAAACATCTGGATGGTATCGACGGGCTAATTTACGGTAAGCCTGTTTGACGGTTTTAGGACATGCCTCTTTATGAATACCTAAAACGGCAAAATAATCAATATTTGAATTATATGGACGATTCAAACTAGCCATTCAATAAGTCAATTCTCAAGTAAGAGGTAAAGTCACTGTTATGCCGAAAGATCGTACTATCGGCGCCAAAACTAAATCCATTCTAACGTTAATTTTTGAAAAAAAAAAGTAAATCTCTATCAAATACAGGCTCTTTGACAAAACCCCATAAATGACTGTAAACACTGCCATCTTTTAAAATCAGGCCTGCCACTTCAGCCAATGGTTTGAGACACCTACTTCAAAACATTTAGTCCCACAATCAAACGCGCTTATATGTACTTTCAATTCTCATTTTTTGTTGAAATAATCACAAAATTATTCTCAAATTAGCGATAATAGCGCAGTTTAAACAAAGGAGGAATCCTATGAGTATTGACCAAACATTATTGGATCGTAGTGGCGCAAAGTGTGAACTGTGCGGCGCTGAAGAGAACTTAAGCACTTATGAGGTCGCACCAAGCGACGAGAGCATTGTCGTCTGTCAGACCTGTAAAGAGCAGATCGAATCTCCCGAAAAAATGGATTCGAATCACTGGCGCTGCCTTAACGACAGCATGTGGTCTCCCGTCCCGGCCGTTCAGGTAATGGCTTACCGCCTACTGCATCAATTACGCTCGGAAGGCTGGCCGCAAGACTTGCTTGACATGATGTATCTGGAAGAAGACGTCAAAGCTTGGGCCGATGCCGGTTTAACTTCGGACGATGAAGATTCGATCGTTCACAAAGACAGTAACGGTACGATTCTTCAAGAAGGCGACAGCGTCACTTTAATTAAAGACTTGGATGTTAAAGGTGCGAACTTTACTGCAAAACGAGGCACCCTAGTCAAAAACATTCATTTAACCGACAACCCGGAACATATCGAAGGGAAAGTCAACGGCACACAAATCGTGCTGGTAACGGCCTACCTGAAAAAGTCCAACTAATAAAAAACCGCCTTACGGCGGTTTTTTTTAACTCTCTACCTATCTACTTATCTGCTTATCTTGATAAATAAAAATGCTTTAAGCAAATGAGTGCGGCAAATAAGTCCGTATCTCCTGGGGAGACAGGGAGACAACGTTTTTATCCAATGTGAAAGCTACGTGCTTGGTCAACCTTGTCGAAAACGATTGGCGCAACTCTCCCAAAAATGCCGGTGCTGCCACAACAAACAATTTCTCAAATTTATTCTGGTTCAACTCGTCGCAAAGATGGCTCGAAACCGATTTAGCAAAATTCACTTCTTCTTGTTCTTTCGGACTAACTTCATCGGTATAGACATGCCCACCTGCACCTTGTACTCCATTCGCTTTACCCGGTAAGTCACTATCCATTTCCTGCTCATGCAAACGCCCTTCCGGATGGGCCAGAGTTTCGATTTCAATCAATTCGGCTACTGAGTTTTCGGCTGTAAAAATACGAGCACGACTGCTGTCTGCTACAAGAATCCACACTGGTTTCATAATTAACACCTCAAGAAAGTATTTGTTAATCAAACTATTACCTAAATTATGGGTAATGTTTTTTCATTCTACGCTTATGAAATAAAAAAGAAACCGGCATTTGACTAAACGCCTGTTTGCGACTTAATCAAAAGCCGCATTGTGGAACAAACAGACAGCCATGTTATGGCTTAAAAAAGAAAGAGATGGTGCTTAAACTAACCGCTTATTGACACAGACACGATTTCTACCGGCTTTTTTGGCGATATAAAGGGACTCGTCGGCCGCTTGAAACATCGTATTGAAATCAACGATCAATTCATCCTCTTCAAAGTCGGCATCACCTAACAACTCCATTAAATGATGACCTTTATGTTTATCAACACTGCAAACACCGATAGTAACACTCATATCGATGCCGTCCGGCTTCAATTCGGCAGCCTTATTACGCAACTGCTCGGCCTTAAAACACGCTGATTCATAACCACAGTTAGGCATTATAATGACGATTTCATCGCCGCCGTAACGCACCGATACATCAAGTGGATGGCTATTTTTTCGTACAAGCTCTCCAAGCTGGGTTAAAACGACATCCCCCGTCGTATGACCATGCGTATCATTGATTTGTTTAAAATAATCAATATCAATCACACATAACGCAATGGATTCACTTTGAATCAAAGCTTGTTTTACCAATCTTTCACCAAACTCATCAATATAATGACGGTTATTCAAGCCGGTAAGCGGATCCAAGTTCACTTTATTATGCAGGGCTTTCTGTGAAGCGACGGAAGCATCCAGCTGCTGCTTATTCATAATCAAATTAATCGCACGTGCCAGGAAGTCCGTTTCATGAAAAGGCTTGGCAATGAAATCGCCGGCACCATGCTTTAACACATACACCTGACGTAACAAATCATTCCAACCCGATACTGCAAGAATGGGCGTATTGCGAATTTCTTCACGCCCCTGTCTAACCAGATGGATTAAGCCAATGCCGCTAATTTGACCTTCCAGAACCAAGTCGGTAACCATTAAATCAAAATGCTGTTCTTCCAATATTTCCGCAGCCGCCTCACCGCTTTTAACATGCACCACACTCCAACCCGCATTTTCCATAATATGACGAGTATAGTCCGCCGTACTTTGGGTATCTTCAACGTAAAGCACCTTAGCCGAAATTTTTACCGTTGCATAAAACAGTAAACTTTTCATTGCCCGCTTAAGATTTTTGAAATCCGATTTTACAAAAATCTCGGTAAATCCGGCATCGTAAGCTTGTAGCTTAAACTCTTTAGTGACATTAGAAGTGATCAAAAACTTTGGAATAGACTGCAGTCGGTCGATTTTATTGATCGTTTCCAAAAAATCGAAACTGTTCATGTCGCCTAACTCGTGTGCGACACTGATGGCATTGGGCGTTTCATGTTTCAAGTACTCTAATGCTTCTCTTGCATTACTGGCTTCAAAAATCGAAATACTATCGTTACTTAACAGTTCATTTACGACTTTTCGATAGATCGCAGAGGTATCAACAATCAAAATATTCATTATGAAATTTACTTACTATTTACTGGGGTATACATACTAACAGATTATATCCCATCCTGAAACACAAAAAGCCAAACTGAACGACTATTCAGATTGGCTTTCTACTTTTGAATCAAACCGAATTTATCAAAAGAAAAACCGGAGCACCTCACCCATCTAGAATGAATTAAATAGACGATAAAACTGCATTGAAGGTTTTACTCGGGCGCATGGCCTGAGAAACCAATTCCGGGTTCGGCTGATAATATCCACCGATATCAACGGCACCGCCTTGAACGGAATTCAACTCTTCTACGATTTTCGATTCGTTTGAAGCCAACGCTTCGGCTACCGGTTTAAAAGTAGCTTGCAATTCAGCATCGTCCGACTGGCTGGACAATTCTTGCGCCCAGTACATCGCTAGATAAAAATGACTTCCACGGTTATCGATCTCGCCCACTTTACGCGAAGGAGACTTATTATTATCCAAGAACTGACCGGTCGCTTTATCCAATGCATTCGCCAATACTTGCGCTTTAGGGTTATTGAAATTAGCCGCAAGATGTTCAAGCGAAACGGCCAAAGCCAAAAACTCTCCCAATGAATCCCAGCGTAAATGATTTTCGGCCAAAAATTGCTGTACATGCTTTGGAGCCGAACCACCGGCTCCCGTCTCAAACAAGCCGCCGCCGTTCATCAATGGGACGATAGAAAGCATCTTCGCCGACGTCCCTAATTCCAAGATCGGGAACAAGTCCGTCAAGTAATCGCGTAACACGTTACCGGTGACCGAAATAACATCTTTACCCTCTTTCACGTGGCGCAGTGTAAAACGGGTCGCTTCTTCCGGCGACATGATATGGATTTCCAAACCGGTTAAATCGTAATCCAACAAATATTTATTCACTTTCTCGATCAATTGATGGTCGTGCGCACGATTTGTATCCAACCAGAAAACAGCCGGAGTACCGGTTGCACGTGCGCGATTCACCGCTAATTTGACCCAATCCTGAATCGGCGCGTCTTTGACTTGACACATACGGAAAATATCACCTTCCTCAACCGACTGTTCCAACAAGGTATTGCCTTGAGCATCGACGACTCGGACCGTTCCATTGCCGTTGACTTGGAAAGTCTTATCGTGTGATCCATACTCTTCCGCTTTTTGAGCCATCAACCCGACATTAGGAACCGTTCCCATGGTCGTCGGATCAAACGCGCCGTGATGCTTACAGAAATTAATTGTTTCTTGATATACGCCTGCATAACAACGATCCGGAATTACGGCCAAAGTATCTTGCTGCTTGCCGTCTTTGTTCCACATTTGGCCTGACGAACGAATCATCGCCGGCATGGACGCATCTACAATCACGTCGCTTGGTACATGTAAGTTGGTGATTCCTTTATCCGAATCGACCATAGCGATATCCGCGTGAGACGCCATGACCGCTTGAATATCGGCTTCGATTTCAGCCTTTTTATCCGCAGACAAAGATTGAATCTTACTGTAAACGTCACCTAAACCGTTATTTGGATTAACCCCCAAGTCGGCAAACGTTTGAGCATGCTTGTCGAACACGTCCTTGAAGAAGACTGTAACGGCCTGACCGAAAATAATCGGATCGGAAACTTTCATCATAGTCGCTTTCAAGTGTAGCGAGAACAAGATCCCCTGCTGCTTCGCTTCTTCCATCGCTTCGGCCAGAAATGTACGCAGTGCTTTCTGACTCATGACTGCCGCGTCGATAATTTCGCCTTCCTGTAGAGGTGCAACCCCTTTTAATTCGGTTGCTTCGCCATTTTCACCGACAAATTCAATTTTAAATTCCGTCGCTTCATTCAACGTAGTGGATTTCTCGGAACCATAAAAATCGCCTGTCGACATATGGGCCACATGCGACTTCGATTCAGCAGACCAAGCGCCCATCGAATGTGGGTTCTTTTTAGCGTAGTTTTTGACGGAAGCAGGCGCGCGACGATCCGAGTTACCTTCACGCAAAACCGGATTTACCGCACTACCCAATACTTTGGCGTAACGCGATTTAATCTGTTTCTCTTCATCCGTCTGAGGTTCGGCCGGATAATCCGGTACCGCATAACCGTGCGATTGCAATTCCTTGATGGCTGCAATCAACTGAGGAATTGAAGCACTGATATTCGGCAATTTAATAATGTTCGCTTCCGGAGTGGTCGCCAGCTCACCTAATTCAGACAAGGCATCGCCGATTCTCTGTTCTTCGGTCAGGTATTCCGGAAAGTTAGCGATGATACGCCCAGCCAATGAAATATCGCGAGTTTCAACCGCAACACCGGCCACACCGGTAAAGGCTTCGACGATCGGTAATAGAGAGTAGGTAGCTAATGCGGGTGCTTCATCCGTTAGGGTATAAATAATTTTAGATTGTTCTGTCATGTGAATTCCTGAATTATTCGCCTCGACCTTGAGAACTTGGTTCAATTAAAAATGTTAGAATGTTAAATATTCTAACCCACTCGCCTTAGAAGTCCCAAGAAACTTAAGAAAAGCATTCATGAGTCAAATTCTTTTATTCAACAAACCTTTTAATGTCCTCTGTCAATTTACCGACGACCCTCAATACCAGGATCAAAGAGAAACCTTGGCAAATTACATTAAAATGCCCGATTTTTATGCTGCCGGCCGCTTAGATCGAGACTCGGAAGGACTACTACTCTTGACCGACGACGGTAAATTGCAACATCTAATATCCGATCCAAAGCATAAATGGGCCAAAACCTACCTGGTTCAAGTGGAAGGCGAAGCCACAGTACAAGCCGTTAAACAATTGCAGCAAGGCGTTAAACTCAAAGACGGAATGACAAAGCCCGCCAAAGTAAAAAAAATCAATCAACCGCAATGGCTTTGGGAAAGGACTCCTCCGATTCGCGAACGCAAAAACATTCCGACCAGTTGGCTTGAAATCACAATCAGCGAGGGCAAAAATCGCCAAGTTCGAAGAATGACAGCGGCCGTTGGCTTTCCGACACTGCGCTTAATTCGTACCCGTATCGGTGATTTTCAACTAAAAAATTTACAACCGGGCGAAAGCCAATTAATCGAGTATTGATAACCATTTTAAATAACGGGCACGTCTAACGAATGCCGTTCGTTATAATCCCGTTATCACATTAGAATCCATAATGAATTTATTGGGCCGAGTTTGCTAAAATACGCTTATGAAAGAAAAATCTAAAACCAAAGTTATCGTCGGCCTGTCCGGTGGCGTCGATTCATCCGTGACCGCCCTTATTCTCAAACAACAGGGATACGATGTCGAAGGCCTGTTTATGAAAAACTGGGAAGGCGACGACACCGAAGACTACTGCCCTGCTGCGGAAGATCTCAAGGACGTCATGTCGATTTGCGAAAAGCTCGACATCCCTCTACATATCGAAAACTTTTCCAATGAATATTGGGATCGTGTATTTGAACACTTTCTGGAAGAGTACAAAGCCGGCAGAACCCCGAATCCTGACATCCTGTGCAACAAGGAAGTTAAATTCAAGGCGTTTCTGGATCACGCCTTGACGCTTGGTGCCGACTTTATCGCAACCGGACACTATGCACGCATACATCGGGACGAAGACGGCACCTGCCATTTATTAAAAGGATTGGATGATAACAAGGATCAAAGTTACTTCCTCTATACCTTGCAGCAGCACCAGTTGAGTAAATCGATGTTTCCGATCGGAGAACTGGAAAAGCCTTATGTCCGCCAACTGGCCGAAGAAGCCGATCTGATTACCCATGATAAAAAAGACAGTACCGGTATCTGTTTTATCGGCGAACGTAAATTCAAAGACTTTTTACAACGTTTCATCCCGGCGCAACCGGGTGATATTATCGACGATAATGGCAACGTAATCGGTCGCCATGAAGGCCTGATGTATTACACCGTCGGACAGCGCAAAGGCCTAGGAATCGGCGGCGGCCACGGGCAAGACAACTCGCCGTGGTTTGCTGCGGACAAAGACCTGCAAACCAACCAGCTGATTGCCGTGCAGGGTAAGCAGCACCCTTTATTGCAGCACCGCTATGTGATCGCCAATACATTGGATTGGGTTTCGGGCCACTGCCCTGCTTTAAACACACCGCTTAAAGCTAAAATACGTTATCGTCAACAAGAACAACCCTGCCAAATCATAGAGAGCGCCAACGGAGAGATCGTGGTACAGTTTGACGAATCACAAACTGCCGTTGCACCAGGGCAATCGATTGTATTTTATGACGGAGACGATTGTTTAGGAGGCGGAATTATCGACCAACGCCTTCACGAACTTTCGGAACGCAAACTTTAAAGGTCGACGTCCATTGACAGTCGCATTTAATTAACCGGAAAACTTTATGTCTAACTATACCGATCATGACCGTGCCGTTGCCCTTATTGGGATTTACCAAAGCGCCAAGATGGTCTACGATTTAGCAACAACGGGAAAAACCGACGAGTCGGCTTTTAAATCCAGCATTAACTCCCTGTTTTGCGATCAACCTAAAGACACTTTAGATGTTTTCGGAGGCAAAGCCGAGAACATACAGCTCGGCGTCAATACGCTCTTGGCTCAAATGAGTTCGGATCAGGCCATTCAAAACCGCAACGTTGAAATCACACGATACGTCCTGAGCATGATTATTCTGGAAAAAAAGCTTAACCAAATTCCTGATATCATGAATCAAATCTACAACATGCTTGAAACCGCGAAAACTCAACAGAATCATTTCGGTGAACTGCATGATAACGTCATCGCGTCACTGGCACGTACCTATACGGAAAACATTAGTAACGTCAGCCCACGCGTCATGGTCAACGGAAAGCACGGCCATTTACAAAATCCTGCCATTGCCAACAAAATCCGCGCCCTATTATTAGCCGGCATTCGCGCCTCGACCTTATGGCGTCAAGTCGGCGGAACACGCTGGGGATTAATCTGGTCGCGCAAAAAATATTTGCGTGCGGCGCAAGCCTTATCGAGACCGGATCACAACCAGGAACCGCCAAGTTACTTCAACCCTGACTTGTAGAACTTATTCAGATTAAAATAAGGAATGAATATGCAAATTATTGTTGAATCCAATCCGTCGCAACAGACTTTAGAGCAGCTCGGAGTTGATAGCTGGGCGATTTGGGAAAAAGAAGTCTCTCAGTTCACGGTAAACTGAATCGCCACTAAAATCCTAGAGACTTTTTAGCCTCATTTCGTACCGCTTCTCGTACTCAACTGGTGAAAGTTGGTTGTTCGAAGAATGACGTCGTTTGGGATTGTAAAACATTTCGATGTAATCAAAAATGTCTTGGCG